>CAYPMR010000064.1:0-20975 GCA_964411665.1 uncultured Granulosicoccaceae bacterium | reverse complement strand
TGACCCTTTGACACTGACAACAGAGATTATCGTGGTTCTCGCGCTACTGGCGATGACTATATATCTTTTCGTGTCTGAAATTGTCAGAGTTGACGTCGCGGCGATATCCGTAATGGTTATGCTGGGACTCACGACCATGATTCCCGGGTTGGAACCACTCATCTCTACAGATATTTTGTTCAGTGGCTTTTCCAGTAATGCTGTCATTTCAATAATTGCCGTCATGATTATCGGCGCCGGCCTGGACAAGACCGGGCTGATGTCGAGACTGGCGTCTCTTATCCTGCAACAAGGCGGTAAGACAGAAACACGGATAATTCCTCTGGTCTCCGGTACCGTGGCATTCATATCGAGCTTTATGCAAAACATCGGCGCAGCCGCGCTGTTCCTACCTGTCGTTAGTCGAATTTCCAGCCGCTCGAACATTCCGATGTCGAGGCTCTTAATGCCCATGGGGTTTTGCGCCATCCTCGGCGGCACTGCCACCATGATCGGTTCCAGTCCGCTGATCCTTTTGAACGACCTGGTGATCTCGGCAAACCAAACCATGCCAGCGGGACAGAAAATGGAAACCTTCAGTCTGTTCTCCGTCACACCCATAGGCATTGCCCTGGTGCTTTCGGGGATCGCCTATTTCATCGTTGCCGGGAAATACATACTGCCAGCGGTCAATGAAGCGGCCAGCCAGAGGACATCGCGGGCGTCCGATTACTTTGAACGCGTTTATGGCATCAGGGGTGAGCTCTTTGAAGCCCGCGTGACTGTGGACTCCCCTATGGCGGGTATGTCGATACATCAGGTCGAATCCACGTACGAAGACGTGCCATTGATGCTTTCGCTATTTAGCGGGGACGTAGTCAAGGTTCCACCGGACAGGGAGGAGATAGTCTGGGTAAATACAGCAATTGGTCTGATGGGCGATCGCGAACAGATCGAGGCATTCTGCGAAAAATACGGCTGGGAATTGCGTGGCGAGCCAGATCGCTTTGCTGATGTTTTGAACCCTCAGCACAGTGGTATCGGCGAAGTTGTTGTACCGCCCGGTTCGAGCCTTATTGGCAAACGTATCGTCGATGTAAAACCCCGGCGCAGCTTTGGTACCAACATTCTGCAAATCTACCGTGCGGAACAGGTGATTCAGCGCAATTTCCGTGATGTGATATTAAAAGCCGGCGACACCCTGGTAGTGCATGCAAGTTGGCGAGATCTTGCCAAACTGTCCAAGAATCGCGATGTGGTCGTTGCAACAGATCATAAGTATGAAGAGCTGCGAACCAACAAGGTTCGTTTTGCTGCGATGTTTTTCGCTCTGGGTCTGATCCTGTTCTTCCTGACTGATAAATTATCGATATCACTTTTCACAGGTGCTCTGGGCATGATTCTGTCGGGTGTACTGACTATCGACGAAGCCTATGAAGCGGTCAGTTGGCAAACCGTATTCCTGCTTGCGAGCCTGATTCCGTTAGGAATAGCAGTTGACCAAAGTGGAACAGCTGCGTGGATAGCTCAGGAAATTCTAAACATCGTCGGGGAAGTACCGATTTGGGTGTTGCAAACAGTTGTCGCAGGTCTGGCAACGTTTTTCACCCTTGTGATGTCGAACATTGGAGCCACCGTGCTATTGGTTCCGCTGGCAATAAATCTGGCACTGGCGGTTGGTGCAGATCCAGCTATCTTTGCTTTGACCGTTGCAATTTCTACATCCAACTCCTTCCTTATCCCAACCCATCAGGTCAATGCCCTGTTGATGGGCCCCGGCGGATATTCAGTTGCGGACTTCATGCGGGCCGGCGGGTTAATGACGGTCATTTTCCTGATTGTCAGTCTGACGATGATCAATCTGGTCTTCTAATCATAATGCAAGGCTCAGATAAGCTACCCAAGCGGCTACCCAAGCGGCTACGCAAGCCGCTGCACCTAATTGCATTCAATTGACGGCGTAAAGCTACTCAAATCAGCACCAGAATCGTGCGCAATCAGAGAAATGGTTGAGGATTCATTTGGCATCAAATTTGCGATTGGGTGTACATATATATCCGATCACAATAAGAACCAAACTTGGCAATCCATGGTGTATCTATGAACGAAACTACAGTAGCTTATACGATGTTCGCCCTTTTATTGACCTCCACTATCTGTTTATTAATTGGCAGCGCTTTTGGCATCATGTTCAAAAGTTTCACTAATCGTACAAACAGGCAAGAACTGGAAGCACAACTTAACAGCAGGCAAAAGGAGCTGGTAAAACTTCCTTTATATCAGCAGGATATCCGTAATTTACGCAAACAAAACGATATACAGAACAAGCTGATCAAGAATTTTATGAAAACTAATTTGCTACTCAAAAAGGCAAATCATGTCAGCACTAAAAGACTGGATGAAACACAACGTAAACTGGCTTTGCAAAAAGTTGCCTCTGAAAACTGGAAACTAAAAAGTGAGACCATTACTGATTCATACCAACAACTGAAAACCAAGATCGCTGATAAACGCGAGCGTAAGACCAACAGACAAATCACACCGGTTGTTAAATCCGTAACGGCTGTTTCAGTTTCAAAGCCTGTATTACGTACAAGAAAACCGAAAAAAGCTGTCGTTGCCGACGATTTGACAAAAATAAAGGGCATAGGCCCCACCATTTGCAAGGCATTGTACGAACTTGGTATTACGCAATTTGACCAGATAGCTAAACTTAAAATCGATCAGGTACGTGAGCTGGATGTAAAACTTGGCCGTTATGGTCGAATGGAAAGACTTAATTGCGTAAATGCGGCGCGTAAGCTAAGCAAAGTCAAAGCTCACCAGGCTGAGGCTGCCTAGTGCCTTGCAGCTGCTCAACAAAAAGGCCCGACCACCTGAATCACAAACCGAATTACTGAAATGAGTGCTGTGGTTGCGCAACAACGAAGGGCGTAGACAAATCAATGTGCATGTCCTGCGCTACCTCAAAGACCAATTCACGAAACTGCAATCGCAGCGCAACGACTGACTCCAGATCCTTAGTGTAATAGTGGAAAGACCATTCCACTGCATGATCACCCGCGTCCTGCAATCGTACTTCCGGGAGATGCTGGTGCTCAAAATCAAGCTCTGATTTTTCACAGGCAAGTTCAAACACTCTGTCAAACATCTGTCTAACCTGCAGCGCCGAGACATCGTAGCCGAGTTTGAAAAACAGGCTTTCACGTAACCCTTTAGCAGTTGCGAACTTGGACAAATTGTGGAGCGTATATTCCCTGATTTTTGAATTGGAAATCATAATACGATGGTTATCTACCAAATTAAGCAATTCGGTATGAAACGCGCGCGTGCGATGTACCCGAGCAAAAATCTCCTCGTTTCCATCATAGAGTTTTATCACATCACGTTCTACCAACATACGTGTATTGAGTATGACCAACCCGCTTATGATATCCGGCGCCCAGGCTCCCTGGGTAAGCGCTAAAAACACACCTATAAAACCGATGACACCGCCTGTTTCAAGCAGATCATCAAAACCAAACAATCTGACAATCGAAATCAAGGCAACTATGCCGATAAAAATTCCGGCAGAAATTCCCAGAGCACGAGAGGCATAGGTATCAGCTATCCGCGCTTCACCCTGAGACTGAATGCGCCGCCCATAACGCATCCTTATCAAACGCGAGATAATCAGCGTCAGTACAACGCTGACATACACGACAACTATGGCCAACAACAACTTGACAATGAAGTTGTTAATTATTTGCGTCTGGCCGGTGACGAGAGTTATACCCAAGATCACAATTACCAGTAGATTCAAACTGCGCATAACAAGAATACGAAACTTGCGCGTCGACTCGTCGAGTTCACCACCTTCAATCAGTTCCGCAATCCAGGGAGCGAAGAGCAGTAAAAAAATATTAGCTACGAACAACAGGATCAAAGGCTGGCCCATAGCATCGATGACATTAGTTAACGCTTCAGGCATCACTACTACCAAGCCATTGCAGCGGATTTTCGGGATCCACTCCCTGCATATGGGGAATATGTCGCACCGCATGCGTCAACTGGTAGACCTGGCCAATCCAGTTGCCCACCACAGCTTCACCGGAATCATGCCAGGTGTTTTCAAGCTGCCCCGTTACAAGCTCTTCCGGAAAAGGTGGTGGTGATTTTTTTGCAGCCATTGCACTTTCAAGATGCTGCCTGTATTCATCAAGCAGGGCGCGACTACGAAGATCAAAGTAATTAGCGGGAAAAGGCGGGTAATCAGCTGACTCACCACTGATGAAGCGCCCGACCTCGCGCTTGTATTCTTTAAGCAGACTGATTTTGTCGTACTCGGGATGCCCCTGAAAAAACACCATACGAAACCCATCAGGACTGACTGCTAGCTGTACACCCGGCGTCTCACCTTCAACCAATACATGCAAACCCGCAGATCTGCATTGTTCTGGCGTTACTTCATTGAATCTGGAATGAGGCACATCAAATCGACTATTGGTATCACTAACCAAAGGATGGGTGACATCAATAACCCGATGCGGGAATATCCCCCACATCTTCTTGCTCAAGCCACGTCGACGCAACCCATAGCGAAACTGAAACACGGCGTGACTGGCCAGACAGGAGCAAAGCGTTGAGGTCACATGCTGTTCAGCCCAATCGACAAGGTCTTTCAGCGGATCCCAAAATACTTCTTCTTCCAAGTTTGGCTGGGTAATGTTAGCGCCACTTATGATCAGAGCATCAAGGCCTTGTTCTCTAACTTGCTCAAGCGGCTCATAGTATTGATCAATGTGTGCACGTGCATGCTCACCACGTTCGATTTGAGGCAATGTAAACGGATGCAAGTAAAACTGAGAGATCGTGTTACTTGAACTGATCAGTCTGAAAAACTGTCGTTCTGTCGCCGCCAGTGCTGCATCAGGCATCATGTTCAACAAACCGATATGCAAGGCACGTATATCCTGACTATCTGCACGTTCAGGTGTCAGTATATGGTGCCCTTCCTGCCTTAATCGATCATAGGTTGGCAATTCTCTGTGAGAAACCAGCGGCATTAGCAACCACCTTTCGTACTAGACCCAGCGCTGGATCCCGTATCAAGCGCATGTTCAATCAGCTGCAAAAATTCATGCTCATTCGACACGTGATAGGCATCTCTGGCGCTCACTACATACCCAAGGCGATCAGCAATTGCTTCATAGCGCGGGACACGTGAATAGAAAAGATGCGGGAAGACCCATCGAACAAAATCATCTGGATCAATCAGCGTCGTGTATTGAAGGTTTTTTTCCAGCAGATACTTCTCCAACTGAACATTTAAAAATTCTTCGCGATAGAACAGTGGTTTGGGGAATTTCTCAGCACGTTCAATCAACATGTCTTCATCAGCCTTATCAGCTTTGATGTATATCATCACTGAGTGGCTGGCAAGCTGGTCATACAGCTCAGGCTCATCAAGTTCACAAAGACTTCCACTAACATCATTCAGGAAATGCTTATAGCCATATAAGGATTCAGCTTTGTGCATAAACCCCAGGGTATCGGCCACCGCGCTTTTCTCGGCTTCACAGTGTAATAGCTGACGACGTTTAAATTCTGGAATCGGAAGACCACCAAGCTCAGGATCTCCGAGTTTGCCGAGCCAGGTCGACAACGGTGCCAGATTATCGAAAGATATATTGTTACGAATATAGATGGAGTCACTTCTTAGCAGGTCCCGCAGAAACGGTACCAGCATCATCTGACTTTTCAGGTTATCGAGAATAGCCTCATCGAGATAGCGTGTACCTATACGGTAATCGACTGAATAGTGGAACCAATCACCTGCGCGCAGAATGTTCGCCAACCGCGTTTTTCCAACGCCCGACATACCCATCAAAGTGATACGTTTGTTGGTGGTTTGCCGGAAAGCTTCAGCAGATAATTTCATAAGGGAAAATCAGAAAACAACCACAAACAAGCGAAGAGTAGGTACAAACTGCGTCAGCTATTGGCATTAGCTGATGGCACTGTTGGCATTAACTGTTGGCATTAAAAGTATCGCACTGATTCGGATCTCCAGTCTGCAGACCTCGGTAAAGCCAGGTTTGCCGTTGCTTGGAAGATCCATGCGTGAATGACTCTGGCCTGACCCGTCTGCCGGCATTGCGCATTAGTGCGTCATCGCCAATTTTCGCAGCCGCATTCATTCCCTCTTCCAGATCACCCGGTTCCAACAACTGAAAACGCTTGTGCGCATGATGCGCCCAGACGCCTGCATAACAATCTGCTTGCAGCTCAGTCCTGACGGACAGAGCATTTGACTCCGCCTTTCCTACCTGTCGTTGGCGACGTTGCACATGCATGGAAACACCGAGCATGTTCTGAATATGGTGACCAACCTCATGGGCAAGAACATAAGCACCCGCGAAATCACCACCGGCCCCCATACGCTGTAATTCAGCGAAGAAATCCAAATCAATATAGGCCTGATTGTCCCCCGGACAGTAGAAGGGACCGGCAGCAGAAGAAGTAAAGCCACAAGCAGAACGTACACCGTCACTGAACAAAACCAACTTGGGCGGCTGATAGGTTTTACCAGCCTGTGCAAATAGCGGCACCCAAACATCTTCTGTGGTGGCCATGATGGTCGATACAAACTGGGCTACGTCATCGTTGGCAGGCAATCTGTTGACCGTGCTGGTACCGGTTGGTTGGCTGGAAACACCAGGCTCCAGGCGAGATCCACCACCACCCATCAGACCGGTCAGATCTGTGCCCAGAAAAACCGACGCCAACAGCAATAGCAGCATTCCACCACCGCCGAGCTTGGCACCGCGGCCCATGGGACGACCCGTACGCCCACCGCCAGCACTCGATCTTCCTCGGCGATCTTCTATATTCCTGCTACGCCTGAGATTTTTCCAGCGCATACATTACCCCGATCTGAGTCTTGCAAAATGCCATTTTCGCACGAAAATAACCCGGGCCCCAAAACTCTTGCCTCTTCGATGCCCGATTACCGGACAAAACTGCCTACCATTCGCTGATAAGGACTCTTTCACTTGCCAACACCCTTGATTGACAGCCACTGCCATCTTGATGATCCGTCGTTTGATATCGACAGACACGATGTCATACAGCGGGCTGCGGAGTCAGGCATCACAGACATCGTGATACCGGCGATTCGGGCTGGAGATTTCGATCGGATCGCAAATCTTGCCCGTCAGCACGATATCATCAGAGCCAGCGCCGGGCTGCACCCTCTATTCCTGGACGATCACGACCAAGCTGCGTGGGAAGCGGTGTGTGATCGGGCAGAAACCGACACACTGGCCGCAATTGGCGAGTGTGGGCTCGACTACACCCACAGAGGGAGAAGCCGCCAAACGCAACTCGAACTTTTCACACAACATGTAGAGCTTGCCGCGCGCACTGATTTGCCATTGATAATTCACGCCAATGGCGCCGTCGAAGCTGTATTGCAGTGTGTTCGTCGGTATTCGGGCGTGCGCGGTGTTATACACAGCTTCAATGGCAGTTCGGAACAGGCAGCAGCATTCCTGGACTTGGGTTTCGCACTCGGATTCGGGGGCGCGATCACCTATTCTCGCGCGACCCGACTACGCCGCCTGGTTGCAGAGCTACCATTGGATTCAATTGTACTTGAAACAGATGCACCCTATCAGCCTGGTGAACTCAGAGCTGGCCAACGTAATCAGCCCGCATGGATCACTGAAGTTTGCGATACGGTAGCCCACTTGCAGAACAAACCAGCTGATGTTGTTGCAAAGACAACTACAAAAAATGCGCGCGCACTTTTTGGTATCGATTGAAGAGCTAACGAATGCGATTGCTTTTGCTATTAATAAGGAAAACGATCAACGACAGTTATTTCCTTTTGTTGCGTCTCTATCCATTCAACCACATCTTTCAATATTCGATCTGGTGTTTTTCCGGCGACCGGTATTGCGGGACCTATCCGCACTTCTATCGTTCCAGGCCATTTTATAAAACTATGCCTTGGCCAGTACTCACCCGCATTATGAGCAATTGGCGTAATCGGCATTCCAAGTTTATGCGCAATCAGCGCACCACCAATCTTATACTCAGGTTCAGCATTTGGTTCGCGTCGTGTGCCCTCCGGGAACATTACAACACTACGATTACGCGAGAATCGCTTGGCTGATTCCTCTTCGAGCTGCCTGACAACTGATTTACCTGCACCTCTTTTGATCAGTATTGTGTCGGTCATATACAAACACCAGCCAAAACAGGGAATCAAAGCCAGTTCACGTTTTGCCACGAACACGTAAGACTTGAGGATCGCTGGTAACAGCAGGGTCTCGAAGGTTGATTGATGTTTGCTGAGTATCAACTTTGGACTATCCGGCATGCTCTCCAAGCCAACGATGTTCCAATCAAGCTTACAAATCCGCTTCAGAGAATTAAGATTGATCGCCAACCAAATATCGATCACCCGAAAACCCTTTTCGTACGATAAAATCAAGCCAATCAACACAGGCAAAGTCAGCAACAAGGTACTGCCCATGAACACTAACCACCAGGCAATCGCTCGCATATAGAGAACGGCTTTGGATGGTATATTTTGTTCTTTTGCAGCCGTCATTATTATTAATCAGATTCACTCAGATAGGTTTCGACAAATGCCGCGAGATCATCGTAACAGGGCACATGCCCTAAACCATGCTCATCACGCGTACGCTGACCAGCGCCTGTTTTAACAAGAATTGGTTTGGCATTGGCGGCCATGGCTGCCTGTACATCACGCAAAGAATCCCCAACCACAGGTACTTTTGAAAGATCGAGTTGCAACCTGTCGTTAATCTGATAGAGCATGCCTGGTTTGGGTTTACGACAACCACATTCATTGGCATCGCTGTGCGGGCAAAAAACCACCACATCGATTTGCCCACCTGTTTCACGCACGGCTTCATGCATTCGCTCATGAATTGCAAACAGGGTTTCAACACTAAGGATGTTACGTGCGATACCTGATTGATTTGTTGCCACAGCAATATGGCAACCCGCTTGTGTCAATCGGGCAATAGCTTCAAGACTGCCGGGTATGGGCTGCCATTGATCCGGCGAATCTATAATCGGATCGCCGACTTGATTGATTACACCATCCCGATCAAGAATCACAAGCTTCATCGGATTTCTCTCCAGCGCTCTTGACGCTGCATCAACTAGCTGACTGCAGCTGCGACAAATCAGCTGTACGTGAACAAAGATCAGCAACCCGTGTTAATAACGCAAGTCTGTTTTCTCGCAGACGCGAATCCTCGTTCATCACCATTACGTTGTCAAAAAAATCATCCACAACGTTACGCAGTTTCGCTGTTGAGCGCATCGCTTCGACATAATTCCCTTTTTCGAATTGCGGTGACAATTCAGCTTCTATTGTCTGAAGATCACGAGCAAGGTTCTGCTCGGCAGCTTCGACAAGGCAACTCTCATCAATTGTTTGCGCTATCGGGCCATCTACTTTTTTGAGTATATTGTTTATCCGTTTACTTGCCGCTGCCAGCGCATCAGCTGCTTCACTGGATCGAAAACCGGCTATCGCCTTTACACGACGATTGAAATCGTGAGGATCACTTATACCTTTTGCAGCAACAGCATCAATAACGTCATGGCGCACACCACTTTCAAGATAATAATTGCGCAGTCGCTCGGAAACAAACTGCAACAGCTCATCAACATCAAATGCTGTTAATACGCTTTGACCGTAAGCAGATGCAGCTCTTTGAAAAAGTTCTTTAAGGTCAACCGAATGCTCGCACTCGACTAGAATTCTCAGCAACCCCAAAGCTGCTCTGCGCAAAGCAAACGGATCTTTGGCACCCGTCGGTTTTTGACCAATACCAAAAATCCCAACCATGGTATCGACCTTATCCGCCATCGATAACACTTGACCTACCGTACTTGAAGGCAGAGAACCACCTGATTTCAGGGGCAGATATTGTTCACGCAATGCCAGACTAACCGACTCTGATTCGCCGTCAGCAAGAGCAAGGTAGCTACCTGCGATCCCTTGCATCTTTGCAAGTTCACCGACGGTTTCAGTCAGCAAATCACACTTGGCAAGCGTCGCTGCACGTTCGCAGTCCTGATGGGAAGCCCCGACACGTTCAGACAGGAATCCTGCGATCAGCTCTAGTCTTTCAGATTTCTGATAGAGACTACCAAGATCTTTCTGGAACAGCACTTTTTCCAATCCTGCTCGCCTTGATTCAAGTGTCGTCTGACTATCTTTATCCCAGAAAAACAGCGTATCTGCGAAACGCGGCCTGATTACGCGCTCATTACCGGCACGCACAGAATCCGGATGACTGGATTCAATATTGGCGACTGTTACAAAGCCGGCGTGTAACTCATCTTTGTTATCGAAAAGGGCGAAGTAACGTTGGTTTTCAGCCATGGTTTGAATCAAGGCTTCTTTGGGCAAAGACAGAAAACGCTCGTCAAAACTGCCACCAATCGCAACTGGCCATTCAACAAGCGATGTCACTTCATCAACCAACTCCGGATCAAGATCTACAGCGGCTGAAAATTCTTCTGCACAGCGCTTGACCTGCTCTATGACAAGTTGTTTGCGCACAGCCACATCGGCAACAACAAAGCCATCACTGTGAAGTCGAGCTGCGTAGTCCGCAGCATTGCCGAGACTCAGCTGCCCGGGTGCGTGGAAACGATGTCCGTAGGTATGAGCGATCGCTGACTGTCCGAGCAAATCGATAGCCAAGGTGTCAGTTCCGTGCAATGCCGTTAGCCAGCGCACCGGACGAAGAAATTCTGTTGAACGATCAGACCATCGCATGCGTCTCGGTGACGGAATTTGCTTTGCGATATCCGGTAATGCATCACTTAAAAATGCTGACAAGGTCTGCCCGGGCGCCAGGCTTCGAAAAACAAACCACTCACCTTTTGACGTCTCAACCCGAGACAGGTCAGAAACTTCAACACCACAGGACCGGGCAAACCCTGCCACTGCTTTGGTAGGTGTACCGTCCTCATTGAAGCCCGCTGACACAGAAGGACCCTTGCGTTCCGTTTCGCTATCCTCTTGTCGGTCAGCAACCTGCGAAACGAGTACGGCTATACGCCTTGGCGTCGAATAGACCTGATAGTTACAAGCCTTGGTGACAAAACCCGAATCGAGCAGCGCATCATGCACACCCGAGCCAAACGATTCCGACATGGGTACGGCTGCACCTGCTGGCAATTCTTCAACTCCAATTTCGAGTAGTAGATCAGCGTGATTCAATGAAATTTCCTGGCAAACAATGGCAAAGGGGATAAATACGAAACACGCAATCGATCAGACGGCAACAGATTCATTGCGCAACAACGGAAATTCCAGCGCCTCTCTCGAAGCCAGATAAGCTTCAGCCACTGCTCGAGAAAGCGTTCGTACGCGGAGAATAAAACGCTGCCGTTCAGTGACCGAGATCGCATGTCTGGCATCAAGTAAATTAAATGTATGTGAACCTCTTAATACCTGTTCATACGCAGGCAAGGGCAAACCGAGTTCAGTTAGACGCATACATTCTTTCTCGGCAACATCAAATGCGTGGAACAGCTCCTCGACATCAGCGTGTTCGAAATTATAGGCAGACTGTTCCACTTCGTTCTGATGGAATACATCACCATAGCTTATGGGGCCTGCTGCAGTATGTCCCCAGACCAGGTCATAAACACTTTCAACACCCTGAATGTACATCGCGAGGCGTTCAATACCATAAGCCAACTCACCCAGCACTGGATTGCAGGGCAAGCCACCGCATTGTTGAAAGTACGTGTACTGGGTCACTTCCATACCGTTTAACCAGACCTCCCAGCCAAGCCCCCATGCGCCGAGCGTCGGGGATTCCCAATTATCTTCAACAAACCGTACATCATGCTCTAGAAGATCAAATCCCAAAGCTTCCAGAGAGCCCAGATAGAGCTCCTGCATATTAAGTGGTGAAGGCTTCATCGCTACCTGAAACTGATAGTAGTGCTGTAAACGATTGGGGTTTTCACCATAACGACCATCTGTAGGTCGCCGTGATGCCTGTGTATGACAGGCAAACCAGGGTTCAGGCCCAATAGCATGAAGAAATGTCGAACTGTGGAAAGTTCCGGCGCCCACCTCCATATCGTAAGGCTGTTGAACTATACAACCCTGCCCGGACCAGTACTCCTGTAAAAGCGCAATCATGCCTTGAAAGGTGGAGACTGTATTATTCAACGTGGAATTTTCTGACATTGCCGGGCGAAAAAAAGGGGTTGAGTGATCTTGGGTGCACCCATGTAGTTTAAACCTATTGCAAGGACTTTCCAGACCTTAAGCGTTAATCGATGCCATCGTTTCAGGTTTACCTGCCGAGGATTTATTTCTCTGCGGGCGGTCCCTGACCGGATCTCTTTGGGCGAATACCGTTTGGAAGTTAAGGTGTCCTCATTTGGAAGCTGGGATATACTTTAGTACTCAGATTTTTCTCGTGCAAACAAGTCATAGTAGCACTATAAGTATGCTCTCGATCGAATGCACCGATCATGAGCAAATCGCACCATTTATGCGCATACTGTGCTTCTGATCTATTTTAACTCATTGTTTTATATAACTTATTTTACTGGCATTAGACTTGCTGATTTATATATTGCGTAAATGTGAGCCACAGAAGACCTGTTGGACACTGACAACCAAATTATTCAATAGCAACAACCTCTAGAGTGGGAGACCGGATACATGTCGACTAGCGACGTAATGAAAACCCTGAAAGCCGAGAAAGTCGATTTCGTCGATTTCCGCTTCACCGACACACGTGGTAAAGAACAACACGTGTCTACACCAATCAATCAAATAGACAGCGATATTTTCGAAGAAGGAAAGATGTTCGATGGTTCATCGATCGCTGGCTGGAAAGGCATCGATGCCTCGGACATGATTCTGATGCCCGATACGGATACAGCAGTTCTTGATCCGTTTACCGAACATACCCAGCTCAATATCCGCTGTGATGTTATCGAGCCTGACACCATGGAAGGCTACGAACGTGACCCTCGCTCAATTGCAAAACGTGCAGAAGCTTATCTGAAATCAACCAAAATTGCCGACACCGCCTACTTCGGACCAGAACCGGAATTCTTTATCTTCGATGATGTACGTTGGAGCAATGAGATGGGCGGTTCCGGTTACAGCATCGATTCAGAAGAAGCTGCCTGGAACACGAACAAGGTTATCGAAGGTGGTAACACCGGACATCGACCTGGCGTAAAGGGTGGATATTTTCCTGTACCACCGGTCGATTCACTGCATGACATCCGATCTGCGATGTGTTTGACAATGGAGATGATGGGCGTCGTCCCTGAAGTGCATCACCACGAGGTTGGTACGGCCGGTCAGTGCGAAATTGGTACGCAGTTCGATACCTTGGTAAAACGTGCAGACTCCGTACAAATTCTTAAGTACGTTGTACAGAACGTGGCCCATCAGTACCACAAAACAGCGACTTTCATGCCCAAACCACTGGTTGGTGATAACGGTAGTGGTATGCATGTACACCAATCTTTAGCCAAAGGTTCCAAGAATCTTTTCAGCGGCAATGAATACGGTGGCCTGTCAGAAATGGCCCTGTATTATATCGGTGGTGTGATCGAACACGCACACGCTATCAACGCTTTTGCAAACGCCTCTACCAACAGTTACAAACGTCTGGTTCCAGGTTTTGAAGCACCTGTGATGCTGGCATATTCGGCTCGCAACCGCTCCGCCTCTGTTCGTATACCTTATGTCTCGAATCCCAAAGCACGCCGTATCGAAGTGCGCTTTCCAGATCCGACTGGCAACCCCTACTTCACCTTTGCATCATTAATGATGGCAGGGCTTGATGGCATCCAACGTCAAATCCACCCGGGTGATGCAATGGACAAAGATCTATATGACCTGCCACCTGAAGAAGAACAGGACATACCAAAGGTTGCTTTCTCTCTTGAGCAGGCATTGGAAGGCCTCGACAATGATCGTGCTTTTCTGACAGCTGGTGGTGTGTTCACTGACGATTGTATCGACGGCTATATTGATCTGAAGATGGAAGAGGTTACCGCACTGCGAATGGCCACTCATCCATTGGAATTCGATATGTACTACTCGCTCTGAGTAGCATCACATTGCAGGTTGACCGGCTCCAAAATAACGGGGCCGGCTAACCGCTCAAACACAAAGCCCCTCAATGAGGGGCTTTTTTTTGACTCTGCTTTACTGACAACAAAACCTTCGAACGGATGTGTTTAGCCCCCCAACACCCATCCATAACCTGATCGTTTTGCCAATTATGATGCACTATTTTGGTGCAATCTCCTGCTATCATGCACCCTAAAGTAACACTGCGTTTACCCAAACCATTTTGGCGTTTTTCTCTTCGCAATTTAACAATGTAAGTCTTTGTTTTATTTGTATTTTTTTAAGCCTCCGGGTATTCAGCAAAACACCGCTTACGGCTCCCAACTTGCTGATAACTAAGTATGGATGACATCGACACATCACCAGAGACGATGGAAATTGACCTCATTGGCAATTTGTCAATGGGTGTTGTCTGTGTCGATGAGTCACTGGATGTCATTTTCCTCAATGCAGCTGCCGAAATGATTCTCAAGGTCAGCTCCAACAAAGCCCGCGGGCGCAATCTACTGGATTTCACTGAATTGCCGGATACCTTGCTGGCACATATGCATGAGACCTTGCAATCAGGGCAGCCTTTTAATGACCGCGAGGTCAATCTTGCCCCCGCAGGAAGTCCACCCCTGCTGGCCGATTGCACGATTTCTCCGTGGACACAACGCAAACAGCAGATAGGTCTGGTGATTGAATTAACCGCCATCGACCGACAAGTGCGCATTGCTCGAGAGGAGGCATTATCAACGCAGCAGCAGGGAACCACTTCGCTATTACGGTCCCTGGCACACGAAATCAAAAATCCGCTCGGCGGATTACGTGGAGCGGCACAACTGCTGGAAAACGAATTGGATGACAACGCACTGCGTGAGTACACCCACATCATTATTCGTGAATCAGACAGGCTACGCCAGTTAATTGATCGCATGCTCGGTCCGGCAAGCGCTCTGGAAATGCAGATGCTTAATATTCACGAGGTGCTTGAACACGTGCGCAAAATCATTGCCGTCGAAGCGCCAGCGGGCGTAAAGCTGGCCTTTGACTACGATCCGAGTATTCCTGAATTGATATCCGATCACGACCGTCTGGTACAGGTGTTTCTCAATATTGCTGGCAATGCTCTGAATGCTGTTGGCCCGAAGGGCAAAATCATATTCAGATCCCGGGTAAGAAGTAACTTAACGATAGGCGCAGCCAGACATCCCTTGGTTGTTGGTGTTGAGATTATCGACGATGGTAAAGGGATTACAGAAGAACTGCGCGAGCAAATATTTTTTCCGCTGGTGTCAGGCAGTAACGATGGAACCGGGCTCGGCTTATCCATCGCTCAAACCACCATTCATCAACTCGGTGGGTTGATCGAGTGTACGAGCGAACCGAAAAGAACAACATTCACTGTTCTCATACCAATAACCACCAATATTTCCACTACCAACTGACGCAGCTTTTATGAGTGACGAAAACGTTTGGGTAATAGATGACGACGAATCCATTCGCTGGGTTCTTGAAAAGGCACTGCGCAATGCTGACATGCAAGTCACAACATTCGAAACAGCCGATGAAGCTCTTGAAATCGTTCGCGCTAATGCGCTACCACCGGATGCGGTCATCAGCGATATGCGTATGCCGGGATCCGATGGATTGAGTTTTCTATCTGTGTTTCAACGCAGTCACCCGAATGTGCCGGTGTTGATAATGACTGCACATTCAGATCTCGAAACGACGGTTAACAGTTTTGAAAAAGGTGCCTACGAATACATACCCAAACCTTTTGATGTTTACGAAATTGTTGAGCAAACACGACGGGCCTGCGCCTCGCGCCTGGAGGAATCTGCCACATCAAACCGCTCAGTCAAACCGCGCATGGCACCGCCAGCCAACCGCGAAAATCAACGTGATAGCAGTCTGCCACAAGAAGAACTATTAGGCGATGCACCGGCCATGCAGGAAGTATTTAACGCCATTGGACGCTTATCACGTTCAAAAATTACCGTTTTAATCAATGGCGAATCAGGAACGGGTAAGGAACTTATCGCGCAGGCGTTACATCGGCATAGCCCGCGAGCCGACTACCCATTCGTCGCACTCAATATGGCGGCAATTCCACATAATCTTCTGGAATCCGAGCTCTTCGGTCATGAAAAGGGATCATTTACCGGTGCCGACAGCCGACGTTTGGGTCGTTTTGAACAGGCTAACGGGGGCACACTGTTTCTTGATGAAATTGGTGATATGCCAGCACATTTACAAACGCGTTTATTGCGCGTGTTGGCTGACGGCAAGTTTTTTCGTGTCGGTGGCACCACTGCGCTGCAGGTAGATGTGCGCATAGTTGCCGCGACCCATCAAAATCTTGAAGAACAGGTGCGGGAGAAAACTTTTCGCGAAGACCTGTTTCACCGATTGAATGTCATTCGCATCAATGCACCACCCTTACGTGATCGGCGCGAAGACATACCGTCTTTGCTGCGCCACTTTCTCAGCAAGGCAGCATCGGAGTTGGAAACCCCGGTAAAACAAACCACCAGGGAATTCGATAACTATGTTTCAACCCTGCCCTGGCCCGGAAACGTGCGCCAACTGGAAAACACAGCACACTGGCTAACCGTCATGGCAGCCGGCGATATACTCGAGATTGAAGATTTACCGGACACTGTGAGTAACAGTTCGCTGAAAGCCAACAATCATAATTCCACAGGAGACAGTTGTGATGAGACAGACTGGCAACAAAGTCTGCGTTCCTGGGCCACTTTTCATCTGGCTAACGATACCGAAGGTTTACTCGACAACACGATACCCGAGGTTGAACGGATTCTGATCGAATGCGCATTACAGAAAACGGGTAACCGCCGACAGGAAGCTGCCCGATTGCTGGGATGGGGGCGCAATACCCTGACGCGCAAAATTAAGGAGCTGCAGTTGTCCTGACTTAGCAACGCCAGAATAATTCAATCGCTAGTCACGCAGAACCGCTGCACAATTGGCGTGTCCTCGGCTGACATCCCATTCACCGGCGGTTGAGCAATTGCCGCTATATTCACGATGCACGCGAAAACGCCCTGAATCCGCTTTACCGTCATCGAGCTTGTTATCGAGTTGCGCGAGGATGGATACCGGTATCCTGTCGCCAGTGAAAATCTCGTTCGCAGGCCCCGAAGCATTTGCAGCCTGAGTACCATAACTGATTTTGTAATAGCCGTTGAATGGATTGCGCGGACAGGTGTTGGCAGAGCAGTTAACATCCTGTGCCGTACCCGCTGAACTTTCAAGCCCATCAAAACTGCCATTGATAAAACCGGCTAGTGCTAACTGCTGCCAAACGCCTGCACGCTCCCCACTATCATCAATCTTACCGTTACCATTACCAGGGACGGCTGCATCATCGATGTGCGTTCGAGCATTGGGAAAATCACCCGGCAGTGAACGGTAGCGATCCTGGAATGAATACCAGGCCGCTCGAATACCGGAGACTTCCGTTTCCATGGAGCGGACTCGCGCGCTATCGATCAACGCCTGCCCCTTAAACACACCGGCCAGAATTAAAGTGATAACCACCAGAACGATGGCTATTTCGACCAACGTGAAGCCCGTTGATCTGGAGTGTCCAGCTGATCTAAAGCAACCCGCTGATCCCGTAGTGTTCATCTGATATTCATTTTTCACAGGCTGTATTTGCCCTGGATAGATTCGCATCCATACACAATTTTTTGTCATCCTTTTCATCACACTGATCCTCAAAGTCCGTATTGAGTTTAAAGTTAGCCCTAACTACAAGAAGCAGCTATCCGGGCTGGCCCGATAGTAACACGGGAAATTTACTGTCGGCAGCAACTTTTACTGCAGTACGTACAAATGCCGTGTTTTAGAAGCTGGCACTGCGGGGGGTACGTGGGAATGGAATCGCATCCCTGATATTCTCCATACCCGTCACATAGTTGATCAACCGCTCAAATCCCAGTCCGAATCCCGCGTGTGGCGCTGTGCCGTAACGACGCAGATCGCGATACCAATACAACTCTTCAGAGATACCCAATTCAGCCAGGCGCGCATCCAGGTAATCAAGACGCTCCTCACGCTGACTTCCCCCAATTAACTCACCTATTCCTGGCGCCAGCACATCCATGGCAGCAACAGTGCGTTCATCATCATTGCGTCTCATGTAAAAGGCTTTTATCTCCTTTGGATAGTTCATCAGGATGACCGGGCGTCCGACATGCTCTTCAGCCAGATACCGCTCATGCTCGGACTGCAAATCCAGTCCCCAGGTAACTGGATATTCGAATGACTTTTTCGAGCTCTTTAGAATCTCTATGGCATCGGTGTATTCCATACGCTCGAATTCAGAATCGATCATCGATGTCAGTCGCTCTGTCACCTGCTTGTCGATACGAGCCGCAAAGAAGGCCATATCATCCTCGCATTCATTCATCAGCGCATTGAACAAATATTTTAGAAAATCTTCAGCAAGATCAGCGTTCTCTTTCAAACCGGCGAAAGCGATTTCAGGTTCAATCATCCAGAACTCAGCCAGGTGACGACTGGTGTTGGAATTTTCAGCACGAAAGGTTGGCCCGAACGTATAAACCCGCGTCAGTGCCATTGCATAGCATTCGACATTCAATTGACCAGACACAGTGAGAAAAGCTTCTTTGCCAAAAAAATCCTGTGAATAGTCCACATTGCCATCGAGCATCGGCAAGTTCACCATATCGAGCGTGCTGACACGAAACAACTCTCCCGCACCCTCTGCATCACTGGCAGTTATCAGCGGGGTATTGACCCAGTAAAAATCGCGCTCATGAAAGTATCGGTGTATCGCCTGCGCCAATGCCGCCCTAACCCGTGTGATCGCACCAAAGGCATTGGTTCTGGGCCTCAAGTGTGCCACCTCACGCAGATATTCAAAGCTATGACGTTTCTTCGCGATAGGATAGGTCTCTGCGTCCTCAACCCATCCAACCACTTCAACGACAGTTGCATGAATTTCAACAGATTGTCCCTTGCCACTCGATTCAACCAACCGTCCCTGTACGCAAACAGCACATCCGGCTGATAGTTTTTGAACGTCGTCTGCGTAGTTACTGATATCGGCATCGACAACTACCTGCATACTGTCAAAGCAGGAGCCATCGTTAATTTCAACAAAAGACATTCCGGCTTTGGAGTCACGCCGTGTACGCACCCAACCCTCTATTTGAACAGCGTCACTTTGCATCTCGGCGGCAGACGTTTTAAATAAGCTCTTTATTGTTGTCGTATTCATTTTTACTTTCCAATCAAAATTAATTCAACCATGAACTTCACACGATCACAGAGATGCTCTGCCAGCGACGATGCCTTCATCGGCGACAGCCGGTGTACCATTTCCACAAAGCATTACGCACAATGCCGTTATTTCCTGCCACACATCACCCTGGCCTACACCTTTAATCAAGCGATCGATACGTGCGGTGCGTGCCAGCATCGATATCCAACTCAATTCGCTGTGTCTGGCTAATGCCATTTGCATCAGAGGTTGACGCTTTTGCCATACAGCTGCCTCTTGAAACGCAACACTCTGCGATTTACCGCGATCAAGAGCCTGTTTCAAGCGGGTACCTGCGCGAATATCCTGTGTCAGGCTCCACAACACCAATACCTCTGAAACACTCTCGTCACGCAGACCATCAACTACTGCAAGTACCCTTAAAAAATCGCCCTGCAACGCAGCATCAGTTACAGCACTCAATGGATAGCGGGCACTCTTGGTAACGAGATTCAGCACCTCCTCAACACCTATCGTCTGGTTGCTATGCAGCAAGGCCAGCATCTCTACTTCCTGGCGGGCCGCTAAAGAATTTCCCTCGACGTGGGATGTCAGCAGATCAAGCCCGTCAGCATCAATCGACAGGTTGTTGGCCTGCAGGCGGGCACCTATCCAGCGCTTTAGCTCGACAGCCGTGGGAGCTCTTGACTCGATGTGTGCACCAGCCTTGTCAATCGCCTTGAACCAGGCACTCGACGTCGCACTGCGGTCAAGTTTTGGCAGGGTTAACAAAAAGCATATGTCCTCGCTTGGGGTCGCTACCAGTGATTTTAAAACCTCACTGCCCTTGCGCCCGGGCTTCCCGCTCGGCAGTCGCAGATCGACCACCTTGCGATCCGCAAACAAGGACAGACTGTCTGCGCTCTGACGCACTGCCTCCCAGTCATCATCTCGCGAAATAAAAATAACTTCCCGCTCACTGAAACCGGCATGCAGAGCCGCAACACGAATGCGGTCACCGGCCTCGGCAATGCCGAGTGGCTCCTCCCCGTGCAACAGGTAAATAGGCCGGATGCTGCGCGCCAGATCTGCTTCGAGTTTGTCAGGATATATCCTCATGAGGGGATTTTACTTGCAGGCAGGCAGCCTGTCGCGCACAATCCTGAAGCGCTCTGTCTCAATAGCCGGCGAGAGCAGGTTTCCTAACACCCTACCCATTAGCCAGTTGACTCCGATGCTCTACCCTTTGCTGCGAAATGCCCTGTTCGCAATGGATGCCGAGCGTACCCACGACCGGGTACTGCCCTTACTTAATTCCTGGCCCGCCACCCGATTCTGTCAATGGCGTTACGCCAATCTGACGCCCTCACCCGTTACCTGTTGCGACCTCGACTTCAGGAATCCGGTAGGGCTGGCAGCGGGTCTGGACAAAAACGGTGATTATCTAAAAGGTTTACATAAACTTGGATTCGGATTCTGCGAGATCGGAACAGTCACACCAGTACCTCAGCCGGGTAATTCGCAACCGCGACTCTTTCGACTGCCCGAGGATGAGGCGCTGATTAATCGGATGGGATTCAACAACAAAGGTGTTGATCA
>CAYPMR010000063.1:0-21727 GCA_964411665.1 uncultured Granulosicoccaceae bacterium | reverse complement strand
GGAGACGTGTCAGGGGAGGGAGGGTTACCTAGTTCAAAGAAAGAAACTTGAAATGCGGCTGATCTTCCGGCTGCACATCGAAGTTAATGCCATCCTTCATACCCCAGTTTAATACCTGGTTGTGTACCGGCAAATAGATCTGCGCTTCCTGCACTTCAGCCCAGATTTTACCTATGGTTGCGTCACGTACATCGAGATCAGTTTCTGATTCAAGGCTGACAACCATTTCATCAACTTCCGCATTTGAATAACCCGTATTGTTCCACGAACCACGATCTTCGGTAGTCGTGTGTACCAGGAAGTTGAAAATATAGTGGCTATCCATAGTGGGTACACCCCAACCAAGCATGTAGAAATTACTGGTTTTATTTTGAATAAGTGGAAAATGCTGCGCTTTGGGGCGGGCGATCAGATTCACTTCAATGCCAATCTTGGCCATCATACCCACGAGAGCCTGACAAATAGCTTCGTCGTTTATATAACGATCATTCGGACAATCCAGAGCGACACTAAAGCCATCGCCATATCCGGCATCAGCTACCAACTGCTTGGCATCGTCTAGCGATCCACTTGGCAGTGCGTTCAAGTCTTCTGTCCAGCCGTTGACGAATGGAGGCATGATCACATTGGTCGGATCAGACTCATCGCGCATAACCACTTTTTGTATAGCAGCGCGATTAATAGCCATATTCATGGCCTTGCGTACTCGTACATCAGCAAATGGATTTGCACCTTCGACGCTGTCACTGTCGATATCGTCTGCAGCGGTATTCAAGCCAAAAAAGATGACACGATTTTGTGCTGCCTTAACCACCTTGAGGCCATCAGCATCATTCACACGCTGCAGATCCTGCACAGGTACATCCTGAATAAAATCGACTTCACCCGATAGCAATGCTGCAACGCGAGTCGCGGCAGAGGATATGGGTGTATAGACAATTTCCGAGATATCGAGAGGGAAATCATCCTTGCCCCAATATGCCGGATTCGCCTTGAGCACTGTTTTTTCATCGACGGAACGGCTAACCAGCATGTAAGCACCAGTTCCATTGGTATTGGAAGCGGCGAAGGTAGTCTCACCACCGGCAATATCCTGGGGGGCTGATATATCATTTTCTTCAGTCCAATCACTATCCATCATGAACAGGTTTGTCAGATTATTGACTAGCAATGGATTGGGTCCGTTGGTTTCAAAATCCACGGTCAAATCATCAACCTTACGAACTTCCTTGACAGAAGTAAGTAGTTCTTTCATCGCACTGGTTGGCATTTGCGCGCGATTGATGGAATAGACAACGTCATCAGCATTAAACGCATTGCCGTTATGGAAGGTGACATCGGGGCGCAGATTGAAGCGCCAGACATTAGCGTTATCCGGCAATGGATCCCAGCCGGTTGCCAGTGCTGGAATAATCTTTCCTGTCATATCACGCTGTAACAGCCCCTCATAAATCTGATGGGCCAGTGTGTGCGTTGGACCTTCGTTTTGAGCGTGCGGATCCAGCGTCAAAGAATCACCAGCGCGTGCCCATTTTAAGGTTTCGGCGTATGAAGCGAGCGAACTGAGTGCTAGCACCGCTCCGGTTGCCAGAGCTGTTTTCTTGAAAGTCAATTTAGTCTGTTTAATCATGAAATTATTTCCTCGTTCCCGATTCGTCCGTTGTACTGGCGCAGGTCTATAACCAGATCTTGATTATTCTATTGAAATGCTGAGATAGATCATCTTCTGATGTATTAACGGATAGCTGAGAAGGCCTGTAAGGCCCCACTGCAACACATCAGAGAACGTTCTCAACCACTTAGCCCAAAGCGTACTATGCAAGAGACCCTTACTGCAATGGTGAAACTACAGATTCGGCAATTCAGTCCTTTGTGGGTAAGGGCCAGGGCGTAAGTACCGGCACTTCGAGGCGCTTGCCAGACTCACTCACCCAGTACGGTCCTTATTGGAGGTACCGCCCAGCAGGACCACGTATCACGCTTTGGCTTGGTCGGTATTTATGGTGGGGGGTAGGGCGACAGTAATCTGATCATCGAAATACAGAAAATTGATCGCGCTATTACGCGCTATGATTTAGCAGTATTCCTATGTTGGCAATACGTGCCTTTCGAATATACGTTGAACTTTCGTATTGTTGAATCCACATGCCTCGTAAAACTGATGCGTTTCTCGTCTTGTTTCATTGCAGCGTACACGCAATTTCCCTTTGCACCCGTTTTCTACATACTTTATTAGTGCCGCAGCGAGTCCTTGTCTTCGATAGTCAGGATCAACAACTAATCCGCCAATTTCAAAAAAATCCTCAGAGGCCAATCGGCGAGCTAAAAACAAATGCAACCAGGCTATGACACGCCCATTGACTTCAACTACAAATATCTCATTGTCATTTGAATCCAACAGCTGAAACAATTTGTCTTTAGCTTCGATATCTGAAAGCTCGCTATAACCAAGATAGTTAGAAATATCGTTGATGCCTATCGCGTCACTATTTAAGGCTGGCCTGATTATAAGTTCCATCTACTTCCTCATAGTAATAATGGGCCGACCATGCTGGAGGCCAAATAGTAGCAACAATTCTAATTACAAGCTTATATGTTTTACATGGTAAGATCGGGAATAAACGAGTCACGACACAAGTATTCTGAATGCGACTAGCACCGAAATAGTTACGAGTAATCTTTAAGAAATCTATGTGAATCTCGAACGGATCAGTAAAACTGACTGGACCTATAACGAGACTAGCAAGAGAGTACATGCGAAAGTGAAACTCCAGGACCATGCAAATCGAACTACTGATGTAGCTTTACATAACAAAACTCTAACCACCTAAAGCTGTGACTTCATCAAATTTGAATTCCCCCTCGAACACTGATGAAACTATTCTCGTAGTGGACGATCAGGCCATGCAACGCAAAAAAATGTTGCTGGCAGTGACGAATCTCGGTTACCACGCCGTCACTGCGAAAGATGGTGTTGAAGCACTGGAAATGCTGAGATCAAATGCAATTGATCTGGTACTTCTGGATATCGTCATGCCGGATATCGACGGTTTTGAGGTTATGCGTCAAATGAACGATGATCGGCATTTACGCGAAATTCCAGTCATCGTTGTGTCATCTCTGGACGGTGAAATGGAAAGCGTAGTACGTGCCATCGAGGCCGGGGCGCAGGATTTTCTAAGAAAGAACTTCGATCCAGTGCTGCTAAACGCACGAATCAATGCATCACTAGAGAAAAAAAGAAATCGCGATCGCGAAATTGCCTATCTAGACCAGGTAGAGCGACTTGCTGATGCCGCAGCGGTTCTCGAACAAGAAGTTGTTGATCCGGTCAGATTTCAGTTTGAGGATATCGACGCGCGTACTGACTCTCTAGGTCGACTGTCTCGCGTATTCTCGCGCATGACTGCGCAGGTGTATGAGCGGGATCGGCGTTTGCGCGGGCAGATTCGTGCTTTGAAGGGTGTATTCGGATTACTGGCAATCGGTATTATCTCAGGTTTGTGGGCACCACTATCGCGGGCGGTGGCATTGGTGCAACCCCACCCCTTAGGCACCGCGTTTTGGGTGAACATCGTATGCGGTGTGGTGTGCATTGCAATCGGCGCATTCAGAGGAAAATTATTCGGTCTCAACGCTAATCTGTTAGCGGTGTTCGCGTTGTGGGGTGTACTTGGAACACTCCTCGGTGAAGTCGTTATTTTTTGGGCTGCCGAGCAACTCGAAGCATGGATTATTTCGTTAGTGGTTGTAACCGAAGGGTTCATGGCTTTCTTACTGGCCATGGTCTTTCGCATCGAAAGCCCCAGCATGCGCCGCTTCCTAGGTTTTGTCATTGGCGTAGCAGGTGTATTTGTACTCATGTCGGTTACCCAGAACCTCGAAGGAGAAGCCCGTTGGACATGGATTCTCATTGCCGCCATTGGACCTCTAGGGTATGCCTTGCGTGGCTTGATGCTCGCTAAGCGCCTGCCGGAAAATCTTGATCGAATTACAGCGACAGGTTATTCAGGAATTGCCGCAGCTATAATTCTCGTGCCCCTGGTAGTGGTATTTGATGATTATTATCCGCTGAAATTTGGCGTTGGAAGCGACTTTGACAAGGTTTCCATGATAGTGGTGCTGATGGGATTGATTTCAGCTGTAGCGTGCTCGCTTCGAGTCATTCTGATCAAGTATTTGGGTGCTGTGTTTGCCAGTCAGAGCAGTATTGTTGTTACCGTGTGCGGTATAGGGTGGGGCGCCGTGTTACTCGGGGAGCGGCTACCGGTGGTCGCCTGGTTCGCTTTGCTTCTGATGCTATGTGGATTGTTTCTGGTGGGTCCACGAAAGATGGACGAAGATAAAACGCCAATTTTCCCTAAAATCGATGAACAAACACCAGGCAAAATGCCATCTGACAAAGTTTGATAACTTCATGCGAGACAAAGGCCCAAGCCATCATTTACTTTAACTGCACCATACTCAAAAAGAGGTTAAGTCTAATGCCTGCAGAGCTTCGACAGCAGATTTTACTTGTGTAGAGATACTTTCAACTTTTTGCTGAGCATCCATCACCTCACCCTGAGCACTTTCGCTTTCCAACGCTTGGCACAATTCACCAAGCTCAATAGCACCAAAGTCTTTGCAATTTGATTTAAGTGAATGAGTGGCAATTTTTAATGCATCCCAATCACAAGTGTCAGCACTGGCTATCATTTTGCCGACAAGCTCCGGAGCTTCTTCAGAGAAATCCTGAATGAATTCAGCCAAATCATCTTCATCACCACCAATCACATCGCGTAGGCGTACTAATGCGCTTGTATCAATTTGCATCATATCGAAAGCTCTTTGAACTTATGTCCATCTACTGAAACCTAAAGCTCACACTTATTGATCTGACTCAGGTTCTTGAATTTTCCAGACTAGAGCGATGCTCGGTTGCATCATCCAGTGCTTCCATTAGCGCGCTCATATCAATTGGCTTGCTTAAATAGCCATCCATCCCAGACGCCAGATAAGTTTTTCGATCCGATTCCATAGCGTTTGCAGTCAATGCGACGAAATACGGCATACTATCGTCAGGCAAGAGTTCGCGAATTTTTTCCGTTGCGGTTATACCATTCATATCAGGCATTTCAATATCCATTAACACCAGGTCGTAGGGTTGCTTTTGGCAAGCCTCTATCGCTTCTTCGCCACTGTTAGATATATCTGGTCGGTAACCAATACGTTTTAGAATCTTCGATCCAACTTTTCTGTTGATAGCATTATCATCAACAAGCAGGATACGTAGACCATTTGCTGCTTGGTGAGCATCTAATGATTCAGCGATAGGACTCCCAGACGCGGAATCAATGGAAATTGCACGTCGTATAGTTGCTAGTATTTGAGAAGTTTTAGCAGGTTTAAGCAATACTGCTGAGAGTTTTACATTTTCGAGACGTTGTCGGATATCAAACTCTGACGGTGATATCGAGGTATAAAGAATTATGTCAGGATTGCCGTCATGGCGCTTTTGAATTTCTGCCGCCAGCTCAATGCCATCCATATCCGGCATTGCGAAATCTACAATATAAAAGTCAAAATCTTTATCTCGATCAAGTGCTTCCAAAGCTTCAAATGGACCTGGCGCCTCAACGACCTCAACACCCCATTTTTTAAGTTTGTTGCACAATATTAGTCGGTTGGTTGGATTATCATCCACAACCAATGCCTTGCGTCCCTCAATCGAATCTAGTTGTTCGCTGGATGTAGATGCAACCGGTGCAGGCGCTGTCACAAACGGAATAACGAAAGAGAAGACTGACCCTTTGTCTTGAGTGCTTTGCACATTGATTTCCCCATCCATGAGTTCAACCATTTTTTTTGTAATAGCCAAACCTAATCCAGTACCGCCATAGCGTCGCGTTGTAGATGTGTCTACTTGAGAAAAAGATTTAAATAACTTATCCATGCGATCTTCAGGGATGCCGATACCTGTATCAGACACCGCGAATTTCAATGTATCTTGTGTCAGGATATTTACGCTGAGCATGATCTCGCCAGATTCGGTAAATTTGATCGCATTGTTCATCAAATTCATGAGAATCTGTTTCAGTCGGGTGGAATCTCCCAGCATTCCCTCTGGCACGGATTCATCAATATTGCAGATTAATTCAAGCTTCTTCTCAGATGCTTTGGGTGAAACAAGTTCTATCGCATCTTCTACTGTTTCAATCAGGTTAATCGGTCTTTTTTCCAGATCAATCGCACCAGCCTCAACTTTTGAAAAATCCAGAATATTGTTGATGATTGACAATAAGGTGTCACTAGCGTTGCGAATTGTCTGGCTAAACTCACGTTGCTCTTCGTTAAGTTTCGTCCCTTCAAGCAAGGTACTCATACCGATGATACCGTTAAGCGGAGTTCTGATCTCGTGACTCATGGTAGCTAAAAAAGAACTTTTAGCCTGGTTAGCTCGATCTGCTTCATCACGAGCAACAGAGAGTTCATTCGTTCGCATTGCAACCCGTTCTTCCAACTTCTCGTTAAGAGTGTTCAGTGCCTTTTTGTTTTCCTGCTCCCTGGTAATCATACTGTTGTAAGACTTGATAACCAGACCCATTTCATCCGTACTGCTGAAGTCAACTAAATCTCGTTGATCACTGGAGGTTTGATTGATGGATTTTAGCAACAGATCCATCGGGACACCGACGACTCGATTTACCGCAAATAACGTCCCCAATATCAAGGCCAAGACCAGCAACGCTGCAAGTACAGCTGCTAATAACAGTCTGTCATACCGATCAGAAGTGAGACTTTTTTGACTTGAGATAATTTCCAGGGAGCCGATGTCTCTTATTTTTCCTGAGACAGCATGCTTAATGGTACGTTCATAAGCGGAGAATTTTCCGGCTGTTTTTTCGCCACTAGAAGCTGCTGCAATTTGACTATTACTTTCATCATAAAGGGTAGCCTGCGTGATATCAGGATCTGCCTCAATCAGTGCTTCGAGTGTTAGCTGGATCTGTTTTTCGGCCAAATTCCAAGTGGGTTCCGACAATACTTTTGCCTGCACATCCATCACCCTATCCATCTTCTGCTGAAGTGCCCTAACGGCTTTGGATTGTGCGGAGTACTCAAAAAACCCAAACACGGCCAGAATACAAATGAGTATTATAGGGACGGTAATACCAAGTATTTTAGAACGAATATGTGTGTAGCGATTCGGTGAGAGCTCGCTATTGTCGGTCTTCATCTGGATGTTAGAACCTGAACTTATTTCAGATAGGCGTCAAAAATTTCTTTGTCCCGAGATGTGTCAATCAAATGCTGCAAGCCTTCGTTATAATCATCTCGTATCTTCTCTGACTTAAATACAGGTGGAAAACTAACAGGATCTGTGAAAGAAAAAGCAGTGGTTGGTTTGAGTTTCGTGCCACGTTCGTTTTCAAGAAGTTTGGTGTAGTAAGCAAAAATAGTTTGGTCTGCAACAACAGCATCCACGCGACCACGTTCGAGCATTTTCGGCTGTAGTGACTGGTCTGCCACTTCAATGTAGTTGTCCTGCTCCTCGACGGGCACTAGCCAATCAGGCCAGAGTAGTTTGGCGTTCTGGAAGGTGGCGATACGCAAATTATCAAGATCAGACGGTTCTTGTATCTTGAGATCGCGCTCCTGAAGTGAGAAAAAAGCGTTACGATACGAAAACGGTGCTTCCCCGTAGTGAAAACCCTGTTCTGTCGCTGGATCGTAAGAACCACTTGAAGCGGCATCGACTGCACCGATTTTCAGCTCATGCATCATTCGCTTTGCAGAGACATAAACTGCAACAAGTGTGTGGCCCTTGTGCGCCAACGCCTCTCTTACGATGTCTACATGAATGCCACCATCTTGATCGGCCAGAACAAAAGGCACAATGGTTTGATCAAATGTCATGGTGACTTCTTTTGCCAACAGCCGGTGAAATGGCATGCAGGCAATCAGAAACATAAGCGTAGTAGATAAATATCTCATGTTGAATACATTCCCACGAAATAGTAATGATTGAAGGCGACTATCCTGTACTCAGGATTGCGGTGGATTCCCGACTTAAAGGAGATGGGGTCAAGCGGGCGCTTGAGCGGGGTGTGACTGATGTGAGACAAACAACTCCTCCTCAGTTAGCACAAGGGATGTGCTACTCCTAAAATCATAAACCCTCACCGAATAATAATATAAGGTGAGGTATTTGTGCTACCAAAAACAAAAAATACTTTGCTGAGGACGACATATAAAACCACAAACCTGATAATCGCAGCCCTCCGAATTCTGCAGCACTTGATTTCAATCGATTTGATGCAATTGGTAGCTAAGAATTATTTTTGCTAACTGCAACAAAGAGTTACCGTGATCAAACACCATGAATATGTT
This sequence comes from uncultured Granulosicoccaceae bacterium, assembly GCA_964411665.1. Classification (GTDB taxonomy): domain Bacteria; phylum Pseudomonadota; class Gammaproteobacteria; order Granulosicoccales; family Granulosicoccaceae; genus CALFCE01. The sequence goes on along the minus strand of CAYPMR010000063.1, from coordinate 13,354 downwards.
TCAACCAACCAAACATACGGGTATCCTGACCACTGAAAACAGCAGCAAGGTCCGCACGAATGAGTGAGATTTGTCCACCGCAGTTCGAGCCACGCAAAAAAGCTGTGGATTCCCACAAGATACTCAACAGCAACGGCACCCTTGTCAGTGGCACCAATGCCCCATTAGGCGATGAACAAACGCTCGAAGCAATGAGGCTAATGATGCTTGGCCGCGCCTTCGATACTAAGTGCTTCAGCCTGCAGCGACAGGGAAAGATGGGCACCTTTGCGCCTATGCACGGACAGGAAGCCTCTATTGTAGGCTCGGCGATGGCTCTAAATTCTGACACTGACTGGATTGCACCACAGTACCGCGAAGCCCCTGCTGCGCTTCGACAGGGATTGCCATTGAAAAACATTATTTTGTACCGGCAAGGCCATCCGGAAGGGGGTGTTGTGCCTGCCGGCGTCAAGGTCATGCAATTTCAAATTTCGCTGGCTGCACAAATACCCCATGCTGTGGGCCTTGCCTGGGGTATGAAGCTGCAACAGCAAAACGGCGTTGCGCTTGCTTATTTCGGGGACGGTTCATCCTCGGAAGGCGACTTTCATGAAAGCTGCAATCTGGCAGGCGTAACCAAGGCACCGGTTATTTTTCTGTTGCAGAACAATCAATGGGCTATCTCCACACCACGTGAAAGCCAAAGCGCATCTGTTGACCTCGCAGCAAGGGCAACCGGGTACGGATTTTCGGGTGTCTCTGTTGATGGCAATGACCTTTTTGCCGTTTATCAGGCAGTTAATGAAGCAGTGACTCGTGCACGCAATGGCGACGGCCCCACACTGATCGAATGCCACACTTATCGTATGTGGGCTCACACAACCGCAGACGATCCGACTCGATACGTCAACGAAAATGTCGAGAAAGAATGGGCAACACGCGATCCGATCGAACGTGTGCAAAGTTACCTTGCTGGCAAAGCACTATGGAATGACGAAAAGGCTGCTCAGTGGGATGATGAAATAGCGTCCGAAATACAAGCCGCCTTTGATGAGGCCGCAGCTGTGCCACCAGCCGGACCAGAAGCTTTGTACGAACACGTATTTGAAGAACCCACACCTTCGCTACTGCGTCAGCGTCGTGTCCACTTGCAGGAGGATTAGTGATGACACAGTCTGATCATACAGAGCAAGGCAGCACGCGGTTAACAATGGTTGAAGCGATACGAGAAACTCTGGCAGCCGAGATGTTGCGCGATGACCGGGTGATCGTTATGGGTGAAGACGTCGGCCATCTTGGCGGCGTGTTCCGCGCCACCGACGGATTACAACAACGCTTTGGTTCGCAACGCGTATTCGATACACCACTGGCTGAAAGTGTTATCGCAGGTTCAGCGTTAGGCATGGCACTATCAGGGCTTATCCCCGTCATAGAAATGCAATTCCTCGCCTTTTCTCAAAACGCGTTTCATCAGATTTGTCAGCAAATTGGCCGCACACGCTTTCGCACGCGCAGTTCGCACACCGCACCGATCACAATCCGTGCGCCTTTTGGTGGCAACGTCAAAACACCTGAGCTGCACAGCGACTCAATGGAGCCGATGTACGCTCAAACCACCGGATTAAAGATTGCAATGCCATCGACTGCTGCAGATGCCAAGGGCTTACTCACTACCGCCATTCGCGACCCGGACCCGGTGTTGTTTCTCGAACCCATTAGAGGGTATCGTCTGATTTCAGACAACGTGCCAGACGGAGAATACGCAATTCCGTTCGGTCAACTGCGTACCATCCGCGAAGGCTCTGATATCACCATCATCACCTGGAGCGCCAGTGTCCCGGTCGTTGAAGAGGCTGTAGAACAGCTGCTAACACAAGGCATCGATCCACACGTGATTGATATAAGAACAATTGTGCCGCTAGACGAAACCGGTTTGATTGAGGCAGTAGAGAAGACAGGGCGTTGCGTGGTTGTACATGAGTCAGCGGCAGTATCGGGTTTTGGAGCCGAGATAATTGCCTTGGTACAAGAACAGGCTTTCTATTCGTTGCAAGCACCATTACTGAGGGTTAGCGGGCCTGATGCTCCCTACCCAACACCCGGCGTAGAGGGGTTTTACGTACCAGATGCGGGTCAGGTTATCCGCGCTGTGCATAAAACGCTAGCCGATTAGTCAATGGCCAATCAACCTCAATAGAAACAAATTACATGGCCATACAGGAATTTCTGTTACCAGATGTAGGGGAGGGCCTGGAGGCAGGCATCATCGTGAAATGGCTTGTATCGCCCGGTGAAAAAGTTACAGTTGATCAGATCATTGTTGAAATCGAAACCGACAAAGCTTTGGTAGAAATTCCCGCACCGGTTACCGGCACCTTAATCAGTCACGGTGGCAAGGCTGGTGCTACCCTGCCAGTGGGATCAGTACTGGCAACTTTTCAGACAGATGATGACGTTTCCACGTCAGCTGATAAGGTGCAGCCTGTAGAATCATCGGAATCTCCAGCTTCTGCACTTACAGGTTCTATAGTGACGGATACTCAATCGGGTACAACGGAAAAACGCATTCTCGCGAGCCCGGCAACCCGAAAATTCGCACGCAACAACCAAATAGATTTGACACTCATCAGTGGTACCGGATCGCGAGGCCAGGTTACACAAAAAGACGTAGAGAGTTTTATATCTTCAGGCGGCAGCAGCTACGCCGACAACACACTTACCGCAGCAGCGAATGTTGTGTCACAAACAACCGCCATATCACAAACGGGTAGCGTACTGGCATCTAACCCACCACGCGCAACTTTAGCCCTGAAATCACACACAGAACCTCTTTCAGGGTTACGCAAACAAATCGCCAGCAATATGCAAAGCGCATGGAGAGACATTCCACATGTGTTTAGCTTTGAAGAAATCGATGCAACTGCGCTTATAGAAGCACGACATGAATTTAATAGCGAATTTGAACCGCAAGGACAGCGAGTAAGCTTTCTGCCATTTTTTGTCAAAGCATGCGTTATCGCGTTACACGAGCACCCACGCTTTAACGCATCAATAAACATGACCGACGAAACAGTCAATTATCATGGTCACTGCAATATCGGTATCGCCACTGCAACACCCGAAGGACTGATCGTCACCGTTGTCCATCATGCCGAACAAAAATCGATTATTGAAATAGGTAACGAAATTACATCTCTTGCAGCACTTGCCCGTGAAAGACGCGTCACCGTTGATCAGATAAAAGGCAGCACGTTTACTATTTCAAATTTTGGCAGCTATGGCGGTACCCTCGGCACGCCGATTATCCGCCCCCCTGAAGTTGCAATAGCAGGCTTCGGCCGCATTCATGAAAAGGTGGTACCACGCAATGGCGAGCCAGTAGTGAGACACATCTTGCCACTGGCAGTGTCTACAGATCATCGACTGAATGACGGTGAACACCTCGGGGGCTTTGTCTCCACTATTGGCAGATTGTTGAGCAACCCGGTCCGTATGCTTGGCCATTTGTAACCACGAACTGGCTAAACAAAACACGCCATGTGTGAACACCAATCATTAAACGAGCATTTCAATGGTAGTAGGTAACGTACCAGAAGCCGCAGACATGGTTGTGATCGGCGCTGGACCTGGCGGCTACACTGCGGCACTGCATGCTTTGAGCCGCGGCCGCGACGTCACATTGATAGATCGCGGTGGTGAACAGTCTATTGGTGGTGTCTGTTTACAAGCAGGCTGCATACCGAGTAAATCCCTGATTGAAGCGGCTGGTATTTTTCATCGCTGCCAGCACAGTGCAGCTATGGGCGTTAACATAACCGCCGTCAGCTTCAGCATGACAGATTTTCTGGAATATAAAACCAGTGTTATCAATAAGCTTGCAGGCGGCGTCCGTCAAAAGCTTAAAGCTGCCGGCGTCAAAGTAATCTCAGGCAACGCCATGTTCACCAACGAAAAAACACTGGTGGTCGAAACTGACGCAGGCCAGGCGAGGTTTGTGCAATTTCGCGACTGTGTTCTAGCAACAGGTTCAAGCCCGGTCGCCGCACCTGGCTTCGACTTCGGCGACAAGATATTGGATGCAAATGCAACACTCTGTCTTGAGAACATCCCTGAATCGATCGCGATCGTGGGCGCGGGTTATATCGGACTGGAACTGGGTTGTGCACTGGCTAAACTGGGAAGTAACGTCACCGTCGTAGAAGCAGAGCCCCGTATTCTGCCAACAATGCAACCTGGCCCGGATGCCGTTTTAAAACATAGCATGGAACAGCTCGGTGTCACCTTCCATACAGGATGCCGGGCCAGTAGCTACTTAGATAATTCCTTAAAAATTACAGATAATGAAAACAATGAGATCCCAATCAAGGCTGAGTATGTATTGTTAGCTGTTGGCAGAACACCGAACACGAAGCATCTCGAACTCGACGCCGCCGGCATTGAAACCACTGACGAAGGACTGATAAAAGTTAATACAGACTGTCGCATAACCACCCACATTGCGGCGGTTGGTGATATCACACCGGGACCTGCACTGGCGCACAAGGCAAGTAGCGAGGCGATCGTTGCCGTCGATGCGCTGTGTGGAGACACCACTGCGTTCGAACCACAGGCAATCCCCCTGATAATATTCACCGATCCGGAAATTGCGCTAGCTGGCAGCAATGTCGAAGAGGCAAAGGCTATCGGCGTCAATGCCAAAAGCCAGAAACTGCCACTTCGCGCATCCGGTCGCGCAACAACGATGGATCAGACAGAGGGTTATGTTGAGCTAGTTAGTGACGATGATGATGGCACTTTGATCGGCGCCACCATCGTAGCCCCTCATGCATCTGAATTGATCGCAGAGATTTGCCTAGCGATTGAAATGGGGGCGAGTATTGAAGACGTGGCATTAACGATACACCCACATCCAACACTAAGTGAATTGGTGATGGATGTGGCTAAACTTCCGTTCTGATTTGTAGTTGGCGATTTTTATGACAAAAACCGAGGCATCTTTCATGTGCCCGTATTTGATGTGACAGTCCGCACCACCAGCAAACGCAATATGCCCGACGGGTGGCAAGTTGACGCTTCCCTGGCTACTGGCTCGATAGGCAGCTTCCAGAGCTTTCACAGTTTTTGGCAAATCAATCAGTGATTCGATTTCGTGGCGAGCTAGGCTAATCATTTGTAGATCAGGCGTTTGTTAAAACTCATTTTGTACGTTATTTATAACTAGCTTCAGCGCCTGTGCGAGATCATCAACATCCGGCAGATTGTCTGTAAAATAGGCATGTCTGCACGTAAATGCTTACATTGCGAACGGTTGTTTTTGGCATTAATTAAACAAATTCAACAACATCACCCGGAAAAATCACGCCACCATCAAGAACTTCAGCGTACACACCCATATCCATATGGCCGTAATTCTTGTGCAATAGTTGCGGTACTTTAAGATCTCGTTCACCCGTATCAAGATCTACTTCTGTAGCTGGACAACGCTTTGTACGCTTCACGATCTTGAATCGCGCAGTCCCGATAGTGAAATGCTGCTCTAACATATCAAGCTCTGAGAATGGAGACAGTCCTGTGATGTGTATGTTGCCACGGAACCTTCTCGGGTCGACGTTGTGATCAATTGCCTTTGAAAACTCCTTGACGCTATCTACATTTATGAGTGATACAGCATTCATCATCTCGACTGAAACGACCGACACATCTGTAAACTTGTGGGGAGATGCTTCAAACAGTTGCGGTGTTTCGTCATCTGGCAACGAGAGATACGTTTGAAGAAACAGACTCGCTTGCTGTTTACCTGTGTCAGTCGCGATATCGAACTGACCGGATGCATCAGGAGCGGAGATCGATAATACACCTGTCTCATCATTAAACGCTGTGTTGAGTAGCGATAAGGTTGAATCGCGTGCGAGCATATAAAATTTGGTTTTGGGCAATGGCTTTGGATCAGAAGGGCTAAAACCACTATTGGGACGTGCAAATCCGAATTGGCGGTCACATGGGAACCCTTGACCGGATTGTAACTGCACGCTTTCAAGCGCTTGCCCGCTAAGACCCTTCACGGGAAAGCGGGTTAATGTATCTACTTTAATAGTCATAGTCGCATCTGCTTGCGGCGTGCCTTAATCAGCGCATCACCATCGGTTGTACCGTTATGGAATGTATTGAACCATTGATCCCAGGGTGTCTCGCCAGTGCCATAATTGCAATCAAAGTACTTGTGATGCAGCTGGTGAAAAAAGTCACCGATCTCAATACCAACAGACCTGCGCAGGCGAAGTTTGTCGAAGCCTGCATGTGAGGTTGGCGCCCCGATACCATGATGAAACATCAGAAACAGTACATGGACAGGGTGGGCTGGCACAATCAGAAAAATAACTACATCTGTCATCAGTATAAAGCTCTCGACCGGGTGCATGGCCAGACCGGACCACGGGCCGGTATTGATATTTTTGTGATGCCACGAGTGAACATGACGATAGAACGGCCCGATATGCAATAGCCGATGATGTCCATAGAAATACAGTCCCGCCCAGATTGGAACCAGGATGATTAGCACGAGAAACAAGAAGGGCTGCGTGTCGAACTCGATCATCGTCACCCAGTCATTAGCGAACGCCCACCACATCAAACACTCGAACCCGGTCCAGAAAAAAAGCGCAACGTAGGACCACAGAATGTTGTCCCAAACCTGGTTTTTAAAAAAGAACGCGCGGGCGTCAACCGCAAGCGGACGCATATCGTAGCGGTAATCATCATCCTGTACACGCAGCTTCCAGAGAAGCAAGTGAAGGCCACCTGCCACGATGGTCAGGATCACGAAGTTCCTAAGCCAGACTTCAAACATCCAGTCGAATGTGAAGTTGTGAGCACGTTCAATGGCTGGTGTAAACCAGATCCAGACTACGATAGCGCAGGCGAGAAAGAGGAACCGCTGAGCGAGCGGGTTCCAACTTCTAAGTAAATAGACAGCAACCATTAACGGCCGCATAGGCCAGTCCCAGTAGGGCGCAGGCATCAACGGCAGTGCGGGTGTGTGATGCCAAACCTTACGTCGATTAGTGGACATCGCTTCTAGCCTGTTAACACAATAGTTGGTTTAGAGATTCTATTAAAACGTTTATGCTTTTGTCACTTTTGAACGCGGTGCAATCCCGCCTCTAAGTGCACCGGGTTCAGCGCTTCGATAACGCGCTGTGAATATTGGATGCAGTCGTCGGCTGTTAGGCACAGAAAGCCATAACCTGAGCAAATGGCGGCGTCTATCAGGCTCAGGATAGTCTTCGTAATTTGTTCTTGAATGGAAAACACAGTAGTTATTAACCAGCTGGATGTCGCCAGGCTCAAGTTGAAAGTTGACATGAAAGCGTTCATCCAGACACACGGTTCGCAGATACTCCAGCGCTTCCTGTTGTGCTGCAGTCAAACGAGGTGCATCATCAAATCGCTGGCTTTGGTAGTAATAGTCGTGCACCGTGTAACGCGCAGTCAGCTTGTTATCAAAAAAACTGAATACCGGCAGCGCAAACCACGCGCTATCACCCTCGGCGGGCCAGCCCTGTTCACCGCGCCGATCTATCGGCAGTGGTACATACAATTCACGTAATAAATCGGGGCGCGTCTGCAGAATTTCATTGTGTACGGCAACTGCACTCGCAATGGCGGACGTACCGCCTGATTTGGCTTTATTCAGGCACATCAACCCCAGCACATCACACGTGTCATTGTGAAAGCTCAGCTCTTCGCGTGTCTGGTAATTCCTGACCGTTGGCTTGTTAAGATCGAACCCCAAGTCGGTGACGTGGCCAATCAAGGCACCATCAGCGCTAATCGTAACTGCACGACCCAGAGCCAAACCGATTATCCAGAATATATTCTCCAGTTCGCTTTGCGAATAACCGGCACGATCGAGTCCACTAATAACGACAAAACCTCGGCCGTTTTCCAACTCATCAAGAATACTCTGCAGGTTTTTACTAACAAGAGGCGCATTAATATCGTCCGTTGAAAAGTCGGGCGCTTGTAAACCCTGAGCTTTGGCTTGCGCTGCGACGGATACAAGCTCGTCGAGCACAGCAGGTGAAAACCGTGTATGCCAGGGCTCACGTTCAATAACATCAGCTTGCCAGTTACCCGGGTTCTCTACCGGCTGCGTGGGAATTTCAAATTTGGCTTCGGTCATATCATCCATGGCTAAGATTATTGCGTATGTTTGTCAGTAATACTTATCCCGATCGCGGCAATCATGACACAGGCAAGCGCTATCAATCCTTTCGGACCTATACGCTCTCCCAATAAAATAGCACCCACCAGCGCCGCGACGCCAGGTTCCAGGCTAATCAAAATTCCGTAGCTGCGTGAAGTCAGGCGTTTCAGTGCTTCAAACTCCAGCGTAAACGGAATGGTGGTTGAGAGAAAGGCGACCAGCAATGCTGCCAGCAGAACCAGTGGATTCAAAACAAGCTCGGCACTAACAGGTATGACCAGCGGGATCATAATGATTGCCGCCACACCCATGCCGATAGCCAGACCTTCATTGCCAGCTATGCGTTTTCCGATACGACCTGCCAGCACGATAAACAGTGCCCAGGCAGAGCCGGCCATCATGGCGAATACAATACCCAGAGGATCCAGATCAACACCGGACAACGGCGACAAGAGCACAATGCCGAGTGCGGCAAGTCCGATCCAGGCAAAATGTATCAAACGCCGCGATGTAAAAGCGGCAAGACCCAATGGACCGATAAATTCGATAGCCACAGCTGTACCCAGTGGTATCCGTGCTATAGCTTGATAAAAAAACAGATTCATCGCAGCTATGCATAAACCAAAGACTACAAGGAGTTGCCAGTTGTCTTTAAATGTCTGGATAAAAGTCTTGGCATTATTTCCTGCGAGCAAGGTCAAAAGTAGTGCCGAGAATATGATACGCACAGCGACCGTTCCGCTTGGTCCGAGAATCGGGAATAGATGAGTGGCGCCTGCAGCACCGAGTTGAATAGCAAGGATTGCCAGTAATACGAGACCCGATGGGGGCACTGAGCTGATTGCTCTTTGCACATTACTGTCAACTTTCATTACTGATTATCATTTTTATTTGGTCTTGCTGCCAAGTTTGGCATTAAAGGGCTTCAACACAAGGCCATTGCCTTGTTGCTGATCGCCACGCATTGCGAAAATCTGTAGAATCAGCGACAGGTCGAGAACAAGAGAGTACACCATGAATGCCAAGGCAGGTTCCCCGAACACGGCTACAGACCTTGTCGATCTGACACGCTACCCGATTGAAAACATAAAAACGGGTGCTGGTCAGACTTTGGCGCAACAATGCAGGCGCGAATACAACGAAACCGGTCTGTGCATACTGCCCGGTTTTATCAAGGATACGGCTCTTGACACTCTCGCTGCAGAAGCGCAATCCCTGCAAGGTGACGCTTACTTCTGTAAAAGTTCACACAATGCCTACCTCGATAGCGACCTTGCCGCTGATGCATCTGACAGTAACGATTCTGTCGACACTATAATGGAACAAACTTTCGTCGGCTCTGTACCCTACGATCGTATTGATAGAGATACCCGGCTTAGCTGTCTTTATCAATGGAATCCACTGAAGGATTTTATCGGTTATGTGCTCGACAAATCGTCCTTCCACCGTTTAGCTGATCCGTTTGGTGCCTGTTCTATCAATGTGTTCGTCGATGGCGGGGAGCATGGCTGGCATTTTGACGAATCAGAATTTACCGTCACACTGATGCTGCAAAAACCTGACAAGGGCGGGGCGTTCGAATATGTACCGCACATTCGTGGTTTGCCAGACGAGCAAGCTATTGTTCAATCCGTACTGGAGGGATCGCGTGATCGTGTGGTTGATCTGCCATTCACTGCAGGCACACTATTGATATTCGGCGGACATCAGACGTTGCATCGCGTTACCCGGGTGAGTGGCGATCGCGCGCGTCTGGTACCGGTACTGTGTTTTAGCGAAAAACCGGACCAGGTTAATAGCGAAGCGGTACGTAAACTCTTCTGGGGCAGAACAGGACCAGAGCAAGCCTCTGGTTAAATTGATTTCATTCGGTAAATACTAAAACCCGTCCGCTCGACGTTACACATCCGCTCGACGTTACACATCCGCTCGACGTTACACATCCGCTCGACGTTACACCTCGATAGCAAAGGATGACAATTACTGCTGATTGGCTTTGCTGGCATGAATGGCGTTCCAGATTTTTAGCGGGGTGAGTGGCTTGTCCAGATGAGAGATGCCAAATTCGCTTAAGGCGTCTATAACCGCGTTGTGTATCGGGCCGGGTGTGCCAATAGCGGTGAGTTCTCCCACTCCCTTCGCACCGAGAATGCTATTCGGGCTGTCGGTTTCGGTAAGTGTCGTGTTAAATGCCGGTAGATCGCTTGCCCGTGGTATTTGATAATCCATAAATGAGCCCGATAACAGCTGCCCCGTATCGTCGTAGACCAGCTTCTCCATCAGGACCTCGCCAGCGGCCTGTGCAAAGCCACCGTGAATCTGGCCGATAGCTCTCGCATCGTTATAAACCCTGCCGAGATCATCAATACCACTGTAGCGATCTATTTGCACAGCGCCTGTATCGGGGTCAATTTCAACTTCAATGACACACGCACCTGTAGGAAAGGTTGTATGTGTCCCTTCAAACTCGGCGATTCCAGTACAGGCGGGCGCTTCCAAATGTTCACTGTCGGGTGACTGGTTTGAACCCATGGAGCGTAACGCTATTTCCGCCAGATCAATGCTCTTGCCGGTTTCAGCATCGCTAAAGCACCCTTTAGAATACTCGAGCTTTTCCTCGCTTGTATCCAGATGCAAGGCTGCCATTGGCGCCACAGTTTTCAACATACTGTGACTGGCGCGATGGACTGTAGTGGCAACAACCGACATTAGATTAGAACCTCCGGTACCACCACCTTGATTGAGCCACGCTGTATCGCCTTGCTCAACTCGAACCCGATTGGCATCTATCTCAAGCGCCTCTGCAACGACCATCGCCAACGTGGATCGGTGTCCCTGTCCATTATCCTGAATACCGGTTCTGACGCGAATTTCTCCGTTGGGCATGGCACACACTTCACTCTGCTCATCAACAGAACCGCCGGTTGCATGTAAATAAAAAGCGACACCTGCGCCGCGTAATCGGCCCTTTAGCTTACTGTGCTGTTTTCGTGCTGGCAGATCGTCCCATGTCGCCACACTTAAAATGTGTTCAGCTAACGCAGGGTAATTTCCCGCATCATAAGTTTCATGCATTGGCGTGTCATAGGGCAGGTCGGTCGGGCACACCAGGTTATGCCTTCGAATGGCAAGGCGATCCATGTTCAATGTGTTTGCAGCTACATCGATGATGCGTTCCAGCGTGCAAGCTGACTCCGGTTTACCGGCACCGCGGTAGGCATCGGTTGGAATGGTGTTGGTATAAATACCGTTAACACGATAGTGCAGGCCGGGAATCTTGTAGGCTTGCCCGAAAGGACGAACCGCGCCGGAGGTTGCGACAAAGGGCGCGACCGCGTTCAGGTATGCACCCATATCTGCCAGTGCTGTCACCCGAAAGGCTTTAAACGTACCGTCTTTATCAAAGGCAAGTTCGGCGTTATCAACACGGCCACGGCCTGCAATGTCCGATTGCAGTGACTCAGCTCTGGTCGCTGTCCACTTAATAGGTCGGCGGGTTCGTTTTGCCGCCAGTAACGCTAGTAGCTGCTCTGCGTACGGCCAGATTTTCATGGCAAAGCTGCCACCGACATCATAGGTAATCACTCGCAGTTGATCTTTATCGATTCCCATATAACCGCACAATGCCTTCTGCAAAGACACCACCCCCTGACTGGGGGTAAGCAGTGTGTAGCTATCGTTATCGCGATCATGGTGGTATTCGGCAAGATAGCTTCTGGGTTCCATAGGCGTTATTGCCATGCGCGGATGTTCTACGCGCAGACTGACCGTATGTTCCGCAGTATCGAAAAGTGTTTGTGTTTCCTCGCCGTTACCCTTCTCCCAGGTAAATGCCCGGTTACCGGGAATATTGTTCCACAGAAGGTTTTCACCTGTTGCTGCGGCTTCGACTTGCGTTTCTGCCGCAAGTGTTTCAAACCCGATATCTATACACTCGAGCGCATCCTGAGCAATGGCTCCTGTCTCTGCAAATACGGCCGCGATAGGTTCTCCAATATATTTGATCTGGCTCTTTGCCAATACGGGCCGGTCCGGTTCTGAAAAGCCGGCATGCTCGAGCCAGGCACGGCAGTTCATGGCTTTAAGGGCAGCGACATCAGTATCGGAAGCTGTTAGCACACATTGCACACCCTCCAACGCAATGGCTTGTTCAACGTTGAGCGAAGTTATGTTCGCGTGTGCATGAGGCGAACGCAGCACTTTCATTGTCAGCTGCGATGGTTTCGTGAGATCGTCTGTGAATTGCCCCTCTCCACAGAGCAGTGCGTGGTGTTCGTGTCTCGTTTTCATTAGGTGTAATTGATCAGCGACTATAGACAGACCCTTCGCAGCCTAGCAGGAGTAGTAAGTTGTTGAAAGAAGGGTGCATCTATCATTATTACTGCAATATACAGCATCTTTTTGTAACCTCAGCCAAATTCTCTGGTATTGTCTTAAAGAATTCTAAAAAGAGTAAGAAACAGCCAAGCCAATACCAACATCCGAGGACGTGATACATGATGAAAAAATATTTTCGCGGCGGCAGAGTTGATCTCACCGCTGAGATTTCTGATCGGGAAACAGCTGAAAAAGTAGATCTTCTATCGCAACATTTGCTAACCGGTAAAGTCACGCGTCGTGGCTTTATGACCAATGCAATCGCCCTCGGTGTATCACTAACGACTGCCTCTGCATTTATGTCTCATGCTGAGGCTGCCAAACCCAAAAGAGGCGGACGTTTGCGACAGGGTGTTACCGGTGGAGCGACCAGTGACATTCTCGATCCCGGTCAGATACTTGATCACTACATGATCAACGTGCAGTTTGGCCAGCTACGTAACGGCCTGACTGAAGTATCTCCTACCGGGGAATTAATACCTGAACTTGCTGAATCCTGGGACAGCAGCAGTGATGCGAAAACCTGGACATTTGCGATTCGAAAGGGCGTTGAATTTCACAACGGCAAGACACTCGACACACAGGACGTCGTTGATTCAATTAACCATCACCTCGGCGAAGGCAACAAATCAGCAGCCAATGGCATTCTGGTTGGCATTGATACCGTCAAGGCCGATGGAGATACAGTCGTTGTCTCCTTGACTGGTGGCGATGCCGATTTCCCTTTCTTGCTCTCCGACTATCACCTCGGTATTTGTCCATCCAAAGGCGATGGCAAAATTGATTGGG
>CAYPMR010000062.1:20589-22054 GCA_964411665.1 uncultured Granulosicoccaceae bacterium | reverse complement strand
AACTGCCTGAAAGCCAAACAACTCACCAACATCCGCGCCGCCGGCACTGATGAGAACATTGTATTGACGCCGCCGATAAAACTTTCGCTTGAGCAAGCACTGGAATTCATCGATGACGACGAGCTGGTGGAAGTAACACCTGACTCTATTCGCGTGCGCAAGAAAGCCTTGACCGAAAATGATCGAAAGAGGAATTCGCGAGCGGCCAAAGCCAGTTAGAAAGTCGCTTAGCGGATTTTCAGAGTTAACAATAACAAGCCAAGAGCTACCAGCGTCAAACTAAACCACAGCCATTGGCTGGAAGATTCACCCAGCAGTGCAATCGACAGCAATACGCCCGATATGGGGGCGATGAAACCGAAACTTGCAATCAGGCTGGGGCGATATCGACTCATTAGCCACAGCGATACCATAAATCCGGCACCTGCAACTACGACACCCTGATAGAGCAGGCCAGACCACGCCGGCCAACCTGCCTCTTGCCAACGTATCTGTTCAAAGAAATGTCCCATAAGCAGATATACGGGTATGGATATCATCATCTGCCAAAAGGCTAATCGATAGGAATCTACCTCACGCATGACATGCGCACTTGCCATTAACCGATAGCCCAGCAAGCACGCACTCGCCAAACACAGCCAATCACCCGTATTGCCAAATTCAACACCATTGGCAGAGGCGGAGGCATCACCACCCGACATCAGCAGAGTCAAAACTACGCCGCTAAATGCCAGTAACAGACCAGCGACGGCAATCATGTTCAGACGATCACCGGCGAGTATGTAGTGTGCGAAAACGGCGGCAAACAGCGGATTGGTTGAAATCAGAATCGATGCATTAATACCGCTGGTGGCGTCAAACCCGAAATTCATCAAGGCTATTTGCACAGTGAAAAATACACTGATAAGAAGAATCGGACGCCATTCGTGTGATTCAGGCCACAGGCGACGATCAATCAGGCGGCACCACAGCCAAATAGTCAGCACACCAAATATAAAACGAATAGCAGCACTATAAAAGGGCGGAAAAGCTTCCAGAGCGAACTTGGCCGCAACCGCATTTCCTCCCCACAATGAATGAATCACGACTGACAGCACGATAGCGCTCAGCGGAATTTGTAACAAAGCACTACCTCTTTTGATAAATGTACAGGCTGGCAGAGATTGCACCAAAGTGAAGCAATCAGGTGATTTTCGGGATGCCAGCACTGCTGCCATGGCAGTATCCCGTCACTGGCCCCGTTATAAACAGAGTAGCTTACAGCCGCCATGCTATCGCTTTCCGAAATGCAATGTGGTTTAATCTAAGGGTCGGATATGGCGGGCTGACGGCAAATTACCGCAGTTTCCCAAATGCGTACTGTGCATCACATTCCGCCTTGGTCCCGGCCTTTAAATAGTGGCCTGACCGGTGACCAGACAAAAGCTATTTGCATCAACACACTATTTACAGCAACACAAATACG
>CAYPMR010000062.1:0-20489 GCA_964411665.1 uncultured Granulosicoccaceae bacterium | reverse complement strand
GTGACCAGACAAAAGCTATTTGCATCAACACACTATTTACAGCAACACAAATACGATCAACAGAAATACAATCAACACAAATACGCTTTAGCTACAAGCCAGTATAAAAAAGCAGTGTATAGAATAACCAGAATAGAATAACCAGAACAATCGCGAACCGCCCGGCGAACAAATCGCCGATTTAGAAATTTGGAGGAACTACCTTGAATAACACTACGTTTAAAAAAGTAGGGATAGCAGCGGCAGCTACCGTTTTTGCAGCGGCTATCTCCACACCGACCCATGCTGCGAAAAAAGTTCGCTGGAAAATGCACTCAGCATTCCCGGCCAGCCAGATCATCCAGGGTGACCGCCCCAAGTACGTCGCTGACCAGGTTAATGCGATGTCTGGCGGTGATTTCGATATCAAAATCTTCGAGCCCGGCGCACTTGCAGGCGGCACAGCTTATTACGATGGACTGAGCCAAGGCAGCTTTGATGCAGCTTACGGTACCAGTGGCTACGAACAAGGCAAGAACTCTGTTTATGCCTACATCTCATCTTTCCCGTTCGGACCGGGTTCAGATGAATTCTACGCATTCTTCAAGCACGGTGGCGGTGAAGAGTTCGCTCAGAAACTGTACGCCAAAGACAACATGCACTTCATGCTGTGCGGCATGTCTCCTCCTGAAACTTCGGGATGGTTTAAAGAAGAAATCACCGATCTCGGTCAACTCAAAGGCCTGAAAATGCGCTTCTTCGGCGTGGGTGCACAGGTTATGCAGAAGCTCGGTGTATCAACACAACTACTTGCTGGAGGTGATATTTATCCAGCACTTGAGCTGGGTACCATCGATGCAACCGAGTACTCCATGCCGGTTGTTGACAGATCTGCAGGCTTCTACCAGATCACAAAATACAACTACTTCCCTGGCTGGCACCAGCAGGCAACCTCAAACCACCTCTCGGTTTACAAGCCAAAGTGGGACGAGCTGCCGGGCGAGTACAAAGCCATGCTCGAGACTTCATGTGATGCGAACACCATGAAGCACATTGCACAAGGTAACTCTCTACAACATCAGGCGATGCTCGATAACGAAGCTGATGGCGTAAAGATCAAAACCTGGTCTGACGATGTGTTGAAAACACTGCAAGCTGCATGGAAAGAAGTCCACGCTGAAGCTGTCGCAGACAACCCTGATGTACAGGAATTCTGGGACCTGTGGACTGAATTCCATAGCGGTTACAAAGTTTGGGGTGCTGTAGGCTTCCTGCCTGCGGAATTCGTAGAGTAAATTTAAATTACGAACCCCGAAATCGGTACGCCGGTATAAATGTCTCGATAGAGGCTTGTGCAAACAGGTCTCTATCGATGACAACACCGGTTGGGATTCCAAATCCCTGACCGATTCGGTCACAAGCACGTGGTCAGATCCACTTTTGTCAATCCTATAAAGTGAGTTTGACTATTCGCTCTGATCATCGCGGCTAATTAATCATGCTTAAATTCGCGAACGCCCTGGATCGTTTCAGTCGGAGTGCCGGCTTACTCGCTGGTTGGCTGATAGTGCCGCTGGTACTGATAATCCTCTTCGATGTCATCACCCGTAAACTCGATTACACCCGTTTGTTGTTTTCGGAATGGGGCGTCGAGTGGGGCTGGTCGGTATCGACCATTCTTCAGGACTTCCAATGGCACTTGCACGCTGTTCTGTTGCTAATGTCATTCGGTCTGGGCTATCTGATGAATGCGCACGTGCGAGTTGATGTATTCAGGGAATTATTACCGCGCCGTAAACAGGCATGGCTTGAGTTGATCGGTCTGATACTGCTCGGACTGCCTTTTTTGATTCTGATGATCAAATTTTCATGGGATCAATTCTATATCTCTCTGTTACAGAATGAAGGATCTGAATCTGCAACCGGGTTGCCAAAACGATTTATCGTCAAATCGTTTATGGTTCTCGGCTTCATCGTCGTATTCAGTGCAGTCGTTGCAACCATCATCAGGTTGTGGAGTTTTTTAACTAGCAAACAACCACAAAGTGATGAAGCGCTTGCCTCGCTGGCTATTTTTTCGGATCAATCCTCTGCTATGGCTGACGCTCAGCGCGCCGCAGAAGAACTTCTCGAGAAAGAACGACTGGCAGCACTTGCTGCATCAGAAAAATCCTAAACAACCCAATAAATATTCTGAGAGCTGAACCGTTATGTGGGAAATAGTCTACGACCACCTGTACGACTATATAGGTGCCTACATGTTTTTGGCACTGGCGCTGATGTTGTTCACTGGCTTACCGGTTGCTATAGCACTGGGCGGCATTTCGACCCTGTTCGGTCTGCTTGCCTGGCATCTTGAATTCATAGATTTCGCCGTTTTCTTTCAGGTTGTCCAACGTGTCTGGGGCGATGGTGGCTCAGGAGCGGTGCACAACCCGATTCTGGTCGCCATTCCGTGCTTTGTATTCATGGGCACGATGCTGGAAAAATCAAAAGTCGCAGAAAATCTGTTGCACATTCTGCAAGTGATGCTGCGCCGCATACCGGGCGGACTGGCACTGTCGGTAACTGTCATGGGCACTATCATGGCAGCAACCACCGGCATCATCGGTGCGTCGGTGGTGATGATCACGCTACTCGCTTTGCCGACCATGCTTGGCCGAGGCTACAGCCCGTCACTCGCGACCGGCACCATTGCATCGAGTGCCACGCTGGGTATTTTGATACCACCGAGCATCATGCTGGTGTTGATGGCCAACCTGATGACCGTATCGGTCGGTAACCTGTTTATAGGTGCAATCCTGCCCGGGCTATTGCTGTCGAGTCTTTATTTTCTGTACATAATGACTGTCTGCACAATTAAACCGTCTCTTGCGCCACCATTACCGGCAGACGCGATTCAGCTTAACCCTAGTAAAAAACACAACATCATAATTTATCTGATTATCGCTGCCGCGATAATAGGTGCTGCCAGGTATCTGACCTCCGCCGGCATCATGCCCAGTGTCAATTGGGGACTGGCCGCGTTCTTTGCTATTTTCACCATGTCGATGGTGATGGGCAGGATCGAAGGAAACAGCCTGTGGGGTGGCATATTGCTCGGTTTCGTACCACCGATCTTTTTAATCGTGATGGTTCTTGGTTCAATTTTTGGTGGCTGGGCAACACCAACGGAAGCCGCGGGTGTGGGTGCTTTTGGCGCAGTGGTTCTTGCACTGTTTAATGGCACGTTCAACCTGCGCTTGCTCAAAGACGTTGTCGATCGCACTACACTGACCACATCGATGATTTTCTTTATCTTCATCGGTGCCACCGCCTTCTCAACGATCTTCAGAAACGTCTACGGCGAAGAGTTGATCATCCACTTTATACAATGGCTTGATCTCGGGCCGTGGGCACTGCTGATCATGTTGATGGCAGTTATCTTTTTACTTGGTTTCTTCTTCGATTTTCTGGAGATCATTTTGATCATCCTGCCGGTATTCACACCGGTCATAAAAGCCACGGCACCCGCATTCGCCACTCATGTAGGACTCGACCCACCGGTGAACGCGGCTCAGATACAGTACGTGGAGACACAAGTGATCTATTGGTTTGCGATTCTTGTCGCCACCAATTTACAAACGTCCTTTTTAACACCGCCGTTTGGTTTTGCGTTGTTCTACATGAAAGGTGTAGCACCGTCGATCGTGAAGATGCAGGAAATTTATCGCGGTATCATCCCATTCGTATTCTTGCAAGTTATCGGCATCATGCTGGTACTGGCATTTCCGAAACTGGCGTTGTGGTTACCGCAACTGGTATTTGGGAAATAGCAACATTTAAGTCTCATAACTTGGGAACCTCTTAATCAGAGGTTCCTGTTAGTTATCTCAACCGAACTCCAACCTCGTCACTGCGCTATTGTTACTCCAAACCCTCCGGATATTCCACACCTTCAGGTGTGCGTAAAAAGATAACGGTTATAACTGCAGTTACCAAAGCTATTAATGACAATAGCCAAAGAGTCACGGAGACATTGCTAAATCGATCGATGGCATACCCAACCGGTACAGGCGCCAGTGATGCACCGACTACGCCCACCATTTGCCCCTTACCCTGAATAGACCCCAAATGGGCACGGCCAAAATAGCGTGGCCATATATAACCGAACATGGTCAGCATGAACGCATTGCAGAGACCAAAAATGGCAGCGTATATCATGCCGCTAACAACACCCTGGACCAACGTGATGGCAACCAAAGCCATGGCGATAAGACAAAATTGAATGGCGATAACAAAGCGTGTTTTAAGCGTGTCATACAACCTGCCGATAAACGGCATGGTGATTACAGCCGTGAGCGCAGATACCGTGAAAAGCCGGGCACCCAGAGAGTCATCCAGCCCTTTCTCGGACAAAACTGTGACTTGAAAAAAATGCATCACCGTGATCAATCCGCCAACCACAAACCACACCAGACACAACAAATAAAAGGCACGCTCGGACTGGGCTTGTTGCAGGGTTAAGCCGAAAACTTCAGGTGCCTCGCCGTCACTATCATGACCAACTGCATCACCATCAATCTTTAGACCCATCATTTCAGGTTTATCGTGCACCAGAAACACTACAACCGGTAACAGTAACACCCAGGTCAACAGCCCCAGGAATACCCAGGCGAGTCGCCAGCCATAGCGATCTATCAGTAACTCGCCGAGCAAGGGGTGAATAGCCATGGAAGCGGCAAAACCAAAACCCATCAGACTCATCGCGAAGCCCCGCTTTGCCTGAAACCACTGCGATACCAAATTGGCCGCAGACATCATGGTCGAGCCTTGCCCCAGAAATCGCAAAAGCCCGAACCCTACAGCCAGCCACAGAAAGTTTGCTGCAGCACCAAAGAACATGCACGCAAGTCCGAGGCTACTTCCAATCGCAATAAGCGTCATGCGCGGTCCATGACGATCAAGTAGTACACCAGCACGTGGCAACAGAAAAGCTGCCAGTAACGTTGCCACCGCATAGGCGGAGGCTATTGATGCTTTGGTGACACCCAATGATTCGGTTATCGGTCGTATAAAAACAGAGAAAGTGTGCGATTGGCCCGGGCCACTGCAAAACAGACAAAGCGCTGCAACCCCCACCATCGGCCAGCCGTAATAGACCTTGTCGGATATCGACGATGCCAGGCGGTTTCGAATAGTATCTATCAACTATAACTCCGTTTTTCAGGTGCCTGCTGCATAGAGCATAAGAGCGGCACGAGGTTGCTTGTCACTTAATGATATGCCACTAAGCGTAGATCGAGATACAAATTAAATTGCCCTACTGTGTGCAATAACTGCCAGTCGCATTCAGTCAATAACATTGAAAAATACTACGCAAACCATGCAATGATCAGCTACCCATCAAACTCTCTCTAAATCACGATCAAGGTTTGCTAATCAAAGAATCACACTGTCTTTCTGCAACGACGGCAACACTACTTCAGTTTATATGTGATGCTTGCGTTCTACCGTTTTGATGTTGCTTCGCGGGTCGCCAGATACATGCCTGGCAGGATAAAGGCGGCGCCTAGCCAATGAAACCACTGCGGATGCTCACCCAGTACCAGCCATGCCATAAACGCACCGTATAACGGACCTAGGTATAACACCAGTCCGGTTCTGGCAGCACCCAGTACACTTTGCATATAGGAATACGCCTGATATGCCCCAAAGCCCGGGAACACCGCTACCATCACAGCCAGAAACATGGCATGCGGCCAATCATTGGGCAAACCTGTCACTGCAATTTCTATAAGTGTAAATGGAAACAATACGACAACGCCGCCAGCGGTAATCGCGGTTAATCTCGCAAAAGGTCCAAGCACCGACGGCTGTTTGCGCAACGACACCGAATACAGTGTCCAGCAACACACAGCAAACAACACCCATAAATCTCCGGCTACAAATTCAATCGCAAGAATATTGGCAAGGCTGCCCTTTGCCACTATCAACACTGTACCAATCAATGCCAGGGTAGCACCCACAATTTGCAAGCCGCGCAGACGATCATCAAACATCCGTGCCGAGGCAATCGCAATAAAAATGGGTGCAAGAGCGTACAACAGACCTATGTTAATTGCCTCTGTTGTCTTGCCACCTATATAAACAAAAGCACCGCACACCCACATGCCGAGTGCGCCGAGAAACAAAAATTGTCTCCATTCACGGCGCGCCTCTGGCCAGTGCAGTTTTAGTTCTCTGTAGGCGAACGGTAACATCAACAGGAACGCCATGAGCCAGCGAAAAAAGGCAAGAAGATGAGGTTCAATCACACCTGAAGATGCGCGCGCTACAACATAGTTAACCGACCACATCGCTGGCGCAATTAGCAAGAGGGCATAAGCTAGACGCGTGCGTGTATCCATAGCTCAGAGAATCTCAGGTTTTGCGCGGCAGGGATAAGGCCAGACAAAACCCGGCAATAGCCAGCATCAAGAGTGTCGAGAAGGCAATCGAATAACTACCTGATTTGTCAAACACCATGCCTGCCAGCAAGGGACCACTGGCGCCGCTTAAGGTACCAAAAAAAACAACAATGCCGAACAGGGCACCATGTGCTTTAAGGCCGAAGTACTCTGCAACCGTTGGTGACACAACTGTAAACAGACCACCATGTGCAATACCGTAAAACGGTGCCAGTACAAAGAGTAGCGACGGTGAATCAATTATTCGCAGCGCCAACAAAGCCAATGCCAACAGGCACAAACACATGAGCATCGCCCAACGACCGCCTATTTTGTCATGTAAGAATCCAACGCTGAGACGCCCCGCTATACTGCAACCACCAATCAGCGAAAGCACCGTTGCCGCCGTTAAGGTAGTCATGCCGAGGTCCGTCGCATGTGCCACGATATGTAGCGGTACTGTCACCATAGAAGGAAAAAAACAGAATTGAATGGCACACAGAGTCCAGAGAATCCGATTTCTCTTCGCCTCAGCCAGACTCATATCTGTGTTCACAGAGGCATCGTTTGCCGCAACGACTGATGTGGTCTCAGGGTTTCGACGCACGCTTTGAGCCAGCGCTGCCAGCAAAATTGCGCTAGCAGTTCCCAGAATAAACAATGAATTCCGCCAACCGAAAACAGCGACCAATGCTGTCACAAGCAAAGGAAAAAGAACCTGCCCTACCGCAGTGCCGGTCTTTACGACGCCTGTCATTAAACCACGTTTGCGTTGATACCAACTGGCAACTGTCGACAAGGTGACAACGTCATGTGTAGCCAGGCCAACACCAGCAAGGCAACCCAAAAAGAGCCACAATTGCCATGGCTCTTGCATGAGCCCCATCAACACATAAGCCAATCCAGTCACAATCCCTGAGACGGTCAACACCCAGCGCGGTCCATAGCGGTCGCTCAATCGACCGCACAGATAAGCCAGTAAGCCCATAGTTAGAAAAGCCAGAGAGGAAGCCCCTGAGAGCACTGTACGAGACCAGCCAAGGTCATCTTCCAACACTTTGAAAATAACCCCGTACCCAAACATCAAACCGATCACGATTCCCTGAATCATGAAAGCAGAGGCAACGACACGGGAACGTTGTGAGAAAACAGGCATAGTTAAAAGGGTCGGGTTACCGGATTTGGTAGAGCGATCTTCAACAAAGTCATCATCCTCGCGTAGGGGAGGATCCATACAAGAGCCGGAATACAGGTATCGCAAACAGGGACCGGGAAGCCAGACCGCCCCGCCTGCACGGGATGACGAGCAGTGAGTCTTCTACGACCACTTTAGCAGCACACAGCCTTTAGCGGTCAAACATTAAATCCAAACTACAAATGCGAACGCGATAAATAGTCGTGCGTTTGCATTTCACGTAATCGACTGGCTGCACGCACAAATTCAAATGAGAGTCGTTGGCCCGTATAAAGCTTTTCAGGTTCTGCCTCGGCAGAGGCTACCAGATTTACGCCACGATCGTAGAACTCATCAATCAGATTAACCAATCGTCTTGCTTCGTCATTACGATCATTGTCCAGAACCTCAATATTGCTGATAAATACCGTGCTGAACAAGGTTGCTATCTCGATGTAATCATGGGTTGAACGCGGCGTATTACACAGTGCATTGAATGTATACCAGATAACCGTCTCTGCGCGTTTGATGACCGGTATATCACGTTCATTGATCGACAAGGGGTCACTGGTAACAGTTTCAGCTCGTACCAGCTGTGTAAATTTTTCATCTAGTGCGATTTCAGAGGCCGCATCAGTCGAGTCAAAATAAATATCTGCGTTTTCCAAAATACGCAGACGATAGTCCATATCCCCTTGCAAATCATGCACGCGCGTATGCTGTTTAATTTGATCAATAGCCGGCAAAAATCTGGATCGTTGTAAACCATCTTTATACAAATCATCCGGCGTAACATTGGATGTTGTTACCATTGTCAAGCCACGGTCGAACAATTCGGTAAGAAGACCTCCGATCAACATCGCGTCGGTAATGTCATTGACATGCATCTCATCGAGCACCAGCAGTCGTGTGCGCTGGATCCATTTATCGGCTATGCGTGCAAGAGGATTCTCAACCTCACCCAGGGCGCGCAATTCAGCATGAATCAGTTGCATGAAACGATGGAAGTGCAAACGCCTTTTTTCCTCAAAGGGCACGGATGCGTAAAACATGTCGGTTAGCAGGGTTTTACCGCGACCCACACCACCCCATAGATACAGGCCTTGCACCTTGGCAGGTTCTGAGGATTGCTTAAAAAATCTTGAGAAAAAGCCTTTGCTGGAGTCGCTTGGCAGAGGAACCTGCAGCAGATCATCATGAATTTGCTGCAGCATTTTCATTGCCTGCTCCTGATTTTCATCAGGATCAAGCTCACCACTTTCAATCTTTCCGAGATAAACCTGCAACGGAGTCATGATCATGTGGTCGGATTAGTTAAACGAATTGCTAAAACGGTTTGGCAGGCGAGAACCGGCTTATCGATTCCACACACTAATGCTTTTCTAGGTAGATTGACGGCGATTTTTTAGGGTACGAATGGCATCCTTTTGTCTGACCAGCACATATTGATGTAACTGATCCAGCTGATGGGCACCCAGGTCCACAAATTTGCAGTGCAATTCACCGTCATCAGAGTACGTTAATACATCAACAACACCCCGAATTTCATTCCCTGCTATGGGTAAATCCAGTTGGAAGGAATAGCGTCTTCCCTGAGTAACATCAGCGGCGCCGCATGAGAATCCACTGGCACTGATATTGAGCACTCTGCAAATCTCACCATCGAGCAGCAGAATAACCGGATCATCAGGATCGGGCACGACACGATAGGCAGCACGAGCAGAACCTTTACTGACAATCGTAATCGGCTGCATCAGAACTTGCTCATCAGCGAACTCTAACGAATCCCGTTGGGCACCAAACATAACAATCTGTTCTTGAGTCGCTGTACATTGTTGTCATCGAGAATGATCGCAGCCCCTTGGTAAGCCAGATCAATAGCGGCCAATTCTCGCTGATGGACGTTGCGCAAACGTCCAATCAGAATAGTCAGAAGCAGAGCCAGGCTAAGACCACAGATAGCCGGTAACATGACACTACTAATCGCATTCTCAGCAAACGAGGCATACGCATGAGCACCAGAGAAGGTACTTTCTGAATTGCTTACAGAACTGCCCGTCACACCTTGACTATCCACGTTACGCAAAGCACCTTGTGCCGTATTTAACGCCTGCCAGGAAGCGTCAGAAAAAGTTGATACAGCGCGTAAAACCGTGCCGATTATGCCAATCATTACCGCATAGATTGCTGTAAAAAGAAACACATCACTGTGCGCCTTATGAAACCCGGATTCACGCTCGCGACCAGTCGCATGTGAATGCTGAATGTTCGATTCCTCAGCCGCATCCCCTATAAGCTCACAGACATTATTGATCAATCCAGAGTCGCTGCGCACCTCGGCAACGCCCAGTAAACCATCTCGACGGCTGATATCGCACACTTTCATTAGCGCCCTGATAATCTCATCTGTTGAGGTGCCACCACGCAGGCCACGATCAACTGCAACTTGTAGCGCCCTTGCGATATGCGCCGGGCTGAAGGTTGCGAGTAAAGCGACAGTGCATCCGCCAAATACCACTATGCACGGCTGTATCAGTGCCGCACCGTCGGTCGTCCCGCTTAGAAACATGGCAAGACCAACGGTCATAAAAGCCAGACCCAGCAACAGAGGCACAATCTTCTGCACCTCGATGGGGGCTGCGCTGCGAATTGCTAATTCTTCCGAGTTGGACATCGACACGATATCTATTCCGTCCTGATTACGACCGCAAAAAAGCACACGCGATAAACGTCACGAAAAACACGCTGCTGCTGATGTGGTTTGAGGACATTAATTTAAGTATTCAATCGTCGGAGCGATTTGCCTTCAAGCAAGGAAAATCTCTCTAACATATTGTTTTTATTATATAAAAATCAGACAAATGTTACAAAAACATGGATCTGTAGCCAGACATCACGCGACCGGCGGAGTTCCCCGCGACAAAGCAGGCATTAAAAGAATAGCAGAAAGAAACCGAATGCAATCAAATGCACGGATAAAACTGCATACGGGTGTGCACGGGTGTGCAAAAAAATGTTCAGGCTTTTTCAAGCCAACGCGGCACGCGACGGGCTTCATCATTGACGCGCTGGTCCAGTTGACGGGCACCGGGTGCCATTCGCTCGAGCAATTGCCAGAAGGCTCTGGAGTGATTCATGTGTCGCGTGTGGGCAAGCTCATGCAACACTACGTAGTCGACCAGTTCAGGAGGCAGAAAGAGCAGCTTGTAATTAAGGCTGAGTGTGCCCGAAGACGAATAGCTACCCCACAGCGTGCGCTGCCCACGCACAGTCAGCCGACGGTAGACCATATTATGTTCCTGTGCGTGCAACAGCACCAGTGGCTCAAGCAGTTGTCGCGCTTTCTTCTTCAGTAAAGAGGCCACCAGGCTTGCAATCTGCTTTTGCGGTTCAGCGCGAGCATCGGGCGTCATGATGATCATTTCCTCGCCGCGCAATTGCGCCTGCGGGCGCACGATGCCTTTGGGCAGAGCGTCGAATCGGATAGTCACTTCCTGATCAATCGCGGCGAGGTTCAGGCTTTGTGGCGGCCATGGCTCCTTAACACCCAGCCCTTCGCGACGCGCTTCGTCAAAAGCACTCTCGATCCAGTCACGGTGCTCGCGCACGATCTCGGGAATTTGTCGTTGATCAAAGCGTTTAGGTACGGTGACCTCAAGTACAAGATCCGGGAGTACACGCAAGCTCACCGAACGGGCGCGCGCGGAAACTCGCACCGCATAGGTATCGATGGAAGGGCCGTCCTCGTCTAACTGCAGCTGGTACTGGATCATTGGCGCAGGTCCTGAAGAGCGACTATTGTAAACTATCGGGACCCATCCACTACAGCGCATTCAAAGAGCCAGCGCGGTAACTGGACACGAAATGCATTGCAGTGTCATCTTCTGGTGAGCTGATTTATAGTTGCGCTGATCAATTGATTATCGAATCACTGCCAATCAACAACTGTTTTATCCAAGCAGGCGAACGTAAGTTATGGATCTACTGTCAATTTCAAGCTTGTTGCTGACAATCTCAGCGATATTTGCCTACATCAACTATCGCTACATCAAGTTGCCGACCACCATCGGCATTATGGTGATATCACTGATCTTCTCAGTGATACTCGTGATACTAGCCAAATTGGGATTTGAGTCAGGCATTGGCGTTACACAGTCTCTGGTCAAGCAAATCGACTTCAATCAGGCTTTGATGAACGGCATGCTTGCATTCCTGTTGTTTGCGGGCGCCATGCACGTCAACTTGAACGCTTTGCTCGATAACAAGTGGGTCGTCGGCCTGCTGGCTTCGGTAGGTGTTATCGCCAGTACTTTCATGGTGGGTATCGTTAGTTATTTTATTTTCGGCCTGTTTGGATTCAAGATCGAATTTATCTATTGCCTGTTATTCGGCTCGCTCATCTCGCCAACCGATCCGGTCGCCGTGATGGGGGTGCTAAAGCGCGCAGGTGCAACGAAAAACCTTGAAACAAAAATTGCCGGCGAATCACTATTCAATGACGGCGTTGCGGTGGTGGTGTTTCTTGTTATCTTCGGTATTGCTGTCAATGGCGATCCGATCAGTGTTGAACACATCGGCAAATTGTTCGCTCTGGAAGCGCTCGGCGGTGCATTGTTTGGGTTTATCATCGGCTGGATTGCACTCTACATGCTTAAACGTGTCGATGAGTATCAAGTGGAAGTTCTGATCACTCTGGCATTGGTTGCCGGTGGCTCATCAGCAGCGGCGATGCTACACACATCAGCACCGATAGCGATGGTTGTTGCAGGCCTCATGATTGGTAACCAGGGACGCTCCACTGCCATGAGTGATCGCACGCGAGAACGACTGGATACTTTTTGGGAGTTGATTGATGAAATACTCAATGCTGTACTGTTTCTGATAATCGGTCTTGAAATTATTCTGCTCAGCTTTGGTGTAACACAGATCGCGGCAGGATTGATACTGGCAGTACTTGTTCTTGGCGCACGTTTTATAGCGGTTAGTGTGCCGGTAACGCTATTACGTCTGCGTCGCAGTTTCCATCCTCATGTGATCAAGATTCTGACCTGGGGCGGATTACGTGGCGGCATATCCGTTGCTCTTGCCTTATCGATACCCGAAGGGCCTGAACGCAACATCATTGTCGTAACCACCTACATCATCGTGGTACTTTCCATATTGCTGCAAGGATTGAGCGTTCACAAACTGGTTGCTTTCGCGGCCCGTGAACTTGAAGAAACGACACCGCAGGAAAATCCAGACAGACTCTAGGTTCCAGACCACTTTAGGCTCTTAAGGGGGCAAGAGATGCATCCGGCTTCGCGACTCGATTTGAGGTCTCCGAGCCAGCAGTTAACGGGTTAGTCAAAGTGGTGATACAAGCCACCAGAGCATCTTCATCTATTGGCTTATGTAGCAGTGTAAATCCGGCTGCTGCCACATCGCTGACGACTTGTGCAGACGTATCACCACTGATAATACAAGCCGGCACATCAGTTCCACAGTAATCACGTAGCTGCGCGATGACCTCGAGAGCCGTTACATCCTGACCCCGATCCTGACACAAATGGTAGTCACACAAAATCACACTGGGAACAGGCGTTGTCTTGCCTGTATCTGCCAGCAGATCAAACGCAACCTTGACGTTCTGCGCAAGCATGACGGTTACCGCATAGCTTTCAAAAAGATGTTGGCAAGCGACAAGGTTGTCTTCGTCATCATCAATGACCAGCAATCGTAAACCATTCAGTTCTGCAGGCTCTGCCATACAGCCGTTCGTGACAATGTGCTGATTGAATATGTCGTGATCAACAAGATGATTTGGCACCGTCAAGGTAAAGCAGGTTCCTTGACCTGGCGTTGATTCCACTGACACATGAACAGCCAGCAAACGACACAGATGATGTACGATCGACAGACCCAAACCAAGGCCACTACCTGTGTTGGATGCGCGACTATATTCATCAAATATATTGTCAATGTCACAACGTGCGATACCCTCACCACTATCCTTGATAGCTAGCTCAAAACCGCCACAGGGCATCTTACTCAGGAAAACAACAATTTCACCGTGCTGCGTGAATTTCACGGCGTTACTCAACAGATTTCTGAGAATTCTCTCCAGCAGAATTCGATCTGTAACAAATACAGCATCAGCAACACTCAATTCAAGTCGAAGCTGCAATTGCTTGTCACGGGCTTGTGCACCGAATTCAACAACCAGCGCCTTAAGCACGTCAACTACAGAAAACCTCTGTTCAATCACATCTATCGAATTCGATTCAAGACGGGACAGATCAAGAATGACATTGAAGTGTTCATTCAATGCTCGATTGGATTTGCGCACATCATCAACAATGGAACGTTGCCTGTGCGACAAAGATGAGCGAGCCAATGCTGCTGTCAACAACGTCAGTGCATGCAGTGGTTGACGCAAATCGTGGCTGGCTGTTGTGATAAAGCGATTTTTTTGTTGCACTGCATTTTCAGCAATGCGCTTTTTTTTATCCAACTGATCGAGCAGCTCATCATTGCGATAACGCGCTCGCAACAGCTCGCAGTGCTGGTGATTATTGCGCAAAGCCAGGGCAAGATTTACGAAGAAACACAGACACAACAGCCAGCCTGTCCAGACAAGCACTTCGGAATCCGACTGCACAAGGAATAACACACTGGTCAAACAAAGCGGCAGAGCAAAACAAACGAAAGCAGGCAAATAGACACTGCCAGAATTTGCCAGCACCGCGATCATGGTGGCAATCAATGCCGTGATCATCAGCAGAAAATCGGTGTTGGCAGTACTGTAAAACCAAAACGGCCAACTACCCCACAGCAGTCCGGACAAGGTTGAGGAAAGCGTGAAGCGTCGACCCCAATCACTCAAGGCAACCGAGGGATCATGTGTTTTGTACAGAAGAAGAAGCCGGAGCCTGATTGCAGCGCCAAACATAACCACGGCCAGCCACCCAAGATGCTGATGACCGCCACTATTGTTATAACCGATTAGCGCAATCACACAAGCCGTAACTGCAGCACCCACCCAGAATAGCGGGCCCTGCCTGTAGATCAGACGAACCTGCTCAGCCCTGATCTCGTAGCGCATTGTAATGCCCTGCACATCATCAACTGCCACAGTTTGCCCCACAAACGAAACAAGACCCATGATCTGACCAACTCAATCCCGGATACCAGTAGTAAAGCTAAAAAAACACCGATCCCGTGAGACATGTCGCATTCCGCTGGTTAAAATGGAATCCAATTTCGACCAAATACACTGGGACCCAATTTGCGCTGATGGATATTTTCGAAGGCTTTGACAGGATCGGGGAAGAAAACGCTTTCGCAGTTCTGGCACGTGCAGCACAGATAGAAGCTACTGGCAGACCTGTCATCAATCTGGGTATTGGACAACCCGACTTCCCGACCCCTGAGAACATAACCGAAGCCGCCATCAAGGCCATCAGGGATGGTCACCATGGCTACACGCCCGCACAAGGTATTGCGCCACTGCGAGAAGCAGTGGCTGAGCATTTGAAGTCACGCTATGCGACCGATGTAGATGCCGGCCAAATCATGATCGTGCCGGGTGGCAAGATCACCATGTTTGCCGCTATTTTAATGTTTGGCAAACCTGGCAAGAGCATTCTCTATCCCGATCCCGGATTTCCGATTTATCGTTCGATGATCGAATACACAGGTGCTGAGCCAATACCTGTGCCTATCCGCGAATCAAACGGTTTTGCATTTGTGGCTGACGAAGCCCTGTCACTGATGCGTGATGACACGTCGCTGATGATAATCAATTCACCGGCCAACCCCTGTGGCGGTGTCACGCCTCGGGCTGAAATTGATGCACTGGTAGCAGGCCTTGCACACTTCCCGAATGCCGCTTTGTTATCCGATGAAATCTACGATCATATGGTTTATGACGAACATGAACATGTCAGCCTGCTTACCTACCCCGAGATTCGTGATCGCCTTATTTTGCTTAACGGCTGGTCTAAAACCTATGCGATGACCGGCTGGCGCCTGGGCTATTCACTATGGCCAGACACTCTCTACGACAAGATCAGGAAACTCTCAGTCAATGCATGGAGTTGCGTAAATGCGCCTGCTCAATACGCAGCACTTGAAGCATTAACCGGCCCACAAGATGCAGTCGCGAGTATGGTCAGTCAGTTCGATGCGCGGCGCATACAGGTGGTAGATGCGCTCAATAAATTACCCGGTGTCAGTTGTATAAAACCCGGCGGTGCTTTCTATGCGTTTCCGAATATCAGTGAAACAGGATGGCAAGCCAAACCCTTGGCGAAAGCATTATTAGAGGAGAAGGGAGTCGCTTTAATTGGCGGGCCAGACTTCGGCACACTGGGTGAAGGATACATACGGGTCTCTTACGCCAATTCGATCGATAACATACTCGAAGCGATGAGGCTTATTGACGAGTTTTTGCAGCAAAGTAGTCCGTGAGATAAGGATAAAGCTGCAACTAGGAAAATCGGGGTCGGACCTTTGGAATTACTTGATTTCATTGAAAACTGACGCCAGAACCGAGGCCCTTAAGCCCTTACAGTCTATTTTAAAGCACAATTTTAAGGGCTAAGCGATTTTCACCTAATTGGCCAATGTGGTAGCAGCTATTTTCTTTAAACTCGCTTTTAACCGCGGTAAATTAAACGTAAGGGCTATATACCCTAACTGGAGAACTGAATTTTTAATGTTATCAATAGGTTTCAATGGTCCGACCCCGACCATCAGTTATTGTTGACTAGACTAACCGTGGCCGCTGCAGTACCAATTCTGGTGCTGCCCACGACCCCACTGTAAACTAGCGCATTGCCAACAGGAATATACAAGGTCTGTAGAACGGTGCTTGACAGATGATCTATCCACAAATGACAGACATAGCAACGCGCGTGTGGAATCACACGTTCAAGCTTGATCCTGTCGTTCGCAGCCTGCTGGATACCGACATTTACAAGTTGTTGATGTTGCAAACCATCTGGAGAGAGCACCGCGATACACAGGTGACCTTCTCTCTGATCAATCGCACCCAATCGGTCAGGCTGGCCGAGGAGATTGATGAGGTCGAGTTGTGTGAGCAGCTTGATCATGCGCGCACGATTCAATTAACCCGCCGAGAATATATCTGGCTGGCGGGTAACACGTTTTACGGTAAAGAGCGGTTGTTCGGCACTGACTTTCTGAACTGGCTCAACCAGTATCAATTACCCGATTATGAGCTAACGACCAAAGACGGACAGTATGTTATTTCTTTCTCTGGCAGCTGGGCTGATGTAACGCTTTGGGAAATACATGTACTGACCATCATTAGCGAATTGCGCTCACGCTCTGCTATTCAGGATCTCGGTCGCTTTGAACTCGATGTTCTATACGCGCGAGCGAAAGCCAAACTATGGGAAAAAGTTGTTCGGCTTAAAAATCTGGATGGACTGCGGATTGCTGATTTCGGCACGCGCAGACGCCACAGTTTTTTATGGCAGCGTTGGTGCAACGCTGCATTGAAAGAAGGATTGGGGGAAGCATTTATCGGCACCAGTAATCTGTTGCTGGCGATGGAACTCGATCTTGATGCCATAGGCACGAACGCACACGAACTCCCGATGGTGCAGGCAGCCCTGGCGAACAGCGATAGCGAATTACGCAATGCACCCTACGAGGTATTGCAGGCCTGGCAACGTACGTATGACGGCAATCTGCTGATCGTATTGCCAGATACTTACGGCACCACAAATTTCCTGAAACAGGCGCCCGACTGGGTGGCGGACTGGAGTGGATTCCGCATTGATTCCAAGGATCCAATCGAGGGTGGTGAAGAGCTGATCAATTGGTGGCAATCCCAGGGGCGGAATCCGCAAGAGAAACTGTTAATATTCTCTGACGGCCTGAATGTCGAGACTATCGAGGAGGTGTTTAAACACTTTCACGACAAGGTGCGACTAAGCTTTGGTTGGGGCACGCATCTGACCAATGATTTCCGCGATTGTGCGCCGCGTATGAACGATCAACTGCAGGCGATATCGCTGGTTTGCAAGGTGACCGAAGCGAACGGCAGGCCGACGGTTAAACTATCCGACAATCTGCTCAAGGCCACAGGTCCTGTTGAGGAGATTGAACGCTACAAGCAGCTATTCGGTACGGATGCCATTGGAGAGGCTGCGGTCGAGGTGTGAACAACACCGTTTAACACCATTTAGAGTGTAAAAGGGAATGTAAAAAGGCGTCTGAAAGCGCAAACCAACGACAAAAACTTTAAACCCAACAAACATTATCGGCAATACCGCCGATAACAAAGTATTACATCCGGCAATAGAATTCATGTCACGTATTAATAACATAACCCTTCTCGGCGGTACCGGCTTCGTCGGCACACAATTGACTGTTAATCTGGCAAAACATTGTGATCAGGTCACCGTACTGACACGCCACAAGCAACGCTGCCGCGATCTTCAGGTATTGACCAATGTTGATATCCAGGAGTGCGATGTTCACGATGAAGACGCACTGGGTACAGCTTTAAAAGATGCTAACGTGGTGATTAATCTGGTTGGCATCCTGAATCAAAGTCATGGCTCCGACGACAATACGTTCGAAGCTGCGCATGCCGAACTGACCCGCAAAGTGGTTGAGGCCGTTAGTCGAAGTTCAGTCTCGAATTATCTGCATATGAGCTCACTGGGTGCGGACGCAAACGATGGAAGCAGCGATTATCTACGCAGCAAGGGACTGGCTGAACAACATGTGCAAACGGTTCTTTCAGGCGGCACACCGGCCACCATCTTCAGACCGTCAGTCATCTTTGGTGAAGAGGATTCTTTTTTTAATCGTTTCGCCACGCTGCTACGTGCGATGCCGGTTTTTCCACTGGCATGCCCGGATGCTCGCATGTCTCCCGTTTATGTGCAGGATGTGTGCAACGCCATGATTGCGGCACTTGGTATTGAGGTTCCAACGTCATCAGGCAATTACAAACTGCACGCAGCCGATCAGGGCATGGGACTTCGTAGCGTTGAACTGTGCGGCCCGGCCGACTATACGCTGCGCGAGCTGGTTCAGTTCACTGCTGACACCATGGGCATCAAGCGAAAGATTATTGGTTTGCCAGACTGGGCAGCGCGCGCACAAGGCAAACTGATGGGTATGTTGCCAGCTGCACCGTTTAGTACAGATAATTACCTGTCACTGCAAACTGACAGTGTCTGTGATGATGAACAATGTCGTCAGGCAACATCAATTCAAAGTGTGGTTCCGCGCTACCTGGGCGATCAGGGTCTACGCAGCGATCAGCAACGTTATCGCACTTTGGCACGGCGCTAAAGTCTGGTTGTCATAGGACGACCTGGGGTTTTAGGTTCAGCTCTTTTAGTTGCTGCTGTCAATTGTGTTAAACGAGCTGGCTTCTGTCACGCCTGTGGCAGGCTCACCATCCAGATAATCTATCAGCAGTGCCTGACGTTCGTCATAGGATTTAGCGGAAATCTCTTTGGCCAATGCGTAAAACGCCTCAAAGTCATCACCGACCTCATCGAACATCGCAGCAAATGCCGGCACCCATTTGAGGTAGGTCGATACAGCGATGAGTCGCGCGTTGTTCATTTCCTTTTTGAACCAATTGTCGTAGCCAGTAAAGTTATCCCAGCGTTCTGATTTCAAGGTGTCGTAACGCGCAAGCATATTTGTAAACACCGCCTGTTTACGTTCGCGCAAATCTTCTGTAACCGATGCGTCAAGTCCATTGGCAGTGGGCGCGCTCGCATCTTTGTACAGGTTCACCAGATCAGCGCGAGTCACCTGCAAGAGATCATTGAAATCAAGCTGACGCTGCAAATAGGCTTCAAACAAAGGCAATGTATCTTCCCTGCCCTGAGCCGTTAACCATTCTCTTGAGCCCTGTTGCTCGACAAAGGTTGCAAAGGCTTCGTTAAAGCTGCTGTCATCCTTGATGTAGAGTAACTGGTGGGCCAATTCATGGAAAATCAAACCTACCAGACGAATATCACTGCCGCGTAGCATGGTGTCCATCAGTGGGTCATTGAACCATCCAAGCGTCGAATAGGCAGATGCGCCACCGAGTTGTGTGTCAAACCCCTGTTCTTTCAATGTTGCTTCATAGGATTGGGCACGGGATTCAGCGAAATATCCCCGATACAGGACACAGCCCGCCACAGGAAAACACCATTGCTTGGGCACCATGGAGAATTCCGGTGTTGCAACTACATTCCAGGTTATGAATTTTTTGCCGGTTTTAACAAAGGTGGTGTAGCTTTTATTCTGGGGCAAAGAGAGTCTATCGACGGCAAACACCCGTGCATCACGCAGCATCTCAAGCTTTCGTTTGATCTCGGCGTCGGTATCCTCCGAGGCCATGACCTTCTCGAGCGATTCGCGTTTGCTCATCAAACTGAGATGACCGCCAACGGCTTGCGCGTAGTAACCAACAGTCCCGCAGCCTGAAATTCCACCGAGAATCATCAGTAATACTATTCTTTTAAGGTACACGTACAGCTGACCGTGTTGAATTTTCATTTTGATACTCACAATCGAAGTGTAGACTCTTTTGTATGCAGGCATTTCTCGTTGGTGGAGCAGTTAGGGATCGTTTACTGGCATTGCCGGTAACGGATCGCGATTGGGTTGTCGTTGGCAACACGCCAGAGGCCATGGAAGCGGCCGGCTACAAACGCGTGGGTCGTGACTTTCCGGTATTTCTGCACCCTGATACACATGAAGAATATGCCCTTGCTCGTACCGAGCGTAAAACAGCCCCTGGTTACCGGGGATTCAAGATTCATGCTGCCCCCGATGTAACACTGGAGCAAGACCTTCTGCGTCGCGACCTGACGATCAATGCCATTGCAGAGTCGACCGATGGTACGCTAATCGATCCCTACGGTGGCGTTGATGAC
>CAYPMR010000061.1:0-22124 GCA_964411665.1 uncultured Granulosicoccaceae bacterium | reverse complement strand
TTTATGTAAACGCTTTATGTAAACGCTTTATGTAAACGCTTTATGTAAACGCTTTATGTAAACGCTTTTAGTAACGCTTTTAGTAACGCTTTTAGTAACGCTTTATTGAAAAAACCCGGCAGTGAAATCCACTACCGGGCTATTACTAAACATCGGGTTAATCGCAACACACTAGATGACGGATCACCCTGTTTGCACTATCGGATCAGGCTTTCAGATACATATCCTGTGGACGATACTCAAACGTGATGTGGTGCGCACAACCACCTACATTATTCTTACTGAAGTTAGACAGACTTCTCCAATAAGGTTGCACAATGACACCTTCGTCCTGCATGATTTTTTCGATCTTGGCCATGACTTTACGACGCTCTTCTACATCAGGTGTTGCCAGAGCTTCTTTAAGGCCAGCATCGAAGTCTGCATTTTCAAAACCAGCTTCATTCCATGCTTCGCCAGAGCGATACGCCAGAGCCAGAACCTGTACACCCAATGGACGGTGGTTCCAGTTGGTAGAGGAGTAAGGATATTTAGCCCAGTCGTTCCAGAATGTTGAACCTGGCAAAACCGTACGCTTAACATTAATACCCGCCTTACGCAGCATGTCAGCCACAGCATCTGTGGTGTCCTTTCTATAGCCTGCATCCAGGGAGATCAGTTCGTGCTCGAAGTCACCCATGCCAGCTTCTTCCATCAGTGCTTTCGCACCTTCTGGATCTACTTTCAACGCATCAAGCTTTGCATATTCAGGGTGCATTGGGCCAACGTGATGGTTTTCAGCCGGGATACCCAGGCCACCAACACCAAGCTCAAGACACACGTTGTTGTCAACAGCCATTGCCAGTGCCTGACGTACACGTTTGTCAGCATATGGCTTCTTGCCGTCGATTTCAGCAGCCTGATTCGGGCGAATAACGATAGTAGCAGCGGTAACAACTTCGTTCTCGGTCCAGCCATCAAGTGTTTTGAACAACTCAAGACTTTCAGCACCTTCGATGCTGTATATCGCGTCAACTTCCTCTGACTCTGCGGCAGAGAAGTGAGCAGCAGGCTCAGTGCCATAATCGATGAGTTCAATTCTATCCAGCCACGCACCATTACCTTCGTTCCACCACGTGTGATCTGTGTTACGAACCAGGACAGCTTTCTCACCAACTTTCAGTGATTCGGGAACGTAAGCACCTGTACCCAACGGCTTCTCGAGAGCAGTCTCGGGGTTGTAATCCTTGTGGACAATTGCTGCAGGGTAATCAGCCATACCAGCGATCAGTGAAATATCAGGAGCAGGCAGATTTAGCTTGACGGTGTGTGAGTCAACGATCTCGATAGCACCGGGAATTGCTTTACCTGACTCTTCGTCGATCAGAGTAGCGAAACGTCCAGCCATTGAGTTACCTTCAACGGACTTGTCACACCAGCCTTCAATATTGCGAGCAACATCTTCAGCAGTGAAATCATCACCGTTGTTCCACTTAACGCCTTTTCTTACTTTCAGCACGTAGCTTTGAGCGTCATCACTAACACCCCAGCCCTCGAGCAGACGACCGGTAAAAGTAGCGTCGTTATTGTACTCGACCAAATACTCAAGCCAACCACGTGAAAAGTTTGCAATTTGCGACCAGTCATACGTACGAGGCTCTTTTAGAGCACGCACTTCAGTCTGCATTCGTATGGTTCCACCTTGTTTGGCGGCAGCCATTGCAGTCGTGGGAGCAACCAGGCCCAGCATGCTGTATGCGGTAGCTGTACTGGCACCGAAAATACTTGCCAGAGCGAGAAATTCTCGACGGGTAACACCATCATTGCTTTCTTTTACAACTTTAGCCATGTCGGTGATATGAGAGGGCATCTCTTCACCGTTAATTTTTCTGAAAACCATTGAATCCTCCGGGGGATAGAAAACTTTTCTGCGCCCTGTATACAAGCGACGCGCGATTATAAACCAGAGCCTAGAGTGGATGGCGGTCCACTAACGAACAACAAATATCGGATCTGCGCCCAGACTTGACGAAAATCGTCTAAATCATCAGTCATATATTTAGAGCATGGAAATTTAGTTCACTATTGTTGACGCTTAGACTGCTTTGAGAAACAATTAAATACTACATATTATTGTCGTACCAGCTCACCGGGAACAGTATAACGCGTCTGCAAAAGATATCAGGCTGCTCAGTCAAACCCATGTCTTGTTTTGCTGGAAAATTGTCATAACCCAATATTATCCCCGCTACATCCAAAAAGAATCCATGACGGATTCTGTTCACACTTTATTTGATACAGGCACAAAAAGATGAGTTGTCACACATCTCCAATAAGATCTGCTTAGGGCATATTGCTTTCTTGCAAGCATAAGTGGAACGCAACTTCTGATAACCTGTCACAGTGACAAGCACAACTATCTGCCTGTCAACTATGCTTTTTGTGAGAACTATGATCTAAACTCTTGTCACTAATAGCGAAAACATTAGCGAAGAAACGAAAACATTAGCGAAAACAGCGCGAAAAACAGTTCGCCCAAGGCATATCAAGCTACCTGTCCTGCTACCTGAAATTAAATTTTAATCAATAACTATCAATTGTGCTCTGAAGAACGGTGACGCTTTGGTATTACCGTCATCTGTATCGAGCTAAAACAATAATTCTCTGCGTGAATACTTTTCAAGAATTTATCAATCCATTTAACCCGACACGGGTCAACTTGCACGAAAAATACAACGACTCGCGCAAATTCAAGCTCACATCGCTCATTATCCTGTTTAGCGCATTGGCCATTCAGGCCTGCGGAGGGTCATCCAGTGATCGTTTCGAGCAAGTTAGCCCTGTACCTGTACCGCCTCTGGAGACCGCAACAGATGGCAATGGCAATGGCAGCGACGGAGCAGAAGCCTTCCGCTTACTGGCAAACAACAATAACTTTGATCTGAACGAAGGTGAGGGCATAACGCTTCCAGTCACGCTACAAAGAATCAACGGACACCAGAGGGACATCACATTAAGTGTTCGTGAAGACCAGGCTGGTGCTGATTCACTGCTGCAAGTGTCGCTCACAGAAAATCAGCTGACCGGGGATGATTCAGACACTACGCTGACGGCGAATTTTGGGCTCGATACCCAACGTGCTAGTGAGCAGCAACGAACGATCATCGTGAGTGCCAGCGACGGCATCAACACCAGTGAAATGACGATGTTGCTAAACATCAGACCCTCAAGCTTGCCAGATGTGTATTTGCTCGTTGGGCAGAGCAATATGGAGGGTTTCAGCGAAGATTTTGCCAAACAGGCACTGCCGGGTGAGCCGGATGAGCCAATACCGGCAATCATGCAGCTCAACGTGACGGCCAATGATGCTTTCTCATTTCCGAGCCCTGGAGACTTTGGCAACCCGGATTCTCAAGTGGGCTTTCCTGATTTTGTCGTGGCTGAGGATCCTTTGCACACCAGCAGAGACCCTTCCCTGCCGAACAAACTCGGTACACGTATCGGCCTTGGACTGAGCTTTGCCAAACAAGCCCTCCAAACTGATCCGAATCATCGCATCATTCTGGTCCCGGCTGCCTGGTCTGCCACCGGATTCTGCAACACCGGTGATTTTCTGGCTCAGGCGACAGACGCCCCTGATTTCGTAGCAGAGGGTGAATTGGGTTGGAACCCCTTCGAACAAGACGATCCGGTTTTCGGCGGCACGCTACTTTTCAATCGCGCTATTGTGCGTGCGAATATGACCATCCAGCGATCTGGCGGAATACTGCGTGGCATCTTGTGGCACCAAGGCGAATCTGATGGCGACAATGCCATTTGCTCACAGGCCTACGCAGGCAATCTCGCTACTTTGGCCAGCGAACTGAGAACCCGTATTATTTCGGATGCACGTGGAACAAGTGCACGCGGAGCGACTTCAGACGTGCCGTTTATTGTCGGCACAATGTCCATGGGCAATGACGAGCGCGGTAATTTTGCACCGTTTTCGACTATTAAATCCCTTGTCGATAACGTGCATCGAAGTGCTGGCGAACAGGGCCTGATACCGAATTACGGGGTTGCCAACCTCGATGATCTGGTGCCTTCAAACGGTTTTCTCTGCGGAGAAGGCTCCTGCGTTCATTACGGTTCACAGGCTTATCGCGAAATGGGCGTGCGCTACTACCGAGAGCTACAAAACGTATTAAACGCTCAATAGAAACACTTGGATAGTTATTAAGTGCTGTTTGACAAGCCTGACCTACTGACCTGACTTCCCTCTCGGGTACTGGCGCACTTGTCCATCAAGCTGTCGGGCTCAGTTGCCTTTTTCCTGGTGTCCAAGACCAGAACCTCCAAGACCAGAACTCACCTCTGGATTGACCGCAGCCGGACTCGTTGCAGCTGGCGTTGTGTTCTTCGTCCGGGGAATCCGGGAACCAAAATACGGACAGGTTCATATTTTAAGGCCAATCGTCGAAGCTGCAGCATTGTTCTGCCGATACCCACATCAGACTTACTCGCCATGTATATGCATTACCACTCGTGATGGGTGCTGATATCGCAAAAGGGGAAAACTGTGGAATTGGACACAATGGCTGCTGTGAAGACAAGCATCCGCTGTAGCATTTACAACCGAATCGCAATACTGCTGAGCATGGCGCTTGTTGCCATATCCGTATCCGCTTGCTCCTCAAGCGGCGGCGGTGACGAAGAAACCTTCGATGCCAGCAACTTCTCCCTGCGCTCATCGCCAACAAACCTGCAATTGA
Organism: uncultured Granulosicoccaceae bacterium; assembly: GCA_964411665.1. Classification (GTDB taxonomy): domain Bacteria; phylum Pseudomonadota; class Gammaproteobacteria; order Granulosicoccales; family Granulosicoccaceae; genus CALFCE01. Next base: position 17,394 of record CAYPMR010000061.1, on the reverse strand, counting down.
TTGAAGGCGATTCAGCTGGGCTTGATATTCCGATTAATCTGACACGAACTGATGGGCACACAGCTGACGTCATCTTAAGTATTGAAGGCGTGAAAGCACAGGATTCCGCTTTTGTCAGTACGGCCTTCAGCAATGCCAGCCTGACTTCAACTAACAGTCAAACCAGCGTTAATCTGCGCCTTGATGTCGGTGTAATGCCAATACTGCCGCAACAACGTAACTTCCGTATCGTCGCCACAGACGGCAATCAAACCGATGAACTCACCATTACTGTCAACGTACAACCAACCGATAGTGACGATGTCTATCTGCTAATCGGCCAAAGTAACATGGTCGGTTTTGGTGGTGATGGTCAGAAAGACGCATCAGCTGGCGGTCCGGACGCAGCCAATCCGCGCATTCTTCAGTTTAACGTTGCACCCAATGGTGAAAACGATGTGTTCCAGCGCGCTGCGGATTACACAAGTGTTGATCAAAATTTTCGCGCACCGCGGATCACCCAGGCGATCGATCCTCTGCATTTGCCGGTTAATGAATTTACCCTTGATAAGGAAGAAGACTATATTGGTCTTGGCCTGAGTTTCGCGAAAGCGGCATTACCCTCCACCAGTCGCAATATCATACTGGTCCCGGCAGCCTGGTCAGGCTCATCGTTCTGCGATACGTCGATCGCTCCGGCTCACTGGAATGCTCTACCAACGGATGCAGCCAATCACGGCAACACATTAATGTTCGACCGTGCTTTAACGCGCATCAATCACGCCCTGGAATTTTCCGGTGGCATTTTGCGAGGCATCCTTTGGCACCAGGGTGAATCAGATTCAAATAGCGAATGTGCAGATCGATACGGCTTTAATCTGCAAATACTGGCTGAACAATTAAGAACTCGAATCATCCCCGATGAAAGAGGTACTGTCGCTCGACGAGCATACTCAAATGTGCCATTTGTAGTCGGTACCATGTCGCGTGGCATTGATAATCGCGGTGATTTCAGTGATTACTCTGCCGAGAAGAATATCGTCGATCAGGTCCACCGTACAATTTCGTCACGCCTACAGCACAGCTCAGTATCAATTCATGATGACTTGACGCCGGCCAATGGCTATCCATGCGGCAATACTTCCTGTATTCACTTTGGCACACTGGCGCTACGCGAAGCAGGCAAGCGCTATTATCAAGCCCTAATTGAAGCAGCAGAACCCGTAAACAACTGATGTATGAATGCTTGCTACACTTGTAACTGTAGATTGACTCATAATTGTCCTCAACAGACGCAAGTATCGATCGAACTTCCTACCCGATGAAACTTCATTCTCTCCAGTATTTGCGTGCCATAGCTGCAACTGCTGTGGTGTGGAGTCACGCTGCCATTCAGGTGGACAGTTACAAACCGTTTTTAAGCGAAACCGGTGCTTTCGGTGTAGACATATTCTTTGTCATATCCGGATTTATTATGGTTTATATCGCCAAAGAGACTGATTCTCCCAGGCGGTTTTTCGTTAATCGGGTGCGCAGAGTCATACCGCTCTACTGGTTCTTTACATTGTTAATGGCAGCCATTCTGCTGCTCATGCCGTCGGTGTTTAAAAATTCAGCTTTCAGTCTCGATGCAACCCTGAAGAGTTTGTTTTTTATCCCTGAAACCAGCATATCCAATCCTGAACACATTTGGCCAATACTGGCACCGGGTTGGTCGCTAAACTATGAAATGTATTTTTACGGGTTATTTGCACTGGCCTTGTTTGCGCCACTGCGATGGCGTATCTGGATTATCACAGCAGCTATAACTGTCATATTTTTAATCGCTAATCTATCGGGTTCACAGGGACCCATAGCTGTGTTCTACAGCAGTTCAATCGTTTTTGAATTCGTTTTCGGAATGGTGCTGGCACTACTGTTTAGACGATTTTCAGATTTTAAAATGCCAACAGCAATACCGTGGCTTTTACTGGCTGCCGGCTTTGCAATAATGTTATTACCAGAATCGAATCTGCCACGCATCATACATTACGGTATACCAGCATTGATGATCGTAATCGGTACGATTTATTGCACTATTGGTTTTAGCAAATTTTTTGTGATGCTCGGCGATACATCCTATTCGTTATATATCTGCCATATTTTTACGCTCGGCATTTGTCGGAAAATACTCCCTGCATTTCTCGGCGAAGGACAGAGCGCGGCGATTGTATTCGCTATTGTATCCACGATTATTTGCATCATTGTCGCAATAGCGGTTCACTACATCATAGACGACTGGTTACTGAGAACTCAACGCATCACTCAGGCAAAGAATATTCTCGGAAGTACAAAACAGACATCAAAAACAGTTAAAAAACCCGCTTGATTTGGCAGAAAATCAGTAATTTCGCATTGATAATATGCTTATTATGGAAGACCGCATTCAGTCACTACGCCAGATTTTTCGCATAGCACAAGGGCACAGCATTGAGCTGTGTAGCACGCGAGAACGTGTATCCAATCAGGGATCACGCACCAGTTTGTTTTATCAGGAGCGTGATAGCGCTAATCAGGTTGTAGCGCATTACAGAGTATGGACTCTTGACGCATCAACGAAAACATCAGCAAAACACAAAAAGACGCCAGAGATAATCAGCGATTCGCGTAAACCACTGACCCATGCTGGAATTTCACACAATCTGTCAAACGACATAAATAATACAACTGAAACAAATTCGCGTAACTTCCAATCCGGATACGAGAAATTTTCACCTAAAGGGGAACTGCAGGATCGAGAGATCCGTTACGGTGAAAACTGGCTGCAAGAGCGTCAACTGCACTGACTATCAGGTATTTATCATCAGACACTAACTAACAACTTTTTTAAGTTTCAAAACGAGCAATCTCTGCAAGAAAAGCATCTCCGAAACGCTCCATTTTTTTCTCACCAACTCCACTTATCTCCAGCATTGAAGCAGCATCAACAGGACGCTGTTTAACCATCTCTATCAGCGTTGCATCATGAAATACCATAAAAGGCGCTAAACCGTGTTCTCTGGCAAGTTCGCTTCTGACGGATTTCATTGCATCAAACATTGGGACGGCGTGGCCTTCCAAATCATGTCTTTGCGTTTTTTTATTTGATTTTTTTCGGCTTTTCCGCGTTGTTCGCTGTAGCGATTCACGCAGTTCAACCTGTTCATGCCCTTTTAAAACTCCGCGAGCCGCTTCCGTCAATTTAAGTATTCCGTAGCTATCAAGATCAGCATATAAATATCCCCGACTAATGATCTGACGGAACAGGCTTTGCCATTGTGATGCCGATAGCTCTGAACCAATGCCGTATGTTGATATCTGATCATGGCCTGCTCGGGATATGCGTTCAGTTATCGCCCCGGTTAAAACATCAATCACATATTTGACACCGTAACGCTGGCCCGTGCGGTATACGCAGGACAAGGCCTTTTGTACAGCAACAGTCGCATCATAGGTTTTGGGAGGGTTAATACAATTATCGCAATTGCCACAATCTTCAGCGTTGTGCTCACCAAAATATTCAAGAATTAATTTTCTTCTGCAACCGATCATTTCTGCAAAGCCAAGCATCGTCTCAAGCTTGCTGCTTATAACCTGTTTGTATAGATCGCTAGCCTGGCTTTGCCGCAGCATGTGACGCAAACTGATTACATCCTGTAACGAATAGCGCATCCACGCAACGGCTGGCTGACCATCACGCCCGGCACGCCCGGACTCCTGGCTATAGGCCTCGATATTTCTGGGTAGATTCATATGTGCGACAAATCTGACGTCCGGTTTATCTATACCCATACCAAACGCGATCGTTGCAACAATGACTACAGCATTCTCGTTCAGAAAACACGTTTGATTAGCTTTGCGGGCATCTGCACTCATACCTGCATGGTAGGGCAGCGCATAAACGCCTTGTGATGAGAGAAAATCAGCAGTTTCGTCCACACTTTTACGTGTTAGACAATAAACAATACCCGTATCGCCATCGTGAGAATTCTTGATGAACTGGAGCAGCTCACCGCGCCGATCATTGGAAGCTGCTATCTCATAAAACAGATTGGGTCGATCGAAACTCTCTACAAACGACACACTGTTATCAGAGCGGAAATCCAAATGGCGGCATATCTCCGAACGAGTCCGTTCATCAGCTGTGGCGGTTAATGCAATTCGTGGAATCCCGGGAAACTCATCTGCCAACATCGAAAGTGCCAGATAGTCTTCTCTGAAATCGTGCCCCCACTGTGACAGGCAGTGTGCCTCATCGATCGCAAACAGCCCGGTGGATGCCTGATGTAACATTTGTAGAGTCTCTGGCATCACCAGTCTCTCAGGCGCCAGATAGAGAAGATCGAGTTGACCTGAGGTAAAGTCTGATTGGACTTGATTTGCCTGAGCCGCAGAGAGAGACGAATTCAAGAAGGCCGCTTTCACACCGTGCATGCGCAAGGCTGCCACCTGATTTTCCATCAGTGCGATCAACGGAGATACCACTACCACCGCTCCCATTCCGCACAGCGCCGGTATTTGGTAACACAGCGACTTTCCACCACCGGTTGGCATCAACACAAAGGCCGAGTAACCGGACAAAATGGCGGTTATCACCTCCTCCTGACAGCCTCGAAAGCTATCGAAGCCAAAAACCTGTTGCAATACCGTCAATGGTTTTTGCAAATACTGCTTTGTTGAAAGCTTGTTTGATGCAATCACGTCGTCAGTCAAATTACACAATCCTTTTGTAATTGTTCAAGTTCACTACTTGAAACACCGATTGATTGGAATACGTCGATATTGTCCTGTCCTGCAACGGGGGGCGGCCTCCCCACTGTGCCATTAACGGCTTCACTTTGCCAGGCATTGACAGCAAATGTGGTTGGATGCGGGTTAGTGGATTCGTTGTGCATTGATTGCAACACAGAGCGGCTTTTCACTTGCGGGTGTTCAAGCGTCTCGGCAAGCGTGCGTACGCGGGCAGCTGGAATTCCGGCTGTATTGAGTAAAGATTCCCAGTGATCTGCATCCTTTTGAGCAAAACATTTGCTCAGTTCTGCACGATCGCTTGAGATCCTTTGATCAATCTCGAGCGAGCTCAGTGCTGAAACAACCTTACTTAAGTCATCTCTACCGAGCACTGTCCAGAGAGCAGCATGTTGGGCAGCGGTGAAGGCACCAACCATCAGTTTGCCGTCAGCAGTGTCGAAACAGGCATAACCCGGTTTTGACAAGCTACTATTGCCATGCAAAGACGGTGATTCGCCGCTGTATGCTGTTTCAGTGACTGAAGACGTCATCAGCATTAATGCTGCATCCAGCATCGCCACGTCCAGATCAGCCACTATCCCTTGAGTTTCGCGTTGCAGCAACGCAGCAGTTATAGCAAGTGCAGCTTGGGCACCCGTGCCGTAATCAAGCACCGGCGGCCCTACTTTGCAGCCTTCGCCGTCCGGATAACCACTGGCACTCATAAGTCCGGAAAATGCCTGGATAACATTGTCATAAGCGGCGTGCTCAGCTTTAGGACCGGTTTGTCCGAAACCGGTAATCGAACAGACAATAACGTTCTTGTTAAATTGCCGCAGAGTTTCTGTATCCAGACCCAGTTTCTTTTGACTGGCTAAACGATAGTTGGACACAACTACATCGGCTGTCGCAACCAGACGAGCAAATATTTCTTTGCCTTGCGGTTGTCCAAGATCAAGTGTGATGGATTTTTTATTAGCACTTTGGGATTGATAATGGATACCCAGACCGGCGTTTGCCATTGTCTGATCTGGCCCTTCCTGACGCATCATGTCAGGCAGGGCCGGGGATTCCACTTTTATAACCTCAGCACCAAGAACAGCTAATTGATAGGTAGCGAAAGGACCAGCGAGCACATGGGTTAGATCAAGTACGCGGTAACCCGCTAACGCACCGGTGGCTTCGTCGTCTGTCGCTTTGACATTCATCGCGGTCCCATGCGGATTGCACCATCGAGTCGGATAACTTCCCCATTGAGCATTTCGTTGGAGACAATATGCGCTACCAGATTGGCAAATTCAGCGGGCTGACCCAAGCGCGACGGGAAAGGAACCTGTGCCGCAAGGCTGGTCTGCACATCCTCTGGCATACCCGACAACATAGGTGTCAGAAATATACCCGGAGCAATGGCACAAGCACGTATACCAAGGGAAGCCAGATCTCGCGCCAACGGCAACGTCAAGCCAGCTACGCCAGCTTTGGAGGAAGCATAGGCGCACTGCCCTATTTGACCATCAAATGCAGCGACTGATGCCGTGTTGACAATCACCCCTCGCTCACCTGCAGTATTAGGTTTATTCTCTGCCATCAAGGCTGCCGTTGAACTGGCCATGAAATAAGTACCCATCAGGTTTATTTCGATGGCCTTACGAAAGAGCTCTGGGTCATGTGCGCCTTTTCGCGAGACCGTGCGACTTGCCGGTGCAACACCTGCGCAGTTAACCAGTATGTGAGGCGACCCTGACAAATCTGTCGCCTGTGCAGTTGATGCTGCCACCTGGTGATGATCAGAGACATCACAGGACACATACTGTACGTCCCCGGACAAGGCTGAAGGTCTTTCTTCGGATAGATCGAATGCAACTACCTGAGCATCTCCACTGGTGGCCATCTCTACAACCGCCGCCCCCAACCCCGATGCCCCACCGGTAACCCAAACGACAGACTTTTCCAGATTCATGCTTAATTCTCCGAGTAAGATTTAACTTGTTATAGCCAGCGATGTTTATGTTGACTTTTAAGTTGCTGGGTCCAGTTCCTATCTAATAGTTGTTGTTAGCGCTTACATTGTTTCCACTCGTTGTACTGTTTCACTACATCGTCGACAGTGGATTGTTCGTAAGGCCGCAATCCTCCGAGAATCATCTCTTTAACACCACCCCCGAGCAGCATGTTGTTTGACTTTATGATAAACCTCAATGCGACTTCACCCTTTCTGCCTTGCACATCAAGTGTACTGTCCGACCTTTCAAGGGCCAGATTATCAAGAACACCGGCAGAGTCCGAATCTGCATCGGTTACAGAGAAAAAATCAACGCCCTCCGGGGTGAGTTCGATTTTCATACTCTTATAAATGACCAATGGTCGCGCAGGATTAATCATTACCTCCTGGCTTTGCATCAACGGTACAAGAATATCCGGGAATGCCAGTCCGGAAAATTCTACGTATCTTTGTGCTAGCGCTGCGATACAGGTATTTGATGGTATGCGTTCGCCGTCAGTGGCAAATGATAGATATCGGTTGTCATTGTGACCGACAAGATCGAAGTTCCGGCCAATCGTATCCGGTAATTCAAATGTAATGTCTTCATCGACCATACCTGCAAATTCAACTGACGTAACAGCTGCCAGCCCATAGCGATCCAGCAACGATACAAACAGTAGGTCGCCCGGTACGCAGAAACGCCGGGAATCCGTATCGTGCAGGGGGTTAAAATCTCCGGCTACCTGCTTGGCAAATCGGCTCGACTGTTCACGAGTAAAACTCAACACTTTATCGTTAAGCGATTGATATTCAGCCAGATTCAATTTACGTTGTTTCCTTTTGAAAGCGGAAAGAATTATTTAGGGAAAAATCAAGTAGCTCACATGCACGGTGAATATGGAATCCACACAGCGATACGTATAATTATCTGCACTTAGCTAGCAAATTATCGTACCGTCTCGCCTGCTGCGCACAAAGGCTAACTGATCTGACGTATCTTGGATCAGAACGATCTTCAAGCATAGGTGCAGACCAACCTAAAGTTGTGTCGATAAAACGTTGCAAGCCTGCAGAACCGAACTCACTTTCGAACCCAGCCATGACACAATCAACATAACTTTGTAGCAATGGAAATTCCGCGCAGGCATAGGCAGCGTTTTTTTCTTCAGACACATACATATATATCGTCTCCGCTACTGCGTCTGCCAGAGCGCTTGATGAGTGGCCACTTTCGATATCACCCGTGTCCATAAATTCAAAATCCGAACGAGCTAGTTCAAGTCGTTTATAACCTTTCTCACGTGCATCAAGGGCAGGCAATTCAGTACGGTCCACGGTGACAATCATACCTTCGACTGCTCCTACAGATTTCCCCGGCAAATCAGCCTTATAGCCCCTGTGCTCCACCGAAAGTACAGTCCAACCCGAATGGTTTGCAGCATGTATCGCGTCATTACCGGGAGTTTGCTCAGAGCGGGTATGAGCATTAATCAACGCCCTGTGACCCCAGCATCGATGCCAGCCATTTAGCCTGGCAGGCACTGCATCAGGGTGGTTTGGGCGTGTGTCACGGTTCACCAGGGAGCCGTAGCCAAAATAGCTAATTTTCAAGTTAATACCGCTAGGTGTTGACGCAGTTCAAGCAAACTACAAAAGTACGCAGGTCGTTGAGGGGATTGTCGCAAATTTACGTTAAAAAGTACTGTTTAACAGTCCAGAACATAGTCTGTGACAGATTGTTGATTAATAATACACAAAGATACCGAAATGGTCAGAAAGTGAACTGAAGTTCACCATTCACTGCAAACTTCCCTCGTTTTGCATGGTCGTAAATTCATTGACGCACAAGATCATGGGCTTGTTTTGAATCCAGGAGTGCAGGAATCCCGGAGTGCCAATAGCAGCTGTAATAGAGCCGTAACGCCAATGACTAGCTCGAAACATGTATTTTAGTACTACTTTAATTATTGATAAAATCACACGAGGTCTCGATTACCTGCGGCGACACTATATGGTCGCGAAAGCATCGGCCGATAACAGTACAAGTGCGTGTCGAAACACCTCCGTACAGGCTATTACAGAAGATCAAAAAAAACCAAACGTAAACGACAGACCATTGAACTTGTACATAACCAAATATTACACAGCACTAGCCTGTCTGACACTGGCAGCTTTACTGTATTCATCCAACTCGATGGCCTGGCAGGGACCGCTATCTGCCAACGAAGAGGGTCGTCTTCGACAGCTTGGCTTTTCACTGACTAAATCTGCAGATATAAAAAGTGCAGATTCCCGCTCTGCACCATCCGAATTAGGCAGGGAAATTCTGTTAACCGAACTTGTCTACCGTAAAAGCAAAAAAAATAACAATACTTCGGTAACGGTCGATACTGCCAAGCCTGCCAGAATTGCTGAGATGTTTGTCTTTGATTACGCAACAGGCGTAACGACCCGCTATGAAATTGATCTGTCTACAGACACCATTTTGCGTGAAGACGACGTTGAGAGTATTTATCTACCGCTCAACAATAATGAGCAAGCAATGGCAACCCGGCTTGTTACCTCGGATGCCAAAATCATGTCTGCTGTGGATGAGGAATACTTAAAACAGTTTCAACAGCCGCTTGCGGAACTCGACGACCTGCAAATGAAGGTCTCTATCTGGGTACCTACAAGCGCTAATAACAGTGATGTGGCGACACAATGTCGCACGCAAAGATGTGCACTGATTTCTTTGTTCACAAGCTCCAACTTTAGTCTGTCGATTGAGCCGGTGGTTAACCTGAAGCAAATGACAGTGCATGGGCAGGTGTTGCGATAATGCCTGAATTAACGACATGGTCACTGACTAGTAATCACCATACAAACACTAGAACCCATCTGACAATTGGAGTATGCGCGCGCAGGATAGATTTTGAGATGGGTTCTAATGCGGTTTGGCTGGCGTTAGTTGCACGCATGGCATCGTTCTCACGCTTCACAGGCGCAGGGTTGTTGCTTATGTTTGCAACCTTGATAGTACATTCTGGAAATGCCCTGGCTGACGGCGAGCCTGATTGTAGCGTACCAACCCCTACTGGCAGGGCCGACAGCTCTACCCTGTACGTCTACCAATTTGATAGCGGAGCGCGCTGGTCATTGTGCTGGCATATGGAACAAACCTCCGGATTAACTCTCACGCAAGTCCACTATGCTGCACCTAACGAGCCCATGCGACAAGTTTTGGAACAGGCGTCTCTGGGCCAGATTTTATTCAAATATGACGAAGCTACGAACTACAGGCATTTGCTCTCTGACACCGGTTTGGGGGGTACCAACACATTAGATCCAAGCGGCAACTATTGCAGTGATGGTGAACTGGTAAATGGCTCTGTAGCGCAAGACGAGACGATCTGTGTCAAGCAGCGTGATTTGAATCTGATGATACAGCTGCGACAGGAAACACCGATACGCAGACACCAGGTATCACTTCACAGTTGGTCATCGATAGACAATTTTATTTATCAAACGATCTGGCAGTTAAGTGAGGACGGCGAGATACAACCGGTTGTAGAAGTATCCGGACAGTTAGCCAGATTTACAGATGACCAGCGCTTCGGCAGCCCGGTAGGAAATGATCGCTTTGCAAGCAATGCAACCTTTCTTTTCAATTGGCGATTGCATTTCAATATTGATGGCAGTGAGTCAAGAGACGTTGTTGAAGAAATACAGTTTCCGTTTAACGTAACCAATGTAGTCAGACGACCGTTCACAAGCCGCGCCATCGAAACTGAAACTTATCGAAACGTGGATCGTGAACAATTTCGAGGCTGGTTGGTCAGTGACAGCGTCACATCCTCGGCGGTCGATAACACTCTCGACACTCGTATCGGTTACTACCTGGATCCTCAGCCTTCCGGATTTTCCTATATCAGCCGCCAGCATAACTGGGCGTTATTTGATCTGGCCTTGACGCGTTCCCGCCCCTGTGAACAACTGGCATCCATCAATGTTCAGAATCCTGATAATGAACCCGCGTGTGCTGGCAACCTGGATTTTTATACCGATGGTGAATCGCTCAATGGCGCACAAATCGTAGCCTGGTACAGCCTTGCTCGTCACCTGACACCCGATAGAGAAGACTTTCCGGCTATCGGATCACTACGCGCCGCCTTCAAATTAATTCCGTTTGATTGGTCTGCACAAACGCCCTTCTCCTCAACTGAAATTACTCCAGCGGGGACCACCCGATGAGGAACAGTAATCAACTGCTCGGCAGATTATTAGCATCGAAATTTCTGCTGTTGCTGACTGTTTTGTTTGGCACAGGGTTGCAATCGCCGTCAGTGAATGCTCAATCGCAGCTGCAATGCCCTGTGGAATTTCAGATTACTGAAAGCTTTAGTAATGGCGCCTCGTGGGAGATGTGCTGGGAAGCCAGAAAACGCGAGAATATTGTCCTCAGCCAAATAACCTATACCCCACCCAATGCCGAGCCTTTTCCGGTAATGGCGGCATTACGTCTTGCGCAACTGCATGTCGCTTATGACGATAGTGAAGTGACATACAACGACGTTACACAATTTGGCCTGGGTGCGGGCTTTAGACAAACTCTGGTGCCAGAAAATTGTCCTGGTGGAGAACTGATTGAAGTTCAAGGCAGAGCGGGTATTTGCAAAATGAGCTCTCAGGGAGACGATGCCTATCGTACCTTGAATGAGACATTTCTATCCGAGAGCCTGAGCATGTATTCGGTTTCTCAGGTTGGTTCCTATGCTTATATCGTCACGTGGAAGTTCTATGCTGACGGTTCAATAGAACCCAGCGTTGGAGCTGCTGGCGCCTTGCAACGCAGCAGCGACTGGGCAGAATCCCCATTCGGAAGACAGCTTGAAGGTGGTATCGAAAAGTCCTGGCTATCACACACCCATACCTATTACTGGCAAATGGATTTTGATCTCGGTAGCGACTCCACTAACGATATAGTCAGCGAAATTTCTTTTCCGGTCGATGCTGATGGTCGACGTGTAAGAACTGTAACCCGGCTCGACACTGAAGTTGCACGAACAATTGAACCTGAGTTACTGCGCCAGTGGCGAGTCTCAGACGACGCGCTTGATCCGGATAATTCGCCAGGCTACAGCATTCAACCGTTGCACTTCGGACATCGTTTCACTCGTGGGTTGCTCGAACCTTTCACGGAATTTGATTTTTTTGTTACCCGGCAGAACGACTGCGAACAATTTGTATCAGAAAATGCCAGATTTAATCCTGACTGTTACGAAAACATTTTACAGTTCGTCAATGATGAGCCATTGACTGGTGAGGATATTTCGCTGTGGCACCGCGTCTCCTTTCACCACTTCCCCAGAAATGAAGATTTACGCGTCATGCATTCACACTGGGATGGCTTTGTCATGAAGGCCAGTAACATGACTGCTGCTACACCGGGTCATAGCGGTATATTGGCAAATCTGCCTCCAAGTATTACCCGTCCCCCCAGGCAGACTCATACAGTAGGTGATTCGATAAATCTTGAACTACAGGCGACTGATATTGAAGGAGATACGATTTCGTTTTCAGCGGATCGGCTACCACCAGGTTTAACGCTCGACACTGATGGCAGACTTAGCGGTATTGCTTCAAGCGACGGTACTTTTGAAGTCACAGTCACTGCCAGTGATGCTCAAAATTCTACATCAGCTGTCTTTGACTGGATCATCAACCGTTCAGATGACAGCATTGAAGCAACCCTGGCCTCTAATAATCAAACCAGTAACAGCGGCGGCGGGGGTGCAAGCTCTTTCTATCTGATTGCGTCATTACTATTGCTGCTCAGTCGCTACGGCAATGTCTTTTGCCGTAGTTTTCGCAGTTATTTACATTTTCGCCGTTATTTACATTTTCGCAGTTATTTACCGTAGTCAATCGCCACCACCGTATAGCTTCGCTCGTTTTCCCCGACCGTCACGCTACAGTGATCACCACAGCGTTTTTTCAACAGTGCTTTGGCAACCGGTGAATCTATACTGATGTTGCCACCATCGGGATCGATTTCATCAGGCCCCACTACCTGATAGTTTTTCTTCTCACCGTTATCATCAATTAAAGTAACAAAGGCACCAAAAAAAATTTGATCGCGATTACCGACGGTATCTATCACTTTCAGGATAGGCAAACGCTTTTGTAAGTAACGTATGCGTCGATCGAGCTCGCGTAACTGCTTTTTTCGATAGATATACTCGGCGTTCTCAGATCGATCACCTTCAGCTGCAGCGACGGACACAGCCTCAGCCACCTCCCGTCTGAATTTCCACAGGCGTTTCTGTTCATCCTGCAGATTCTGATAACCACCAGGTGTGATGTAAGGGGATGAGGGTGGATCCGGCGCTCTGTAACGTCCCATGGGTGCAGTTGTAACTTCTGTCAGTCGACAATATATTTTGCAGCCGTGCTTTGTTCCCGGCAGTCAAACCAGAATCAATTAAAAAGCGCTTTGTGCGTCTTAAGACAAGCGTAGCAAATCAGTTACACGATTATTGCGCATACAAGGAGGCACTGCGCTGAAACACATTAATCACAGATCCATTGTCTACGCTTATTGAATTGTTGTTAGGGTATTGCCAGCGCAGTCCTGATACCGACAGGGGGTCACCGAGATAACGGGTTACCTCAGCACTGCTGGTGCCTATGGTTATCGCCGCCCAGTTGGATTCACACAAAGGATCACCGATTCCCGGGCAAGGCGTATCCAGAGAGACCGCCTGTTTAAAATGACACTTGAAAACAGTCAGGCTGCCGTCATCGTTACGAATTTTGTGTTCATTCAAACCATTCCAGGGACCGACGTTAGTTGCGCAAGGTTCTGTTTCAACAAGAACACCTGATTCGAATGTGTTACTTCTGCAACCAGAAACAACAATTGCGGCGGTAATGAGTAGCAATGCTACCCTTGCATGGGAAGACAGCTTTCGGGTGAGTGATTTTGTCATCGATGTCTGCAGGCTTGAGCCGGGATTCCGGTAATAGCATAGCACCGGAGCTATTCTTTCTTTTTCTTCTTGTCGTCACCGTCAGGAATAACGGCACCTACTGCAGCTGTCGTGCCTTTCACTGCAATCTTGGATGCTCCAACCGCAGCGCCTACGCCGACAGAAGCTACACCGACTGCCGCTGAAGCTGCCGTATCGGCAATCTTGACTGCAACACATCCTGATGACAGAGACGTCAAAACAGCCAGGGTGCAGCTGATTATCACTCTTTTCATGGGCTTTTTTCTCCGTTTAACTTAACTGCCTAGCGGCGAGTAGCCGTGGTCTCTGAAGAAGGCATCTAATTGCATGTTAGTTCTTTGGGAGACAGTCACACAAAATGTAATCGATCAGCGCATAGGCAACCATTACAGTGAAGAGAATCTATCCGCTTGGCAGTTTTTGTTCAGTCGCTGTTCTGCCGATGTTCTGCCGCTACCCTGTTGCCAGTACTGCACAATTGTAGAGCAAGGAAATAGAATTGATCAGGGTGAGCTTGTGAAGGTGGAAAAATAAAACAACTGACTTGCCATGACGGATTCATGGCAAGTCCTTTTACGCAAAATGAGAAGAATTATTCGTTCTCGTAACCACCACCTGTAAACACGGCGTCGTGTTTGGCAGCGATACCGTGACAACCGGCGCAAAATGCACTTGGGCCTGCCTTACCTTTCAGGCTGTCGGTCCAGCCCCATTGACCGTCTTCTTGCTTGATCATCACGGTGTAGCCACCACCTTTTCCGGACTTCCAGGCTGCTTCGTTTTTGAACTGCTCTTTGATCACAATTGCGCCAGCTGGAAATACTCTTCCCTCAGAGGCGTCGTTTATTGTCGCAAGACCGCTGGCATTGACGTATACATTGCGGAAACCACTTGGCCCACGGTGGACATTACCAATGAATTTCGTCGGATCTCCGGTTTGACCGTCAGTTACCTTATCCCAGGTTTGAAAATCGGCCCAGCGCGTATCAACCGTACCTCCGATTCCAACTGCTGCACATCCGCTAACCAATACGATCAGACCGGTTACAGACGCTATGCTCACAAATCTGCTTTTTAAACTCATATTTTAATGTCCAGGTTCAAGGCGGGGATTCAGACCCGCACAGCCAATGGAGAATTATTGTTGTACTTATTGCCAGCCAACGAGCTTAGCATTTGTACCAACCGCGCTTACTTTATTACTTATTTTACTACCGGGCATGCCAAGTAGTAGAGCTACAATACTTACGACAGAAAAGCGTTTGAAAAATTCCGCATTTCTGCACTTCTTATACTTATTTTTTATACTTATTTAAGCAAGGCTCTTGATATTTCTTTGCCTCAGCCTGAATTATACAATCTTTTTGCGCTTTGCCTGTCTATAACGACAAATTCATCTGTCTGGTACGTAAACCATGATCTTCGAATCTACGCCAAGAATCAAGCATAGCTGTTAAACCATGGATTTAAAATGGAATATGCCAAAACAGATAGACACAGGGTGCGAGACAAGCTGTCGGACGGTAGTGCGATTGTTTAATCACCTTGTCTGTGATGCACTGTCAATAAAGGGTGTGGTCTTATCGGTAGTCCTACTGCAAGGATGCGCAAGCTTTTCAAATGATACGGGATTCCTTACCGGCATAAGCGATGTATTGCAGCGCCAATTTACTACCCGGGAAATCAGTTTCAAAAACCCGCCCGGGATCAATACCTGGCTGGAGCCACAGCCACACTTGGTTGTTTGCAAGAATGAACACAGTGCAGTGGCGATGGCACTGACCGGATTGTTCTTGCCGGATTGCCAGCTACTGGCCAGCACAAACACTTACAGAGTCGCGTCAATAACCCGTCGTGACTTTGGTGACAATCAGTTAGTCTGGATGGTGGCTGTGGACAGCCCGCATGGAACTCAGTGGGTACCCGTACCATGGCATGATTGGGCTTGAATTCAAACGCCCTGCTGCTCACCACTACTTACGCTCTACTGGTTGGCAAACAATTCAAACATCGCATGAGCCGTTTTATCGAAATCAAAATCCGGAGACCACTGCCAGTCTGCTCGAGCATGTTGATCTGCAACTACATCAGGTAACCCTCCAAGCATACGCTCGGCTGCCGGATCGGGTCGGTAGTCAGCTTTGAAATCCGGAAATCTCTGCTGTATGGCATGCTCAACCATATGCCCGGTTAGAATGTAACTGTGTAGTGAATAGGCATGACGCGTCAGCTGAGCAGCATCAGCTTGCGTGTAGTCGATAATAGATTTGATTACATCATCCAGAAACAGCGTGGATGTACCAATGTGGCCACTGACAGGAAAGACAAAATTCGTTTCGCCTCGCATTGCGGCTTTGAACGCGTGTGATGGATAGGCCGTCAGAGCACCAGGTGGAGCATAAGGCGACAGCACCAGCGGAAATCTTAGGCATCTGAAATCCAGAGCGTGTTTCAGTTTGTAGTAAACACCAAGGCGTTCAACCGCAACTTTGGTTACACCATAGAACAGATCAGGCCATTGTGGCTCATCCTCTGGCAGCGGATCAACAACGCCAGCCCCATAGGTAGCCAGCGTACTGGCAAAGAAAAAACGCTCTACTTTACGACTCGCCGCCAGTTTGATTAGTTCAAAGGATGCGGTTGCGTTTATTTCCCAGGCGTCGCTTACATTAGCTTCTGAACTACCAGACAAAAGGGAAGCAAGGTGAAAGATCGCATCAGGTTGATGCTGATCAAATAGATCCTCGATGAGTGCTGTGTCCCTGACATCCCCTGTCACTATGGTTTCTTTTTCCCATAGCTGTTCTGGCTTGCTACCAGGGATATCAAACTGCACGGTAGCAACACCAAGCTTGCGTAAATCACGCGCAAGTAGTCGTCCCAAATTGCCATTACCGCCGGTAATTAATGCCTTTTTAAAATTCATGGCTTATCTCCACCAACTACCATTTCGCTGGATTGTTGACCAAAAAGATATGTGGCCAACAAGTCCGCACTTTCTCTTTCGGTTTGCAAATGCTCGCGTTGATCGAAAAATTGATTGACGCGCATTAAAATTAAATACTGCCCTATCAACTCCAATGAGAGACCTTCGACATCCAATAACAACTGTCTCATCGGACTTCCTATTCTCTGATATAGCTGATCACCGTCATTGGTTTCTACCAGGTAGTGTTCACCAAACGTACCCCAATCCTCAAAGGAAATATCAGACACCACAAGTGCGTATTCAAGAGCATCCAGAACCCGTCTGGGTCTTATAAGAAAGTAAAAATTCTGTGGAGGTACGTCAGAGAGCTTGAGGATCGTCACATTGTACTGCGTGCGCTTGGTGTTTTTCTTGCGCAAAAAACTGTGGGTACGGCGACGTCTGGATATGAATTGCCAACAGGGGGTATTGCCAATCTGGCCTGACCAGGCTCTTGTAGGGGTTTGTTTGACATCATCCCAATACATCATGCCTGTGAGCAGCGTGGATTTTTTTTCACCGCTGAATATGTTGATCTGATCAGACAAAACATCACCCGATACTTTTTCATAACCATCCTCGCGAAACCAGGAGTTCAGTCTGAGTTTGGCATAAATACCCTGCCAGCAAGCGTAAAGTACGATGAACAAAAACAACAAATGAATCAGATACGTACTGATCCACTGTAGAATACTGTCGATACTCATCAAAATATCAGTGCC
>CAYPMR010000060.1:19512-22326 GCA_964411665.1 uncultured Granulosicoccaceae bacterium | reverse complement strand
CGACCACCACAGAAGGCGGCATGATCGAATGGGGTTACTACGAACAAAGTGAGCCGCGCGTCTGTCATCCGCGTGATCTGCTTGAAAAAGAAGAGGCGCGCCTGTCGCCCTCACAACGTGACCTCGAAATGGAACAGATCATCGAACCACTGGAGCGTGCAATAGAGTTGACGCCTATCCTCGGTGAACTCGGTTACGACGAAAAGCGTTCATTCAATGGCTTATTGCAGGTAACCACCGACGGTGGTCCTTCTATCGGTGAATCAGCCTTGGTAAGAGGCCTTTGGTACGCCGTAGCAGTCTGGGTCAAGGACGGGCCCGGTACCGGCAAAGTACTGGCAGACTGGATGACCGATGGCATCACTGAATTTGATCACAGCAGCATCGATGTGGCGCGTTATTACCCGTTCCAGCAAAAAGAAGATTACATAAACGATCGCTGCTTCGAGACCGCTTTCAAAATCTACAACCCGGCAGTACACAACCGCGAACCCTATTCAAAAGGACGTCACGTTAAACAAAGCCCGTTCTATGAGCGCGAAAAAGCACTCGGTGGCTATTTTATGGAAGCAGCCGGTTGGGAAAGAGCGCACGGCTATGCGAGCAATGAGCATTTGCTGGACACTTACGGTGATCGTGTACCTGTGCGCGAGCACGAATGGGACAACCGCCATTTCTGGCGTGTCTCAAACGCGGAACACCTGAAACTTGCCGAAGATGTCGGCATGGTCAATTTGTCGCATTTTGCTATTTATGATGCAAAGGGCGCGGATGCCGAGCAGTTACTGGAAAAATTATGCGTGGCAAAAATTGGCGGTGATGAGCGTATAGGGAAAGGTATTTACACACACTGGCTGGATGAAAAAGGTGGCGTAAAAGCCGATCTGACTGTGCTGAAATTTGCCAGCGACCACTATCGCATCATCGATGGCGGCGATGCCGGTAACCGCGATTTTACTTACATGCAGCGTCAGGCCAGTGATTTGCAGTTCGATAAAGTTGTACTCAGCGATGAGACTGACAACTATGCCTGTCTGGGACTTTGGGGCCCCAACGCCCGCACCACGCTTGCGAAAGTGGTCGATGATCCAGACAGTCTGTCGGTAGATAATTCCCCTTTCGCATCGGTCAGAAACTTAAGCATCGCAGGTATTGATGTTCAGGCATTTCGAATCTCGTATGTCGGCGAGCAAGGTTGGGAGCTTCACTTTCGTTTCGCTGACGGACTCGCTATCTGGGATGCGCTGGCAGCACAGGACGTCACACCTATCGGTGTCGAGACCTACGCCAATAGCCGGCGACTGGAGAAAAGTCTGCGATTGCAAAACGCAGATCTACTGACACATTACAACCTGTACGAAGCGGATCTGGCGCGCCCTAAAGTCAAGGACGACGATTTCGTCGGCAAAAAAGCCTACCTCGAACAACGACAACTGGACAAACAGGTGGCGATGCTGTGCACCCTGGTGATGACCGATAACACTGACAGTAACGGTGTCAGCCGTTACCCGGTTGGCATCTGCCCTATCCTCGATCCAGCCACTGGAAAGGTACCGGTGGATTCTCTCGGCAGGCGCTCCTACACAACCAGCATGGCTTATGGGCCATCCATCGGCAAAAATATCGCACTCGGCTATTTGCCAACTGACTATGCTGTTGTGGGGAAACACATGGCCATCGAGTACTTTGGCGAACAATACGCAGTCGAGGTTGCAGGTGTGGGGTATCAGCCGCTGTATGATCCGCAGAATCTTAAACCGCGATCCTGATCCACCGCGCCCTGGTTCATGCATTCAGCCGATACCCTCTGTATCGGTTTGAACAAGGCAAAAAGGAAGGTCATCTCAACAGAAACACAGCATATCTCACCACCTTATTTTTTAAGGCTCAATTCAGCTTCAGAGATGTTTTCAGTTTAAATTCAGTTGGACTCTGCAATTACAGCCTCCCGACGACGCATACATAGCCATTATATTGACACTTAAACTCTTTCAACTTAGCCTGCGTGATCCATTTCGTTGATGATGACCCAGGCTCAAACATGACGCTGATCCTCGCACTCAAGAAAGTTTTTACCCGCAGTAATTCATCCGTTTTCAATCGTACTAATCGTGCTGCCGAACAAGTGTCTTTCACAGGACCAGGGCAACGCTCGCTGTCTCTTTCAAGACTGAGTTTGATCAAAGGCCTCTGCGTTATCGTGGCGGTGTACGCTGTCTCTGCCACTGCTATGGCGCAGTCGCGTTTTCAGGAAAATGATGGCCTGCTGGTTATCGATGTCGAATCGGTTCCAGCCGCCGGTCAGTGGTCCGCCGAAACCAGTCTTCCAGATTTTCTCGGTCGTTCCTATTACATCTGGCGTGGCGACAATAACTTCAATCCTGCCCGGGCCGGGCAAGGAACGATGCGTTTCAATTTCAGAATTGAGAACCCCGGTAACTACCGCTTACGTTGGCGCTCACGGATTGGAAAGGGGAATCTTGGCTCTGAATACAACGATTCATGGGTGCGATTCCCTACCGGTAGAAATGTACCCGGTGAGCATGGTATCAACGGCTGGACCAAAATCTATCAGGGACAATTGAATAGATGGTCATGGGACTCCTGGACGGTTGATTTCAACCCAATGGCAATCCGTCAGTTTTTCGGCAGAGGTGATCACTTTTTCGAAATCTCCGGGCGTTCAACCGGACATGCACTGGACAGAGTAGTTCTGCATATGGAATCGATTGTGCCGTTTTCCGAAAGCCGCTTTGTCAGCGCGCCTGAATCACGCCGCACAAACGGCAGTTCACCAGCACCAGAACCAACGCC
>CAYPMR010000060.1:0-19412 GCA_964411665.1 uncultured Granulosicoccaceae bacterium | reverse complement strand
TGCCCAACCTGCACCAGAGCCAGAACCCGCACCAGCTCCGGTAGCCCAATCAGAACCCGAGCCGCCTGTTGTTATCCAAACGGTTAGCGAACCGGTTGTAGTTAACAACGACTCATCATCACGACCAGCCGCACCCGTAGCCGTACGCGCCGACGTCTACTCAACGACTGCAGCCGAGTTATTCTGGGCCAGAGGCGGGCCAGCCGTTGTCAGCTATGACGTTCATCGTAACGGCAGCTTCCTTGACAGCACTAATGGCAGCAGCTATTTCATGCAAGACCTGTCACCCGGCGCGTCCTATGACTTCGAATTGTTTGCCATTGCAGCCGATGGTGGCGTATCACAAGCCACCCAAGTGAGCTTGCAAACACGTCAGGACAACAATCAATCGGGTAATCTGCAACCGGTGGACAATGCACCTGCAAGCCCCGCCAATGCATCTCTGGTTGTCTATTCATCTACCGCTGCAGAGTTGTTCTGGGACAGAGCGTCAACCATAGACAATGTTGTTGCAACAGATGTCTACCGTGACGGTTTGTTTATCGGTGTCTCACCGGGTAACAGCTATTTTGATGATACCCGTCAACCCGGTGAACAATACGAGTATCAGTTGTTTGCCAGAAATGGTAGCGACACAGCATCCAGTCCAACAACGGTGTCTGAATAAACACAACCTTTCGTGACTGTGTAGAAGTATTTTGGCCAGCCTGGATTATTCATGAATAATCCAGGCTAGCTGCATGAGTTTATACTGGCAGTATCCTAATCGATCAGGAGAGTACCTCATGCAGTTAGCCGGTTCGCGAAATAGTACGACCCAGGATACCGTTCGGCCCATCGAAAATGAGAGGGCAGTTCGAGCAGCATCCCAACACCCCTCTCGCTTGCTCTGCGTCAAGCAAAGTAATCTGGCAGCACTACTTTTTTATGGTGCATTCTGCGCGCTTATAACCATGATGGCAGTCAATATGGCGTCTGCAGAGGAGACCGGCAATCCTGCCGCTCCCGAGCAAAAATGGTTGAATACCGAACAGATAGAAACCTACCTTGCGGGGTTTTTTATCAAAGGCGTATTCCACGGCACAAAATGGTCCTCCTTCTTTTCACCCTCAGGCTCGACAACCTATCTGGCCGAATCGCGTCCACCTTCGTATGGTGAATGGAAAGCTGAGAACAATCGCTATTGTTCGCAATGGCCACCCTCAGGGGGCTGGGACTGCTACAAAATCAGTGCTGATGGCAACAATATGACATTCGTACCGCTCGATGGCGGCGACCCCTGGCCAGGGATCAGATCCAAAGAATAGTCTGTCTGTTATTGGATATTTGCGGTCAAACAGGTCGCAGTACTATACTTTGCTTATTGATGGCGTGGCGTGTCCTGTGATCTGATTAGCAGGTGCGCATAGGATCAGTATTGCGACACGTCAATATTCGACGCTGCAGATCGGTACTAAAGATCAGTACTAAAAACGAGGGTAATGTCATGCTCGATAACAAGTCTCGCGTTATACCCATAAACAGCCCTCCACCTCAGCAGACTTTTAGTAAGCCTGAGCAACTAACCCAATACAGTAAGCCTCTGGTGGCAACACCTGAGGAATCCTACACGCTACCGTCCTATCTCTACACGGATCCTGCCGTCTACGAGATTGAAAAAGAAAAAATCTTTTATCGTACGTGGCAGTACGTTGCGCACAAGATGTTCTTCGAAAAACCAGGTGACTACATAACCATTAAAATCTGTGATCAAAACCTGTTTGTCATGCTTGGCAGTGACAACGAATTACGTGCTTTCTACAATGTCTGTCAGCACCGTGCACATGAACTTCTACCTGCCGGACGTGGCAACGTCAGAAGTGTCATTGTTTGTCCCTACCACGCCTGGGCATTCGAACGAGAAGGCAAATTACGTGGCGCTCCGCGATCAGAAAACCGACCCGGTTTTGACAAAAGCGATTACGCGTTAAAGCAGGCGCGACTGGAAATTTTCCTCGACTGCATTTTTATCAACCTTGATCCCGAGGCAACGCCGCTATCCGAACAGGCAGCAGACCTTGAAGCAGATATACGCGAGAAAATACCCTACCTGGATCAACTGACAAATTGCGTTGATGGCGGACTTGGCGAAACACATATCAATGCAGGATGGAAAGTAGTCGTCGATAATTATGTTGAATGCTATCACTGTGATCATGCGCATCCGGCCTTTGCCGATTTAATCAGCATGGACAGTTATCGCCACGATACCTTTGGACTTTGGGCGCGTCAGCTCGGTGGGGACATTAAAAGCGACAACAGCGCTTACAAACTAACAGGCGACGAACCGGTTATGGGTTCTGCATTCTGGTTTCTATGGCCAAACACAACCTTTAATACTCTGCCTGGCAAACAGGAATTAAACGTGTCAGCCATCAGACCTCTGGGGCTTGAAGAAAGCGATTTCGGCGGACATAGTTTATCTGTCGACGAACAACCAGATGTTGGTCGTGCGACCTACACAGCTGACGTACTGGTACCGGAAGACATCTCCTTGTGTGAAAGTGTACAACGTGGACTTAAATCCAAGGGTTATTCCCAGGGTCCAATGATCGTGGATCCACAACGCTCCGGTCGCGGCGAACATGCGATTCACCATTTTCATCGTCTGGTACAACAGGCTCTCGGTTAGCACAGATCAGGTGCATCACCCTCAATCAACCGCACAGCCAGAGCTCCCTGCCAGACGGTTGTAGCGATCGTCTGGCCTAGTGCACGGGTTTTCTCATCAGGTTCTATCATATCCGGCACCTGCACTGTTGTAGCACCTGCAGCAACAGCTGCGGCCGTGCCATAAGAGCTGTCTTCAAACACAACACAGTTGTTCGGTGAGACGCCCAGCAACATAGCTGATTTAAGATAAATCTCCGGATCCGGTTTCGCATTGATCACTTCATCGCCGCCTGTCATTTGAACAAAATAATGATCCAGACCAGCTTGTGATAGTTGACGTTGGACCAATTCGCTGCGTGTTGATGAAGCCACAGCACAAGGCAAGGATCGGCTTTTCAACGATTCCAGCAAACGCACGACATCACGCTTGACTGGTATCGGCTCTGCGAGTCGCGAGTGGGCACGGGCCACAGCCTTTTCATAGAAAATATCCAGCTCAACGCGATTGTCCAGACCCTGGCGCAGCAGAGCTTTACTCTTATCTGTACGTAAACCAATCATGCTCAGAAATACCGGCTGCAGATCGGTTAATGCAAATTCGTCAGCTGTTTCCAGGAGACATTCGTGGATGATACGCTCGGTATCCAGCAGGAGACCGTCCATATCAAAAATAGCTGCTTCATAGGTTTGCATCAGGAGATAGTAGCAGTCGGGTGGCGACAATGATTGATAATGCGCTCTCTGTAGACTGCTAAGCTGTTAGATACGTGATTGTTCCGGGTCAGCCATGCGCGTACGAAGCGAGTCCCGTCATCCCCGCGTCCGCGGATGACGTCGAATAACGTTTTTTCCATCAATCTATCAGGAATTTCATTGAACAACCCCCAGCGTATCTCCTACGGCAGTTTTGTGCTGACCAACTACCGTTGGCTGGCGGGTGGTATGTTACTCACACTCTGTTCGAGCTTTGGCCAAACCTATTTCATCGCACTATTCAGTGAACAGATTCGAGCTGATTTCGGCTTAACCCATGGCGATTTCGGTCAGCTTTACATGATCGCAACTCTGGCAAGCGCCGCAACACTTTTATGGGCAGGCAAATCACTCGATTATTTTAAAATTGCCAAAGTCGCTGGTTGCGTCTTTTTCGGCCTGGCAGTTTTCAGTCTTTCAATGGGACTCATTTCAGGAATACCGGGTCTTGTTATAACTCTTTATGGGCTGCGACTATTCGGTCAAGGCATGATGACCCATACAGCAATGACCGTGATGGGCAAATGGTACGTGGCGGCACGTGGCCGCGCCGTTGGTACCACCGGCATTGGTTACCATCTGGGTGAAGGTCTTATGCCGGCAATCGTTATTGGGGCCTTGGGTCTATACAACTGGCGCCACCTATGGCTTGCCGGAGCCCTCTTGTTACTGCTAATGGTACCGGTCATCGTGGGCCTCTTTCGCACTGAAAGAATACCCGGCACACAGGAACTTAATGAGGCGGTCAATGGGCATCAGTGGACACGTAAAGAGGTTTTAAAAGATCCGCTGTTCGCCCTGTTGTGTCTTGGTATTCTGGCGCCGGGATTTATCGGCACAGCACATTTTTTCCATTTCATTCATATCACTGAATACAAACAATGGGACACAGCATGGGCGTCAAAGACCTTTATCGCACTGGCTATCATGACCATCAGCTGGTCGTTGATTGCAGGCTGGTTGATCGATAAATTTAACGCCAAACGCTTGCTACCGTTTTTTTTACTGCCGTTGGGCCTGGGTTCTCTGGTTCTTGCCAGCTCCTCTCATCCCTTGGCACTCATCGCCTTCATGGCATTACTTGGATTTTCCTATGGCATATCAGAAAGTTTGTTCGGTGCCCTTTGGCCGGAGATCTATGGCACACGCCATCTCGGTAGTATCAGGGCCATGGCGGTGGCGACGATGGTGCTGGCCTCTGCACTGGGTCCGGGGTTAACCGGTACCCTGATGGACGCAGGTATTGGCTACAACGCGCAGCTGTGGGCCATGGGCGCTTATGCGATCGGATGTTCTGTCTTAATGTGGTTTGTATCGCTCAAACTGATCGAGCGCAGCAAACAGACAACGCAACCGGGCTAGAGGGTCATACCTTGAGCTGATCAAGATCAATGGCTTTGGCAGCGACCAGCTCACGGTACAGTGCCAAATCCTCCGCTATTGCCTGAGGCATGGGTGTATGCGGGACCTTACCCAGGATTTCCTGTAACCCTGCATCGCTGTAGTCTGACGGAAAAGGCAGTTCGTCTCCGCTGCAACTTACATCAGCCGAAGGCTCAACAGACTTCAGCTGATCAATAAAGGATTCAATAGTCGTTACATCATTGCGCAGGTTACACACGCGTGCACCTTGTAGCTCAGCTCGTGCGCAAGCGATGAAAATCGCTGCAACATCCCTGGCATGCTGCAGAGTAACAGCGCCACGATAACGTATGTTAAAGCTCTGCCCCGCTGCGGTTGCCAAAATCGATTTTGCGACATCGGATGTCAGTCCTTGATCGCGTCCTACACCGTAAACGTTGTAAGGACGCAAACCTATGCTGCCAACCTGCCAATCCTGCCAGTAAACACGAGCTGACTCTTCATTAGCCATTTTGTATACGCCATATAAGTTGCTGCTTTTAATAAGCGCATCATCGGCAATCGGCGTTTTGTACATGGCAGGCTCACCGAAAGCGGCGGCAGAACTTGCATAGGCGAGCCCGGGTACACCATGCTCTCTGGCTGCTTCAAAAAGATTGATTGTGCCTATCACGTTAACTGCAGCACCGAGCGGTGGATTTGCTTTGCAGAACGGAATCTGTAAACCGGCCAAATGCACGATGCGATTGATATCAGCTTTTTTAACCAGTGCTGAAACAGCTTGAGTATCAGTGACATCCAGTGACTCCCACTGCACTTGTTTTAAGTCGCTGTCATTCATTAACAAACGAGGTCTGACAGGGTCTGTTGACAGATCACTGGCGATCACAGTCGCACCTTCGGTCACCAATTGTTTTATCACCCATGCACCCAGGCAACCCATGGCACCGGTAATCAAAAACCTTTCGTCGCTTAGCTTCATTTACTTAATTCGGTTTGAAATCGTCAGTTATGCTCAAGTCTTACTGCTGTAAAGAAGCAGGCATGCCATCAAAAAATTCAACTTTACCCGTCTCGAGTGAATACTCAGCACCAACAATCAGTAGTCCGTCATCGCGGGTTAACTTCTCAAGGGAAACCGAACCATGACGCAAATGATTGACACAGGCACGCACATTAGCCCGTACTGCATGCTGCATAAGCTCTTCCTGCGCAACGTCGGGATTGGTCTCGCACAGCGTCTCAAGCGCCGGTGCAATGCGCCCGGTTATCGCCTGCATAGCACGCGAGCGCTCATTTTCCGGTTTGGCTAATTCATCCAGCGTTGCGGCGACCGCCGCACAATGGCTATGACCGAGTACAACAACCAGCTTGGCACCATGTTGAGCGGCACTGAATTCAACACTTTCTATCTGTGACGGGGCTACAATATTACCGGCGACTCGAATGACAAATAGATCGCCCAACCCCTGATCAAAGACAATCTCCGCCGGCACTCGGGAGTCAGAGCAACCCAGTACAATGGCAAACGGCTCTTGTCCATCAACCAGTTCACCGCGTTTAGCCGGACTAGCCAGTGCTTCTATACTGCGAACTCCAGCAACAAATCGCTGGTTTCCTTCAATCATCCGTTGCAGCGCTTTTTCTGCAGGTATCATTAGCGGTAACTATAAAATAAGGTGGAGTGTCAGACACTGATTCTAACAAGTATGGTCAGCCCAGTCTCTGACGATTGCATAGTGAAATCCACAGTGGCAAGGAGAGTAATGAGCAGAGCTGGGGCTGCTGCCCCGAAGCGTCGATATAAGTCGTAGCGAGAGAGTCGTAGCGAGAAATACCTGTTGCCAGAATCACACCCAAACAAGTTAAATAAAAAGCGCCTAAAGCGCAACGCTATCATTGCTCTGGCTATTGGCCAAACACTCGTTTGGTCTGGTACTTACTATATTTTCCCGGCTCTGTTGCTCCGCTGGGAAGAACATCACGGATGGTCACGCACCGAGATTACCCTCGCCTTTCTATTTGCTTCAGTAGCCACTGCCCTGGCATCACCGATTAGTGGACGTTTGATAGACCGTGGATTCGGAGCGTGGCTGATGTTGGTCTCAACGGTGATTGCAGGATTCGCAATCGCAGCACTAGGCCTGATTACACAGTTGGTGCATTTTTACCTGCTGTGGATGGTAATAGGCATTACTCTGTCCGGTTGTCTCTACGAACCCTGCTTTGCACTGGTCACACGTGCCTTTGGCAAAGACGCTAAAAAATCCATCACAGCCATTACCCTGGTAGCGGGCTTCGCCAGCACAATAACATTCCCCTTGTCACACATGTTGTCAGAGCGCATTGGCTGGCAAATGGCGCTGATCGTATTTTCAACAATCACAGTTACCATTGCAGCCCCTTTGCTGTTTTATGGCACAAAGCAGCTTGAAGGTTTTCATCAACTTTTGGCTAGCTCAACGGATAACCGCACGAAGGGTGACTACAAATTTCTGTGCAACCGTGTGTTCTGGCTACTTGCCTGCGGATTCTCTCTGGCAGGGATTGTACATGGGGCGACCTTACATCATTTGATACCCTTGCTATCCGCTCACGGTATTGCACTGGCAGTAGCGGTAACGGCTATTTCTTTTATCGGCCCCATGCAAGTTGCAGGACGCATCATTATTGCTGTGCTGGACAACAGGCTCGGCAACCACACGACCACTCTTGCCATGTTTATCAGCATGGCTGTGTCGATCCTGTGCCTGATGGCAGCGAGCCGGGTACCGGCCTTGTTACCACTGTTTATTCTATGCTTTGGTGGCGGCTACGGCATGTTAAGCATTATTAGACCGGTCATTGCCAGGGATATGCTGGGCGAGCAGAATTTTGGTTCCAAGAGCGGTATGCTGGCACTGGTCTATCTGCTGGGTGCCGGCAGTGCACCGTGGATAGGTTCACTGTTGTGGCGGATCGGCGGCTACTCGCTCGTACTTGCGGTGTTGTTCCTGAAGATAGTAGTTGCCATGATGTTGTACTTTCAGGCTCAACGTTTTACAAAAATGACGACTAGCAAAACGTCCTGAGCGGAGTTCATTTTTATTCTGTTTGCAAGCTGAGCGTTCTCAGGCGTAATGCGTTTGCAATCACCAACACGGATGAGCACGCCATCGCAGCAGCTGCAAACATCGGCGAGAGTAACCAGCCAAACAATGGGTAGAAAACGCCCGCAGCCAGCGGAATACCAATCAGATTATAAGCAAAGGCAAAGAACAGATTCTGTTTGATATTACGCCGTGTAGCACGTGCAAGTTGAAGCGCACTGACAAGTGCATCAGGACGGGAGTGCAACAATGTGATACCGGCAGTCTCAAGTGCTACATCAGCACCGGATCCCATCGCCATACCGACATCCGCCTGTGCCAGTGCCGGCGAGTCATTGATACCGTCACCCACCATCGCAACAACATGACCGCGTAGCTGTAGATCCTTTAGCAGTACGAGCTTATCCTGGGGCAACATCTCGGCATGCACATTTTCTATATGCAACTTACTGGCAACACGATCTACTGCGAGCGAATTATCACCACTTGCCATATGCACATCGATGCCGTTATCGCGTAAATCCAGGATTACCCTCTCAGCACCGTCCTTAATCGGATCCCTGGCGCCTATAAAACCGAGGATCTTACCCTGTTGGGCGAGGATCATAACCGTTTTGGATTGTCTTTCCAGCGCTTCAATACGCGACTCGAGTTGCACCATGTTGATATTTGCCTGACGCATCAATGCACGATTACCCAACAATACAGTGTCGCCATCGAGCATGGCTTCAATGCCCTTGCCAACATGATTTGAAAAACCAGTAACACTGTAGTCACGACTCAGCGATGATGTAGCTGACTGTCCAGATGCTGCCTGTATTATCGCTTTGGCAAGAGGATGTTCCGAACCCCGCTCCAAGGCTGCTGCTATAGCGACTATGTCGGCTTCGCTACTCGCTGGGTCAAGTACAACAACATCACTAACCAACGGCATACCTTCAGTCAGTGTGCCTGTCTTGTCCAACACCATGGCATTTATCTGCGAAAGCTTATCGAGTGATGTGGCATCGCGAACAAGGATGCCATGCAGTGCACCCCGCCCCGAGGCAATCATCACAGACATGGGTGTTGCCAGTCCAAGCGCGCAAGGACAGGCGATGATGAGCACCGAAACAGCGGCAGTGAACGCGTAAATTAGCGATGGTTCAGGTCCGAAGAACAACCAGATAATAAAAGCCAGAACTGCAATCGCAACAACACCCGGAACAAACCACGCAGCGACCTTATCAGCCAGGTTCTGCATCGGTGAACGAGAGCGTTGCGCACTGGCAACCATAGTGACAATCCTGCCGAATGCAGTCTCCTCACCGACCTGTTCAGCACGCATCAACAAGGTACCATCGGTATTGACGGTACTCGCTGAAACCCTGTCACCGGGCTCAACGACCCTTGGCAAAGGTTCACCATTGAGCAGGCTTTCATCAATGGATGAACTGCCGTCAGTGACCAGCCCATCAACAGCAATACGATCACCCGGACGCACTCGCAACAGGTCATTAGGTAAAATGTTTGCTAGTGGCGCATCGTATTCATCACCATCGGGCAATACACGCCTTGCTGTTGCGGGTGCAAGATTAACCAGAGCGCGGATAGCATCACCGGTTTTCTCGCGTGCTTTAAGCTCCAATACCTGACCAACAAAGACAAGCGCTACGATAACGGCTGCTGCTTCAAAAAATACCGGCACATGTGCTGTCTGTGCAGAACCTGACAGGCTGGAGAGCAAGTGTTGCGGAAACAAGCCGGGCAATAGTGTTGCCACGACACTGTAACCGTAGGCCGCGGAAACTCCGATTGCGATAAGTGTCCACATATTGAAATTGCCGCTGCGAATCGATGTCCAGCCGCGCTTCAAAAGCGGTAAGCCAAACCACAGCACCACGGGTGTCGCCAGCGCAAACTCAAACCAGCGCAACAGCGTGTCATTGATACCACTGAGAAAAGACAAACCCAGCATGCGACTCATAGCCACCACGCTTAAAGGGGCAGCTAACAACAAGGATCCAATCATCCTGCGGGTGAAATCGATCAATTCATGATTGGGCTCGTCTGATACGCCCGACATGGGTTCAAGCGCCATCCCGCACACACCGCAGGTACCGGGGCCTTCTTGCACAACCTCGGGATCCATCGGACAGGTAAACAGTGCATCAGACTGCTTAGCACCAACTTTGGCGGGACCATCGTTGAGAAAAAACCAGGGATCCTCTGCAAACCGGCTCTGACAACGCTCACAGCAGAAATGGAATTGCTGATTTTTATATTCGAAGGTTGGTTTACCACTATCAGGGGCAACAGACATACCACAGACAGGGTCGATCAAGTAATTGCTATGCTTAGCCATATCCATGCGCAAAATGCTGTTCAGGCAACACCGGGTTGTTCTGTAGTTCCCAGTGATCGCAGATTAAAAAGCATGCATGAGTAGGGCAGCTTAGGGAACTATCTCAAACGTTATGGAACGTTGCTCAACCGATCGATTACCCTGAAAGATCTGCACTCTCAAATTCTGAGTGCCTGTTGTCAATGGAAAGCCAATGTAGTCACCCGCATGATCACCGAACAGCGCATACGGAAAAAGACTCTCAGTACGAAAGGCGGCTTTACCATTAAAATCGAATACCGCTCTGGAGATGTTTGTTATATCTCTTGCGTCAGCTTCAATGTTGAGCTGTGATTCACCAGCCAGTCGCAGACTTATCCTATCACCGTCGTTAATATCATCATAGCGGCTGATAATCTGATTGGTTCGCGCGTTTATCAGGCGAAATTCAATGACCTCACGCGCAGGGACTGCTGCTGCAGGCTCTGCTGGTGCCACGGGCGATGCAGGAGCCGCAGGCGTACTATTATCCTGTTGAGAACCAGCGTCAGCAACTACTAGCGGGGGGGAGATCCGCAGCGTATGCGGCTCCGAGCGACTAGATGTGTTGCCATTGTTGTCAACTGACCGCAGATCATACACATAGGTTTCTCCTGCTACCAAATCATTCTGAAACAGACTTCGCGCATCGAATCTGCCGAGTAGCTGACCGTTGCGGTACACGTCATAAGCAGCAACATAACCATCATCACTTGCCGCCTCCCAGAAAACCTCGGCAGCGGTTGACGAATAGATCTGACTTCTCAATCCGCCCGGCACCGACGGCGAAGAATCGTTGCTAACAATCTGGGATTCTTCCACAACTATTTGGTTTGGAGGCGACGGCTCAGATTGTTGCGCCACTGCTACAGGTTGTTGTGGCAATTCATCACCCGTGTTTGTGTTCAACGTCACTGGCTGGTTATCATCCGGCGAAGTCATCGTGGGTGGCTGTGCCTGTCCAGTTGCCGTATTTATAATGTGAGGCGCTGTGAATCCTGAAAACCGTCCTTCATCGTCAAACGCCCTGATCTCATAGCTGTACTCAACGCCAGGTACCAAATCGGGCTGATAGAGGCTACGCGCATCGAAACGTCTGAACAACTCACCATTGCGAAACACTTCATAACCCGCAACAAGATTATTATCTATAGATGCATCCCAGAAAATCTCTGCTGCATTTACCGAGTAGACAGTGCTGAATACCCGCGGCGGAATGGTTGGGGCATCGAGCTGACTGATACGAAATGGTGTGCGCTGACCCGGCTCGGGCGTTATCGCGACATTTCTCAGCAATGAACCCGGCGACGTTATTTCACGATCTGACAGACCGACACGCAAGGTATAGTTAGCTGCGCCTGTCAGTGATTCTGCACCCACGTACCAAGGTGCAGTGCCAGTGATGCTGACGTTACAAAGCTCATCGAGGGTGCCTGGATTTCTCGATACGCAACTAAAAATACTGTCGCGCGCTGCTGCATTTGGTATGTTGCCTCCGGCAATTAACAGATCCACATCTGCATCCATTTCACCAATCGCAACTGATAGTACCGATTCACCACCGTCAGTATTTATTTCAAACCATTGTCGTTCGCCAGCATCGAGGCGATGACGAACACCTTGTCCTGCGCCCAACTGCGGTTCTCCAATACGTAATATCGACGCTACAGAAGGTATTCCATCACGCAACACAAATAGCATGTAATGCCCGGGAGGTGCCAATCTACGACTAGCAGGTGCACTCAAACTAAGAGTGTTGCCGGACTGTTGCATTTGCAGAGGCACTAACCGCTGATCCTGATTTTGTGAATGCGTAACAGAACCAAGCTTAATCAAATGTGCCTTGGCAATCGGTGCACCATCATCTACTCTAACGTCAAAATTGTCTCGATAACTTACCCGCTGGGGGGCCGAGACAATGCGCGGCCGTCTGGCCAGTGTGGAATCGTCATTGAACAAATAGGGTGGCGAGTAAACTTCAGCATTCTGTTCGTGGTAGCCAAGAAAACTACATACACCGCAGTACCCGCCACCGGCTGACAAAACGCGCCCATCAGGTAACAACAGCGCCACCGAGTGATACTGGCGGTCAACTGCCATCGGATTCATAAGCGACCATTGCCCGGTTTGCGCATTCCATATTTCAGGCTCGAGTATCCCGGTGAACAGATCGACCAGCTCCGAGCCACTGGTATTACCGCCGGTGGCTAACACTGAACCATCAGCCAGAATCGTCAGATTGTGCTGACGTCTGCCAAAATGCATCTCCGAGGTCGCACTGACGCGCTTGTTCGCAGCATCGACTACAACGCTTGAATGCCATGAGTCCCCGCCTCCGGTTATCAGTATTCTGTCCGGCTGATACATGGCGTACGATCCGTAACCGCGATAACCAAATCCGTCACGTACGGTGTCTACATCCCAACGACCACTGCCCTGTGTATGGATGGTGCTGATTAAATCATGTGGCCCGAAATAGAGAACATTGCCATCAGGTGCTGTTTGAAACCACTGGTAGTCGCCACTCAATGAGTAAGGTGGTTGCAGATTTAGTGATCGCCATTGCTCGTCAAGCTGGAAAACCTCTGCCAGGGGGTTGGGTGAATAACTGCCACCGAGAGTGAGCATTTCGCCATTGGCAAGCGGCGTAACACTGGAATACCAGCGCGCTGCCTGCATATTAGCGGTGCGTTCCCACTGATTCGTCTCAGCATCATAGATATTGGCATTGGTCAGCGGCCCATTTCTGCCATTCGGTTCACTATCACCCCCGGCAAACAGAACTCGACCATCCCACAAGTGAGCAGATCCTGCACAAAAAAGATCAGTATCTGTGTCATTGTTTGCAGCTGAATGCGTACCCAGTACCGGATCCCACAGGGTGACACGCGTTGTAACCGAAGAGGCTGTGTGGGGGTCTTCGTCGAAATCATCGGGTGTCGCATCCCAGGCAAGCACTTTACCATTGGGAAGCAGCGTGGCATGCACGGCGAGAACTGGCCAGTCTTCGATGGTTGACCAACTGCCACCAGCAATCGAAGAAAGTCTGGCAGATAGAGGTACTGCGGTGTTGAATTTTCCAAGTGATTGGAATGTATCTACAGTCGGATCGAGTGCAGATATTTCATCTACAAAGTGCTCGTCGTCTTCATGAGCTGTCAGCGGCGAACAGATAGTAAGAGCAGTCATACACACTAGCGCGCAAGCAACCCGGTTACGTCCGTAACACAAGTGCACCTTCATTATGACTCTCCGAAATTCGCCTACTAATCTAAATTTATAGGCGGCGATCCGGGAACTTGCAATTGGAACTAGTAAAAAACTGAAGACCTAATATTGTTACTGTGGATATCTCCGGCCATCTGTCAATTAACTGTCGAAGCTGACAGATTATTGTTCTGACTGTGCAACTTGTACAGTGCGCGCCGACTGCACTTTCAGCAATGGTCCAAGTTGACGGAATGCCAGCGCTTCGAGAATTATACCGTTGGTGTTTGCTGTGATAATCGCATTGGTCTGATCAGTTAGTTCATAAATACCTGAATACCACCCTCTGTTAACATCGTGAACTGTGTGCAGGCGGCTGATCAGTTTGTGCGTGTATTCGGTACCAAAAAGCATGTGTAAGCCGAAGGCTGCTTTTGTACTTAAGGTTGCGAACTGCGATGCATCCTCGCCATCCTCGGTAATAGTATTCCAGGCCTTACCATCGCTGAATATAGAGTTGTAGATAAAATGCGGAGGTTGATCGATATTATCTTCACTGACGGCAGTTAGTTTTCCTGTTTGCTCGTAACGTATGCGCTGCACTTCGTGAATGCGCCAGGCGAGTTCTGCTGACATTGCATCCCAACCGAATTCAATGCCATCGAGTACGTACGGCTCCGTTACAACAAAATTCTGTGCGTCATAAATTTTCGGGTCACGACTATCAGTCGCAATATCAATCCCCAAAATGGATACCAGTTTCATATTGTCATCGTACTGACTGGCACGTGATGCGTCCCAACCCTCAAGTAAGGCAGCTTTTGCTGCATACTCTTCATACCCCAATCGACCTTCCTGAACAAGCTCGACTTTAAATTCCTGAGCATCGGTTGTCTCCTCGGACAACTCATCCGCCAATTGCGCCTCAGCAAGTCGAGCCCCCATCATCTGACCATCAACAAACATACTATCGAGGTCCCAGCGTTGCGTGACGCGTTGCAACGCGTAGGTGAACTCCGGGTAGTTTCTGGACAACAAATGCAGTGGCACGAGGAAACGGGCAATATCCAGTGCAGACCAACCAATACCGTTTTCAGTAGGTTGATTGGTATAGTCAACCATGGCAAGCGTCTGAGTATGATAAACCTTGTTCGGAAGACGACCGTCAAATAAATCAATTGCAGCTAAGGATTCAAGCAACTTATATGTACGGGTATAAAATTTTTCGTCTTCAACAATACCTAGTCTGTGTGCGGATATCATTCCCATCAAATAGGACGACATATCCCACAGCGTCGTTGAAGGGTAATGATCGGTGGAATTAACAAAACCGGTTTCGCTTTGGTAGTTATTTTCAAAATAACTCCATGCGATGCGAGCCCATTTCTTTTCCAATGCAGACAATTCATGCCGTTCAACTGACGATGGTCGGTTATCGGAGGTTTTAATTAACGGGCGGATAACGATTTTGTCACCATTAGCACCAACACTCAGAAAAGGTTCTTTGGTCTGATGCAAAGCCTTGTGAACCAATGTTTCCTCAGGTTCCCAAAGTTCCAGTGCAATTACAAGCCCGAACGAAAGTAACATTCCGAACAGAAAGACCAAATGGCTTCGTGCCTTGATCAGATTCTCTTTAAAATCACTCATTGGTCACACGTGACAGTGTTAATGAATCGCTGATTATCTTAATGTCAGTTAGCCGAAACAATACGTTCATGCTTAGCTGTACAGTAATGCATTGCGCTCAAGCGGCTTTTGGCAATAGTCCACCATCGTTTGCAGACTGCGATCCTTCATTCTCAGTATCGGCAGAACTACCCGTAACTTGTTGATTGGGCAATTCCTCGTCAGGCTTCCATACAGCCGCTCGTATTATCCCGGTCATAGCGAATATATTGTTCACACCCCAGAAGGAATTAAGCACCAGCGCCTCAAAAGCATGCACGTTCTTGCCTGCTGCGAACATTGTCCAGCCATAGGCGATACCCAGCATAGTCAGTACAACCACAGCCAGTTGTGGGTACACCAGATAAAGGAAATTCCCTTCCTGTCTGAGCTTGGGTGTCACAGTGAAAGATATTTTTTCCCCACGTAAAACCGTCCATAGTGCGCGCAGATTAAGGGGAAAGAATGCAAGGTAACTGAATTTAGCCTTACGCCCGGAAATACCCCAGGTAGAAAACATCGAAGCCAGTTCGGTCAGTACCAGAAACGGGATAATATGCTTATAAAATTCAACCGAATACGCATCTACAGGCGCGATCGCAGAAAAGAGATACACCACAGGTGCGAATAAAAATACCGCATTCCATACACCACCGAGATATGACCAGACTGTCGCGGTGTACATGGTTCTTTGCTTCCAGGAAAGACCTTTGCGAAACAGAAAGTTGTCATTCCATGCTATATCCAGCGTACCGCCGGCATATTTGAATCGTTGCGTTGTCCAGGTTAATAAGTCCTGTGGAGAGAGCATCTTGGACTCAACGTCGGGATGCATAACCGATTTCCATTCCCGCTCTACATCCGAATGCAAATCTATTGACGTATAGATGTCTTCGGAGACATGAAACTTGTAAGGCGTAAATTCTTCACTCTGCATAGAAGAGCGTTTAAGCTTATCACGATCTATTGAGCCATCCGCCAGAGTTTCACCAGTTCTACGCAACTTTCGCTCTTTTTTATTTACCGATTGGCTGATGGCATTGGCATACTGACGCAATGCCACTTGCATAACGGAATCTCTGCGATGTACAGACCCAGCGCCACAGCAAAATGACGCATTGGCCCAATTACGGCGTCTTTGAATGATGTCATAAAAGAGTTTCGGATCATTAACAAATGGGTCTTTACCAACCGTTACGTCACCAACAATTTTCTCAATAAAACGACCACCAGCTTGACCCCGGCGACCCATTTTTCTACGACACCATTCGCTTAGAGACATACCTTCAGGAATATCAAAAAACCATTGTGGTGTTTGCACCCAGGCGACGTCGGCATCGCGAAAATAGCCTAGTGTGTGTTCAAGGATAGTCGGGAATGGGCGTGTATCCGCATCGCAGATCAGTATGAAGTCGCCAGATGTTTGTTCCATGGCGTTACGCAGGTTTCCTGCTTTGAACCCAATATTGTTATCTCGCGTTATGTAGTTGCAACCCAGCTCTTCAGCCAGGGCTCGCATGTCATCACGCTTTCCGTCATCAAGCACATGAATTTGCATCTCAAGTGGATGCGGATAACGTATTTTCAGCGCATCTTCAATACTCAGACGTACCAGATCGGGCTCTTCATCATAAGTTGGGAAGAACACATCGACAGAAATAGTCCGCGGCACATCTTTTCCTTCTCCGACAACATCGGTTATACATGATGGCGGTGGAGATTTTTTTACATCATCAGTACGCCACAAATTAAAGCTAAAAAGAATTAGACCAATATAAGCGCCGGTCTCGGCAATAACCAGAGCCAGGGCAAACCATAAAGCATCATAATTAAGTGATGCTGTCCAGCGCCAATGAATGTACCAACCGCCGACAACGATAGACATCATCAGCAAGATCTGTGAAACAGCCTCTATGCGCTGGTTGTGCGGCAGAGGCTGTTCAGGAACCCGATGTTCAAATTTTTCAAAATATCTATCCACAGCTCATTCCTGAAATTGTGTTTAGGCCCCTATCGCTCAGGCATAAAGAGTCTATGGTCAAATGGCGCCCGGCACTGCCTGATCGGCTTCGCAATCAATATGACAAACCAAGGTCAAGACGTTCGTGCCCTCTAACTGCTCGTAACGAACCTCATCACACAATTTTGCCACCAGAGACGTACCCCAACCTGAATCAGGGAGATCTGCAATCAATTGTCCTGGCTTTTGGATCTCTACTTTCTCGGTTGTATAACGTTCAACAACTTCCTGTTCAAGCGGTTGACCATAGTCACGCACACAGACTTCTGCGCTGTCACTGGTCAATTGAAAACTCAAATCAACCTTGTGGCCCGGCTGATACTGGTAAGCGTGTTCAATTACATTTGTAACTACCTCCACAACAGCCAATTCAAAAGTTGCAATCCGATGGCTGGGCATAGCTGTGCCATTGAGCAATGCTGAAATAGCCCGACCGACAAAAGCTACAAGCTTTACATCGCTTTGTATCGAAAATTCAATTTGAGGATCTGACATACTGCCCTCTCACGCTTGGCTCTCAGTTGACTGCAGTATCAGGCTGCAAGTCTTTGTAAACCACTTTCGCGGTTTTCCATAATTTCAAAGACACTGTCCATATGAGTGAGCTTGAAAAGCTCCTCGACCACACCCTTTAATCCACAGACAACAAACTCGCCCTCTTCACCAACGCATTTAAGCCCTGACACTACAGCCCCAAGACCACTACTGTCCATAAACGACACATTAGCGAAATCAAGCAATATTCTTTTTCGATCTGCATCGACCAAACTGATGACGACAGTTTTTAATTCAGGTGCGATTGCCGCATCAAGTCGCTCGGCAGTTATTTCAATGATCGTGTTCTCGTCGTGCTCTTCTATTTTGAAATTCATGGGAATTCCTATTAATACATTTCCTGATTAATGATGACGCGGTTGTTTTGTCCTATCGCCTTCACGTATTGATATTTCAATTGTTTCTTCTTTTTTGTCTGCCTCTTGCATACTGGCAGAACTGGCATCAACTGCTGTGTCTTGTGACAGCCCGGTGAATTCAAGGCACACCATTGATACGTCGTCGTCGAAACGACTTCCGCCATTCCAGCCTGTGAATTCTCGATCCAACACACCGTTTATCTTCTCTATCGGCACGCTCGACCAACTTCGTAGTGCATTACTCAACCGATCGGTGCCATACATGTCGCCACCAGCCCCTTCACATTCAATTGCGCCATCAGAATAAATAAACAAACGATCCCCTGGTGCAATATCAAACGTTGTTGTTTGAAAAACAGCAGTATCGAACATACCTACCGGCATACCGCCATCACCCACTTCGATGACCTTATCTTGCCTGGCAGAATAAAGCAGAGGTGGTGGATGACCAGCTTGGGTGAGAGTCACTTTTCCACTTTGAAGATCCATCACGCCAAATACCATTGTAAAATAACGACTATTCATACTTGACGAAGTGAATTGCCGATTCAGGTCTTGAATGATTCTTAGCACCCCCTCTTCCGGACTACTGGCGTTACGCAGGTTATTACTGCACATTCCTTGCGCTGAAGGATTTAACTGATTATTGACTGCGAAAGAGGTTAAGGCTGACGGTATACCATGACCTTCAACGTCAACAATGTAAAAAACCAGTTGATTGTCCATGAGACGAAAATAATCAAATATGTCACCTGCAATGAAACTGGCAGGTTTGAACAACCAATTCGCCGAGATCCCCTCGAGATAAAGATCCTTGGGTAGCAGCGCGAATTGCATATCCGCAGCCAGTCTTAAATCTGCAGTAACGCTCTCAAACGCTTCTTCAATTTTACTGTTCGCCTCTTTTAGTTTTTTATTCTGATCATCCAGCGACTCCTGGAGGTCAAGTACACGCACTGCACCCCGCAGACGTACACGGAGTTCTTCCATATTGACAGGCTTATTGATGAAGTCATCTGCTCCGGCATTGAGCCCTTCGATAAGATCTTCTTTATCATCCCTTCCTGTTACCAGTATCAAATACAGGTAGCGCCCGTAGTTCTGCTCACGCAATAGGCGCAGCAACGTGGGCCCATCCATACCGGGCATTTCCCAATCAGATAGAACTAGTGATATCGAGTGATCCTGAAGGAGTTCCATACAAGCCTCTCCGGATTCGGCACACAATGTGTCGAAACCAAGGCTTTTGGTCATTTCAGATATGATTAACAGTGCAGTTGGGTCATCATCGACGACGATGATTTTCCTGCTGGCTTGCTCAGAATCTTCTTTGAGGGGAGAAGTCATGAGAGGGCTATCGCCCGATCTCAGTGCAGCTTAATACC
>CAYPMR010000059.1:0-23875 GCA_964411665.1 uncultured Granulosicoccaceae bacterium | reverse complement strand
C
Organism: uncultured Granulosicoccaceae bacterium; assembly: GCA_964411665.1. Taxonomy (GTDB): domain Bacteria; phylum Pseudomonadota; class Gammaproteobacteria; order Granulosicoccales; family Granulosicoccaceae; genus CALFCE01. The sequence goes on along the minus strand of CAYPMR010000059.1, from coordinate 23,874 downwards.
GCAACATATCCTGCAGTTTTATTGGAGCGCAGCGGGCTCGCCACGGGTTCGCCATTAACGGACTGGTATGAAAATACCTTCCCGATGTGCTGATTAGTTTTTACGGTTAGTATTTTGACAAATTCTAAAGCGCGATGAGATCGCTCAGGCTTTTCAGGCGGACATCAGGTTCCATATCAAAATTTTCCATTTGCATCCGCAGAATTTTGAACAGGGTAGACGGACCCACAATATCGCTAGCCGCTATTTCAGCACTCAAAGCACTGGTTGTAACCCGCTCTATCCATGCGACCTGGAAACCGAAATTTTTGGCAGCGCATGCGTCAAAGGCATTTGAAGACACAAAAACAGTTTTAGCCGGTTGCACGCCCAATAACTTTTCAACCAACGCATAAGCATCAGCGTTAGGTTTGAATACCCCCACTCTATCGATGCTGATAATTTGATCAAGTTTATCCGCCACATTGGTATTGGTCGCCAGCGCATCGAGAATTTCCTGATTACCATTTGACAGAATCCCCAAAGGACGTCCCTGAAGTGCATCGAGTGTGGACAGGGTTTCAGGATACGGGTCGAGAAAAAGATATTTTTCCATGATGCGTGCAAGCTGTGCTGCATTGTAACTAATGCCAATACTTTGCAGTGTAAACACTAGCGATTCTTCTGAAATATCCCAAAAGCTTCGATATACGCCCATTAATGATCGCAACCAGGTATATTCAAGTTGTTTGAGTCTCCAAACCTGAGTGATCAAATCTCCCTGGCCGGGAAATTCTTTTTCTGTCACTTCATAAACTGACTGAACGTCATACAAGGTTCCATAAGCATCAAAAACAAAAGCATCGATATCCATTATATATTCCGGGATTTGTACCTATTTCATCAAATTCAAAATTTGAAGTCATCTCCAATTTATAGTGCGGTGTGCAATCTGCGCACACCGCATATCGAGTTGAGCCAGACCTTTAGCATCATCAACCCACTTGAGAAGACTTTATAACTAAACAGCTTCAGTATATTCACCACGGGCAGGGTAATTTTTCTCGATGGCAAAATCCAGCGCCCCTACCAGTTCATTAAAGTGCGGACGTACAAAAGGCATGGTTTGAACGGAACCATAATAGAGAGTCTGTTCAGGTGTCACCATAAAAAGGCCAGGCTCGGAGAACAATGCAGGCTCCTCTATGCCAATCGACGTTTTGCCATTTGATGTAGATATATACAAGCCCCATTCTCGCGCAGATGACAAATCAAGACCGTAGCCGAAAATCAGATTGTCAGCGCCTATGTCGCTAGCCATTTGTTGAGCTCGATCTTTTTCATCTGAACTGACAGCTATCGAATCTATGCCACGACTGGCAAATTCAGGAGCGCGCTTTTCAAAGTCGGTCAGGTATTTTGCGCAAATAGGGCAGTGCAATCCCCGATAGAAGCAGATAACAGTGCCTCGTTCTGATTTGGATTCTGACAGCTTGTAAGGACCGTGCGCCAGGGTATCAACTGCTAATTCGGGTGTTTTTTTGCGTGGTACCAGCATGCTAAATTTCCATAGGTAAGTGACAGTGGCGGACAGTGTAACGTGACACAGAGCAATACGCGAAAATACTGTCTACTGAGCCAAATCTCGAGGTTTTATGGCACCGTTCCATGAATATATCAGTCTGTTTTTAGGCGACTAGCCGAATTCGAGGGCCACAAATTTGTTGCGTTTCAGATATCTATTAAATAGTACTTGCACATGGCTCCGATATGCCTCAATGTTGCCGCCCCGTGTCTAAGCTAGTTCAGTGAAACCTCAGGGACGCTAACGGGCGCAAATCCTCAAATTTCGCCTAAACGACGCGCTGTTACAACGTTCTACTAAAACTTAGTTTTTATCTCAACATTCCGGTACCTGCATGTCAACTGAATCCCATGCCGACTTTACTCGCTTCGGGCTGTCGGAATCGATACTTCGAGCACTAAAAGAAGTTGGTTATGAAAAACCGTCTCCGATACAGTCTCAGACCATCGAATTACTGAAAGAAGGTAGAGATGTGCTGGGCCAGGCTCAAACAGGCACTGGTAAAACTGCTGCTTTCGCACTCCCAATACTTGACGCAATCAATGTGCGCCAAAAGAAGCCACAGGCCATGGTCCTTGCTCCGACGCGGGAACTCGCCATTCAGGTGGCCGAAGCCTTTAGGACCTATGCGAGCCATATTCCCGGGTTTAAGGTGCTACCTATTTATGGTGGACAGGATTATCGCGTACAGATTCGCGCACTGGAAAGAGGCGTACAGGTAGTCGTTGGGACACCCGGGCGAACAATGGATCATATGCGTCGTGGCACCTTAATGCTGGATGAGCTCAACACGCTGGTTTTGGACGAAGCCGATGAGATGCTTCGTATGGGCTTTATCGATGATGTGGAGTGGATACTGGAACACACGCCTGATCAGCGCCAAATAGCACTTTTCTCAGCAACCATGCCTCCGCGTATTCGACGCATAGCCGGCAAACACCTGAACAACCCTGCTCAGGTGACTATAAAAGTCAAAACAGCAACAGCTGACACCATCAGGCAACGCTACTGCGCAGTCAATCACACGCACAAACTTGATGCACTGACAAGAATCCTGGAGGCAGAACCAGTCGATGCGATGATCGTCTTCGTACGTACGCGCACATTAACAACTGAGCTAGCCGAAAAACTTGAAGCACGTGGCTATGCAGCTGCTGCACTTAATGGCGATATTCAACAAAAACAACGCGAACGCACTATCGAACAATTAAAAAAGGGCAAACTCGATATTCTTGTTGCAACCGATGTAGCAGCAAGAGGCCTTGACGTTGAGCGCGTCAGTCACGTATTGAATTTTGATATTCCATATGACACGGAAAGTTACATACATCGAATCGGACGAACCGGTCGTGCAGGACGAAAGGGTGATGCCATTCTTTTTATGACGCCGCGAGAAAAGCACTTAAAAAATGCGATTGAGCGTGCAACAAAAACAACCATAGAGATGATGGCATTGCCATCCAATGAAATGATCAACAACCGGCGTATTTCCCGTTTTCATGAATCCATCGCAGATACTTTGGAAAATGCCAATCTTAAAAGTTGCCTCGAACTGGTAGAGACATTTCAGAAATCCAACGATACCCCGCCGCTATTAATGGCAGCAGCGATGGCGTACCAGTTACAGCAGAATTCACCGTTCCTATTCCCACAGGACGAGTCGCAGTCCCGTAAACCAGCCGAGGCCAAAAGGCAGTCGAAAAAATCAGACAGCAGAGAATTCACCGAAAAAAATTCACCGGTGGAAGAAGGAATGGAGCGCTTTCGACTAGAGGTCGGTTACAACCACGATGTTAAACCGGGCAACATTGTCGGAGCTATCGCCAATGAAGCAGGGGTCGAAAGTGAATACATGGGGCGCATAATTATCAATGACGATCATAGCCTGATAGATTTACCAGAGGGCATGCCAAAAGAAATATTCAAAGATCTGCAAAAAACCCGAGTCATGGGCCAGGCCTTGCGCATATCGCGAGCAAGTAGCAACGAAGAAAAAACAACCAAAGAAAAGAAACCGCGTACGGAAAATAACGACAAAAAATCTAAAAACAAAAGAAAAGCACCGTCAAATAAAACCAGACAATCGGCAGACAAAAATACCGAGAAAAAATCAACCAAGCGCAAGCCACCTAACAACAAAAAAACTGCCAGTAAAAAGAAAGCCAAGGCTATAGAAAAAAAGAAGACGCCTAGAAATAAAAAAAATAAAAACAAAGGCAAACCGAAACGATTCGTTAAAAACAATACCGCTGGCAGCGAAAGCTGATTTTCAGAATCAATCCTATCGGCAAACCGTTTTAGATAGATTCTAGATAAATAGAGCCATACCAACTACCGTAAGCATCGCTAGCGCCATACCGATATTAATGGCTCGCTGGGTTTTTCCGGTAAGGGCCATACGTTTAAGCGCCACCCCCGCCGCTAACCACAATACATGCACTGGAATCCATATCAGGTTTATCAAAACAAATTTGACGACAACTTCTAAAAGCAAGTTGTCCGGCATAAAATTAAAACCTCCGAACAATGTCGAATTAACGGCATAAGCCTTTGGATTTATCATTTGCAACAGTATGGCGTTCCAGGCGGTTGGCGCTTTGTTCGATGACATGAAACCGATTTTGGATCCAGCGAACGCCACCTTTAACGCCAGATAAGTGAGATAAGCTGCGGAAATTATCAACAAAGTCAGTCTTAACCATGGCAACGACTCCAATGAAGTTGCCAATCCACTGACAACAGCGAGCGCCACCAGATTGGTACCCACAAACAGTCCAATAATAAAACGCATCCCGGTCGTATACCCAAATGCCGAACCAACCCCGGCTGTTGTAAGCACACCTGGCCCCGGGGTAATCAACAGAAGAAAAATTGCAAAGATAAAACCGATCATTTGAGATCTGTCTCGGATAAAGGTTTAGACGCCAAACCGACCGAAGTCCGCCAGGGGCTAAGAGTATTTACGCAATCTAGCGAGATTCAAATACACCTGTAAGAGTGTAAGTCATGGATAACACGGCCAACAATGTGATTAAAGTATCGATGATGAACCAAGGACGTCGATAAACAGGAATAATGCGCGGAAAATTGTGTACGCAGAGAAGAATAGCATTTCAGGATAAATTCCGGAAATGAAATTGCTAGAATCCCTTTCCCGAAATTTGGATGTCGCTACAGTAAAACCAGGGCTAGGGCTCTAGCTCTCGCCAGGTCAACCGACGCTCTCTGAAAACTGTATGCAGTGTAGTTGAAGAGACCGCTGTATCGCTTGGCGTTTGTGTAAGCAACACATCCGAGTTTTTAGCAGCAATTATCGTAGGGCTGGCATGTGCATTAGATACGCCACTTATGCCTGCAAACGTACCGTCATTGCGCTGATCATCACCATTGAGATCAATCTGACTATTCGGCAACATCGCACCACTACTGGCATCCAGAATCATTAACCATCCGTCCTGCCGTGGAATACACTCATCACCTGTCGGTATATGCGTTGTAACAAATATTTTACCGTCCCGAAGTAGCGGTGCGGATATAATCTGCTCGCCTGCGTCAAGGGAGTCGTATTCGAGATTCATATACCACCCTTCGTGCGTGCTCCAGTCAACGGCCTCCTCCGTCGTGAGCCTAACCTGCACCTGCTCATCAGATGTTCCATCTCCATCCAGATCGATATCCTGGTTTGTTACAGACGTAATACTTTGTTCGAGCATGTTTCCGTTCGCGATTGTGGTCAAGCTCTTAGTGCTCGAACCTGCTCCGCGATCCCATACAGCGTATAGTCGCCTTCTGGACGTACTGGGATTTTGATCAATGGGTTCAAGGTATTTGCCAGCGCCAAAATACAACATAACTCCTTCACCGGTGGGATGACTACCGACAGCTATAGGTGCTGTAATGGCAAGAGGTGTGTTGTGATCATCTACCGCCAAGTGTTTTAGCTCCCCATCTGACCACTGACTAGGATTACTATCGCTGACATCAAATGCATACACACATCCATTGAGATCCCCCGCATAAACTGTATCAACAGTACCATCCCCATCCAGATCAACAGCAGTGGGTTCGGTAGGACCGTTTGCAGTTGCGGTGTTCAAAGTACATTCAGTATCCTCAGGAATAAGTGTTCTAACCGGATCCCCGGTTTCTATATCAATAAAAATTATTGCGGAACTTCCGTCTCCGCTTTGATCACCGACATTTGCCTGTTGGTTGTTATATCCATTCGACATAATCGCCATCCATTTCTGGTTAGCCATTCGAGCGATAACCGGACTACTGTAGGTAAAGCCCACCCTTGAATCATGGCTGTCAGTGAATTCCCAAAGAACCGTTTGGTCCGCATTTGATTCGTCGATCTGATCAGGCTCAGTTACATCCAGTGCGTATATACCTTGCCCTCCTGCACCCAAACCTCCTATCAAAACTGTTCGCCAATCGCCATTCATAAATACATCGGCCACGCGCGGTGTGGCATCGACAAAAGGTCTGTGCCGATAGGCAATATCCGTAAGCTCACTCAGATTGCGATAAACCGGACTGGGAATAAAGGCAAACAGTTCGCTACCCGTACCCGTTGAGTAGTTCGAACCCAGCCATTCGCCCGCATCCAGTGCATGCAACATTCCATCATTCGCCCCTATGTAAACCACTCGCTGTCGTTCCTGGTGAGTTCTGGCAAACTCTGAATAAGGTTTGGCATTCTCTGCGGCTGTTGGACCCCAGATATCGGGATAGGCATAGGAGGGCGCCCCCACAAGAACAGGGCTCGAATGGACGATATCACCCAGGTAGTCTGTGCGTTCACGAAAATCTTCTATGGTTTCTCCGCGAACATAGTTCAATCGATCTTCGCCTCGACCATCTGTTATTGCATTGATGGAGTTGCGCGACAGATCTACAAGTTGAGGAAGGCTCAGCTCATTGTCTGTCGGGCTAAACGGATTCGCAGGCCATTGGAAGGGCACGCCCGTTTCAGATACCGGGTTATAGGTGAATATTTCGCGTGTACCGCTGTCAACCTGAGCGTTAATCGCATCTTTTGCACTCCAGTCAGGCACCTCCGCTATTTCCCCTTCAAGGTCTATGGCTTGTGAAAACACATCGCCCGACCACACACCGCTGACAAACTGGGACCGAAAGATTCTATCGCCTGTGCGCAAGGTACCAGATGTGGTGGCTACCGATGAAATCGATGTTTCCAGTTCACTGATTTGCTGAAAAACAGTGCGCAGTGTGGTCGCCATTTCTGCAGGATTCGTAATCTGAAAATAATTGTCCGGTACACCATCAAGGTCAGCGTCCCATTCCCGGGTTTGAGGAATTCCATCGCCATTTTCATCGTCGAAACCTCCCCACTTTGCGGCATACCAAAGCGGTGAATGCAGAATCTCGGCAGCAGGGCTGGCACTCGGTGTGAAGTCGATAGTGCTGACGAAAGGAAGCGGCACGCCATCAGCCCACAGTCCTCCGGGTAATTGCCCAGGAGGGACATCCTGAAAGTAATCGGTGTCCTTGATTTCGTTCCTGGGATTCCCCCTGACAACAAGGTAGACTCCATCCTGTGTTGTGCCAGAAACAACGTAGCCTAAATGTAAGTTAATACAGGTACTGGCCCTTAAGGATTCAACCAACATTCGAACCTTGCCATCAATAACTTCATAAGAATACCTGACTGAAGCATCCTGATCATTATCAGCACCCTGCTCCATATCTTCAAAAGTCACACGAAAGACACCTTGTGTAGGTGAAGCAGACAACACATTAAAACCTACTATCGCGCTAACAGGTTTAAAAGCACCAACACCGAGGCAACCTTCAATAGATCTGGCAAAGGGCAAAAAGCTGACTCGATTACCTTCCACATCGACATTTATGGTCGGTAAACCTTGACCTAGAGCCACCGCCATGGTTTTGATCGTCTGGTCACCTTCAGCAGTTGGATGAATGTCATTGGTACTACCGTAATAGGCTACACTCGATGCATGATAACTTCCTTCCCGGTGTGCCTCATCCGGGCCCAGTCCACGAACATTGCGTAACGAGGTTACCAATTTCGGAGATGGCGTTCTGTCTACATCTGCGCCTGATTGGCCGACAAATTTCATCCCTGTAACTGTCGGCTCGTTGCTGGAAATAAAATCCGCCACATTTCCAACATGCAAATCACCCAGAGTACTCGAAGTGAAGGGCGTACCAAAATCACTTCCCGGCAGATCATCACCATCAAATGAAGGGCTTGGGTCGCTGATAACCAATTGATAGGCACCCGAGCATTGGCCATAGGGTTGACTGCTGTCATAAGGATCATCCCATTCAGCGCTCGTGAGCCCAAGATCTACACCTTCACCAACGGCACTAAATGCTGCGGTTGGTTGTTTACTTCCTGACAGGTATCGCAGGCCTTCGTACATCATTTCTGCGACTGGGTTTCCCCAGGCTCTACATTCCCCGTTTCTCATTTGGCGAGTTCCTAACCAACCGCAGTCACGCTGTACGCCAGCGTGACTACCACCACGATATCTGTTGGGTATTCGCAGCTTATTAAGCGTGCCAACAATGCCATTGTCGGTAATGAAAGTACCATCATTCGGATTAATTTCAGTAGTTCCAAACGATCCCATGCTTTGTCGAAGCACGCCACCGCGCAAATTATTGTTATAACTTCCTGTTAACAGACTGAAGAAAAGAGCGTCATTTTCGCCATACTCATGAAACAAACCAGTAGGCTTGAAATTTCCGTCCGGGTATTGTTGACAAAATGCTTCGAGAAAACCCGCTTTACAGACAGTGACATCCAATGCGATGTCATAGTCAGCGTCGCCGTCACCCTGGACGCCTTCTTTATCAACCCATTTCCAAATTTCATCAGTCTGATTCAGTCGGACCCGCAACCAGGGTGTATTATTCAAAGGATCACTATTGAGGCCAAATAAATTGTTGGTAGAAAACAGGTGATTTTTACCAGCTGATGGTTTTGCATAAGGTGTATAGTCTGATATATCGTAACCATCTACCGCCTCTGATGTATATTGAACACCCCATGTATGGGACTCCCAGGGAACAAAGGCTCTTCTTAGCCGGGTCTCGGTCGGTGTATCAACGACTCGTCTGCCGCCGTACAAAACAACAAGCAATACGTCCATTCGCGTCATCGTGGCATAATTGAGGAAATCTCCACTCCACGCCCCAATACACTTTTTATCAGACGCTAAAGCAACAGGCTCTAGATGGTTGCCAAGCGATTGATAACAAAATGTAGATTCAAAATACCCTAAATAGTCTATTTCATCCGGTTTATAGGTTGTGTCTAGCACACCATCACCATTGAAATCCTCGTAAGAAGGATAGGCCTCATAAAACAGCTTGTTATCTCTTTGCATCACCAGTTGCAAAAGACTGGTTTTACTACCTTCGACAAAAAGAGGTACGTTCGCCAGATTCATCAACGATTGCGCTACAGCCGTACGTGTTAGCAACGTGCACAATAACAGCCCAATCAATCCAAACGTTTTCAACATTGATCGGTATACATTATTTTTCATTTCTGCTTTCAACACCGACAAATAGATTTAGCCCAACAAGCGACATCTCAAAAAAAGCACAGACCACATCAAATGTAGCGGCAGTCGGGAATTAACATTTGTAGCCCAGGATATAAATAGTCAACAAATTGTGTAAATTTCACGCTTTTATATTTGACTTATATGACTACTGCTAGCCATATCAAACGTAAAAATCAGCACAATTCGTGATATTCGAAACGGTGCCGTCAAAAATGGCGACCTACCGACCGATATGACAGTTGAAATCTAAATTTAATGTGTTTTTAGCAAACTGAGCATCCATCTTTAATGGCCATGCAATGCAAAAATCAGAACGGCTTCACATTACTTGAAACCTTGATTGTTGTAACGATTGTCGCAATTGTTACGACACTTGCGCTTGTGTCATTTCAAAGTTGGTCAGATGAAACAGGTTCACGCGCTGCACTTTCTAAACTTCGATCTTCCCTGACACTGGCACGTATTGAAGCTATTAAACGCGGAGGCTGGGTTAGATTGTGTGGCAGCCCAGATGGCACGTCGTGCAGTGGCGGCATTGGAGAAGGTTGGCTTATCTATCATGACAGCGATACTAGCGGAACATTTGATAACACCGACACGACACTAATTAGCGAAACGATAAACTCCAACAGAATAACTGTCGCCTTGACTGATGAAAACGAGGCGACGCGGGAAAATGTGAGCTTTGACTATCGTGGATACACAAATCAAAGCTCTAAATTCAGCGCAACACGAGGGGAATTCGATTTCCAATTCTGGCTCAATCGCATTGGCCGCACTCTATAGCAGTTAGTATTTTAATATTGATACTATGAACATCGATTCTTCTGCATATACACAGCACCCTTCGCCAGCAAATAACCAAACAGGTGTTGGATTGATAGAAGTTATTATTGCCATGCTTATTTTTACTTTTGCTGCTTTGTCAGTAGGTAATTCCAACACGCTCTCATTAGGCACATCAAAAACTGCTTCGGTTCATGGCAGTGTGAATATTCTTGCACACGAAATGTTGGAGATACTAAAAGCAGACAAATTGCATGCTACATCAAACGCATATGATATCGAATTTGAAGATGTCGCAGCCAATGGTTCTGGTGCACCTCATGTATCTGATCTGGTGAACGAGTGGCGCGCCAGAATAGCCGGACAATTACCGGGTGGTGTAGGTCAGATTGAGTGCCAGGAGGAAAGCTGTACAGTATCGTTGCGATGGCGCGAGACAGTGATCAGCGGACAAGACACACAGACATATAATCTTCGAAGTTCGCTGTAAGCTGAACTGTAATAGGGTTTCATTTGAAAAGTTATATTTAACTATCAGCAATCCAACCACCCATGGTTACCAACGCAACAATAACCAATAAGCACGTCGTGACATCGCATCGACAAACCGGCCTTACGCTGCTGGAGCTTCTTGTTGCCCTGGGCATCAGCAGTATTGTTCTTCTCGGGATAACCACTCTATTGGCCTCGTCAGCAGAGGCAAGAAATCGTGTTGCAAATGCGCGGATATTGCACGAACAAGCGACTCTTGCCTCACAAATCCTACCGCAACAACTCGCACAGATCGGATATCGAGCTGTCGATACCAGTCAATTACGTTCCCGAATAATTCCTGTAACAGATCCAGTACAGAAATTTCCAGCAGTCGATGGCGAGTGGGAATCTGGCCAAATTATCAAAGCAGACAATACATCTCTGAATTTCCGATTTAGCGGATCATCTGATATCAGTAACAATCCTGATGGCACTATTCGAACGTGCACAGGAACCAGTGTCGGTATTGACGATATAGCAGAAATACGTCTATTTTTAGAAAACAACGCCTTGCGATGCAGCGACGGGACGACCAATGAGCTTTTAATTGGCTCTGCAGACGACCTCCTTGTGGAACAGATGCTCATTGATTTCGGTGTTGACGCTACCGATGATGAACGAATTGATTCTTTTATATCATCTACAGACGCCACTAATGAAGACTACCTCAATACCAGTCTTGTTAGAATTCGCCTACTGCTTGCTACAAAGGATAGAGCTATCAAATTCCATCAAAAATACTATTTCAATGGCACAACTCATACGGCTACAGACAAGAGAATTCGTCAGGAAGTTGTAATTGTCGTGGCAACCAAAAACTGATGTGAATAATTCGATGAAAACTTGCAAAAATTGTAAAACACCAAGAATCTGTTCACAAAGCACAGAACAAGGAACCGTACTCATAGCCATTCTTGTTTTGACACTGATAGTTGGCGTCATGGCCACTTCGATGCTCGATACGGCAGATCATTCGCAACAGGTATCCTCAGCTACTATTCAGCGAGACCGAGCGTTTCAGTCCATGGATACAGCGCTTGCTGTTGCAGAGAGTTTTTTGATCGATGAAACCGAGGATCGATTGTATGCAGATAGGGATGCATCCGAGGGGGTCTACACGTTAAACGATCGAACGGAACGATGGTGGGAACAGGAGAACTTTCAAGGTGAATTTGTACTCGATGCCGATAGAGTTCTTGGCACTACCCAGGCACCTCGATACGCTGTGGAAGAAATCGGAAATTATATATTTGATGGCACTTCGGGAATCGTCAATCTGGATGTAGGTTCCGCAACCTATGGAAGATTAAGTAATGGCGCACGTGAAGTCGTACTGTTCAGTATAGAAGCGTATGGAAAAGGTAGTTACGACAATGTGCAAGCCGCAGGCGAAAGCGTCGTAGTTCTAAATTTCTAAAATTACCTGCACTCGCGACCTCATCTCCGGATTTAAGATATGGTGAAAAATTTGCATTTACAGCGCAAAAACAAAAATCCCGATACAAGCGCAGGTTTTACCTTGATCGAGCTGATGATTGTTATAGCTATTCTGGGAATTTTAGTAGTGATAGGTGTTCCGCGCTACAGTGGCTACATGACAGAACAGCGGCGAGACGATGGCAAACTACTATTAAGAAACAATGCAATGATTCTTGATAGATGTATTACGTTTGTTGGTGCATACGACTCTGATTGTGCGTTGCGGACTGAATCGACTGATGGTTATTATCAACTACAGGAGATTCGCACAGCTACCACTTATCAGCTCACAGCCATACCTACGGACAAGAACCAGCAAAATACCGACGGCCCATGTCTATCACTAACGCTGGATCATAATAAAAGTAAGGGAGCAACAGGAACCCACCCTGAATCCTGTTGGTAGTTCGAAGTCAAAACCCCAACTACATCCCCAACTCTGATAATCCGGGATGATCATCCGGGCGCCTGCCCAAAGGCCAATGGTATTTACGATCTGACTCAGCAATGGGCAGATCATTAATACTGGCAAATCGGTTCTGCATTAACCCATCTGCTGCGAACTCCCAATTTTCGTTGCCATAGGACCGAAACCAGTTGCCACTGTCATCGTGCCACTCATACGCATAACGCACTGCAATCCGATTCTCCGTAAACGCCCAAAGCTCTTTGATCAGACGATAGTCAAGCTCTTTGATCCACTTGGCTACAAGAAAGGCCTGTGCTTCTTCCCGATTGTTAACAAAGGTAGATCGGTTTCGCCATTTTGTATCGAGCGTATAGGCAAGCGCGACTTTGGCTGGATCGCGACCATTCCAACCGTCTTCTGCCAGCCGTACTTTTTGTATGGCAGATTCACGATCAAACGGGGGTAGCGGGGGGCGAGTGCTCATGAAACTATCTCCTGAGGTAATATCCACAAGGGCTACAGCTACGAAATGCTGTTGGTAAATTGATATGACAAAATATTCGCGTGAATCCTTTGATAGCATTAAACCACTAAATTAAACCTGACCTTGAATAAATTGCCATGCAGATTTTCGACTACATCATTATCGGTAGTGGCGCGGCCGGTGCCATTGTGGCAAACAGACTGGCTTCTTCATCCGCGAGCCACTCAATATGTCTGTTGGAAGCAGGCCCAGTGGGCAAACGAACAATTCGGCTGGAGAGAGATTATCGGCAGTGTCTGTATTATGTTGGCAGGCGTTCTTGAAATCATCCTGGCACCAAGAGAAACTGCCAGCAGGTGATGACATCCTGACAGGGCATGCCCTTAACTACAGCCTTGACGTAAAAACGAACCGAGTGCGGCATTGAACGCTTCTTTTTGTTCAACATTGGAAATATGCCCGGCATGTTCAATCACAACAAGCTCTGAATCTGACAGACGTTCATGCATTTGCTCTGATGCGGCCACCGGCGTCGCTGAATCGTCAGCACCCACGATCAACAACACCCGGTTATTTATTAAAGGCAGACGATCAATATAATCAAGCTTGGTAATGGCGTGACTGCAGGCGACATAGCCTGCATCCGTGGTTTGATCAATTTGTGCTGCAACAGCATCGACAGCTGCTTGTATTGTCGCATTACCGCCGGCACTGGAAAGAAACGGCGCTGTAAACCAGCGCTCAAGAGTCGCCTGTTTTATCGACTGCAATCCATCTGTCTCGACCTTCGCAATCCGATCCTGCCACAATTTGTGCGCACCCTCCGGCAGCACACTCATGGTGTCACTAAGAACGGCGGATAAAAAACGTTGTGGATGCCGCAACAGCAGACTTTGTCCTATCATCCCACCGATAGACAGTCCGACCCAATGCGCTTGTGCTATTCCTTGTTGATCCATAACCGCAATAACGTCATCTGCCAGCTCATCAATCGTATACGGGCCATCCGGAGAATCACTGAGCCCATGTCCACGCATGTCGAGGCGTAAAACATGGAAATCCGCCTCAAGCAGAGCCATCTGCGGATCCCACATATGGAGATTACAACCCAACGAATGAGCCATTACCACGACCGGCCCCGAGGTATTGCCACTGCTCTCTATATTTATCTCGTACTTACCGATATTTATCTTCATGACTACTACTCATATTTTTATTTCAGAACGCTTTTTTACTGCCGGTCTCTTATAGCTGAACACATAAGCTCGACTAAAAGCCATTTCAAAATAGAGCGAGGCACGCAAGATCAATTGAGATGACTTCTATATATTTCCCACACTATGAGCGCCATCAACAGTCAATGCACTGCCACTGACGAAGGAACCGGCGTCACTCGCAAGCAGCATGAAAGGAGCTGTCAACTCATCAAGCTCACCGGTTCTGCGTGATGGTGTGCGAGCCAACATAGCCAGACCTTTTTCACTCTGCAGGAAGTCCCGGTTCATATCAGTTATAAAATAGCCGGGACACAATGCGTTAACGCGAATATCCTTACGACACCATTCCAGCGCCAGGCTTTTGGTTAGCTGAATGACAGCAGCTTTTGATGTTGCGTAACTACTTTGCCCGATCGCTACGCGTAATCCCAGGATAGATGCTGTGTTCACTATGCTACCCGGCTTGCCGTTAGCAACCAGACGACGACCCGCCTCAGTTGCCACCATCCAGACACCGTTCAAATTAGTATCAATAACAAAATCCCAACTGGCTTTGTTAGTATCCAGTGCCGGTTTGGAATCAGCGACACCCGCATTGTTAGATAGTATTTCCACGACGCCAAAAGCTGATTCGGTAGTGTCAAAAGCACTCTTTATACTGTCGTCATCGGTAACATCAAGTGATACAGCAATTGCCTCTGAACCACTAGCACAGATGTCTTTAACCAAAGTCTCAAGCCTGTCCTGGCGACGAGCGGCCACAACAACTCTGGCGCCGTGTCTGGCAAGTTGCCGGGCAAAATGCTGGCCGATCCCACTGGATGCGCCGGTAACCATGGCGACCTTGCCACTGACATCGAAAATCGGATTATAGGCATCGTTTGCAATCTGTTGTTGATCAGTAGCCATTACGTTTGTTCCTCGATCAATTCGATTGCCATGTTGGCAAGTTTTGGTGCGAACTTACCATAGACAAATGCCTTCTCACTTGATGCATTACCGTCAATTGCACGTTTTAACACGCCTTGCAAAATTGCAGCAAGACGAAAAAAGCTGAATGCCAGATAAAAATTCCAGTGTGCAATTTTGTCTATACCTCGTCTTTGGCAATATAGTGATACGTATTCATCCTCTGATGGAATGTCAAGCGCTGAACGATTTGCATCACCGAGCCCTGCTATTGCATCATCTCGATCAACCCGCAACTGCATACATTGATAAGCTAAATCCGCATAAGGATGACCCAGGGTAGACAACTCCCAATCAAGTAATGCCACAGCTCTTGATTCATCTGCATGGAAAATAATATTATCGATGCGATAATCGCCATGAATCAGACTGACCATACCATCATCATCCGGCATATTGGCTGGCAGCCATTGCATTAGCTTATCCATCGCATCAATGCGCGTTGTCTCCGATGCTTTATATTGTTTACTCCAGCGGCTGATCTGGCGCTCAAAATAATTTCCAGCTCGTCCGAAATCACTCAGACCAACAGCATCGACTTCTACATCATGCAAAGCTGCCAACATACGATTCATCTCGTCGTATATACCGGCGCGTTGATTGTTGTTGAGTTCAGGCAGTGCCGGATCCCAGAAAATACGGCCGCTCTGATAACTCATTACGTAAAACATACTGCCGATGACATCACGATCTTCACAAAGATGGTAGGCGTGAGCGACCGGCACGTCAGAACTGGCCAACGCTTTGATCACTCGATATTCTCGATCAACAGCATGGGCAGATTTCAGTAACTCTCCAGATGGTTGCCGTCGTAATACATACTGTCCGGATTTGGCATTCAGCAAATAGGTAGGATTGGATTGGCCGTTAGAGAATTTTTTGATATCAACAAGTGATTCGAATTCTTCAATATTGGTTTCCAGATAGCGCCCCAAAACGCCCTTGTGCGGCAAATCCATAGTCACGAATCCGGGATACCGTATCTGTGAATAATTTGTTTGCCCAGCGCCATTTGATGTACTTGATCAGGACCATCAGCCTGTCTGCACCAACGTGCGTAGTTGAAACCCTCGGCCATAAAGTAATCTTCAGTTAACCCCCCTGCTCCATGCATCTGCATGCAGCGATCAACTATGTTTTGAACCATGATGGGGACACTGGTTTTACTTGCCGCAATCATGTCACGGGCAGCCTGCGCACCCACCTCATCCATACGCTGAGCGGTTTTCAACACCAGCAGACGTGCCATCTCGATTTCCGAAAAGCTTTTGGCGATATCTTCTCGTACAGACTGGTGTTGGCTCAGTTTTTTACCGAATGTTGTGCGTTGATTAACCCGTATACAAGCGAGCTCTAGCGAACGTTGTGCAACACCGATAAGTCGCATGCAGTGATGCATACGCCCCGGCCCAAGACGACCTTGTGCAATTTCAAAACCGCGCCCTTCGCCGAGCAGTACATTCTCTAGCGGGACACGGACATTATTAAAATTGATTTCTGCGTGTCCAATAGGTGCATCATCATATCCCAGCGTCGTCAGAGGGCGAATGATTTCTACACCCGGGGTGTCCTTAGGTACCAGAACTTGAGTTTGCTGCTTGTGCCGATCCGGATTCTGCGGATCGGATTTTCCCATCACAATAATTATTTTTGTGCGTTCATTCATGGCACCTGTAATAAACCACTTACGCCCATTAAGCACCCATTCATTGCCTTCACGAACAATACGCGTTTCAACATTTGTAGCGTCACTTGAGGCGACATGTGGCTCGGTCATCGCATAACTCGAGCGTATCTCGCCATTAAGCAATGGAGTCAACCACTGATCCTGTTGTGCCTTGGTCGCGTAATTCATAAACACTTCCATGTTCCCGGTATCAGGCGCACTGCAATTGAAAACTTCGGGTGACCATAGCACCCGCCCCATCATTTCAGCCAAGGGTGCATAATCAATATTACTCAAACCATCGTGTTCGCAAAATTGCGCATGGCTCTCGGGCACGAACAAATTCCACAGCCCGGCTTGTTTGGCTTTTGGCTTTAATTCTTCGACCAGCGGGAGAGGCGCGAAGCGATTCTCAGCAGCATGCAACTGCTCTGCATACCTGGCTTCGTTTGGATAGATAAATTCATCCATAAACGCACTCAATCTGGCAAGCAGCTCTTTGGATTTCTTGGAATACAGGTTTTCCATATCGGTAGGATCTGTGTATATGTCAGCGCGAATTTGATATTGAATAGTACCCCTCCAATACGATACTGTCACCAGATACTGTCACCAGGCAGATATCCCGGTAGCGTAAGTTTAACTTCCACCAACCTCAATTTGACCCGTCAACTGATATAGATTGGGTCTTGGAGTTTGTCACAAGCCGAATCATAATTAATTAGTCACATCACACTGTATCCAAATAGGTTCAGCATTTATCATTCAACCTTAATATAACTTGATTTCATCCGAGAAGAACATGAGCACAGCCAAAACCGCAACGATTCGCCCACGCCGCAGTTTTATTTTCTCTCCCGGTTTACGCCCGGACATGTTCCCCAAGGCATTAGCATCAGGCACCGATATTGTCTGTGTTGAACTTGAGGATGGGATCGCACCTAAAGACAAGGATCAAGCAAGAATATCCGCTTTATCTCTTTTCGAGACACCACAGGCTGACGATGGTGTTGAACGTATCGTTCGGATTAATTGCCTGCGCGAAGCATTTGGACTGGCAGATGTTCAGGCTGTTCTTGCCACAGATACACCACCGCCCGCATTAATGCTACCCAAGGTTCGCAACCCGGAAGAAATCATCTGGCTTGATGATTTACTCACAGAACGTGGGCACAACACGCGATTGCATGTGATCATCGAAACCAATCGTGCATTGGAAGCGGCTTTCGATATCGCTCACTGCAGCGATCGTATTGATGCACTGTTTTTTGGTGGCGTCGATATGGCAGCCGAACTGCGGTGCGATAATGCATGGGAACCACTGTTGTATGCACGTTCCAGAGTCGTGCATGCTGCAGCCAGTGCAGAACTGGATGTAATAGACGTGCCCTTTCTCGATCTCGAAGACCCGGACGGTAACAAACAGGCTGCACAACAGGCCAAAGCATTGGGATTTTCAGGTAAAGGGTCTATTCATCCGAAACAGATAGCCTCGTTGAACGAGGTATTTACGCCCACAGCAGATGAAATAGCCAAAGCCAGGCGCATTACCAAAACATTTGAAGAAGCAGATACCGGCCTGGTTGTTATTGACGGAAAGCTGATTGAAAAACCGGTGCTTCGAGATATGTATCGCGTTCTGGCAATAGCACAAAGAATTGGTAGCTGACCGTCACTTATATTTAAAAGCTGAATCCATGGCACGCAAAAATCGGCCTCATACGCCTGATGGGCGCTACTTAGTCTCAAAAGGTATTTTCAAGCGTTGCACCAATCCTTCGCTCGACGACGGCATCAGACGAAGTGCGCTCAAAGCCCTCATGCAGGCGCGCATTGCAAAGGATAAAGAGGCTGCACTCAGGGCCAAAACAATACTGGGTGAAGCCGGCCCTGTGTGGTGGCAAGATGACACTACTGACTACAGTAACCTGCCGCCTCTGGAAACTCCCTATGCCCATTGGTGGAATTCACTCAGCGACGAGCAACGTCGTTCCGGGGCTTGACATGGTTGGTGTCCCTTTTCATCCAACAGATAACAAATAAATCAGAATATACACCTACCGCGCATCACCGAAATAAGGTAGTTTACAATTCCGGGTCCGCAGTACGGCGAGTATCCGATCAACAATGACCGATCAACTACCCCATGCTGGCTAAAACCAGTGTGTTATCTTATTTTGACGATTTAATTTTGGTTTACTTATAAAAGGGATACTGCTTCATGGCCTGGTCAATCCATCATGTCAATCTGGCTGCCAACGATGTTAGAGGTAGCGCCCGTTTTTATTCTGAAATTTTAGGTTTTGCTGAAAGTACCTGGGTTTTTCCACCTGCCGATCAGGTCGGACACATCAGCGCTGATCCTGCACAATTGACACTGTTTCCAACCAATACTGCAAGCGAAGGTGAAAATTCCGGTTTGCATTTAATTCGCCCGGAACCGGAATTCGCGCGTAAAAACGAGCTTGATCACAACCCTTCTATTGGTGGGCATGTCGCTTTCCAGGTAAAGAGCCTGGACGCAGTTATTGAACGCCTGAAACAGGCCGGGATACCGTATTCGCTGACTGGTACGTTTGCCATACCAGGCATGCGCCATTTGTATGTTTACGATCCTTCGATGAATCTGATTGAAATCAATGAAATGATTTCTTAAGTAGCTGTGCCTGGAGAATCACCTGCCATGTGCAATCAGATCTAAAAGCCTCTTTGTCTTTTCGTTAGAAGTGTCGATTGCCAGGTAGTCCCGTCCGCGTTCAAAAGCTTAAGGTCATTTCCAGACTGTAGTGTATTTGTCCACCAGATATCATTGTTATCCAGCCAGAGAATTTTACGATAACTATATACCAGACCAAAAATCCGCATGTAACTGTTATCAGATAGTTTGACTGCTGGTGTGATGTTATCGAACAGACTACCGACAACAGGAATGCGATGATAAGCTGCTTCAAGTGATAGTTCTACGCTCATCGTCACTGCTAATCGGTTGCTGATGATTGATAGCTAGGACAAATAAATTGAATCAAAGGGGTTAGTAAAGATTAAAATACTCTGTCTGTTCCCATTCAGATACGGTCATCAGATAGCGTTGCCATTCCGCACGCTTAATGTGTGTAAGGTATCTAACAAAGTCGTGTCCCAGAGTATTTCGAAACAAATCACTGGCTTCGAAAGCGTCGATTGCATCGCTGAGGTTTGTCGGTAATTTCTTAGCACTCCCATCATATGGCGTCCGGGTCATCACCGGTGGCTGGAGCTTTCGGTTAAGCCCATCAAGCCCTGCCAGTATTTGCGAGGTAAACGCGAAGTAAGGATTGGCTGTGGTATCGGGCGCGCGGTTTTCAATACGGCTGGCACTGTCATGTGGGTACAACAGAGCGCGAATCATCGCACCGCGATTATCCGTTCCCCATTGGATACGGTTGGGCGCAAGCTGATACGGCTTGTAACGCTTATAGCCGTTAACGGTTGGTGTCGTCAGCAAACAACAAGCTTCGGCGTGCGCCAGCAAGCCTGCTATCCAGCCCCCAGCCTGTTCGGTTAACATCTCAGCCTTCGATGGCGTGAACACGTTTTCGCCCGTGCCGAGCATTTGCAATGATTGATGAATGTGCCAACCATTAGCCGCGGCATTAGGTAGCTTTGGTTTGGCCATAAAACTTGCATGTAGCCCGCGCTTGCGGCATACCTCTTTAACCATTGTTCTAAACAATACAAAACGATCTGCCTGTTGCAAAGGATCGGTAGGTTCAAAGGTAAACTCGAATTGACTAGGGCCCATTTCTATCTCCATTGAACATGGAGCAAGTCCCATCGCATCAGCAGTGCGACGTAATTCGTCGAGAATATCTTCGGCTTCACCATAGCGCGTCTCGGTTAAATACTGCCAACCCTGAGTCAGGTTTGCCGTTTTGATAGCAGCGGGAGGCATAGTCGCCTGGTCATGATCAAGTGCATCATCAAGACGCATGAAAATCTGAAACTCAACTTCCAGTCCGAAGGTAGCGGCGTAACCTTCATCAGCCAGAGCTTCCAATGCTTTTTTTAGTGCAGCTCTGGATGAAAAAGAAACACAATCACCAGAACGCTGTACCACATCGCAGATCAGCATCGCAGAGTGGGGAGACCAGGGTAACGGGACAAACGTGCTCGGATCGGGCGACATCAAAAGATCACCAGCTCCACTTAATGCTAAACCGTCTATCGTATTATCCGATCCCCAAACATCGAATACGGTTTTATGAGCAGTATCTTTAAGGAGAAGCGTAGATGGCACACCCAGTCCGGATGTGAGTACTGAAACCAATTGCCGTGCACTTACGGTTTTGCCACGCAAAATGCCATGCTGATCAGGAAATACGATGCGTATAGTTTCTATGCCATCATCGCATACTCGTTTTACAAGTGTGGCAGCTTCTTGCAGTGCATCAGCATCATAGCGACCTACATTGGCAAGTGAGCCGTTTGCAATCTTTGCCTTTACGTCCACACCCATGACTTATTTAAACAGTCGCGTTCCAAGGACAAGCGCTACGTCGAGCATTGTCAGCCTGCTCACTGGCTGAATACCAATCGGCTTTAGGCGCAATCGAATCATTGGATAAGGGACCCTTGATGGAAGTTATGTCCGAACTGTTCAGCATCGGTAGATCAAGCGTATCAGCATTCTCCTCCACTGCGGCAATAGCTTTACGCAACATACGCCGGTAGCGAATAATCGCCACATCACTACGACCCAGATGCTCCTGTGTTCTGTCCTGAACAGGGCCCATACCTTCAACTGCCCATTGGTCATGTACATTGATATCGAGGCCCATGCCTGTGTAAGTCAATGTCTCCTGTTCCTGAGGATCAAATTGATAGTCGTTTTCCTTGTTTTTGAGCGGCGCATAGCTTGGTAGACGATGTTCTTTTAATCGTTGTTCCTTCATTAATGCCTTGTTTACCGGGTCTTTGAAACTCGTGAAGATAGAATACCAAAAACAATGTGTATCATTAATCGGCACATGCCATTGGGTAATAGTCATCTCCCGTGACATCGGGATGCAGATTGCAGTGGGGAAAATCTGGTTTGTCACTCGCACATGAGTTTGTTCGTTCAGCAGGTGACGCAAAGCTGTGATCTTCAATCCGTACTCGGTTTCCTCTACATCGATATCAGGTCGCGGGTACTCACGAAGTATCTGAGTCATTGGTATATCTGTTTGCGCCGCTTTATCACGAAACTGTTTCCCATAAGCAGCTTCAGGATCTTCATCTTGCAGAAATCGATGTAGAAAGGAAGCATGTGCTGGATCGATTCCAATCTCCAGAGCTTGTAACCAGTTGCACGACCAAAGCCCCTTGAACGCAAAAGTGTGGCTCGTGGGTGCGCGAAAACAATCGAAATTCGGAAAATCCGGAGGTTCAGAATGACCAAGATAGGCGAAAACGATTCCACCTCTGATGACAGCAGGATACACAGGAGTAGCCGCATCCAGTTGTATAGAATCTGACCTTGGGTATTCGATCGCCAGATCATCTGTAGCATTCTTGCGAGTAGCAAGAGCCAACCCGCCATCATCACCCTTAACCAGCGCCAGCTTCTCTCCCATCAAATTAACAGCCAGAGGCAAGCCAGTTTCAATTTCATCTTCCAGTGCGGCAGGTTGCCAATAGCGCCTTAGTACAGCACCGGCAGGGCTGTCGATACCTGTCTGTGTTATTTTGTCATTCAACGATTGGCTGATCACAGATTAGGTTCTCGAATAACCACCATTGACAGGTGTACAAAATCATAGAGACGCACTAGCCAACGCAATAACAATGGCTATCGCAATTTAACATCAGCTACAACTAGCCTCACTCAACAAAGCATATATATTATCGTCACGTTCAACCACTGGCAGAGTCAACGCTTTGATTTGCGTATACATCGTTGACCCTTCCGGTTCTGCTGGTTGCTCAGTACATTGACCACTTCGATCAAAATGCCATCCATGAAACGGGCAACGCAGCCCATTATCCTCGCGTCGGGCAAAACAAAGATCAGCACCTCGGTGCGGACAGTGGCGTCCGATAAGTCCAAGCTCCCCTTGATGATCCCGGAATAACACCCATTGTTTACCGTCTAACGCAACGGGAATAACTGGACGAGGAATATCCAGATCAGACGAAGACGCAATACATTTCCAATTTCCGCTGCCATTGACCAAGGGCAACTTCTCGCTCGGCATATCACTCATAGTTTATAAGAGTACTTCTACGAACCTGTATTCCAGGATATTAAGCACATAGTAGGTCTTCTCCAACCCACAAACCAGCGAAAAATCTATTTTCCAGTGCTGAGTGATTAAATATTTCGTTATTTTGTTTTTTAATTGGAGTTGACTGCAGTTTCCAACTATCAAAATCACTTGACACTTAAATGAACAATTGTGGCAGATAATCGGCTAACAGTTGAAAGTAATATCCTGCAGACAGCTACCTATCATTCTGATTTATCTTCATGCAATCAAAGTGTGGCGTAACAGACAATTAATAAATGACTTGATAAATGAATCCAGACGCTGGTCGAAAGTAATTTTAAGACGGTGGAATTTTTGCTCACTTTTCAATACCTGAATTATTCAGGTAGAGGAAGATCAGGCAAGTCACCACTCAACCACTACACTAACGTCGTAGGTAAATGTCATGCACAAAATTCGCACTTGGGCGGTTCCCGGTATACTGGTTGGCCTTATGCAATTACCGCTTGTGTCACCCTCTTTTGCACAAGAAGAACTGATCTCAGACGATCTGATAACCGGTTCTAGCTTCACCACGCCTTGGCAGGTTTGTGATTCTGATTCACTCGCTGTCGATGTAACTTTATTGAATACCGGCGGTTGCGCTTATCGTGAAACTACAGCAGATCCGGGTATAGCCTATCGAATGAGCTGCGGAGTTAGTCCTGTGAAATTTGCCAGTCTGACGCTCGCCTTTCTGGACGCCGAATACAACACTTTAGCCACCCAAAGCACAGCAATAACTGATGATGTCTCTGGTGTTTACGCAGTGGAGTCAGTATCTCCCGCCAATACCGCCTTCGCTGCAATTGGAATATACGGTGAACCAGGGTCAGGGTTTCAGGATTGCGTGTTGATCAATACCATACCCACACCAGAACCTACTAAAGGGTCAATCAGCGGTGTAACGTTTTTCGATGAAAACAATGACTCCA
>CAYPMR010000058.1:0-24630 GCA_964411665.1 uncultured Granulosicoccaceae bacterium | reverse complement strand
AATTTATCCAGATCCTGACCCAAAAATCCTGCATACCGTATTAGTGTTGGACGCCAGCCGCGCTCTGATCTGGGTACGAAGCATCCTTGGGACAGTGATTACAGCTAACCGGAATCCTTAAATGGGTCACAGACTTTCAAAAATATATACCCGCACTGGTGACGATGGTACAACCGGGCTTGGTGATGGTAGTCGCGTGCCAAAGGATGGGGAACGCGTTACTGCCTATGGGACGGTTGATGAGCTGAATTCGGTCGTCGGTATGGTCAGAGCACATGTCAGTGATTCTCCAGTCGATGCAGTTCTCGGTGAGATCCAGCACCATCTGTTTGATCTCGGTGGGGAGCTTTGTATACCGGGACATCAGGCGATAGGGGATAGGCATATCGATTGGCTTGAAGCTACTCTGGACCAATACAATGAAGATTTGCCGGCGTTGAAAGACTTTATATTGCCAGCTGGAGGGCATGCAGCGGCAACCTGTCATTTGGCTCGAACTGTTTGCCGGCGTGCCGAACGACATGTGGTGACCCTGTCAAGTGATGAACAGGTCTTTCCGAACTGTCAGAAATATCTTAATCGCTTGTCGGATCTGTTATTTGTGATCGCACGCGTACTGGCGCGTGTCGATGGCGGACAGGAAGTTGTCTGGGAACAAAACCGCTCGACCCGGGTTGATTGATAAAATCTAAGCCTAAGGGCAGGTCTGGCCAACACAGAGTTCTGGAAAAACTGAACTCTTGCCAAATGGAACCTGGGTAGTTGTTGTCGCTGCCTGCCTAATGATGTGATAAATCAGATGTTCTTTAAATTACAATGATTCTGCATGAGTAATAACGCAATGGACAATACCGAGCTTCGTAGCGATTTCGCCTGGTTTCTACAAATTCCAACGCGCTGGATTGACAATGACATGTATGGTCATATGAATAACGCGCGTTACTACAGTATCTACGAAAATCTGATTATGACCTTTCTGGGTCCTGTTAATGGACTGGATACCGGTACCGGTCCCATCCGTTGTTTTACCGCTGAAAATGGCTGTCGCTATTTTGATGCACTGAAGTACCCGGACGTTATCGATGCAGGGCTCAGAGTCGCCCGAATCGGCAATTCCAGTGTTCGTTATGAGATGGGGTTGTTTGCTGAACAAAAAGAAGAGGTTGCTTCCACGGCTTTTGTGGTTGATGTTTTTGTCGATGCGACAACCGAGCGACCGGTGTCTGTACCTGCTGACTTTCGCGCCGTACTCGAGCGTTGTATGGTGCAAAGCGAGGAAAAATGAGCTTGATTGGCAATGAAGGTTTATCCTCTGCCGGGGCCACTGGTAGTAACAATACGCGTGGTGGCACGACGCAGTTTGCTTTGTCGGCCACGAATCTGCAGAAAACCTACGCTGGCGATGTGCTGGCACTTAATAATGTCAGCCTCAATGTCGAGCAGGGTGATTTTTTTGCCTTGTTAGGCCCCAATGGTGCCGGCAAATCTACCCTGATTGGTATCGTATCTTCTTTGGTAAACAAGTCATCTGGACAGGTTTGCGTATTTGGCCGTGATCTGGACCGTGAACCACATGCTGTTCGTGCCAATATCGGGCTGGTGCCGCAGGAATTCAATTTCAATGTCTTTGAATCAGTTCAGGATATAGTCATGAACTCTGCCGGTTACCACGGTATTAAACGGGCATTGGCGCGGGAGCGCTCTGAATATTACTTGCGCCTGCTCGAGCTCTGGGACAAACGTGCTGCGTCTGCGCGCACCTTGTCCGGTGGTATGAAACGCCGATTGATGATTGCCAGAGCGCTGGTGCACGAACCCGGACTCATTATTCTGGATGAGCCAACTGCCGGCGTGGACATTGAGATACGGCGCTCCATGTGGGAATTTTTATCGCGCATAAATGACGAAGGTAAAACTATTATCCTCACAACCCATTATCTGGAAGAGGCGGAAACCCTTTGCCGTAATGTCGCTGTTATTGATAACGGCGAGGTGATAGAGCAGGGTCCGGTAACACGTTTACTTAGTCAGGCTATGACGCAAACCTTTGTATTTGATCTACAAAACCCGGAAATACTTTCGTTACCAGCGTCCTTGAAAGGCCGCTCTGGTGCTGGCGGTGGGCAAGACGAGAACATACTATTGCATTTGGAAGATGATCAACTTGAAGCGGTTTTGCCAAAAGGTGTGGCGTTGGATAGCGTGTTCGATTTACTGCGGGAACAGAACGTTCAGGTCAATAGCATGCGGACAAAATCAAATCGCCTGGAAACCTTCTTTTTGCAACTGGTCAACAAGTCGGATAGCGACTCAACAGTGGTCAAGTGACATGGCATCTGCAACCTGCGCTGTACGCTTGATTCATCCGACAATGAACGCTTTATAAAAACGTCCTGCGACTAATTGTGACTGTATCTACCAAACAAGAAGCACCCACTGAGCTCCAAGCAGATAGAGAGCCAGCTGCTGGTCAGGCGGCAGGGTCTAGACGGCTGGAGCGTAACAGTAACCTGACTGCCTACGTGACCATCGTTCGTAAAGAAATTCGCCGGTTTCTGCGTATCTGGGTGCAGACAATCACTCCACCGGCGATCAACGCCTTGCTTTATTTGGTAATTTTTGGTGGTTTAATCGGCAGCCGAATCAGCGAAATGGGTGGTGTCAGTTACATGAGTTTCATCATGCCTGGCATTATCATGATGGGAATCATCATGAATTCATACGCCAATGTATCGTCGTCGTTTTTCAGTGCCAAGTTTCAACACAGTATTGAGGAGATGCTGGTCGCGCCACTGAGCAATCTCACAATTCTACTTGGATTTGTTACAGGCGGTGTTTGTCGTGGCTTGTTGGTCGGGATTCTGGTCGCCACTGTTGCGTTGGGATTTACCACAACCTTCCCCGAACATCTCGTTGTGACAGTATTAATCGCAATCATGACCTCGGTGCTTTTCTCTTTGGGTGGATTAATCAATGCCGTATTTGCTAAAAGCTACGACGAAATTTCCATTATCCCGAACTTTTTTCTAACCCCCCTGACGTATCTTGGCGGCATTTTCTACTCAATACAGATGTTGCCCGAGTTCTGGCAATCAGTATCAAAGCTTAATCCTATTCTATATATGGTCAATGGCTTTCGTTACGGGATTCTCGGGATCAGTGATATTCCGATCCTGCAGACTTTTGTTGTATTGAGTCTGTTTATTGTGTTTTTTGCCTGTATTGCTTTGTGGTTACTGCACAAGGGAATTGGTATCAAGAACTGATTCGCCTCTTTTGTCGAATTTGGCACGAATTATTCATGTGCAATGCGCAATTGTTCATATGAAATGCACCATGGTTCGTAGCAAGCGCGCGTTTCTTTATAAAAGTGCGCAAATACGCTGCAATTATGCAATTAGCTACATTATTTTAATCTGATTACACAGGTATCAAATGACGACCTCAACAGTTAAACGTAAAAAGCACCGTGGAAAGGACGCAGACGATTCGGGTTTGACCATGGCAGAGCGGGCTGATCCGCATGTACTGTATCAGGAGTCAGTGCAGAATTCGGAATTTGAACTCGACTTTATAGAAGCGACTTTCAAGCAATGGACAGGACGATCTGCACATACAATGAGAGAGGATTTTTGTGGCACGGCTCTGTCATCCTGTGAGTGGGTCAAGCGCCATAGCAAAAATACGGCTGTCGGTATTGATTACGAGAAATCTGTACTTGATTGGGGTCGAAAGAACAACGTGACTTCCATGAATGCAGACCAACTATCGCGTCTTGAGCTGATTCACGAGAACGTGCTTGATGTTAATACGAGCAAAGTTGATGCTATCCAGGCGTTCAATTTCAGCTATTGGATATTCAATGAACGTAAAGTGATGGTCGAATATTTCAAAAGTTTGCGCGAATCACTGGTTGATGATGGTCTGCTTTTTCTTGATTTCTTCGGTGGCTCGGAGTGCTATCAGACACAAAAAGAAAAACGCAAGCTCGATGGCTTCAAATATATTTGGGAGCAAGCTGAGTTCAATGCACTTACTAATATGATGCAGTGCTACATCCATTTTCATTTTCCCGATAAATCAAAGCTTAAGCGCGCTTTTAGTTACCGCTGGCGCGTTTGGGGGCCGACTGAAATTCGTGAGATTCTGGCAGACGCAGGCTTCAGTAAGCACGCGATCTATCGACAGGAGTTTGATGAAAAAACTGACGAACCGCTGGATGACTACATCATGACTGATGAAGGCGAAGATTATGCTTGTTGGCTCGGTTACATCGTCGCTCAGAAGTAAACTCATAAGTTAACTACATACCTCGGCGACACAACTCGGCGACATACCTCAGTGGAACACCTTAGCCGGCGAATAGCCGGCTATTGGTTTGCCTGATACCAGCCAATTAACTGGCAAACCGCATAACGATTTCAGCCCCACCAAACTGACTGTTTCGCAGTTGCAAAGAACCGCCATAAGACTCTACCAACTCGGCTGTCAGTGCCAGGCCCAGACCCTGGCCTTCCTGTTTTGTATCAGCTCTTCGACCACGTACAGATAACTCATCAGTTGCACCGGGGGGAAATCCCGGACCATCGTCGGACACGCTCAGTTGCAGACCGGACGCGTCTTGATAGCCGCTCACCGTAACCGTTGATGCACCGTACTTGCAGGCATTTTCCATCACGTTGCCCAGCATTTCGAGCAGATCGGATTCGGCCACATGCAGCTCGAAATCAGGCTCCAGGTTCGTTACGAACCGTACCGGTTTGCCATTACCTGTATCGGCGTAGATTTTTTGCAGTGCTTCCCCCAGTCGTCGCACGGTTTGCTCGGGTGACAGTGGTGGGGCAAGTGCCTGGCGGTTACCTGCCCGGGCACGTTGTACGTGATAGGAAATGATCTCCTTCATGCGTTTAGTCTGGCGATTCAAAACGCGATTGTCGTCAGCAGAGATTTCCCCCGACTGTGTACTGATGTTGCCAAGCACTGAAAGCGGTGTTTTCAAACTATGCGCAAGATCATCCATAACATTGCGGTATCGGGTTTGTCGGTTGCGTTCACTAGCCAGCAAAGTGTTGATACTGCTGGCCAGAGGTTTAAGTTCGAGTGGCAGTTTTGTATCCAGACGATCGGTCTCTCCTGTTTCAATACGTTTGAGATTTTTACCGATATCACGCAAGGGTTTAAGACCCCAGGCAAGTATGCTTGCCAATACCAATAATAGTGCTAAGGCTGCGAGCAGAAGGCTGATAGACAAGTTGCGATCGAAAGAGGATAAGTTGTCGGCGAATTCCACCGCATCCTCGACCACCTGTATGATGAATCGTGGTTCCGCACCGGACTGCGCGATATAGATGGCTTGAAACTGTAGTGCCCGAACTTCATGTTCGGTGTTTTTGTTGTTGTGTAGATACTTCCAATCTCCCACAGGCGTGTCAGCAATATCGGGTATGGCACTGACACTGGATGCGGATGACCAGATAATTTGGTGCTCAGCATTGCGTACTTCTGCGTAGATGCCGGTGACAGGGCTGAGTAGTCGTTGTTCCGGTAGCTGTGCTTCGCTGACTATCAGTCGCGTATCGTCGACCAGTTCTGCTGCGCCCAATATCCCGTAAATCATGCCCTGCATTTTGTTGAAGAGCGCATCTTCAGCACGTTTATGTACTGAGTGACGTACGGCAAGGGAAGTTAAAATGACAAATGCTGCCAACAGTAGGCTAGCGATTACGAAAAGACGAGCAGCAATGGAATTCATACTGCTGATGTTGGGGTGTAGGTGTTCAGAGGTGAATTCTATTGGGCGTCGTCTGCCCTTGCCAAAGCCATTCTGTAGCCGCGGCCGCGTAATGTTTCTATTGGCTTCAGGGTTTTGTCAGGATCCAGTTTATTGCGCAGTCGGCGGACAAAAACTTCCAGAATATTGGTATCTCTGTCCGTGTCCTCGTCATACAGATGATCGATGAGTTTTGTTTTAGAAATTACTTCACCTGCATGCAGAGCCAGGTACTCCAACAGCTTGTACTCGTAAGCAGTCAATTCAATATCTTTACCGTCAACGGTTACTTGTTGTGAGCGCGTATCAAGCTCTAATTGGCCAAAGCGCAAAATAGATTCCGACCAACCGCCGCTGCGGCGAAGAATTGCACGCAATCGTGCCATGAGTTCAGGCATGTGAAAAGGCTTGGCAAGATAATCGTCGGCACCAGCCTCAAGCCCTTCGACCTTATCTTGCCAACTTGTTCTGGCCGTCAATATCAGGATGGGGTAGTTGCACTGTTTGTTGCGCACTTCGCGAATGATCTCGATGCCGTCAGTGCCTGGCAGACCCAAATCGATAATAGCGATATCGACCGGCATCTCTGTTGCCAGATATTTCCCCTCGTTACCATCTCCGGTTTGATCAATAGCAAAACCGTGTGTTCTTAGTTCGGCTACGATTTGTTCCCGTAGAATGTCCTCGTCTTCTATCACAAGAGCGCGCATTCGATACCTCTGCCGCTTCTATTCGTTATTGGATTTGGCTGCTGGTTCACCCAGCGTGGGTGTTTTATTGATAATCACCACGCTCACTTTACCGTTTGCCAGTACCTTGACCTTAAAAAAATTTTCTTCCTCTTCAACGCTTAACGCTTTTGCATCGCCATCGAGTTGTTTTACTGCTGCTTCTTTAGCTTCTTCCTTGGTTTCAGCCTGTTGTGCATGAACATTGGAAATCAGAACAATCACAAACACCAGACTTACACAAAAACATTTTCGAAATGCACGCATTTTTGCGATAGCCTGATTGAAAACCGATACGGCTACCTGCGATTCAGGCAAACCTGGTCGATACTTTCCCGCTAAGAGATTCGGGTATTTGTACTGTGTGGCCAAATCTTGATCTCCTCTTCACGCTGTCAGCCGGTGTGGTCTATGCAGCCAGCGGTCTGCAGTTTGTCGCTTATTTTTATGTTTTTTTGCGATCTGTTTCCGTTGGATCGGCGACAACAGCGTGATCCTCAGAGCGAAATGTCAGTATTGCGGTCTTTGACCTATCTGACGCGAATTCGCTGCAGGTTGCTTATTACTGGTTAGGCTGGGCTGGACAGTTTTTTAGCCAGCTGTGCAGTTGTTAGCCAACTAACAGTCACTTTAGTACAAATGCCCTCAAATAAGTTGTCTACTGGTTCGAAAATCTTGTCTGTCCGGTTGTGGCTCATCTGCATTTTATGATGCATCTGCTGGCGCCCCTGTTTACAGAACACATGCGACTATTCTACCGTTTGCCTGACGTCCCTAAACTCTAGCCTTCGGAGTCTATGGGGTAGCGACTGAACCTTAACTGAACTGGCTTGAACTCGCCTGTACCGGCTTTAAGCGGTGTGATGCAGTTGCAAAGTGGCCGCAATCTGATTGTGAAATAATGTTTAATCTACATAGCCTAAGGGATAGATGGCTGGGACAAAAAGTGGCTGCGAGTGCACCGCGAATATGGCATTGTTTTCAAGCATCTAGCGGAATGATGCGCACCAGAAAACCGAATCGAGGGTTATCTATATAGTGCAACTCACGACTGCGCATTTTTCTGCTGTGATCCAGGCGATAACTTCGTTGTGCATTGGTATCAGTAAAAACCAGCCTGCTGTCGAGGTGTAGAAAGCGTCCTAATCGAACCTTGATCGTTCCGCTGACGGTGGTGGTCGAAATCTCTCTTGAATCACCATCGAACGAAGGTGTGGCAGAGACCGGCACAAATTTGTCATATTCACGGTAGTTGCCCGGCAGATGAATTTTCAGAGCACGACCAGCAAACACCCGGATGCCTCTGGCTGATGCGTTGTCAAGTCCGGGTTGTCGCCAGGCGATGTGGCTTAGAAGGCGATAGTTCGCAGATTTTTTTATTTGCTCAGCGTGCTCTACAAGCATGGTTGGTTCTGCTATCTCCTGATAGCCCAACTCTGCAGCCTTGTCACCAGTGAGACTGATGGAATTACCCAGTCGCGGCACGTACAAGGTGGCACCCGCTGCTGAGCCCGGACGCAGATTTTCGAATAACAAAACCTCGATCTGGAAATCTTTTGCTTGCGCAAATGTGCTGAACGCAAGGCACACGAATGTCAGCAGCAAAGAAATGCTACTTTTTTTCACCTCGCCAGTATGGCTTGAGCGCAGGTTTGCCAGCATATTGGATTCAGGCAACAGCAGGTGCTTCTTTGTCCGCAATTTGATCGAACAGCTCATCGATGTACTCAAGTCGCTCGTCATGATATTCAAGTTCCCGGCTAATTCGTAAGACCGTTTTTCCATCGAATCGAAATTCGGCTGGTTTGGATTGTATCAGTTGTATCAGAACCAGCGTGTCGATATGTGGCTCTGGACCAAAGACGATTCGCCCGCCACGTGCGTTGAGTTCCAGACGCTCGATCCCCAGTGCGTTACATCGCAGGCGTAGACGGGTCGATTCGAACAAAAATTCTGCCTGTGGTGGTAGCAAACCGAAGCGGTCGATCAATTCTATCTTCATCTCGCGCAAGGCGTCGTTGTCTGCCGCATGAGAAATCCTTTTATACAGTATCAGGCGCAAATGCACATCCGGCACATAGGCATCCGGCAGCAGGGCAGGCACACCCAGATCAATCTCGGTTGCACGCGCCAAGGGTTTGTCATAGTCCGGTATTTTGCCGGACTTCAGCGCATCGACGGCCCGTTCCAGCAATTGGGTGTATAGGGTAAAGCCAATTTCCTGAATCTGACCACTTTGTCCTTCACCAAGCAGTTCACCTGCACCGCGAATCTCCAGATCGTGGGTGGCCAGGGTAAATCCCACGCCCAGATCTTCGAGTGATTCAATTGCCTGCAGTCGTTTTTGCGCCGTACTGCTGATAGCATTCATCGGCGGTGCAATTAGATACGCATAAGCGCGGTGGTGCGAGCGCCCGACCCGCCCACGCAGCTGATGCAGTTGGGCCAGTCCGAGTTTGTCCGCGCGGTTTATGATGATGGTATTGGCGCTGGGTACATCGATACCACTTTCAATAATGGTTGTTGAGAGCAGCACGTTAAAGCGTTGGTGATAAAAATCGTACATCACTGATTCGAGCTCGGATTCACGCATCTGTCCGTGAGCCACCCCTATACTGGCTTGCGGCATGATCTCTTGTAGCGTGTGCGCCATACGCTCGATCGTGGCTACTTCATTGTGTAGAAAATAAACCTGTCCACCGCGTGACAACTCGCGAGCGCAAGCTTCTCTAATTTGACCGTCGGACCATTCGCAGACGATGGTCTTTATCGCATGGCGGTGTTGCGGCGCTGTTGCGATGATGGATAGATCGCGCAGGCCGGATAGTCCCATGCTGAGAGTGCGCGGTATCGGTGTCGCTGTCAGTGTGACAATGTCGATTTCTGATCTGAGCGCTTTCATGTGCTCTTTGTGACGCACACCGAAACGATGTTCTTCATCAATGATGACCAGCCCCAGATTTTTATAACTGACGTCCTTTTGCAGTAACCGGTGTGTGCCTATGACAATATCGATGCCGCCACTGGCGAGTTTCTCGAGTATGGTTTTATGTTCCGCCGCAGATTTAAAGCGCGACATGGATTCAACTTGCACAGGCCAGTCTGAAAACCGGTCGAGAAAATTCTGATGATGTTGTTGCGCCAGCAAGGTCGTCGGTACCAGTACGGCGACTTGTTTGCCTGCATCCACAGCAACGAACGCAGCACGCATGGCGACTTCGGTTTTACCAAAACCCACGTCGCCACAGACAACACGATCAGTGGGTCGCTCTGAGCGTAAATCATCCACCACAGCATCGATGGCATTCATTTGATCAGGCGTCTCCTCGAATGCAAATGCATCAGAGAATACGTTGTAGTTACCAGAGGTATCAGTGAATGCATGGCCTTTGCGAGCCGCCCGTCGTGCATGAATTTCCAGCAATTCAGCCGCGACGTCATGGGCTTTTTTGGCCGCCTTGTGTTTAACCTTTTCCCAATGATCACTGCCGAGTTTGTGCAGCGGTGCACTGTCTTCGCTGGCACCCATGTAGCGACTAATCAGATGCAATGCCGAGACGGGAACATACAACTTGTCATCGCCGGCATAGGCGATGGTCAGAAACTCTGTTTCGACCTCACCGACGTCGAGTATGGCAAGACCCTGATAGCGACCGACGCCATGATCAATGTGCACTACCGGTGCACCGATATTCAGGTCGGTCAGATTGGCGATAATGGCATCGCTGTCACGGTTAGCCCGTTTGCGCTCGCGTGTACGCACGCGACCACCACCGAGTTGCATTTCCGAGACTATGGCGATGCCGCCTTTACCCGAGCTAACCTCAGGCAGTTGCAGACCGTTATCCAGTGGCGCTACTGTTAATGCCAGCGACTTGCCGCTGTGTACAAACTCGCTCCAGTGCGAAACGTTTGCCGGTTTAATGCCACTGCCCAGTAGTTGATCAAGCAGGTTTTCACGGCGTCCGGCAGATTCAGCTGTCAGCAGTACGCGCCCGTCAAAGCTATCAATAAACTGTTGCAACAGCTCCATCGGTTTATCCGCTTGTTTTGCAGGCGGATAGAGTCCTGGTGAGACAGATGGGAAATTGTAGCAATGCATGTATTCATCCTGACCCGGCTGAATATCGAGCTCGAAGCTGCCTACATGAATTATCGGGTAGGGCTCGAGGCTGGACTGCACGTGTTCAGGTTTCAGATAGAGCATCTCCGGTGGCAGGATTGGTAGCTGAACATCATGACGACGCTGTTCATATCGCTCGAGGGTTGATTCCCAGAATGTACCGAAAGCGTCGTTCACTCCATCGAGCAAGATAAACTGGCTCTCAGCAGGTAGATAATCAAATAATGTTGACATGTCGTCAAAAAACAGCGGCAAGTAGTACTCAATACCAGCCGGCGCTTGTCCATCGGACACACCCCGGTAAACAGGGCTGTTGCGTGAATCGGTGTCAAAAGCATTGCGAAACGCGCGGCGAAAATGTCTGATGCCTTCTTCATTGAGTGGGAACTCATGAGCTGGCAGCATCTCGATGCTTTTCTTCTTCTCCAGCGTGAGCTGTGTATCCGCATCAAAAGTACGAATACTTTCAACTTCATTGTCGAGAAACTCGATGCGCAGAGGATCGCGACTGGCCATTGGAAACATATCGATGATGGAACCGCGGTGGGCAAATTCACCCGGTTCCTCAACCTGGCTGACATGTCTGTATCCGGCATCAACCAATCGACCCAGAAAACTGTCGAAGTTAATCTCATCGCCGGTGTTTAGCAGCATCGCATGTTGTTCGAGAAAACCGCGAGGTGCGAGTAACTGGGTCAAAGCAGGGGCTGTTATCAGCAGCACTCCACGTTCTCTGGCTGATAGACCGTAGAGTGCCCGGATGCGTTGGGAAATGATGTCCGGATGGGGTGAAATACGGTCGTAGGGGAGTGTTTCCAGTTCAACAAAGCTTTGTATTTCTATGCTGCTGTCCAGAAAGAACGCCAACTCTGATTCAAACCGCAGTAACTCTGGCATGGACGGGCAAACCACCACCGCGAGTCGATCACAGGCGGCTATAAATTCCGCTACCGCCAGGGGTCTGGCGGCGCCATAGAGTTGACCCCAGCGATGCTTGTCAGCTGGTGGCAAGGAGAGTTGCGCGATAGGTTGGGGCAGCGGTTTTGAAGACACGAAAAATGATTGCAAGCTGGACAGGTGTAGTGGTGATAAATTGCAGTTGGATGCAGACCAGTTGCCGATTCTCCCATACCTCTGCGCCACTTGCATCCCGCACCGTCAACAGGCAGTCTCAGGAGATGGAACTGAAGCGCAGGGGGCTGAGTCAGATGGTTAAGCATGGACTATACTTCAAATAATATAAAACCCCCTGTCGATCAGGCTTTTGGCGAGATCGAGAGCGAAACTGTGTTATCGACACTGGCATCCCTTTTTCTTTGCTTGGCCAAAGACCGGCTAGATAATGATGGGGTCGCCAACGACGGGCTGACCACACACCAGGAAATCGGCTATTTAGCCAACGCATTTGCAACTGATCCGGCAACCTACTGATGTTTCAACCCTACCAGCTTTTTGTCGGTCTTCGTTACACGCGAGCCAAGCGACGTAACCACTTTATCTCGTTTATATCGTTGATTTCGATTCTTGGAATCGCGCTCGGTGTTACCGCATTGATCACCGTCACTTCTGTGATGAACGGTTTTGAGAAAGAGATGCGCGAGCGCATCATCGGTGCCGCCTCACATGCGACTATTACTCAGTACGGCGATCCTCTTGATAACTGGGAAGCATTGGCCGATACGGCGTTGCAACACGAGAACGTTGAAGGCGCTGCGCCATACATAGAAGGCCAGGTCATGCTGGTGCATAACGGCCGTTCGTCAGGCGCACTTTTTCGTGGCGTGTTGCCTGAGAAAGAGCCTGATGTTTCTGAACTTGCTTTCAAGTTGCTCGACGGTGTTGAGCTTGAAGATTCGCTGGTAGCTGGTGAGTTCGGCATCCTGCTGGGTTCTGATCTCGCCAACACAGTTGGCGCTGCAGTCGGTGACAAGGTCACGGTTATAACGCCTGAGGCCAGCGTCACGCCAGTCGGCTTTGTGCCACGACTGAAACGGTTTACCGTCACCGGCATATTTAAATTTGGTATGTTCCAATACGATAGTGCCATGTCTATCGTGCATTCAAGCGATGCCAGTAAGCTGCTGAAACTTGATGAAGGTTTCTCCGGAGTGCGCCTGAAACTTGATGACACATCCATCTCGCCATACGTGGTGAACGATTTGCGTCAGAAACTGGGTTTTGACTTCTTCATCAGTGACTGGACCATGCAAAACGCAAATTATTTTGCTGCAGTTCGACTGGAAAAAACCATGATGTTTATCATCCTGTCGATGATTGTCGCAGTAGCAGCGTTTAACATTGTCTCTACTCTGGTGATGATGGTGCAGGACAAGCAATCTGATATCGCCATTATGCGAACACAAGGGGCATCGCCAAAGAGTATTATGTCCATCTTCCTGGTGCAGGGCACATTGATAGGTGTACTGGGTACGATTGCGGGTACGATTGGCGGTGTGCTGCTGGCTTCGAATATCGATGTGGTTGTACCGTTCATTGAACAGTTCATCGGTCCGGTACTTGATCCGTCGGTTTATTACATCGACAAAATGCCGTCGGATCTTCGCGGATCGGTGGTTTTAAAAACTGTACTCATGTCGTTGACTCTATCGATTCTGGCAACACTTTATCCTGCCTGGCGTGCAGCCAGAACGGAACCTGCGACAGCACTTGCTTATGAATGACCCAGCGCGACAAGGTACGCAGGATACTCACCGTACAGATACCGAGTTCGATACAACCCAGGTGATAGTGCGCCCTGCAGGAACTCAAACTGTGAGTACAGAATCGACGACTGTAAGTAGCTCGGGTGATGAGCGTATACATCATGATGCAAACGATCAGGTAATAGCAGCTCGCGGTGTCAGCAAGCGTTTCAAACAGGGTGATCTGGATGTCTCTGTATTGGAGGATCTGGACTTCTCAATCGCCTCGGGTGAACGGGTTGCCATAGTCGGTAGTTCCGGATCGGGCAAGAGCACGCTGTTGCATCTACTCGGCGGTCTTGATTCGCCAACAACCGGTGAGATTGAAGTTGCCGGGCAGCGCATGGACAGGCTGTCTCCTGCCGAACGTGGGCGCTTGCGCAATCGTATGATGGGTTTTGTCTATCAGTTTCATCATCTACTACCCGAATTCTCGGCACTTGAAAACGTTGCCATGCCGCTGCTCATTGGCGGTCAGAGAAAGGGGAAATCCATAGAGCGTGCAAAAGAGCTTTTGGCTCGGGTTGGTTTGGGGGAGCGTTACCGTCACAAACCGGGTGAACTTTCCGGTGGTGAACGCCAGCGTGCTGCGATAGCAAGAGCGCTGATTAATGACCCGCGTGTTGTACTTGCCGACGAGCCAACCGGTAATCTGGATGAGGATACCTCGTCGAAGGTATACGAACTTATGCTTGAACTGAACAAAGAGCTCAACACCAGTTTCATCATTGTCACACACGATGTAAAACTCGCTGCCAGGATGGACCGAACACTGACCATGCGCCAGGGTACTCTGCTCTGATCATCTGACACCCCTGAATGTTTGTCTGAGGGAAGGGGTGGCAAGTCCGATCTTTGCCCCTCTGGATTAGAACCACGGCGACTGATAGACTGGATTCAGACTTAAAGCTGCATAAGGATATGCGCGCATGAAGCAACCGGACGACGGATCGTCTTACTCGGCCTATTCCTCTTTATCACCACCGCCTCGGGATTCATCGCCGAGGGCACCTCTGTGTTCTTCGGCAGATGAATTAGCTGCCCGACCATCGGCCCATGCCTGGCATCTTGTGGCATTGTCGTTGGCGATTTTCTTTGTTGTCCCCGTACTGTTCATATTTCAATGGCAGCATCAACAGAATCTGTTGCTGTTGATCACCGCCATCGCAGCGCTTGTTTCGCTGTTTTTTTGTTTTCGTCACGTCAATCTGCCAGGTCTGGCAGCGTCTCTTTGCCTGTTACTGGTGCTTGCTCATCTGGGCTTGATTACTCAGCAGCAAGTGGTCCATCAACTACCGACAGATGTTGTAGTGACTGCTCGTGTTTTATCGATTCCAAACAGTAATTACCGACGTTCTCGAGCTCTGTTTGCAATTGAATCGGGCAAGGTATGTCGCTTCGAGTGGTTGCCCTGTCGTGCCAGTTTGTCGTGGTATCGGCACAAGGATAAATCTGCCCCGACATTGATACCTGGACAGCGTTGGCAATTTACCGTTCGCGTAAAAGCACCACGTGGTTACGCTAACCCGGGTGGTTTCGACTATGCGCAATGGCTGGCACGTCGCGGTGTACAAGCGAGCGGCTATGTACGCACAGGTGATTCCGTTGAGTCATTGCCAGCGTCGCGCCGAGGTGCTCTGTCCCGTTGGCGTCTGTCGGTGGCCACAGGTATCGAATCGCTATTGCAAGGCGACAAGCATACTGGATTGGTCAAGGCGTTGGCGGTTGGCGTTCGCGACGATGTCGAGCTGCAACACAAGGAAGCATTGATACACACTGGTACGGCTCACTTGTTGGCCATATCGGGTATGCATGTGGGCATGGTTGCCAGTGCCGCCTTTGCACTGACAAGTCTGATGTGGCGGATTGTTTTGTCGTGTCTTAACACGTCTATAGCGATGAGTCTGCGGTCGTTGCACAAGAATTTGCATGCAAGCTCGCGCAGGATTCCACTGTGGGTCCGTGATCGTACACGTTTTGCCGCCGTTTCTGCATTGCTCAGCGCAACAGTCTATGCGTTGCTGGCAGGTTTCACTTTGCCAACGCAGCGCGCCTTGCTGAGCTTACTGGTTGTCTATGCTCTGTTTCTATCAGCACGACGGATCGCCTTTCGACATGTCCTGTCGGCGATACTTTTGTTGGCGCTGTTGTTCGATCCATTAGCGTCCTTGTCTGCCAGTGTCTGGTTGTCATTCGGGGCTGTTGCGGCGTTGTTGTGGATCGGCTCTGGAAGAATAACCACTGACAGGCAAATGCTTGCCTGGCCAGCAAGCCTGGGTGCACGAATTGCTGAAGGTGTGCGATTGCAGGTTTGCCTGTCACTGATTCTGGTGCCGGTAACCATTGCCTGGTTTGATCAGGCGTCGCTGGTGTCACCTGTTGCCAATCTGATAGCGATACCGTTGGTTGCCTTGTGTGTCTTACCTCTGATCCTGTTGGGTTTACTCTTTATGTTGTTTCTGCCGGTCGTCGCGCAATGGTTTCTGGAACTGGCTACTGCATTCCTGGAAAAGCTGCTGCAATTTCTCTCGATAATGGCATCTGTGCCCTTTGCGCAAATATATTTGCCCGGGCAAAACACCGTAGTGCTCGGATTCGCATTGCTAGCTGCCTTATGCGTGACCAAACCTGCGGGAGGGCGATTACGCTGGTTGGCCATTCCTCTTTGTCTGCCTATGTTGACGCACTTTATGGTCGTAAAGCGTGATGGCCTGATTGTTCATGTGCTGGATGTGGG
This sequence comes from uncultured Granulosicoccaceae bacterium, assembly GCA_964411665.1. GTDB lineage: Bacteria > Pseudomonadota > Gammaproteobacteria > Granulosicoccales > Granulosicoccaceae > CALFCE01. The sequence continues at coordinate 8,570 of CAYPMR010000058.1, read as the reverse complement.
GCAGGGTCTGGCCGTTGTTGTTGAGGCTGGAAGAAAAGTGTTGTTGTATGATCTCGGCCCCGGGATGATCGATGCGAATGGTCAGGGCTATAGTGCGTTTAACAGTGTCATTCTCCCGTTTCTGCGATCAACCGGGCTCGGGCAACCGGATTTGGTCATCATCTCGCACAGCGATAATGATCACGCTGGCGGCCTGACTCATCTGAGACATGCCTTTCCACGGGCAAGGGTGCTGGCGCCTGCTGCGTTCCATGATGAGATTTCTGTGGACGATAGTTGCCATGCGGGTAGACGGTGGATATGGCAAGATGTTGAATTCTCGGTAGTGCACCCGCCGGCGAGCCTGTCAGCTGAGAGAATCGATGGATCGACAGACACGGCAATAGCTGACAGAAAGGCTGGAAAACGCTTAAGTGACAATAATCTGTCTTGTGTTGTGCTGATTCGTTACGGTAGCAGTGAGGTACTCTTGCCGGGTGACATAGAGGGCGCCGTAGAACAGCACTTGTTATCCCGTTTGCCGCCTTTTGATGCGGGTGTGGATTTACTGCTTGCGCCTCATCATGGCAGCCGCAGTTCTTCAACGGCTGAGTTTTTAGCCCTCACGCAACCTCACCATGTGGTGTTTGCTACGGGTTGGGCCAATCGCTACGGATTCCCTGACTCTGAGGTCGTGATGCGCTATAAACTGATGGGTGCGAGCGTTTTTCAAACTGATATGTCAGGCGCGCTGCGGTTCGAGTTCGATCGCGCGGGGCTAAGTTCCGCGCCCCGTCAACAGCGGCCAGAGTAGCACTCTAGCAATCGTTATCAGTGTAATATGCGACTTGGCAAGAGCGTTGTGCCAGGGCCTTTTTCTGTGTGAGTTCGTTGGCAGTCGATCAGACTGTGCGGTATAAACTGAAAGGTAAATATTGTGTGGGAAATAATCAGTGCTGGTGGCTTGTTGATGCTACCTATAGTTGTCTGTTCTGTGGTGGCGGTAGCGATTGTTTTTGAACGATTCTGGACCTTGCGTCGCTCCAGAGTGTTGCCACCTAATCTTGTTGCCACGACCTGGAAGAAGATGGGTAGTAACCAGATGACCCGTGAGCAAATACAAGAGTTACGTTCCGGATCACCTCTGGGTAGTGTGCTGGCAGCCGGGCTGATCAATCGCAACGGCGACAGGGATCAATTGCGTAATGCAATTGAAGATGCAGGTGGTCATGCTGCTCATGAACTGGAAAGGTATCTGCCGGCATTGGGAACGATTGCTGCGGCAACACCTCTGCTTGGTTTGCTTGGTACTGTTATTGGTATGATTCGCGTGTTCACCAATATCACCACACTGGGTGTAGGCAATCCGTCGCAGTTGGCCGGTGGTATTTCACAGGCACTGATAACCACAGCAGGTGGATTGATAGTCGCCATACCTGCCTTGATGTTCTATCGCTTCTTTCGGGCCCGGGTTGATGAGCTGGTGGTCGGTATGGAAAAGGAATCGCGTACTTTTCTGGATGTGTTAATCAGGCGCGCACCTCATGGCAATGCCAATCAGGCACACGCTGGTAATGCCGGTCAGGCTTATTCCAATCAAGCTTCATCGCCGGGCACTATTCCACTTGATGCAACCCAGGCGGTTCGTTAGTCAATAGTTGATGATTGATCGAAGCGGGGTGCTCAAATGAAATTTCGCAGGCAACAAACCGAGGAGCTGGATGTCAATTTGACACCACTGATCGATGTGGTGTTTCTGTTGTTGATTTTCTTTATGGTTTCAACAACCTTTCAACGAGAATCACAGATTTCTGTGCAGTTGCCAAAAGCTGCCAAGGAGCCGGTAGATGCACCAACTGAGAATATCGAGGTTGTTATTAATGCGCTTGGCAATTACTTTGTTAACGAACAGGAGTTAATAAAGTCGGATGCAAATTCGCTGATTTCGGCATTGAACACCGCGACTGCCGGTAATCGTGATGTACCACTAACAATTCGTGCAGACTCGAACACCCCTCATCAGGCAGTGGTTACAGCTATGGATGCAGCTGCGCAGCTTGGATTGAACCGTATGTCCATTGCCACATCTTTCAGCAAGTAATTGTCAGTAACAGAACCCCATTCCAAACCGCGCGGCATAGTTACCTATCGCCGATTGCTCGGTTATGTAAAGCCGCATCGCCGTCGTTTCATGATTGCAATCGCTTGTATGGTGGTGGCTGCCTCCACTGAAGTCATGTTTGCCTGGTTGATGAAGCCTTTACTCGACGGTAGTTTTGTCGAGCAGGACAAGACGGCAATTATCTGGGTGCCTATCGCCATCGTGGTGATTTTTATCATTCGCGGCATCACCTCATTCGGCTCTAGCTACAGCATGGCCTGGGTCGGATGGCAGGTTATAAAATCTTTGCGCCGTGATGTGTTTAACAAGTACCTGACTTTGCCGTCTCGCTATTACGATGAAGCATCCAGCGGCGAGATGATCTCAAGAATCACCTTTAATTGCCAGGAGGTCGCTCACGCTGCAAGTACCACCTTGACTGTAATCGTAAAGGATTCGTTAACAGCCGTTGGATTGTTAGTGTTGATGTTCTATCAAAGCTGGCAACTGTCGCTTTGCTTCCTGGTCATAGGTCCCATCATCGGTACCCTGGTGACGCTGGTCAGTAGAAAATTTCGCGCCATCAGTCGCAGTATTCAAGGCTCTATGGGTGAAGTGACCCATGTCATTCAGGAGACAATAGACGGCAACCGGGTGGTTAAAATTTTCGGCGGCCATGACTATGAGGCGGCCCAGTTTGAAGCTGTTAACGAGCGTAACCGCAAATTCAATATGCGCGAAGCCTTTGTGCGTGCCTCTAATGTGCCGACAGTACAGTTTCTGGTAGCCATAGCACTTGCGGTCATTGTCTATGTAGCATCCAGTGGCATATTTACGGATCGCGTCAGCGTTGGACAATTCATGTCTTTTGTCACCGCCATGCTTATGTTGTTCTCACCGATGCGCCGATTAACGACACTTAACAGTAATCTGCAACGTGGTATTGCCGCTGGAGAGGGTCTGTTCGCTTTGCTTGAGGTCGATTCTGAACGTGATACCGGCACACGTAAGCTTTCGCGTGATGTACAGACGATTAGTTACGATAACGTCTTCTTCAGTTATAAAGACACTGATTTTGATGACGATAAAAAATCAGCGGCATCAGTTATCAATGGCCTGAGTCTGACTATTGCTGCTGGCGAGACTGTCGCGTTTGTCGGTGAGTCGGGTAGTGGTAAAACCAGTGTTATCAATTTGCTGCCGCGTCTGTATGAAATAAGTTCTGGTGATATACGCATCAACGACACATCGATAGCTGATTACACGCTCGATAGTCTGCGAGAATCTGTCGCTTATGTCAGTCAGGATGTTAGTTTGTTCAATGATACGGTGGCCAACAACATCTCTTACGGTGCTGCGCGCGAAGCATCTTTGGCTGATATAAAAGAAGCAGCGCAACTTGCCCACGCTGAGGATTTTATCCTGGGCATGGCAGAGCAATACGACACCATGATTGGTGAGGATGGCGTGTTGCTGTCAGGAGGTCAACGGCAACGTTTGGCGATAGCACGAGCTTTTTTGAAAAATGCACCGATACTGATACTCGATGAAGCGACCTCGGCGCTTGATTCTGAATCCGAACGAAAAGTGCAACAAGGTTTGGAGAAATTGAAACAGGGGCGCACCACACTTGTCGTGGCGCATCGCCTGTCTACAGTTGAAAATGCAGATCGTATCGTTGTGTTGGATAAGGGTCGCGTGGTTGAGCAAGGCAGCCACACGGAATTGCTTGAGTTGCAAGGGCACTATGCGCGATTACATCAGTTGCAAGGGGATAGATAGGCGCGTCTGGTAGGTACAAGGAGAAGTTTGTTATTTGTTTTACCTCTCACGTTTTATTGTTTGCTTTAAGCTTTTTCTCGCGCCACAAAACAAGCAATCCACCTGCGATAATAAACAGCGCCCCCGGAAAGATTCGCTCGAACGGTGTTTCGTTAAAAAACAGCCAGCCAAGCGTAAATGAAAATGGAATCCCGAAGTATTCAAACGGTGAGAGGCTACTGGGATCCGCCATTCGATAGGATGTAATCAACAACAACACGGCACACCCGCCGGTCATTCCCATACAGGCAAACAAGAGCCAGTCAATTCCGAATGGTACGGATTGCCAGCTGTCGTTGGCTGTAACGACTATCAACATGATCAACACCGCCCCCGCTGAAGAATAAATATTGATCAGTGCCGTTGGTACAGATGAATCGAAATATCGAGATGTCACACTGGCTAATGCGTAGAAAAAAGCAGCACCCAAAGGCAACAACATTATCGGTGAAAAACCACCAATGTCTGGTCGCATAACCATAACTACACCAAGGAAACCAATCAGAACAGCCACGGATCGCCAGATACCTACCGTATGGCCCAGAAGAGGTATGGACAGCAGAGTGATAAACAAAGGTCCGGCGAAGGCGAGCGTGGTTGCTGTAGCCAGTTCCATCTGCACAATGGAAAAGTAAAAACACAGTTGTGCTCCGGCAATCATGAACCCACGTGACAGCGCCAAAGGCCAGTTGGATACACGCATACGTTTTCCGCTGTCGTGCCAGCGTTCGGAGTAATGCAGGGCGATCAGTGTGGGAACGATACCGAGGATGTTACGCAGCAGCGCGATCTGTTGCACGTTGTAGCGGTCGCCGGTGAATTTGATAATGACACCCTGCAGATCGAATAAAAAAATCGACAGAATGAGTGTGCAAATTCCTAAACCCAGAGGGTGGTGCTTAGACCAGTAGCCAAAGTGAGATATAGGGCGAGACATAGAGCGGGTGATTCCGGGCGCAAGAGCGGAGCAGCGATGCTGTTACGGGTATAATAGACCAAAGGTTCTGTGTGAACCATTCTGTCTGTATTGGCCTCTGGAAAGCCAATTAAAGGAGCCAGTTAATATGTTGATCGATGGCCAGTGGTTAGGCTCTGATACCTGCTTTGATGTTATCAATCCTGCGACAGGTGAAACCCTGGAACAGGTTGCAGATGGCTCTTCAGAGCAAGCAATCGCTGCAGTAGAGGCGGCTAGCCAGGCTTTGCCTGCCTGGTCAGCAACAACCGCTTACGAGCGTGCCGAGATACTGCAACGCGCTCATCAGTTAATGGTGGAACGAAAGCAGGATCTGGCAACCCTGATGACACGCGAACAAGGTAAACCACTGCGGGCCGCATTAGCTGAAGTACAGTACGGCGCAGATTTTCTGCAGTGGTTTGCAGAGGAAGCCAAACGTATTTATGGCGAACTCATCCCGTCAGCCCGGGCTGATCAGCGGTTTTTGGTGCAGCATCAGGCAGTGGGTGTGGTGGCAGCCATAACGCCATGGAATTATCCCGTCTCAATGATTACCCGTAAGCTGGCACCTGCACTTGCCGCTGGTTGCACGGTGGTTTTGAAACCGGCTGAGGACACCCCTCTTTGTGCCATGGCAATCTTTCGCTTGCTGCAAGAAGCAGGTATTCCGGACGGTGTTATTAACATGGTGACTTGCAGCGAACCTGCTGCAGTCGGCGAGGTGTTCTGTACGCACCCGGCGGTCAGAAAAATAACCTTTACAGGCTCCACTGCCGTTGGGCGCTTACTCGCGACGCAGGCCGCGCCGCATTTGAAAAGAGTGTCGATGGAGCTTGGCGGTCATGCACCTTTTATTGTGTATCCGGATGCTGATCCCATACATGCTGCCAAAGGTGCCACGTTAGTAAAATTTTTAAACACCGGGCAGGCCTGTATATGTCCCAATCGCATCTATGTTCATCGATCAAGGCTGGAAGAATTTGTAACCACCATGTCGTCACGTGTTGAGAAAATGCAAGTGGGTAATGGTTTGGATAAGGGTATTGGTATCGGTCCATTGGTCAATCAGGACGCTTTGCAAAAAGTGCAGCATCAGGTAGAGGACGCTTGTTCCAAAGGCGCAGAACTCATCTGTGGTGGTTCTCGTTTAAGTGATGGTCCTCTGTCGAATGGACATTTCTTTGCCCCTACTGTGTTGTCGTCAGTGACACCGTCCATGGAAATATACCGTGAAGAAACATTCGGCCCTGTGGCAGCCGTCATCCCGTTCGATGACGACGACGATGTGATTGCAATGGCCAATGACACAAATTTCGGGCTTGCAGCTTATGTGTATACCAACGATTTGTCGACAGCATTTCGTGCGTTTGAACAACTGCAATTCGGTATTGTCGGTGTCAACGATATAAATCCCACCAGTGCAGCAGCACCTTTTGGTGGCATGAAAGATAGTGGTCTGGGACGTGAAGGTGCGCGAGAAGGCCTGCTTGAATACCTTGAAACCAAGCTTGGCGGTTTTTCCATCTGATGCGTTTGATAATCGCAGCTACCGTTTGCCGGGGAATATTCTGCTAACAGCTAACGACATTCAGGCACTGTGGAAAGAACGTGGCCTTAAGGCCTGGATTCTGTGGCCGGTGTCAATGCTGTTTGGCGTTGTTGCAGCTGTTCGACGTTTGCTCTATCGCTATGGGTGGCTCAGCACTTATAGAGCCCCGGTGCCGGTGATTGTGGTGGGCAACATCACTGTTGGTGGCAGCGGTAAATCACCTTTGGTTGTAGCGCTTGCACACCAGCTAAAAGATGCCGGGTACCGTGTCGGTATTGTTTGTCGTGGATACAAGGCCGACGATTCAGTGAAGATGCCGCTGGTGGTTGATGCAAGCACACCAACACATATTGCTGGTGATGAGGCGGTGATGATTGCACAGGCGACAAACTGTCCGGTGGTGGTTGATAAAAAACGTAGCACTGCGATCAGACACTTGTTAAAGCAGTACGAAGTCGATGTTGTGTTGTCTGATGACGGACTGCAACACTATGCGATGCAGCGCGATATTGAGATTGTTGTCGTCAGTGAATTTGCAGGTTTTGGTAACGGGTTTCTACTGCCGGCAGGTCCTTTGCGCGAACCGAAAAGTCGTCTGTCCACAGTAGATTTTATTGTTCGCAGTCGTGCTCATGCAGACTCTGCAGGCGTTAGCCCAGATGTAAAGCACGCTGATGGATTACCCGTCGTTGACGGGCAAAAGGTCTTTGCCTATACCTTGCAGCTTGATGAGCTGGTTAGGCTTGATGAGCAACGTCGTGTGCAGATCGCCGATTTGCGTAACAATGGTGTGATGACACTGCTTGCTGATCCGTCTCAAAGATCACAAGTGTCCGATGTAGATAATAATGCACCACAAACGAAGGTTATCGCGCTGGCAGGTATTGCCAACCCGGAACGTTTTTTCCAAACACTTAAGTCAAGCAATCTGGATTTCCAACCCAGGATACATCCGGATCACTACAGTTACAGCGAGCATGATTTCACGCTGATTGACCCGGATGAAGCCTCTACGGATGAATCGTGTTCGTCGATCTGCATAATGACAGAGAAAGATGCAGTCAAATGTAGAGAGCTAAGAATAGATAAGACAAAGGTCTGGTATTGCAAGACTATAGTCGTGCTTGATGAAAACTTTATGGATAAGTTACTCAAGAGACTGGAAGAGTCTGTATCCCGTGACAGACCTATTGGAGACAGTGCTGCATGAAAACTGATCAAGCTAATAATGATTTCAAGATTGTTATCCCGGCTCGAATGGCCAGCACGCGCTTTCCGGGTAAGGCTTTGAAAGAGCTGCTTGGTAAGCCGATGTTGGGTCACGTTTACGATAGAGCAGTGTCAAGTGGTGCTGCACAGATCGTAGTGGCCGTTGATGATCAACAACTGGCTGATTACTGTGAGGATATGGGATGTGACTTCGCGATGACCTCACCGGATCATGTCAACGGCACAGAGCGCATAGCCGAAGTGGCCCGCACTCTGCGCTGGACGGATGACACGGTGATCGTGGGCTTGCAATGTGATGAACCTGCGACACCACCCGCGATAGTTCGTCAGGTAGCAAAGAATCTGGCGACCCATGCAGATGCTGATATGGCAACACTGTGTACGCGTGTAACCGATAAAAATGACTATCTGGATCCTAACCGGGTCAAAGTTGTACGCGATACTCATAATTTTGCGTTGTATTTCAGTCGAGCTCCGATTCCCTGGCGACGCGATGTTGATGACAAAGAGAATGATGCATCTTTCCCGGACAGTTGGTTGCACATTGGTATGTATGCCTATCGGGCGGGCTTTCTTAAACGTTATGTCAGTTTTTACGAAACTCAGCCAGAGCGTGAAGAAAAGCTCGAGCAACTGCGTGCCCTTGGCTATGGTTGCCGCATTCATGTTGATGAATCGATTGCACCACCTTCGCACGGTGTTGACCTGCCCAGTGATTTAGCTGAGGCGGAGCGAGCACTAAAAGCATTATTGGACGAGGGGGACTAGAGTGAAAAACGAATGGCGTATGCTGAGTACCAAGCCTGTCTATACAGGATTCAATAGTATTCAGCTCTGTGAGGTTGAACATTCGCTCTATGAGGGCGGACAGTCGGGACCGGTGAAACGTGAGCTGATAGATCGCGGAAATGTCGCTGCGGTGCTGCCTTATG
>CAYPMR010000057.1:5064-24707 GCA_964411665.1 uncultured Granulosicoccaceae bacterium | reverse complement strand
CATTCTCGCGTGCCAGTACTACCGTTTAAAGCACGTCGGTTTGAAAGCGCTTACCTTAAAACGGACTTTCGGGCGTTGGTCCTCGTGGCTAATCGGTCATGATCAAGCAGCGGCAGATAATGAACCAGTGCCAGATCCGGATGAGTTGTGGGACGATCTTCAGGCGCTTGATGATTTTGTAAAGAGGGTTAACAATTGCAGATGATGCTAGATATGAAGGAAAACGTGCTTTGAGCACTAACTCATGGTCCGAACTTTATTCCCGTGATTTCCCCATGGACCGAACTTTATTATTGTTTCTGCCTCAAGGTCCAAACTTTATGCTTGTAGGTCCGGACATTATTCCTGAAATGGACATGATTTTATGAGGAGTTACATTTATGAGGAGGCACATCCGACCCCAAGTCCTTATTTTTACAACGGCATTCGAACTCAAGTACTGACTTTTGCTACAACATCGACCTCAAGTCTCTATCTTTATTCTTGGAGTCTCGACTTTTATACCTGAAACGTCTCGAGTTTCACTAGGAAAAACAGGCAATCAAATAAATGGCTACGCACTGGGCCTACTCCATCCACATATGCGCATAATCTATATTATGTTAAATAGTATAGTGATTAGCTATATGAGTGGTTTATCAACATGATTCTCTCGATCTGCGTCATCCAAGCAATACACCCTACCGCCCAGGAACTACAATAAACTTCTTTTTGCTACCGATCCGGTAAGTTTCAAAATCATTATTGTCGATGGTAAAAACCGTTGATAATGATTCCCGCTCTGCAAGATGGACTATGGTTGCATCTGCGAAGTCCATTGGACGGTCCTGATAGATTTCCATGAGTTCTTTTATGCGTGGTAAATCTATGTCAGTTATCGAATGTACGGTAATAGCGCCAGAGCGCAAAAGCGTCCAAGCGGCATCAAAATGATTTGGATTATTCCCGAGTAGATGAAATACCTCTGCAAGAACCGCACTAGTCGTCGCTAACGGCAGTTTTAGTTTGGGGAAAGCATTAACACAGCGCTGATGCCAATTATCCTCAACCATCAAAAAAGCGATGATCGCTCCAGTGTCAATCAGACCTCTAGCTTGCATGCTTGCGCTTCAATTTTTCCTGAACACGAGCACTAGCCTGTTCAGCTAACTCTGGATCAGAATCCTTGATCAACCCTGCGCAAGCAAGCGCTGACTTTTGAAGCTGCTGCTGGATTTGCTCATCATCATCGTTTGCCGAGTTGCTCGACAACCAGTCATGAACAATAACCTCCAGCAAACTAGAAACTGATTTATTTTCTCGACGAGCTGCATCTTCTAATGCCAACTTGAGCTCTTCATCAAGACGCCAACTATAGACTTTATCTTTCATGCACTACATTGTAGTACATTTGTTTTAAAATTTCAAAGTGGGAAAGAATCGAGTCGCTCGCAACCATCCTCGGTGACCAGAACCTGCGTTTCAAGCTTGATGCTCTCCGAGCCCTCTTGTGCAATAAGGCTTTCAACGCAGACAACCATGCCTGGTTCAAACTGACCCGATGTTGCATTGGGACCCCAATCGACATGCAACGGGATTACCGGCCATTCATCGGCCATACCCACACCATGTACCGCCAAAGAATACCGATATTTCGTGTGACGTTTGGGAATACGCCAGCTGCGGTCGTTAAAATCCTTAAAACTCACGCCAGGCTTCAATAGTTCCAGATTGTGATTAATCTGCTCCAGAGCTGTGTCATGGAGACTACGTTGAACTGATGTCATTGTGGTGTATCCGCAGGTCCAGGATCGCGACAAGTCGGCACAGTATCCATAAGGTCCGATCATATCGGTATCAAAACTGATCATCTCCCCCTCCTGACATTGCCTGTTTGAACATTCCTGATACCATGGATTGGTGCGTGGCCCGCAAGTAAGCAGTTTGGTTTCCAACCAATCGCCGCCCGAGCGTGCATTTTCAAAATGCAGATGTGCCCATAATTCCTGTTCTGTCACACCCGGAATGGAGTGTTCGTAAATGCGAGCCATCCCAGCCTCGCAGACGCGAATCGTCCATCTCATCAATTCGATTTCATCAGCAGATTTTATCGACCGAGCAATCTCCGTAATCTGTGTGCCTTCTACATAAGTCAGGCCACGGTCCTGCAAAGCGTGAACGCCTGCACCGTCCAGTTTGTCACAGGCAATTCGGGAATTACCGCCACCGTGCTGGCGCACTACATCAACAATCTCATCAGCCCAATGTGAGGTAGCTTCACCTACCTTGTCGCCACTTGCCATAAACATCCAGGTTTTAGCAATCCGCAATTCATCGATACCCGGCAAGCCCTCACTTAAATGCAGACAACCTTTAAATTCAAACATGATTGCCGGGCCATCTGCCAGGATCAGCGCATATCGCATCGGATTATGTAAAGTCCAGACTTGCATATTCGAGCAATCGAAGGCGTATCGAATGTTGCACGGGTCATAAAGAAGAAGTGCGGCGCAGTCGGCTACTTCCAACTGATCGCGCAGCCGCGCGAGCCTGTAGCGCCTCGCTCTGTCAAGCACAGCAGCTGGCACAGGGCTCTTAAGCGGTCTGTCGGCACCCTCACTATTTAGATAACTGAGTTTGCGGGTATCCTTGAGTGCGGTAGTAACGATCATGATGGGCGACCATAAAAACCGAGGCGTTCTTCTGCTGAAAAATTAACACCAGGTCGCTCGTAATAAGAAAACACGGCAATAATCCGTTCTTTGTCGCCACGTACCGGTGTCACGCGATGGGCCGTATTCTTACCGCGAAATACATTCAGAGTCCCGGGACTGAGTGACAAGCGTGTGGGTATTCGGCGCCCTTTTAATAAATCGGCTACGCCCTCGTAATTTGGATTGGTATCACTACGCAGATCTCTATCGTATTCGAAATCTCCGCCGCCAAGTGGGGCTTGTAACAACAAGGTCGTAGTGAATTCCGACCGGTCAAAATGCCAGTTTAGCGCGCAGTCTTCGTTATAACCCATCACGTTTACACGCGCTAATGGGTCATCCATCTTATAAAGTACCGGTTTATTCAGTACAGCTGACAGGAAAGTCGAGAACTCCGCCCATTCGTATATCCAGGTAACGAGCCCTTGTTTCAACTGATCAGCACATAGAGTTCGGTTCGACGTCTCAAACTCTGTCAAAGCAGGATGTAATTCGGGCAGTCCCTTAATAGTTGTCTTGAAATAGATGTTGTGGCGGCGTGCATGCTTGTATGCATTTGTGCGTAATATTGGCTTCAGTTGCGCTACTGCTGTCTCGAGGGCTGCAGAATTGACAAAGCCTGGCAGGTTGAACAAACCATCGCGTTCAAGTTCTGATTGGCAATCAGCTACCAGTTTTTTCCAATCTGCAGTCCCTGGTTTGTCCAGAGGATAGCGCTCAAGGTCGAGGATTTCGTGCACGGACGCGATGAATTTGCAATCAACTACCGCGCGCTATCAAATCGCTCGGGTGAATACGGTTTGCTCAACACCAATTGATAGAGTTGGTTATAGCGGGCTCTGAAGGATGCCGCACTGACATTTAAATAGTACATCCACATGCGATAGAACCGCTCATCGTACTTGTCTTTTAACGAGTCGTAGTTATCGATGAAATTCTGTTTCCATGCCATAAGCGTACGATCATAATCGGGCCCGAAATTCTGCACATCTTCCACGACAAAGCTTTTCTCCAGCTGAGAGCATATCTGTGACATAGATGGAATTTTTCCACCCGGGAAAATGTATTTCTTGATCCACGGATCAGACATCTTGTGTGAGCGATTGGTGCCGATGGTATGTAAAACAAAAATTCCACCCGGGACCAACAGCTCATTGCATTTATCAAAATATACCTGGTAATTCTTTAATCCGACGTGCTCGAACATACCTACCGATAGTATGCGATCGTACTGACCTGTTAGATCGCGGTAGTCCTGCAGAATAAATTCAATCGGTAAACCTGCGCATCTGTCTTCTGCCAGCTTCTTTTGTTCCTTTGAGACAGTAATGCCAACAACTTCAACACCGTAGTTACGCACAGCGTGCTCGGCTAAAGAACCCCAACCGCAACCGATATCAAGCACTTTCATCCCTTCTTTTAAACCGGCTTTACGACAGATCAGATCCATCTTGTTACGTTGCGCTTGTTCCAGTGTGTCAGCATCTTTCCAATAGGCGCACGAGTAACACATGGTTGGATCAAGCATTTTTTCGAACAGGTCGTTACCCGTATCGTAATGCTCCTCCCCTACTTTGAACGCCAGAGACTTTTTCTGAAAATTGTACAATCGCGCTTTGAGGATCTGCATGGCCATCTTTTTCTTGTTCCACAACTTTGTGTGGTTGCGACCGACCATGCCACGGGTAACCATCTCATCCATCGCTTCACAATCCCACCAGCCATCCATATAGGATTCGCCCATGGCAATCATGCCTTCACCAAATACACGCTTGGCAAGATCCGGGTGATGTATTTGCGGGTCATGAGGTGCATCGCCATTAACCTTCAGGCCACTCGATTCCATGATCGCTATAAGCTGCTCGAACATCGGGTCGCTGAGATCTGGCGTACCAAACTCCTCGGAAGATTCTTTTTGCATAGTTACACTAGCCTCAAGGTGCTTTTATATCGTAAATACATGCGATGAAAATGGTTTCTCTAATGCAGATCAAAATCAAGACTTTACGGAACTAAACGATCCATAATTGCTCGCAGCACAACTGCGCCGGCACCAACATTGACAACAGAATACTGACGAAATTCGATGATATGGAACGTTACGCGCAATAAATCTGAATATAAGACGAAGTATACAGAAATTACAGGATGGGCTGCTTGCACTGGATGAATCAACCGTTTAGTGCAATTCCATCCTTACCTGCTTCCTGCGCCGCATAAAATTTGATAACCATCACAGACAAATGGCAGTTCCGATGAAAAAATCGTCGTTTTCAGGAAACGGAACTCGCCATGAACAAGGCAATTGTAACGCTCATACGGATAGCACTACTGACGTTAAGTCTGTCAGGTTTTGTACACGCACAGAACTGGCAAAATCAGCCAACCACAAAAAAGGCTCGCTCGGAGGCATCTGCACTCGAATATCAGGGACAGGTTTATGTATTTAACGGCTTTGGCCCTCGCGTTCGCATAGAACCCAGCATCGAGCGCTTCAACCCCTCGAACGGTCAATGGTCGGTAATTGGCAGCACATCGGTTGCTCAGGGAACCGCCGTTACCCACAACGGTCTGGTCAGAGTCGGCGCGAACGCATGGATTATAGGCGGGCGCATTGGCACGCATCCTGGCCCAGTGACACGTAATGTCTGGATTTACAATCTTAATTCAGGCCAGTTCAGAGCCGGGCCACCTCTTCCGGTGCCGTCTGCTGGAGGCGGGGCGGCGGTTGTTAATAATCGTATTCACTGGTTCGGTGGTCTGGATCCGCAGGCCAATTGTGACGTCAATAACCACTATGTGCTGAATCTGGCAAACCAGGCCGCAGGATGGCAAGACATCTCCTCTGTTGCGGCCATGCCCTCACCCAGAAACCATTTCGCAACTGTTGAGCTGGGTGGAAAAATCTACGCCATCGGCGGGCAGTTCGGACACGACAGGTGCGCGGGGCCAAACGGTGTCGATACCAATCTGGTACACGTTTTCAATCCGCAGAATAATAAGTGGTCGCGCCTTGCCAATATGCCGTCTGTCCAATCACACACAGAGCCATCAAGCTTTGCACACAATGGTCAGATCTATGTTGTCGGTGGTGAAAGAGGCGGTAACAAGATTTTGCGTTATTCCCCCGGGGCGAATCGCTGGGACACAATAGGCGAACTCCCACAAAGATTACTTGCACCTGTTGCCCGAATTTTCGGCAATCAGTTCTACGTTGCTGGTGGTGGCGCTCCCAACACTGCGAACCCAACAACCGCTGTACAACGAGCTAACTTCAATGGCTCAGGATTCGTCGGAGGATCAGTTACTACCGGAAGCAGCATGCCTGTGACTCCGGTTGCATCACCCACGCCGACGCCCATGCCAACAATGCCATCAAACGCGCCAACAACAAATAACAACAACAACAACAGCAACAACAGCAACAACACACCAGTTCAAAACGATACGCCAGCAACACCCCAGCCTGCACCTTTTTCAGGTACAGCCGTGCTCCTTGCAGTGGAAGCTGAGAATTTCGATGACAGACAATCAACTGCCAGTCATCAGTGGGTAAGTTCTTCCCTTTCAGGCGCTGTAGGCAGTCAATCCATGCTGGCAAGTCCAGACAGTGGAGAACGCACTGAAAACAACGGTCCAACGCTGTCTTATTTGTTGAATTTTGAACAAAGCGGCACCTATTATGTGTGGATACGCGGGCTTGGTGACGCAGGATTTGGTGGTCAGAGCAACAGTGTCCATGCCGGTATCAACGGCTCGCAAGCAGCAACAGCTAATAATATTGATGGCTTTCCACCTACATGGACCTGGTCGAATGCACGACGTGACGGCAATCGAGCTACCCTGAACATACCATCGCCGGGTATTCATTCAATTAGCCTGCACATGCGTGAAGATGGATTAGCGATCGACAGATTGGTATTGGCCAATGACCCATCCTATCGACCCTCGGGTGGGGGACCGGAAGCATTTGAAGGTACAGGTGATGACGGTACAAACACTATTACAAACACATCAAGTGATAGTGGCAGTTCACTGAGTATCGAGGGCAATCGTATTTCATGGCCCAATGACGGCTGGTATCAGGTACTCGATGGCGAGACCTTTGTTGCAATATGCAACGGTGGAGATTCCTGCACGGTCGAGCCCGGCGTCTACCTTGTTGTCAACCACAGTAGCGGCGAGCGTTTTGAGAATGTCCGCGTTCCAGGCACTGGTGCAGAATCTACAAGTCAGCAATCAGCTGCTGCAGATGCAAGCAACACCACAGCTCCGCTTACCAGTGACAATCCTGATTTTCGTATAGACGGGAATACAATCCGTTTCATCGGTGGTGACTGGTATCAGGTGCAAACTGCAAACGGTGCCAGCAATCTGTGCTCCGGCGAAGCAACCTGTAGCGTTAGTGATGGGCGTTACATCATTATTAATCACAGTGATGGCAGACGTTATGAAGATGTACAAGTACCAGACTCCTCTGGCGATGCAAACAGTTCTGCTGAATCAGTCTCTCCTGTAACAGTTACTGGCAATCGCATCTCCTGGCCAGCGGGTGATTATTATCAGGTTCAGGACGCAAGCACCTTTGTTACGCTGTGCGAGAACAGACCTTTTTGCGATGTGCCACCTGGGAGGTACAACGTGATTAATCTATCCAGCCAAACACGATTCGAGGATATCGTGGTAACCGAGTAACTTACAAATTACACAGGATGATTACGGCGCCAGACGATACTTGTACAAGTGTTGATAATGCGGCAACTGGCGTCTGTATACCTGCCTGACCCGCTCGGGCGTACTGTCTATTTCTACATATCGGCGTTTTTGTCTGACAAGGCCGGTTGATGATTTTAAATTCTGGTGGAAGGAACCACCATCCCACCAGCTGTAAGCACTGGTATCAGCACCTGCCTCCCACTTCAGTGCATCAGGCATATACGGGATAGACACGCTGTTACAAAAAGCACGCACCACCTCTTGTGGCTGTTCCAGTAAATCATTGCTATCAACAACCGGTGGCGGCTTGCCATTAAGCGCATGCAGCAGATCGAACAAGGCACGTTGCTCTGGAAATCCTACTTCACTGTCATGAAAGTCCGGCCATTTATCGTACATCGACGTCACTGTCAGTGCAGGATCTCGGATAAGAAAGGCATGCGTGAAATGCGATAGAAACTCTGCATCCCATAGGTGGTTGATGTAGTGAGGGAAGTCTTTCATGAACACAGGGCCGTCTTCAGCCATCTGCAGAATTGACTGCCAGACACTCTCAAGAGTTAAACCTTTGGTAGTTTTGTCACCTGTTTGAAATCTGTGCCACAACGGCTCTTCTCCCTGATACCAGGCTTCGCCAAACGGTTCATGCAGGCAATTCAGATCACCGCGTTGGCGCATCATCCATTCAAACGCCGTAGAAGTTGAGCGTGGCGTTGCCCAAAGAGCGATTATCGGATGGTGTTTATGCGTCCTGTGTTTATGCGTCACTACAAGCTACCTAGCAATTGACCGAGAGAACTCATTGTTAAATGATCAGATTCGCGGCTTTCAACATCGGGTTTAATGCCCAGTGTTTTGAAGATGCGCCAATAAAGCGCTGTGTCATGAGCGACTACCGGTTTACCCAACATGGTTTCCAGCTGCGGTATCTGGTGCAGCATACGTTGAGGCTGCCCATTGATACCACTGCGAAAATTGCACATACCGTTAGCAAGATAGGCATCAACATCCGGAGCCTGTCTGGCAACATAGGCAAAACTCTTCTCGGCTAATTCAGCATCGAATACCCACCTGCAATCGTTGCACTCATCCTGTGTAGCAAACCAGCCTTGGTCAACAAAGTTACCTGCCCATACGACATCGAATCCGGCGCTCTCAAGAAATCCCTTTGTGCCATTCCACCATTGCGGCCAGTGGTAAACAGCATTCAATGCCACCCGTTTAACACCCAGCTCACGCAGCGCTTCAACCAACGCATATCCAGCCATATGCCACGCAACACCATACTTGTCCTCAGTGCGTTTACAAAAATCTTCAATACCTTTCAGTCCAAGACCCGAGGCATGCACCCAGTTGGAGCCAACTTGCCCACAAACATCAGCACCGTTATTGGCCATGCAGTGTACAAATTGATCGAGCATGTCGAAGTTCTTTTGTCGCTGAGTCAGTTGATGCTGGTAATCCGGCACATGCAGCATCCAGCCATGAACACCTACTGTCGAAGGCGCAATACGGGTGAAATCGCTCGGTGCGGCATCCCAATCATGCGGTGGGCAGGTAAAACCCACTTGATACGGAAACAGTTTATGACGGCTCTGCCATTGTTGTGGCATCTGCCACGGCTCAGCTGCACTGTTGTTCGATGAGACATCAGTCATTTAATTGCTTCCTGCATCCACTGTTGCAGAACTTTTATCGAATGCTCAGACTTCACGCCACAACCAGGATCAAGTACCAACGGACCCGGGCGATAGCCTCGACTATTAAGACCACGTTGTACCGATTCAACCAACCCGATATCCTCTTTCACTGTTGTCTCTCTGTCCTGCCGAGCTAAATCGAGTATGGTTTGATGATCGCTATCCTCATACGCATACCATCCGCGCCATACAACAACATTCTGATGATCAATTGCCCGCCAGTGATAGGTATTAAGCACGTTTCCCGGATAAACCTGAAACGAAAACAACGGCCATAAAAACCACGAGGAATACTCACCGGCATGATTGGTTGACAGATCTATCGAATAGCTCATCTGATCAAGGTTCTGACATTCGGTCGTGTGCCTTAAGCAATAGCCCTGTGGTTGTATATCGTAGGTTTCAGGCTTGACAATACCGTTGGCAAAGGTTGGATGATTTAACTGGCAGTGATAACACTCTGAATAATTCTCAATCGATACTTTCCAGTTGCACCGTTCAGGAATTTCTTCCCAGTGAATCGGTTTCAACTCTTCAATCTTTGGCACAAAGGAAAACAGCTCTTGTCTGACACCGGGAAACCATTTATCCATGGGTTCGGCCTCGGGATCAAGGTTAGCAAATAGAAAACCTCCAAAATTTTCAATTTTTATTTCTGACAAACAGATGTTTTTTTTATCAAAGCCATCGACCACTTGAATATTCGGTCCAGAACGCAGTTGACCGGTTAATTCATAGGTCCACGCATGATAGGGACAGACCAGTACTCGTGAATTTCCAATTCCCGACACAAGCTGATGAGCACGATGTTGGCAAACATTGTAATAACCCTTAATCCCGTCATCTTTAGTACGTACACAAAAGAGATGTTCGCCAGCAATTTCGAAACAAAAATAATCACCCGTTTTTTCAATAGCTGAGGCATGACCGGCAAATTGCCAGGTGTGTGCCAGAGCGTGTTGCTTTTCCAGCTCAAAAATAGCCTGGTCGGTATAGAAATGCGCCTCAAGTGAGCGCAATGGCCCATCAACACCCGCTGCTGTGCCATTACTTGCGTCATTACTCTGGGTCATTGCATTGTGACCGCTTTTACTCATGGTAAATTCCGATGGCATGACGTCGTTGATGAAATTCATCAACACGTTCGACGACAGTTGAGGATGCACTGGCTATAACAAACGATAGTAGCGTTTCGAGCAGCGCTATTGTTGACACCGACGAGGGAAAAAACTGAGGGGTATCCACCGACACAACAAAACCGAAGTCAGATCCCGCAATTATGGGTGATGCAGCGCTGTCAGAAATACCCATTACCGTAACGCCCTGCTCCCGCGCTATTTCAACCGCCTCGACAACTTCGTTACGATAGGGCTTGCAGGTGATGGCGATAAGCACATCGTCCTTATCGGCAAATGCCAGATCATCGGCAGGTACACTACCCGGTTTCGGGATAGCGTGGAATTGCACCATACCAGTGCTTGCCAGGTACGTGAAATTCTGCGCGTTCGAACTGTTAACACCCACACCAAGCGTGAATGTTTGGCGAGAATTCCAAATAACGCTAGCAGCACGCTGCAATTCACTGGCATCAATACCGGCGAATGTCTCTTCGATATTGCGTATCGCACTACTGACCATATCGCGATACGAATCTCCCAAGACACCTTGCTTTCCGAGCGATTGCAACCAGCGCGCCCGATCCGGAAAACTCACCGGACCATTACGTATCTCATCTCTAAACGGTGAACGAAATTCTTCATATCCACCAAAACCCAGCGTTCGAGCCAGGCGCACAAAGGTATTCGGTTTTACCTCTGCAACTGACGAAATTTCACGAATGGACGACACACTTACGTCGTTGGGATTTTCCAAAACATACGCCGCCGCCTTACGCATCTCGGGCGTTAACGCATCAAGTTCTTGCGCCATGTTGGCGAGGATCACACCCGTTGCCTTGTGTTGTTCTGCCGTCTGTTTCATGTGGCTTTTCAATGGTACATATTTTTGAATAATAATTGACAAGGGTACATTTTTTTTAATAGCATCGCAATGTTCGTACACTAGCTATTTTTCGCCACAATGCCCAGTCAGCAATCTCCTTTCCCAAAACATGCCCGTGTCGTCATCGTCGGTGGCGGCGTTATGGGCTGCGGTCTCGCCTACCACCTGGCACACGAGGGTTGTAAGGACGTTGTATTACTGGAAAAGGCCGAGTTGACCTCCGGTTCAACCTGGCACGCAGCAGGACAGATAACGCACTCCACATCGAGCTTCAGTCTGGGCAAATGCGTGGACTACAACATCGGGCTTTACAGCGGTGTACTAGAGAAAGAAACCGATGTTAGTGTCAGCTGGCACGGTTGCGGCTCTTTTCGCGTCGCCTATGAAGAGGATGAAATGGATTGGCTGCGTCATACCTTAAGTGTTGGACGCGCTCTTGAATTTAATATGGAACTGGTTGACCCGGCATTTATCGCCAGCAAACATCCTTTCTATAACCTCGATGGTGTGCTCGGTGCACTTTACACACCCGATGACGGACACGTAGATCCCTCTGGTGTAACTCAAGCCATGGCTGCAGGCGCTCGTCAACTTGGCGCTAAAATCATTCGTCACTGTCGCGCCACAGATATACAACAACAGCCTAATGGTGAATGGAAAATATCCACAGAGCGAGGTGATATCATTTGCGAACATGTCGTTAACGCTGCTGGCACCTATGCCCGGCAAATAGGTGACTGGTCCGGTCTGCAGCTACCGATGACGTCCATGACCCATCATTACTTTGTTACTGATACAGTGCCTGAGTTTGTTGAACTCGACACCGAACTGCCGGTGGTGCGTGATGACAGAAAAGTCTCCGGTTACATTCGCATGGAACAGAAATCCGGTCTTATCGGAATCTATGAGAAACACAACCCAAACTCGGTCTGGGAAGATCATTGCCCATGGGAAGCTGAGAACGAATTGTTTCAAGCCGACTATGACCGTGTTGCACCCTGGCTTGAAGAAGCACTGATACGCATGCCGGTACTGGCAGACCTTGGCATCAAACGCGATGTGCATGGTGCCATTTCTCACCCACCGGATGGCAATCCACTGATTGGCCCGGCACCGGGTGTTGAAAATTACTGGTGCTGTTGTGGCACGCAAATAGGTATAGGTTGGGGTCCGGGTTTAACCCGCGAGTTAGCGCGCTGGATTGTCCATGGTGCTGCTGATATATCTATGCGTGACTATGACCCACGCCGCTTTGGCAGCTATGCGACAAAAAAATGGAGCATCACCAAGGCGCATGAAGACTATTGTCTGCGCCACGAGATCCCTTACCCGCACTTTAACCGCACAGAGGGCAGACCAGTGAAACCCTCACCCTTATATAACAGGCTCAAGGAAAAAGGTGCCATTTTAGAAGAGGTATACGGTCACGAAAGACCACGCTGGTTTGCTAAAGGAGATGTCGAGCAACGCGACCATTACGCGTTCACCCGCAACGTCGTACACGACATGGTAGGCGCGGAAATCAAAGCACTAAGAGAATCCGTTGGCATAATGGATATCACCGCTTTTACCAAAGTAAAAGTCGAAGGTGGTAAAGCCGGTGAATTTGTCGACAGCTTGATAGCAAACAAACTACCGTCAGCACCTGGACGAATTGTTTTGAGTCATTTACTCAACGAACGCGGTCGTATAGAAATAGAAGTCACATGCGTACGCATGACAGACGATAGTTATTACTTTGTTTGCGCCGCCTTCTTCGAGCAACGACTACTCGACCATCTACATAAACATGGCAAGACGCTAAAACTCGCTAACGACGTAACAATAGAGAACCTCTCCAGCGAATGGGCTGCCCTGGCAATCAATGGCCCTGCATCACGCACTGTATTGTCCGCCTGTACCGATGCAGCCCTCGATAACAAGGGTTTCCCGTGGCTAAGTGCACAGCAAATCACTATAGCCGGTGAACTGTGCTGGGCCATGCGACTGTCCTATGCTGGAGAACTCGGTTGGGAAATTCATCTTCCCAATGGATCCGCCGTAAAGGTTTACGATGCGCTGTGCCAGGCAGGTGAGGCATACAACATCGCTGACTACGGCTCATTCGCGATGAACTCGATGCGCATGGAGAAAATGTTTAAAGGCGCTGGCGAGCTAACCAATGAAGTCACACTGCCAGAGGCAGACGTCATGCGTTTCGTCAACCTCGACAAAGACTTCAACGGAAAAAAGGCAACTCTTGCGAGTATTAATAGCGAATTACCCTGGATCTGCGCCTACCTTGAGATAGAACCTGACGGTAAACACGATGGTCATGGCGGTGAAGCTGTCTTAATGGACGGTACCGTCGTTGGATCAACTGCATCAGTTGCCTTTGGCCATACCTTAGGTCGTATACTGGCGTTTGCCTATATCAAACCGGAAGCAGCAACTGCGGGACAATCGCTACAGGTCGTCATTGCCGGAGAACCAAGAAATGCAGTTGTGCGTGATAAGGCCCTGTATGACCCGGAAAATGTACTGCCACGATCTGATACAACAGTGGACGCAAAATCGATCTCTTAAGCGGCAGCATAATCACAACTAGACTGACACAAATATATAACCGAAATGACAAGCGATAAAATACCCGAAACCATGCAAGCCGTTGTGTTAGTGGGACATGGCGGATTCGATAAACTTGTTTTTCATGACGATTGGAAAACACCTGCACCGAACGACGATCAGGTGTTGATAAAAGTCGGTGCCTGCGGACTGAACAATACCGATGTCAATACCCGTTCCGGCTGGTATTCCAAAGCAGTCTCGGAGGCCACCACCGGCGATGCTTATGCAGAGGTCAATGAAGACGATCCGACCTGGGGCGGTTCACCGATTACATTTCCGCGTATTCAGGGTGCAGATGCAGCCGGTACTGTTGTTAGCTGTGGCAAGAATGTCGATAAATCCATTATCGGCAACAGGGTTATAACCGACAATTGGTTACGCGACTGGAATGATCCCGGCAATCTCTACAGCACGGGTTACTTTGGTTCTGAATGTGATGGTGGTTATGCGCAGTACACTTGTATCGATCACCGCAATGTAGGCGTTGTCGATTCGACACTATCAGATGCAGAACTCGCCACCTTTTCCTGCTCCTATACGACAGCAGAGGGCATGTTATCCAGAGCCAATACAACCGACGCTGACACCGTTCTGGTTACTGGCGCCTCTGGCGGTGTGGGGTCAGCAGTAGTACAACTGGCTAAACGCCGTGGCGCACGAGTTATCGCCATGGCATCAGAGAGCAAACATGCGATGTTGCAAGAGCTCGGTGCGGATGCTGTCATTCCTCGCTCGCCAGATTCCCTTCCCGACGCACTGCGACAGGCTACCGGCGAAGAAAATGTATCTGTGGTTGCAGATATTGTCGGTGGCCCTAATTTTGGCGCACTCATCGAATGTTTGCGTCGTGGTGGTAGATACACTTGTTCAGGTGCCATAGCAGGCCCTATCGTCAATTTCGATTTACGCACCTGTTACTTGAATGACCTGACCTTCACAGGATCAACTGTCGTACCACCCCATATTTTTCGCGACCTTATCGGCTTTATCGAGCGCGGTGAAGTAAAACCGCTGTTGGCCAAAACCTGGCCGCTCGCTGAGCTTCATCTGGCACAACAGGCCTTCATCGACAAGCAACACGTTGGCAACATCGCCGTTACCATGAGCTGATCAGATGAAAATCACCCGCATCGAAATATTTCAAAAAGATCTGCCATTAAAAGACCCCTACTGGTTATCAGGTGGCAGACTCAAATTTGAAGTGCTCGATGCGACCTTTGTCAAAGTCGAAACCGATGCTTTAGTGACTGGATGGGGGGAAGGTACGCCGTGGGGACATACGTATTTACCGGCACATGGCCCAGGTATACGAGCCAGCATTGAAACTATGGCGCCAAGTATATTGGGGCTTGATCCACGACACCTCGAGAGCGTAGAGCGCGCGATGGATCTGTGTTTACCCGGTCATCTGTATGCCAAACAACCGATCGATATGGCATGTTGGGATATTCTTGGCAAGCACTGCGCAATGCCAATTGCAGATCTGCTCGGTGGCAGGCGCAGCACTGGTACACCTGCTGCTTCGTCAATCTCTACTGGTACACCCGATCAAATGCTGGCGCTGATCGATCGTTACCGCTCAAGAGGATACACAGCGCACTCTGTTAAAGTTGGTGGCAGTGACACCGTCCATGACATCGAACGTATTCGGGTGATTGAAGCTAACCGACGAGCCAACGAAATCATCCTCTATGATGTCAATCGTGCCTGGACAAGGCGTGAGGCAAGTATTGTCATGAATGCTGTTGCCGATCTTGGCGTCACCTTCGAACAACCTGGCGAGACACTTGATGATTTGGAACAGATTCGTAAAGTTACCCGTTCTCCGATCAGTGTTGATGAATCACTCACTACTTTGCAGGATGCCTCACGTATCGCGCGTGACGGCATTGCCGAAGTCTTCGGCATCAAGATCAATCGTGTTGGCGGCCTGACTAAAGCCAGGCGAATGCGCGATATAGCCCTGGCCCACGGCATTCAGATGTTTGTCATGGCCACCGGCGGTACTGTTATGGCTGACAACGAAGCCGCCCATCTGGCGCAGTCAATCCCGGAAGAATTCATGCGTGCCTGCTGGTCATGTCAGGACATGCTGGCAATCGATGTCGCACCGGGCAGTGGCCCACGTTGTATTGACGGGTTGATCACTATTGATGATACGCCCGGTCTTGGCGTGACACCGGACGAGTCGTTACTCGCAGAGCCGGTAGCTGTTTACACATCGTAGGTTCAGGCGGTCATGAAAATAACTGCGATACATTGCTGGACAGTACCACTAAAAAGCCATACGACTTATTACATGGCTGACGGCAAGGCCTGCGATTCAGTTGATTCCATTGTCATTGAAATCAAAACCGATTCAGGCCTCAGTGGTTGGGGTGAGGTCTGCCCTATTCCACATTATTTAGCCGCCTATGCCCGTGGTGTTGTGCCCGCAATTGAAGAGATGTTACCCGTTTTGCTCGGCGCAGATCCTGTCGGGCCAGAGGCACTGATGCAACGTCTTGATAGCTGGCTTATTGGGCATGACTACGCAAAATCAGCGATAGACACAGCCTTGTGGGACATAACTGGCAAGGCGGCACAACTCCCTTTGTATGCCCTGCTCGGTGGACGCTGCGCAGATACATTACCTCTCTATCATTCCATTACCTGTATCAACGCCGATGATATGGCAGGCATGGCCAAAGAAGCATACGACAGTGGCATCAGACAATTTCAGGTAAAGCTAGGCGCTGATAATAACTGGCAACATGATGCTGAACGACTGACCAAGGTACGTGAAGTCGTCGGTAACGGCCCACTGGTTTACGGCGACTGGAATTGTGGAGCGCAACCGCTCGATGCAATTCGTGTAGCGCGTGCAGTAGCGCATCTCGATATCATGATCGAGCAACCCTGTCAGACACTGGAAAGTTGTGCAGCCGTTAAACAATCTTGTCTCTTGCCAATGAAGATAGATGAGAGCGCACACGATTTAGCCTCTCTACTGCAAGCGCATAAACTTGGCTGCCTTGACGCAGTTGCACTTAAGTTATCAAAATTCGGCGGTTTAAGTGCGATGCGTCGTGCACGTGACCTGTGCGTGCACCTCGGCACACGTATGTGTATTGAAGACACATGGGGCTCGGATATAACCACAGCAACCGCCATCCATCTGGCTACAGCTACAGCCAAACCGTCTGTGCTTAATGTTTGTGATTTATCCGGTTATGTGTCGCCCCGGTTGGATGCCGCAGGCCCTGTTCGTCATGAAGGTCAAATAGCCGTCAGTGATACACCCGGCCATGGAGTTAACCCCGATCGACAGGTACTTGGCAATGCCACTGCAATTTTTGATTAAAAATCATTGCATTGAATACACAGGATTAATCATCAGATGACAACAACTGACTCTCAAGCCGCATGGATCAAGCGGGCAAATGCCGTGTTACCGGCTGGTGGCTTTGGTAATTACGATCCGGGCATTATTATTCGCAATGGCAAGGGATCTCACGTTTGGGACGAAAACGGCAAGCACTACATCGACTACCTGATCGGCTCAGGTCCAATGTTACTCGGACACGGTCATCCGGAGGTGCTGGACGTTGTACAGAACCAGCTTTCTAACGGCATGACCTTCTTTGCCAACAATACAGCTGGCATCGAACTGGCAGAAGCCATTTGCGAGGCCGTCCCCTGCGCGGAACAAGTGCGTTACGTTACTTCGGGCGGGGAGGCAGATATGTATGCATTACGCCTTGCCAGAGCGTTCACCGGCAAAGATAAAATTCTTAAATTCGAAGGTGGTTATCACGGGATGTCAGCTGAGGCGCAAATGAGTCTTGCACCAGAGCATCTGGCAAATTTCCCACAAGCTGTACCCGATAGCGCAGGCATACCCGAGAGTGTACGCGACAGCATGGTTATCGCACCTTTTAACGATTCGGAAACGTTAATTGCGTTACTGGATGAATACGGCGATGAATTGGCTGCCATCATCGTAGAGCCCTTGCAACGTATCGTGCCTCCTGCCCCCGGTTTTCTTGAATTACTACGCGTTGAATGCTCGAAGCGATCCATATTATTAATCTTTGATGAAATAGTGACCGGCTTTCGCCTTGCCTACGGCGGCGCGCAGGAGGCCTATAACGTAATACCCGACATTTGTACACTTGGCAAAGTGATCGGTGGCGGGTTCGCACTGGCAGCCATTGCAGCATCGAGCGATATAATGAGTCATTTTGACAAAAACATTGTTGGCGCTGATCGCTGGTTGATGCAGCTCGGCACCCTGTCCGGCAACCCGATAGCCGCCGCCGCCGGTATTAAAACGATGGAAATACTCAAACGTGAGGATAACTACACAAAACTCACCACTACCGGACGCGCTTTGATGGTAATGTTTGAAGAAGCACTCGGCAAACAAGGAATCGCCCATCAAATTGTTGGCGAACCGGCGCTGTTCGATGTTGTGTTTTGCGACAAACCCGTGAACGACTATCGCAGCTGGCAGCAGGGAGATAAAACCAAAAGTGCCCGCTTTAATGCATCGCTTAGAGAGTCGGGAATTTTTAAATCGCCGGGTAAAATGTACCCATCTCTTGCGATCACGGACGACGATCTGGAGACCACTCGCGCAGCCATAATGAAGGCGGCAGCTGAATTAGCCTAACAACACATGCAGGATTTCAATCAATCATTAATACTGGCATTTCAACTGCTGGTAGAGTTCGATGCGGATTTGATGGAAATCATCGGTCTGTCACTACGCGTAAGTATTACAGCAACACTATTTTCCTGTCTCTTAGGCCTGCTTATTGGTGCCTTTTTAGCCATATCAAATTTCACGGGTCGATCGGTTGTGATCACTCTTATAAATGCCATGATGGGTTTGCCACCTGTTGTGGTCGGTCTGATCGTATACCTCAATTTGTCACGCGCCGGTCCGTTCGGTTGGCTTGGCTTGTTGTATACACCTACGGCAATGATTATTGCGCAAACTCTTTTGATAACTCCAATAATCGCTGCCCTGACCCGCCAGGTGATCGAAGAGACCTTTCTAGAATACCGCGAGCAGTTCGATTCATTGGTACTCGGTACACGTCAACGGATTAGTGCCTTACTATGGGATTGTCGCTATTCACTGTTAACCGTCGCGCTGGCAGGTTTTGGCAGGTCAATAGCAGAGGTCGGTGCAGTTATTATTGTTGGCGGCAACATCGAACACTACACGCGGGTTATGACAACAGCCATTGCACTTGAAACGTCCAGAGGCAATCTTGCCATGGCGTTGGCGCTTGGCGTTATATTAATGACACTTGCTTTGCTTGTGAATGCAAGTGTTTCAGCAATGCGCCTGACGGCCTCTCGATTCGGATACGCCTAGTAATGGTCATGGGCGACAGTGATGCACTGCCATCAGAAGATATTGACTCAGCAATCAAAACATCGCAGATTACTTCTGATGACATGTCTCCCTACTCAGATCAACAATCGGCTAACACAAACGCAGTGAACTCACCGCACGCATCTGAGGGTGATGTGCAGCTGACCGTGCCGCAAACAATCCACCTTCTTAAAGCTCGTGAATTGACTTTCACGATCAAGGGTAGAACGCTGATTGATCGTATTGATTTTCAGGTGACAGATACAGGGGTGAGTACGATTCTCGGTTTCAATGGCGCAGGTAAATCACTGCTTCTACGTCTTTTGCACGGGTTAATTAGACCGACGCATGGTGAACTTTTATGGGGTGATGAAAAAGTAAACACACAGCATCGAAAAAAGCAGGCCATGGTATTTCAAAAACCCGTGCTTCTCAGACGCAGCACTCTGGACAATGTTCTGTTTGCGCTCAAGTCCAGAGGCGTCAAAAACAAACGCAAGGCACAGGCGTTGTTAGAACGGTTCGAACTCTCATCAGTGGCTAGTCAACCAGCTCGAT
>CAYPMR010000057.1:0-4964 GCA_964411665.1 uncultured Granulosicoccaceae bacterium | reverse complement strand
CAGGCGTTGTTAGAACGGTTCGAACTCTCATCAGTGGCTAGTCAACCAGCTCGATTGTTGTCCGGTGGTGAAGCCCAGCGACTGGCACTCGCCAGAGCCATGGCCACGGAACCGGATGTCCTGTTCCTGGATGAAGCCACTGCCAGTCTTGACCCGGCTTCGACAGCCAAGATTGAATCACTCATCCAGGAAATCTGTGACGTTGGTACCAAAGTCATAATGGTTACCCATGATTTGGGGCTTGCACGTCGCCTATCGACAGAGATATTGTTTCTTGATCGCGGCCAGCTTGCCGAGCAATCTGATGCAAATACCTTCTTTAATATGGATAATAGGGATCATCCAGTAATGGTTAACAAATTTCTCGCTGGTGAGTTACCTGATTTTTAAAGACAAAACAAAGCAAAAAACAGCGAATGAAAACAGAAATACGCGCCAATAATATTCTTCGAATGTACAAATTTTTAACGGCTGTTCTGCTTTTATTGTTTACTGTGCCTTTCAGTTATGCAGGCCAAAGCATACTGGTGCAGTCAACAACCTCTACAGCGAACTCCGGACTGTATGATCACCTGCTGCCGAAATTCAACGCTACGCACGACATTAATGTGAAAATAATTGCCGTCGGCACGGGCCAGGCAATAAGAAACGCTAAAAACTGCGATGCCGATGTATTGCTGGTACATGCTAAAAACGCAGAAGAGATGTTTGTCTCTGACGGCTATGGCGTTGAACGTTTCGACCTTATGTACAATGACTTTATAATAGTCGGGCCAGAAGATGATCCTGCGAAAATTGCGGGAGCGAATGATATATCTGCAGCACTGACCAATATCGCAACGACAGGCACGCTGTTCGCATCGCGCGGAGATGATTCAGGCACACACAAAAAGGAGATGTCGTTGTGGCAAACTGCAGACATTACCCCCGATAACAAATGGTATCGATCAACCGGGTCTGGCATGGGTGCTACGTTAAACACCGGTGTTGGCCTCGGTGCTTATGTGATGACCGATCGCGCAACCTGGATAACCTACGGTAACAAGTCCAACTACCGCATCCTCTATGAAGGCGATCAGGCATTGTTCAATCAATACGGCGTTATCAGAGTCAACGAGAATCAATGCCCCAATGTCGATGTTTCAGCGGCGCAGACGTTCATTGAATGGATGCTATCGGAGGAAGGCCAGCGTTTCATAGGTGGGTACTCGATAGACGGTCAACAGTTGTTCTTCCCGAATGCAAATATTTAGACAATCATAATTTTTCCTGGAGTATTTGATTTATGTTCAGTCACATCATGGTCGGTGCAGATGATATCGACAAGTCAGTAAAGTTCTACGATGCTACCCTTGCAACGCTTGGACATGCAGCAGGCAAGATGGACCCAAAAGGACGTTGTTTTTATCGTACTGATACAGGTGTTTTCTCCATAAGCAAACCGATAAATGGAAAAGCTGCATCGGGCGCAAACGGTGGCACAATCGGTTTTTCTGCAGCAAGCCCGGAAGCTGCTGCTGCATGGCATGCGGCAGGTGAGGCAAATGGCGGTAAGACCTGCGAAGATCCACCGGGTTGGCGGGAAATGCCATCCGGAAAACTGTATATCGCTTATTTAATGGACCCGGCAGGTAATAAAATTTGCGCATTGCATCGGCCAGGTTAAAGTTACTGGCCATCTACTTCTATAGATCAACGTAGCCATTAATCAGAATGTGGCTATGACCACCAATCAGGACAGATGAGGAATCGCGTCGAACAAAGACGCGACCCTGGCGATCAAGGGCGGCACCTTGAGATACAACCATCGTATCGCCCAGTCGGCCCTGGGTATCCAGCCAATGAGCCAGCGCAGCATTCAGCGACCCGGTAATCGGGTCTTCAACAATACCGGCTTCTGGTGCAAACAGGCGTACCTCATAGTCAGGCGATTCGACCGTTGCGCATCCGTCTGTATGAGCACCAATCAAACCAAGACAACCCGAAAAGCCAAGACCCGCTGATTGAATAGCGTTCCAGTTCAAATTGGCAACATCAATTGATAACACATCGGCAGCACTGGAGAGTTCAAGTACATTCCAAACCGGGCCGTTATCGAGGATGATGCTTTGCTTAAATGCTGTTTGCTGCACACCCAGCGCGGAGATCAAGCCCTGTTCAAGTGATGACGACATACTATCAATTGAGGTGGGTGGTGCTACAAATGCCGGCGGATCGCAATTAATGTCAATACTGACAAGGCCGATGTTGCACTCCTGAACGACTGCAATATTACTTTTTGGGGTGTTGCCAGCGTCAAGCCAGGCTGCACAACTTCCTAGTGTTGGATGACCTGCAAAGGGCATCTCAAAAGTAGGTGTGAATATCCTGACTTTATAGTCAGCCAAAGGATCTTCCGGCGGCATCAAGAAGGTAGTTTCTGACAGATTTGTCCAGCTGGAAAAGTTCTGCATTTGCAAATCACTAAGGCCCGCGCCGTCAATTACCACCGCCAGTGGATTGCCGTAGTACGGGGTGGCGGAAAATACGTCACACTGCACAAAACGTCTTTTCATGAAGTATAGTGTCCTGTCTGACTAATTAGTGTCAGTAGTGGTTGCGATCTACGCTGTATAATTGTGTAAAACCCATTTCAAAGGAAGATTCATGACAAAACCTGAACCATTAACACTTGAGATTTTCTCTGACTACATTTGACCCTGGTGTTACCTCTGTACCGTGAGTATAGAAAGACTGGTCAAAGAAGAAAACGTTGTTATTAAGTGGATTCATTTTCCACTGCACCCTGAAACCCCCGCCGAAGGGCAAACCATGGAAAAACTGTTTGCCGGTCGCGAAGAAATACTATCGAACATGCAAGTACAGTTACGCGAACGCATGCAAATGGAAGGACTGCCTTACGGTAATCGTACACATACCTACAACAGTCGATTAGCACAGGAACTGGGTATCTGGGCTGAAGAACAACCCGGTGGGGACAAGTTCCACGATGCTGTTTTCAGGGCCTACTTCGTGGATGCGAAAAACGTCGGCGATGTCGATGTGCTGGTGGAATTAGCAGAATCTGTTGGTTTATCAGGCAAAGATGCCCGCGAAGTTCTCGACTCGCGTAGTTACAGCGATGCACTCGATGGTGACTGGACCCGATCACGTCAAATGGGCGTCACTGGTGTACCCACTTTCGTCGCCAAAGGACACGGAATGGTAGGTGCACAAACCTATGAAGGTTTAAAGTCGCTGGTCAACCATGCACGGGAACATGGCCAGGCCGGATAATGATAATAAAGCGCATCACGTTGTATCAGATTGATCTGCCCTATGCTGGAGATACTTATAAGTTATCTGGCGGCAGGGACTATACAACTTTTGATGCGTCCATTATCAGCATAGAGTCTGATGACGGTTTTATCGGCTGGGGTGAAAGCACACCATTCGGCAGTACGTATATTGCAGCTCATGCGCGTGGTGTCAGAGCCGGCATTGAAGAACTCGCACCGGCACTTATCGGTGAAGACCCGCGCGCTTACGAGCGCATACAAAGCATCATGGACAACACCCTTGTTGGCCATAATCATGCGCGTGCAGCACTCGACATAGCCTGTTGGGATGTGGCGGCACAACACTACGGTGTACCTGTCTATACCCTGCTTGGCGGCTCAACCGGAAACCGACTGCCTGTTATTTCCTCGATTTACAGTGGTGCACCTGATGAAATGCGTCAGCGCACAGCACAACATCGCGCCAAAGGATATCTTGGCCACTCGATAAAGATCGGCGCAACGGAATCAGAGGGTGGGCCAGTGCTTGATGCTGAACGCATCAAAGCCTGTTTGGCTGATCGCCAACCGGGCGAGTTTTTTCTTGCCGACGCCAATGGCGGCATGAGCGTTGAATCCTGTTTGCGCATGTTGTCGCTGTTACCACCTGCTACAGATGTCGTACTGGAAGCACCCTGTGCCACATGGTATGAGACGCGGGCACTACGCAAACGCTGTCATTTACCAATTATTCTGGATGAACTTATACAGCAGGATTCCGACGTGGTTGAGGTCATAGCCGGGCAAGTGGCAGACGGAATCGGCTTAAAAATTTCCAAAGCAGGCGGATTAACGCCAGCAAAAAGACAACGGGATATGTGTAAGGCCGCAGGATTAACGATGAGTGTACAGGATACGGTAGGATCAACTATCGCGTTCGCCGGTATCATTCATATGGCTCAAACAGTACCTACCCATTTGTTACGGTGTACACTGGATACACGTGATATGGTGACTACAACCACAGCCACGCTTGATGCACCTGTGAAAGACGGCGGCGTCCTGGCACCCGATACATCCGGATTGGGTTTAACTGTTGATCTGGACGTACTTGGTACACCGGTCATACACTGGGATTAATTCAACAAACGAGCAGGCGTATAAAACTATGGAAACTGTTCAATTCACGCGCATGAGCGAAGGCACGGCACAAGAGTATGCGTTTCTCGATGAGCTTGAGAAAGATTACGCAAGCAAATTGCCGGAACGTATCGAGAGATCGTTGGCTGCACTGGAACACTCGCTCAGTGGTTATCAGGTCAGCCGTCTTGAACACTCGTTGCAATCAGCGACGCGGGCTTACCACGATGGCCGTTCAGTTGATTATGTAGTCGCCGCTTTGATTCATGATATTGGTGATGAGCTGGCGCCCTATAGCCATAGCGAAATGGCAGCAGCTATCTTAAGACCATTTATCAACAATGACCTCTACCAAATCATAAAAACCCACGGTGTTTTTCAAATTTACTATTACGGCGACCAAATGGGTTTGGACAAAAACGTGCGTGAGAGATTCAAAGATCAAAGCTGGTATGACGAAGCCGTTGAATTTTGCGAGCTGTATGATCAAAACTGTTTTGATCCAGCTTATGACAGCAAACCGCTGGAATTTTTCAGACCCATGTTGCAAGAGGTGTTTTCGCGTGA
>CAYPMR010000056.1:5860-25824 GCA_964411665.1 uncultured Granulosicoccaceae bacterium | reverse complement strand
TGGAAAGGTCTCTATCGTTGAGAGTGAAAAAGAATCTACGCTGCTCATCGGTAAAAGTTACGAGTAAAGTATTACATTTAGAGGGAGAATCCCTTGAACCCCATGTAAGACTGATCCTGAATCAAGCCTTAAACTGGATGGTCCCGGAGGAAGGTAAGAAAAAAGCCGGATGAAAATTGAAGGATGCAGTGAGCGAGGCAACCGCCTGAAAAACAGATGCTAACGCTTTAGATTGTACTCAAGCCTTGGCACGCCCAAGGCTTGAGTAGATTACAAATTACAGATTACAAATTGCGAATTACGAAACCGGGAGATCAGATGAAATCCCAGCGAATACCAATGTGCAGACGATTATCAATCTCGCGGTCGCCAGGGCGTGTATCCACTTGCAGGAATCTGATCCCTGTGAAAACAGACAGCTGCGATCTGAATGGTAGTGTGACGTCTATCTGCCAATCGATAACACGATCGCCTTGGCCAAAGGTGAACACATCAGGCGCATAATAGAGGCTTGTGGATAATTCTAAAGGCAACTTCTCGAAAGGCAGATGGTAAGCTAGCTCGCCACCTATGGCACCAGCAAATACATCGTTATTTTCGTCGCTGAGCAAGGCTGCATAAACACGGGTACCAAACGACAATCTGAATGATGAAACAAAGGATGCATCAAGCGACAGTCCAGCTTGAAACAGAGTGTCTCGTTCTTCGGTAAACATAAATCCAGCATGTACACGTGCATTTTCGAAATCATAACGCGCTGCACTTCGCTCAAATTGTGCAAACAGTACTTCATCACTTAGATAGAGTGTAAGTCGATCGTTATCCAGTGGAGGTACACCTGACACTGGACGCATCGCGTCAACAATAGATGAAATGAACCTGGGACTTACTTCGTCTTCGGCTGCTGCCACTGCAGGAGCGGATGCGCTGGCCCCGGCACCAGATGCACCAGTTGCAGAGCCCTGTAATGACGAAACGTCACTTGCCAACGCGTCACCACCATGGCTAACCGAGTCATGTTCGTCTGATAGAAGGGCAGCATCGGCAGGTAATACATCCGGGTCATCACTGGCCGCCACGAATTGTGGAAGCGCCACTGCAATGCAAAGACATGCAACTTTAAGTGCAATATATTTCATAATAATAGCTTATATCAAAAATGCGTTAATGCTCTGACAAAGAGTCAAAATATCGTCATGCGGTACTCTAGTGCATATTTTGCCTGATGTGAACAGATACTTTGTTTCGCCCTGCAAAGTTTGCTGGTAAGTTTTCCGGGATGTGAACCGATTGGAAAATTGTTAGACAATTGATTAACAACTTGTGATCTGCCACTCGCTGCAGAGACCAAAAGTGTGCAGCAAATAGAGATAGGGGCCTTAACCATCAAAGCAACTGAAGATTCAGGGCAATTGCGTGGCTCTTCGCTTGCTAATTTCAATAGCGGATGTTCATAAAACCAGATAAAACCAGAACATAAAGCTGATCAAACCAAAGTTTTATACGACCTGGTTCACAGTTTTTTCCAATTCGCAGCAACGATGAACAGAGTACGTCTCAAACAGCTGCCAATGCATCAGCATGATGCTGTACATGATCAGCTATAAAAGATGCCACGAAGTAATAGGAGTGATCATATCCCGGCTGCATCCTGTAGTTAACTTTCTGCCCACTCGCTTTGCAGGCTTCGAGAAAACTGTCAGGGTTAAGATGTTCATCCAGAAAAGGATCAGCGTCGCCAGTGTCAATCAGCAAGGTGGCTTCGCTGGCAGATTGTTTCACCAGTGCCGTTGCGTCATAGGCAGACCATGTTGATTCGTCTTTCCCGAGGTAATTTTCAAATGCCTTGCGTCCCCAGGGCACAGAGGCGGGAGACACAATCGGGGAAAACGCGGAAGCGGAACGGAAGGTTTCCGGATGTTTCAAATGCAAAGTTAATGCGCCGTGCCCACCCATTGAATGCCCGGTGATACCCTGTCGCTGCATATCGGCGAATGGAAACTCCGTTGTTATCAGTTGCATCAACTCTTGCGTGATGTACTGATCCATTGCAAAGTGTGGTTGCCATGGCGATTCGGTTGCTGTCAGATAAAAACCAGCCCCCTGCCCCAGATCGTAGGCCTCGTCATCAGCCACCGTTTCACCGCGTGGACTGGTATCCGGCGCAATTATCATGACACCCATTTCACTGGCTACACGTTGAATACCCGCTTTTTCCATGACGTTAGCCCAGCTGCAGGTTAACCCCGACAAATACCACAATACGGGGACACCCTTATCAGCTGCGTTGCGCGCGGCTGGCGGTACATAAACTGCGTAGCGCATATTGCAGCTACAGCAATCACTGTCATGTGTTTGAACCAGCAGTTCGCCACCACTTGATGCCCATTGTGACTCTGTATTGATACTCATATATTTCTGTCTGGACTGTCGTGGTAATTTTCGTGATCAGTAAATAACGACACTTCTGATGCTTTCACCAGCGTGCATCAAATCGAAACCTTTGTTGATGTCTTCAAGCGGCATAGTGTGCGTAATAAGACTGTCAATATCGATCCGTCCTTCCATATACATATCTACAATCTTTGGCACGTCAGTACGCCCTCTGGCGCCGCCGAACGCAGAGCCGCGCCAGCTACGGCCAGTCACAAGCTGGAACGGGCGTGTGCTTATCTCTTTGCCAGCTCCGGCAACACCGATAATGACGCTCTCACCCCACCCTTTGTGACAACATTCAAGTGCCGCTCGCATTACGTCGACGTTACCGATACATTCAAAGGAATAGTCAGCGCCACCGCCGGTAAGCTCAACAAGGTGATCAACGAGATTATCACCATGATCAGCCGGATTAACGAAATCAGTCATGCCGAAAGTCTTGGCAATCCCGGCTTTCTCCGGATTCAAATCAACACCTACAATCTGGCGTGCACCGACCATACGTAAGCCCTGAATTACATTCAGCCCAATACCACCAAGCCCAAACACGACGCCTGTGGTGTTTGGTTCGACTTTGGCAGTGAACATTACCGCGCCGATGCCGGTTGTCACGCCGCAGCCGATGTAACAGATCTTGTCGAAAGGTGCATCCTTTCTGACTTTGGCAACAGATACCTCTGGCAGTACAGTGTGGTTTGAAAAGGTCGAGCAACCCATGTAGTGCAAGAGTTTTTTACCCTTGTATGAGAAACGGGAAGTTCCATCAGGCATGACGCCCTGACCCTGTGTTGCACGTACAGCCTGGCAAAGATTGGTTTTAGGGTGCAGGCAATACTCACATTCACGACATTCCGCTGTATACAGAGGAATAACATGATCACCGGGTTCTACGCTGGTTACACCGGCACCCACTTCGAGCACCACACCTGCGCCCTCATGACCAAGAATGGCTGGGAATGCACCCTCCGGATCAGCGCCGGAAAGCGTAAATTCGTCGGTATGACAGATTCCAGTGGCTTTTAACTCAACCAGTACCTCGCCCGCTTTTGGCCCCTCGAGTTCAACATCGACGATTTCAAGCGGTTTGCCTGCCTCAAATGCTACTGCTGCCCGTGTTTTCATATTTGCCTCCAACAATGTGCTGCTAGTTTAATTGTTTTGCCTATGGGTGCAATAGGGTACTAAGATTAGATGAAACCGGAAGCCTTAAGTGAATCAGATGCAAACAGCCGCTCATATCGATACCAGCATTGGACCACTTGCCTATATCGATTTTTTACACAAGACACATTGGCAGGATCTGCCTGAATCAACCCGTGAGATGGCAGTCACCTGTGTTTTAGATCTGCTAGGTGTTGCTGCCAGTGGCACACGCACAAAACTCTCAGGGATCATCACAGAACACGCGCGCGAGCAGTTTGCCAGTGCAACCCCCGAACGTTCAGCACGCCTGTTGTTCGATGGACGAACATGCAGCGCTTCAGGTGCTGCGCTGGCCAACGGCATGACGATAGATTCAGTCGATGCGCATGACGGCTACAGACCTTCTAAAGGTCACGCAGGCTGCGGTGTGCTGCCAGGGATTCTCGCTCTCTACGATCAATATCAATCCCCCGACTCACCACTGTCAGACATATTAATATCGACAGTACTTGGCTATGAAATCGCCTGTCGGGCCGGTGTTGCACTGCATGCCAGTGTGCCTGACTACCATACCTCTGGTGCGTGGGCCGCTGTGGCTATTGCAGGTGTAGGGTCACGCATTATGGGACTGTCCGCCCAGCACACGCGGGAGGCTGTAGGTATCGCCGAATACCACGGGCCGAGGAGCCAGATGATGCGCTGTATCGATCACCCCACAATGCTCAAAGACGGATCGGGTTGGGGGGCGATGGCAGGAGTATCCGCTGTATTGCTGGCGAAAAACGGCTTCACCGGTGCACCCGCTATAACAATAGAAGCTGATGATGTGCGTGGCTATTGGCAGGATCTTGGCGATACCTGGCTGATAGAGGAGCAGTACTTTAAGCCATTCCCTGTGTGTCGATGGGCACAACCAGCCGTAGTCGCCAGCCTGGCGTTACAAAAAGAACATCAGTTTGCAGCCAGTGATGTTGCCCAGCTAACGATAGGCAGCTTTCACGAATCAGTGCGCCTGGCAACACGAGAACCGCAAGATACCGAACAAGCTCAATACAGTATGCCTTATCCAGTGGCTGCTGCTTTGGTGCATGGTACCTTTGGTTTAAACGAAATAGATGCACCGACTCTGTTCGACGAAAATGTGCTTGGACTCAGTCGCGACATACAACTGGTAGAAAAAGACGAATACAACGCACAGTTCCCTGCCAAGCGTATTAGCGACGTTAGTATTACGCTTAAGGATGGGAGACATTTCGAGTCAGGACCGGTAGAGGCTTCGGGCGATCCTGAATCCCCTCTTTCGTTCCAGCAATTAAATGACAAGTTCACTAACTACACAGCACCCGTTATAGGCAATGAACGAACGGCTGCGATAGCACAGATGCTTAGACAGTGTGTCGACGACGATAGTGCTACGTTGGGTGAATTTTCAGAATTGATTTATCCGGCTGGTGAATTGAAAAAAGCTCCATAGACTCATTGTCATCCCATTGGCTGTCATTTCATTGGCTGCCATTCCATCGGCGAAAACGGGGGATGACGACAAATACATAACAAACATCACTACAACTGCTGATCCGAACTACACATAAAACGCTCGAATGCGGCGAGAGTCTCTTTGGAAACATGATGCTCGACACCTTCCGAGTCACGTTTGGCAATCTTCTCTGGCACACCCAAAGCAATCAAAAAGCGATAAACCGTGTCGTGACGCTGGCGACATTGATTGGCCAGTTGTTTACCTTCGTCAGTCAGAAAAATAGATCGATAAGGTGCGCTTGTCACCAACCCATCACGCTGTAGCCTCGAAATTGTTTTTCCGGCACTTGGCTGACTGATACCCATGCGCTCTGCGACATCCACCAGGCGAGCCTCACCAATGGTTCTAATCAGGTCATCAATCAGTTCAACGTAATCCTCACTGGTTTCCATTCGATGGGCCTCCCTGACCGATCCAAAGTCCTTTGCCTGTTGCTCAGGAGGCGGGAGAATTCGCAGCGTTGATTGTGCAGTTGCTCTGTTTTTCATTGGTAACCTCAACAATACCCTGTGCGGCAATCTCGGCGGGGATATTAGATCCGCTGTCTAAGCCAGTATCACCAAATGCTGTTCACAAGTTATTTATTAACAGGTGTTTCATTAATGAACCTTATAGTATAAACTTAGTCATGGCTAATTTTTTTGCAATAATCTTTGTCACGATACTATCCCTGTTATTGAGTGCCTGTAACTCGTCCGAAGAAAAAGATTCACGGGCCAATGACGCAACCTTAAAGGTTGTAACGACATTCACAGTAATCGCTGATATGGCAAAGAATGTTGCCGGCGACAGCGCAACAGTTTTGTCGATTACTCGCCCGGGAGCAGAGATACATAACTACAAACCAACACCCAAAGACATAGCGCAGGCAGAGGGAGTGGATCTGATACTCTGGAATGGTCTTGGACTTGAACTCTGGTTTGAACGCTTTTTACAGCACCTCGACGGTGTCGACAGTGCTACTGTAACCGATGGTATTGATCCCATCAGTATCGGCACAGGTGCCTATACCGGGAAACCCAATCCACACGCATGGATGAGCCCACAGGATGCCATTATCTACGTTGACAATATTGCGAAAGCGATGAGTAAAGCAGATCCTGATAACGAGGCTATCTATCAGCGTAACGCTGCGAATTACAAAGATCAGATTGGACAAATCGCAGCACCGTTAAAGGACATACTGGCAGTTATTCCAGAGCACAAGCGCTGGCTAGTCACCAGTGAAGGTGCTTTTAGTTACCTTGCCAGAGATTTTGGCTTAAAAGAGTTGTACATTTGGCCCATGAACGCCGATCAACAGGGAGCACCTTCGCAAATCAAAGCAGTAATAGATACTGTCCGCCAACACGATATCCCGGCAATATTTAGTGAAAGCACCGTATCGGCCAAGCCTGCAGAACAGATTGCGAGAGAAACAAATGCCAGTTACGCAGGTGTGTTGTATGTCGATTCGCTTAGCGAAGCTAATGGTGCTGTACCGACTTATCTGGATTTACTGCGTGTCACGACACAGACAATTGCTGAAGGCCTCTCGAAGTAATCAGGGAGGCGTTATGTAAACACATGGACATCGAGCGCAATCAAAGCAGGGATTTAACAAGCACGGGCGTAGTTGACAGCACTGTCGATCGTCGGTTGATTCGTGAACAGCAGGCACAGTATCAATCCGCTCGCGGTATAGAGTCGAAAGGCTTGACGGTGGTCTATCGAAATGGCACTTGTGCTGTAGAAGATGCAACTTTCAGTATTCCTCAGGCTACAATCTGCGCCCTTGTTGGTATAAACGGGTCAGGCAAATCAACTTTGTTTAAAGCGCTGATGGGTTTTACCAGCATCTCTGCAGGCAATGTGTACATTCTTGGAGAGCCTGCAGGTAAAAAATTAAGCCGAAATACCGTTGCCTATGTACCGCAAACCGAAGAGGTAGATTGGAATTTTCCGGTGTTGGTAGAAGATGTCGTGATGATGGGACGCTTTGGCCATATGAACTGGATGCGTCGCCCCTCCAAATTGGATCACGAAAAAGTCAATGAAGCATTGCATCGTGTTTCAATGCAAGAGTATCGTAAACGGCAAATAGGTGAGTTATCGGGCGGTCAGAAAAAACGTGTGTTCCTGGCTCGTGCCCTCGCCCAGGAAGGCAAAGTAATTCTTCTTGACGAGCCTTTCACTGGGGTTGATGTCAATAGTGAAGATGCTATCGTTCAACTGCTGCGTGAACTTCGTCAGGACGGGCATGTCATCCTGGTATCTACCCATAACCTGGGTACAGTGCCGCAGTTCTGTGATCAGGTTGTTCTGATCAACAAAACCGTACTTGATTTTGGCGAAACAGAAACTGTATTCACCACTGAAAATTTGCATCGTGCATTTGGGGGCACTTTACGTTTCCACATACTGGGTGGCTCTGATTTGCATGATGATGATGATGCACGCCGGGTAACAGTCATTTCTGATGATGAAAGACCGGTTGTGCTGTACGGCGATGATCAACAACCACCCTCGTAATCATCAATTGTGTCAGTTGATCGAGCTAGTAATATGATTAGTCACTTGATCGAGCCATTTACGTATAACTATATGTTGACGGCGATCTGGACAAGCGCTCTAGTGGGCGCTGTCTGCGCATTCCTATCTGCCTATTTGATGCTTAAGGGCTGGTCACTGATCGGTGATGCTCTATCGCACTCAGTAGTTCCCGGTGTAGCTGGAGCTTACATATTAGGTCTGCCTTACGCGTTCGGGGCTTTTATCTCCGGTGGTCTCGCTGCGGCTGCCATGTTGTTTATCAGTCAACGTTCAACGCTTCGTAACGACGCTGTTATTGGCCTTATTTTTACGGGTTTTTTTGGCCTTGGTTTATTTATGGTGTCTTTATCTCCTACATCTGTCAATGTCCACACTATTATATTTGGCAATATTCTCGCCATTAGTCCACTGGATGCATTGCAACTGGTTCTAATCTCCGGTGTTTCAATGATATTACTGATAATTTTCTGGAAAGACATGATGGTTGTCTTTTTCGATGAATCCCATGCACGCTCAATCGGACTTAAACCTTCCAGATTAAAATTACTATTTTTCACTATCTTAAGCGCGTCAACAGTCGCTGCCTTACAAACGGTGGGAGCATTTCTGGTGATTGCTATGGTCGTAACTCCCGGTGCAACTGCCTATTTGTTAACCGATCATTTCCCCAAACTTATAGTTTTAAGCGTCATTCTAGGAACACTTACAGCGCTTGTTGGTTCGTATCTAAGTTATTTCCTCGATGGCTCAACTGGTGCCATTATTGTTCTCCTGCAAACATTACTCTTTCTGCTCGCTTTCTTTTTAGCACCCAAGCATGGGATGCTAACGAATCGGGTAAATCGCCGAATCGCAGATGATCAGGCTTTCAGTGATCAAACGAAATGAACTGGCTACTCACCCCGTTCAGTTTTGAATTTATGCAACAGGCTGTCATTATCAGTCTGATTATTTCTGTACCTGCATCCGTTATATCCTGTCTGTTGGTATTAAAAGGTTGGTCACTAATGAGTGATGCTGTTTCACACGCCGTACTACCGGGTATCGTTATAGCCCATATCGTCCACTTACCTTTTGCACTAGGAGCATTTATCGCGGGCATATTGTGCGCTGTTGCTACAGGCTTTTTCGCTGAAAATAGTCGTCTTAAAGAGGACACTGTAATGGGTGTGGTATTTAGCGGCATGTTCGCTCTGGGCCTTGTTCTGTTTAGTTTGGCAAACATTCAATTGCATATCGATCAAATACTATTTGGGAATATATTGGGTTTGAATTGGGGAGATGTTATTGAAACTTCCATAATAACCATAGTTGTACTGGTTTTTCTTTTACTCAGAATACGTGACATAAAGCTATACGCATTTGATGCACAACATGCTCAGGTTATTGGTGTTAATACAACCTTGCTACATTATCTGTTATTGGCAATGTTATCTTTAGTAATAGTGGCATCGATGAAAGCCGTGGGGATCATACTGGTTATCGCAATTCTTATAGCACCAGGCTCAATTGCGTTTTTACTGACCGATCGGTTTGAAAGCATGATCTTGATAGCTGTTGCAGTCGGTTCAATATGTACACTGATTGGAGTTTTTGCGAGCTATCACATTAACAGTGCACCCGCACCTACGATTGTTGTATTGCTAACAATGCTGTTCTGTCTAGTATTTTTGTTTGCTCCTCGTAATGGCGTATTACGCAAAAAAGGAACTCGCTCTGCAAGCACTATTGAGTGAATATAAACCGCATTAAATAAGAACTTCAGATCAGGATCAAACAGCGCGTACCTGAAAAGATGTGTTCTCACGCATGATACGCCGATCCCCCAAGCGCCGAGTAAAACCTTTCTGATCCATATATTCAAGAACATCAATAGTCAGATTACGTCCTATTCCAGACCGGTCACGAAAGGTTTTGGCGTCGAATCCGGATATACCATTGCTCTGCGCCTCATCGGCCAGACTACTGGCAAGTTCCAGAAGTTTGTTAAATGCTGCTGGATGATAAATTCGATTTTTTGCAATCCTGATAACAAAGCCTGCCTCTTCGAGACGTCCGAGGCGATTAGTCAAATCCTCTGGATCGAGTTTTAGTCTTTCAGCCAGTGCAGAGAGTGAAGGGGGTTTTAGATTATCATCCGTAATATCCTTATTTACCTCTATCAGAAACTGTTTATCAGCTCCAGGTAATTGAGGAATAAAATTAGGCAGTGAGACAAATTGACCATACTGTCTTAATTGATCTTCATGCAATAAAGTTAAAAAAACAATTTGACCAAAACCATGTGTACAGTCGCTTTGGATTAGTAATTCTCGGCGTAACATTCCTCGCTGTTGTGGATGTATATCGTGAAAATCCCTTATTTCCGCGAGAACTCTATTTGCAAGCAATCGGGTACGTGTTTTAGAAACCAACCATCGGGTGGCCGAGGCTTCAAGAAGATTAGTTAAATAGTTTTTTGAGACCTGTTGTGAAATCAAATGGCCGTCTTCCATACTCTCCAGACGATCCAGCTCCTGCTCACTCAGATTACGACTCTGTCGGAATCGATCCAGATCTATCGGTTCATTCGTTTTGCTCAACAGATTATTCAGGGCAACGCTTGCGGATTTTTGTTCGAGTAATTGAAGTATGTGGCTTCG
This sequence comes from uncultured Granulosicoccaceae bacterium, assembly GCA_964411665.1. GTDB lineage: Bacteria > Pseudomonadota > Gammaproteobacteria > Granulosicoccales > Granulosicoccaceae > CALFCE01. The sequence continues at coordinate 15,531 of CAYPMR010000056.1, read as the reverse complement.
GCCTCGACGATGCTGTTTGTTACGTTCAGAATTGGGATCTATAACGCTCGCACCACCGATAGTTTGTTGTGCGTTTTGATCACGAATAACCAACCGGTCTGAGAAAACCATGTGCTGGGATTGCTCAAAAACGATTTGAGCGAAGGCTGATTCCCCGCCGGCAATACTGCGCTTGTCATACAAAGAAACACGTGCCGGGACCATGGTTGCGCCACCATGCACATGCACCTTTTGCCAATGACGCAGAGCGTCACTGTTGTTTAACAGAAATATCCTGGTATCAGCCTGTTGGGTGACCGTGGTTTGTTCTGTACTGCACGCCCATTGCCCTCGCGAAATATCACTAGTGGCAAGCCCTGTCAGACTAAGAGCAACCCGGCTTCCGGCCTGAACTCGCGACGCCTCCTGGCCATCCACATGCATACCCTTTATACGGCCTTTAAGACCTGTGGGGAGGATAATCAGACTATCACCCTGTTCGATGCTTCCGCTGTAAACAGTTCCGGTGACAATTGTGCCTGTCCCTTTTAAGGAAAATGCACGATCGATTGCAAGACGGAAAAGCCCCAAACCCGGTTTTTGTTGAGCTTCATCTGCCAGTGAATACAGATAATTACGTAACTGATCCATACCTTGGCCGGTGGTTGCTGACACATCGAACTGCGCAGTGGTTTCAAGACCATTTTCGCCAAGTATTTGCGAACACTCTTTACGTATCAACTCAATAGAACTATCACGCTCATCAGGGACGAGCATATCCACTTTTGAAATTATCAACACACAACGCTTGATGCCGAAAATACCCAACAAGGCAACATGTTCACGCGTCTGCGGCATGACCCCTTCCGTAGCTGCAACTACCAGCAGCGCTACATCAACTGCAGCGACACCAGCGGCCATGTTGCGTATGAATTTGCTATGACCGGGTACATCGATAAATCCCAGACGACTCCCCTGCTCTGTTGTGGCATAGGCGAAGCCAAGCTCTATAGTCAGGCCCCGGCGTTTTTCCTCTTCCAGGCGATCGGTTTCCTGACCCGTTAGTGCTCTGATTAGAGACGTTTTACCATGATCTACATGGCCTGCAGTTGCCAGCAGCATGTTAGTCGCTCTTGTTTACTGCCAGGTTCTGGATAAAGGATTCGATATCCTCAATACAACGCATATCCAGCCACACACTACCTCGATGAATCCGGGCGATCACCGGTATGGCAAGCTCACGCAATGACTTGACAATGCTATTGGCTGTCGCCGGCTGCGAAGCTTCTTCGCTTTGGCTATCAGCCTGCGATTTAGCTGCGTTTGCGTTTTTGCTAAACGGATCAATTTGAATTGAAATACTCGGCAGTGTCTCGACAGGTAAAGCACCACTACCTATTTGACTGGCCGTTTGCGCGATAGTGATGTTGGCACAATGCCCGAATCGCTCAAGCATGACTGGCAGTACACGTTCAGCCACACGTTGAATATGATCGACAGGACGCGTTATTTGCCGTAAGCCGGGTATGTGTTGTTGCAGTGTTTCCGGTTGAGCATAAATCTGCAGTAATGCCTCAAGTGCCGCCAGGGTATGCTTGTCTGTTCTCAGAGCGCGCTTCAAAGGATTTTGTTTAACCTTGTCTATCCAGCACTTCTTGCCAACGATAATTCCACATTGCGGACCGCCTAATAGTTTATCTCCGCTAAAGGTAACCAGACTGGCGCCACTGGCGACAGACTCTGCAACAGTAGGCTCTGCTGGCAATCCCATTTCAGCCAGATCTACCAATACACCGCTGCCTAAATCGTTTATAAAAGGAATGTCATGGGTGACACATAAGTCGACCAATTCATTTTCGGCGACAGCGGACGAGAAACCTTCAATTCGGTAGTTGCTGGTATGCACCTTCATGATGGCCTTGGCACCTTCAGAGATTGATTGCTCGAAGTCGTAAAGATGTGTCCGGTTTGTCGTGCCCACTTCAAGCAATTGGCAGCCGGCTTTGTTCATCACATCTGGTATTCTGAAACTACCACCTATTTCCACCAGTTCGCCACGAGAGACAGCGACACTAGAACCCTCAGCTACTGTGTTCAAAGCAATAAGAACGGCCGCGGCATTATTATTGACCAGTGTTGCAGCCTCGGCACCGGTAAGCTCGCATAAGCGCGCAGCAACATGATCATCGCGCTCTCCACGCCGACCAGTGGCAAGATCAAATTCAAGATTACTTGGGTGCCGGGCAACACGTAACATCGCATCTATTGCCTGCTCTGGCATAACCGCACGTCCCAGATTAGTGTGTAGCACGGTGCCCGTTGTGTTGAATACGGGTGACAGAGATGGACGAGCCTCTTGCATCAGACGCTTACGCGCTTTGTCGTGCAGAATTTCACTGATCAATAGCGCCTTCTCTTCTGCAGACTGACCAGAAATCTCCGGTAACACGTTATTATCTTTACAATTAATATTTTTGCGAAATTCATCAACAGATACTTGATAGGCGCTAGTAGCTGCGATACGTCCAAATTGCTCGACCGAGGCACAGGCCTGCTCATCACGCAGCAAGCGCTCAATGGATGGTATTTGCCTGAGTATTGATTGATTGCTGTTAACGTCCTGCACGCTTGTTCCAACTATCCAGATTGTAAATGGTGGTTATGTCGAGCCATCGAATAATCAATTTTACCGTGGGAAGCTTGTATTGAGCCGCTCGCGACCGGATAATAATCGAGAAATCGATGTCGCGCAGCGACTAGCTGTATATTAGTAGGCGCCCGATACTAACAAGCTAACAAGCCTATTGATGGAGTTCAGCAGAACAACCCGTTTTAGCCAGCTTTTATGGTAACCGACTTTAAGCGGTAGCTAGCAGTGACTTTAAGCAGTAGTTTCTGCAAGGACGGGTTTGCGAAGACAGAGGAAGAGGATTGTGGCCCGGTGGCCCACACGGGCTTCAAACCCGTTGAGATTGGCGTAATCCCAGTCTGGTAGGTTCGACTCCTGCGCTCTTCCGCCAATAAAACTTAAAAATACTACAATTTATACTGCTCTATCAACTAACCCGTTCTTGTAGCTCTCTATTACAGCTCCAAGTAGGCATTTCACGATGGGCTGTCCTGAGTATTTGTTTTTAATACATCAGTCTGATCCATTCATATCACTTTAGAACACAGGCGAACAAAGGCATATATATACATGAGTAAAGCTATGATCAGAGCAATCGCAAGCTGGTTAATCGTAGGCTGGATTTGCAAGGTATTTTTAACTTCAATTCCATACAAGTTCACCCAACACCCGGACACCCAGCATATATTCGGCACGATTGGCGAATGGCTGGGAGGATTGATTACACCGGCAGTGGGTGAACTTTTCAGCAAATTCGGCGCATATGTTGTAGGCAGTGTTGAAATTCTTACCTGTCTGGTTCTGTTGATACCTGCTGTGATTATTTTAATGCGCAAACTAAAGAGCCAACCATGGACAAACGTACGGCCACGCTGGCATGCAATCGGCGGTCTTATGGCATCGGCAGTAATGGCAGGCGCAGTATTTTTCCATTTGTTCACCCCGTTGGGAATCGAGGTTATGCATAACGGAGTCAGCGATGGAGGTTCATTATTTTACGCCGCTGTTTCCATACTTGTGCTCGGCATCGTGCTTGCCATAATCAATTTTACAGCACCTGTCACGGCATCAAGCGACAGTTGGTGAGTCCGGGCATATCCATCGAGTAGCTTCCATGCAGCCAATAGCCTTCGATAACAGTTATGCACGTTTACCCGAAGGCTTTTTCGTGCGTCAGAACCCTGTCGCAGTGGATCGCCCTGCACTGATCAAATTAAATGACAGGGTTGCAAAACTAATAGGCCTCGATCAGACATTTCTCAACTCGCAGGAAGGTATAGATCTGCTTGCTGGAAATTCGGTGCCTGAAAAAGCAGATCCGTTAGCAATGGCCTATGCAGGTCATCAGTTCGGAGGGTGGGCCCCACAACTAGGTGATGGCAGGGCCATCTTACTGGGCGAATTGATTGGCACAGATGGCAATCGCTACGACGTACAGCTCAAGGGCGCGGGTCGAACACCTTTCTCAAGAGCGGGTGATGGTCGTGCCTGGGTAGGACCGGTACTGCGGGAGTATGTGATCAGTGAAGCCATGTACAGTCTTAATATTGCTTCGACCTGGTCGCTGGCGGCTGTATCAACCGGCGAAGCAGTTTTACGCGACAGTTACATGCCCGGCGCTCTACTAGTGCGGGTGGCGAGAAGCCATGTGCGAGTGGGTACCTTCGAATTTTTTGCAGCACGTGGTATGAAAGATGAACTCGACGCATTGTTACGCTATGTTATCGAGAGGTTTTATCCAGCGACGGCAAATGCAGAAAATCCAGCGCTTGCGCTCCTGGAGGCTGTTATTGAAAGCACTGCTGCGCTGGTCGCTCAATGGCAATGCGTCGGTTTCATACACGGTGTTATGAATACCGATAACATGAATATCTCAGGTGAAACCATCGACTATGGTCCATGTGCGTTTATGGACGATTATCAGGCGGACAAGGTATTTAGTTCGATAGATCTGCATGGCAGATATGCTTATAGAAATCAGCCGGGTATAGCGCAATGGAATCTGGCTGTACTCGCACAATCACTTATGCCATTGCTCAGTGATAGTGAAAATGAAGCGTTACAACTTGCTCAAAACTGTATTGATGCTTTTTCAGAGATATACAAAACACAATATGTAGAAGGTTTGAGAAAAAAACTGGGTCTTTATACAGTTGATGAGACTGACCTGGCTCTTGGTAGCGACCTGTTTTCAATTATGGAAAAGGGTAAATCAGATTTCACATTAACCTTCAGACACTTATCCTGGTTAGCAGCATCTGATTTTACTGTTGCCGAACTTTCTCAAAACACCAGTGCACAATCTGACAGGCTGGAAAATAACGAAAACAGCAATACTTCTCTGACGGATTTCCTGAATTTATTCGGAGACGACATCGGTGTTAAAGAAGAAGCACGTCAATGGGTCAAGAAGTGGTTCGACAGATTATCCCATGAATCAATATCACCTATAGAAAGAAGTCAGCGTATGTGCGCGTGTAATCCATTAATTATTCCTCGCAATCATCGCGTTGAAGAAGCTATCGCAGCAGCGGTGCAATCAGATTATTCACCGTTTGAGAATTTAATAAGTGCTATTAGTGATCCATATTCAGATACGCAACTTGAAAGCAACTATCACATCCCTCCAACATCGGCACAGATCGTTTCACAGACCTTTTGTGGTACATGACGATACGTGCAAACATGATCGCAATTATTAGCAAATCGGCGTACCAACCGGGTTAATCATGCCGATCTGGATCCCTATCACCATAGCAGGTGCATTTTTCCAGAACCTGCGTTCTGCATTACAAAAACACCTTTCGAATACACTCAGTGGTCAGGGTGCTGCTTACTCGCGTTTTTGTTACGCTCTACCCTGGGCTTTTCTGTACTGGATTATAATCCAGCGTGCAACTGGAAGTGAGACGCCTGATACCAATAGACTATTTTGGATGTATTGCTTTCTCGGTGGCATCTCCCAGATTTTGGCTACTGTATTTTTACTGAAAGCATTCAGCTACCGTAGCTTTGCAGTCGCCACTGTAATTTCGAAACTGGAAATACTTGCCGTCGCGTTTTTCGGCTTGTGGCTACTGGGCGATAGCCTTGGCCCCTTCGAACAATTAGGTGTATTACTGAGTGTACTCGGTTTGCTGTTTGTCGCCTCTGGCAAGAATCAACTAACAGCCATGGCAATGTTAAAGGGATTATTTGACGCATCAACTTTTTATGGCTTGTTGGCAGCGTTGGGATTAGGGGCATCGGTCATATTTTTTCGAGGAGCATCACTGGCTCTCGAGCATGATATTGTCGCTGCCGCTGCGGCATTTACATTGTTGATTGCTTTAACAATACAAACGATTTTAATGGGTTTCTGGTTAAAGCTGCGTGAACCCGGTCAGTTGCTACGAGTGGCGAATTCATGGCGTTGGGCATCATTAGTCGGTATCTCAGGCATGTTAGCTTCAGCCTGCTGGTTCACCGCCTTCACTCTCCAAAACGCCAGTCATGTGCGAGCATTAGGTCAAATTGAACTACTATTTACATTGCTAGTCACATCGCTGGTATTCAAGGAACGTATATCCGCAATTGAGTACGCAGGGTGTGCCATGATGATTGTTGGAATACTTTTGATACTCTTGAGTGGTTGAATTACCATTGATGGATAAATTCCCATCCGATGAATTCTATTCAAATACAAATCCCACCAAAAAACATGCAAATGAAAAGGAAACGCTATGTCTGAATTATTCTCTCCACTGACCATTCGAGGTGTGACGTTGCCTAATCGTATCGTCGTGTCTCCACTGTGTATGTATTCTGCTATCGATGGTATGGCGCAGCCTTTTCACTTTGCCCATCTCAGTACCTTTGCAAGAGGTAAAGCGGGTCTTGTTTTCACTGAAGCTACAGCAGTTGAGGCAATTGGACGCATAACACCCGATTGCCTCGGCATATGGTCCGACACCCAGGCACAGGCGATACGTCCTATTGTGGAATTTATAAACAGCATGGGTGTTGTCCCCGGTATACAGCTGGCTCATGCCGGTCGTAAAGCTTCAACCTCAGCCCCTTTTACAGGTGGTAAACCACTTGAACAATCTGATCCACGATCCTGGCCAGTAGTAGGCCCAAGTGCCATCGCCGTTGCCGATAACTTTCCAACTCCGCATGAACTAACCGTTACTGAAATACAGAGAATTGTTGATGCATTCGTACAAGCAAGCAGGAGAAGCCTTGACATTGGGTTCAAAGTTATCGAATTGCATGCTGCTCATGGATACTTGTTGCATAGTTTCCTGTCGCCTATATCCAATCAAAGACAAGACGAATACGGAGGGAGTGTCGAGCGGAGAATGACATTTCCATTACAAGTCGCAAAAGCCGTTCGTGAAGAAGTTGGCGAAGATATACCACTGTCAATGCGTATATCTGCAGTAGATGGTATCGACGGGGGTTGGAGCATGGATGACTCCGTAATTCTTTCAAAAGCTCTGGCAGAAATTGGCGTGGATATCGTTGATTGTTCTTCCGGAGGCGTTGCTGGTGCGCCCAGATTCAGAACAGATGATTCTGGCAAACCGCTCACACAGAATTCTGCTCGAACGCCCGGCTTCCAGGTCCCCTATGCAGAAAGAGTTAAAAATGAAGCTAATTTAATGAGTATGGCAGTAGGCGTGATCATCGATGCAGAACAAGCAGAGAATATTGTTGCATCGGGACAAGCGGATCTTGTAGCCCTGGGTCGGGAGATTATGTACGACCCGTTTTGGCCATTGCACGCTGCACAACAACTCGGCGCTGACCCTGACTTCATGCTTTGGCCTCCACAATACAAATGGGGTGTTGACAGGCGCGCACAAATAAAGCGGCAGAATGAATCAGTTAGAGCCTAGGAGGCTGTAAGGCAGGACCTCTGCCTGCTGTTTAAGCAGGCTCAGGTCCGTTGTGATGTTATTTTTCGTCGCCTAGAGTCGACTATGCTTCTCGAATGAAAACAATATGAACTCAATCCGGTACGCGGTAAGTTCTCGCTACGGCAACTTCTACCACGCAGACTCCCGGATTTGTTAAATAATTCGAATTTGTTGAATAAACCGAATTTGTTAAAAAAATCAAATTTGTAAAAAAATTCAGTCGAGCTTCAAACTCTGTGGTGATACATAATCCAGTTGCAGACTGTCAGCAACCGCCTTATTGGTAATCTTGCCAGCATGAACATTTAATCCATTGGCAAGATGAATATTATCAAGCGCACCAAGCCCGCGATTTGCTAAAGCCAACCCATGACCCAGTGTGGCGTTATTAAGTGCATAGCTTGAGGTTTTCGCCACAGCCCCCGGCATATTAGCAACGCAGTAATGCACGACACCATCAACAACATAAGTTGGTTCAGCATGAGTCGTCGCTTTGGAAGTCTCAAAACAACCACCTTGGTCAATAGCAACATCGACAAGTACCGACCCATCCTCGATTGTTGATAGCATATCGCGAGTAACAAGACGCGGAGCAGATGCCCCGGGAATCAATACAGCACCAATTGTAACGTCAGCAGCAGCAACCTCATCCTCTAGCGCACCGGCCGATGAGTAGACAGTTCGAACACGGCCACCAAACAGATCATCCAGTTCTCGCATACGTTCTATGGAGCGATCAAGAATCGTTACTTCTGCGCCCATACCGACAGCGATTTTGGCGGCATTGGTGCCGACATTTCCACCACCAATAACTACAACTTTAGCCGGCGCAACACCTGGGACGCCACCGATAAGCAACCCTTTTCCGCCGTTATGTTTCTCAAGACTTTGCGCTGCTACTTGTACCGACAATCTACCAGCAACTTCAGACATTGGAGCAAGCAGCGGTAAACCACCCAGATCATCACTTACTGTTTCATAGGCTACCGCTGAACAACCAGAGTCCAGCAAACCTTTTGTTTGTTCAGGATCCGGTGCTAAATGCAGATAGGTATAGAGTATCTGTCCTTCACGCAATTGTGTCCATTCAGTTGGTTGTGGCTCTTTGACCTTAACAATCATGTCTGAAGAAGAAAATACCTCTTCAGCAGTATCAATAATACTTGCCCCAGCACTACGGTATGCATCATCAGTTGCGCCTATGCCCGCACCCGCACCTCTTTCGATACAAACTTCATGTCCGTGGTTTACGTACTCTTTTACTGATCGTGGTACTAAACCAACGCGGTTTTCTTGTTTTTTAATTTCTTTTGGTACACCGACTTTCATGATAATCCCTAATGATAGTAATTGCACAAAGAGTGCGAAAGACAACTGGAAATAACGTGATAAGTTGTCGCAATCTATTGCACAACTACTGAACGTCTAATTACAACAAGCATTGTTTGCTGGCCAATCGTCCAGGATATTCTCCCTTGGATATCGTGTAGTCACAGTAACAAAACCGTTGTTTGTGATCCTCTCCAACATTTCAGCTGGAATATATAGTTGTCAGCCCTGCAAGCACATGAACCAAACTTCGTACATTGTTTAGGCCAGATCGAGATATTAGAGAGCTGTATGGCGGGAAGTATTAGTTTACAGTCGTAAAAACGGAAACTTGTGTCGCAATCGACATATTAATAACAGCACTAGTGTAACGATTGTACACACTGTTAATGGAGCCCCATCTAAAGTCGGGTTTGGTTCTTAAAATGCATTACAACTTCTGCAAGATTTCACTTCTTGCACTTAACTGCTTTATTGTATGTGGACCAAATAGTAGTAAAAGACTGATAAACATGATTATAACGCACCCAGCACCGGGGTTGTCGCACAGGGCCAAAGCTTGAAACACACGATTGCGGATATAGCCTTCGCACGACCAGGGGTTCGACTACGACTAGTAAAGTTCAGCTGGATTGTGCTGGTAACCAGTTTGTTTTCTACAGCTTGTTCCGATAGTCAACCAGGCAATACGTCATCACAGATTACTTCGATCAACGCATCGAACGCTAATAACACAATATTGGCAGATGCCCCGGCACCAGTGCAAAGACCTGTTCCAGCACCAGTGCAAAGACCTGTTCCAGCACCAGTGCAAAGACCTGTCCCAGCACCAG
>CAYPMR010000056.1:0-5760 GCA_964411665.1 uncultured Granulosicoccaceae bacterium | reverse complement strand
AAGACCTGTCCCAGCACCAGTGCAAAGACCTGTCCCAGCACCAGTGCAAAGACCTTCTCCAGCACCAGTGCAAAGACCTTCTTCAGCTCCAGTGCAAAGACCTTCTTCAGCTCCAGTGCAAAGACCTGCCCCAGCACCAGTGCAAAGACCTGCCCCAGCACCAGTGCAAAGACCTGCCCCAGCGCCAGTGCAAAGACCTGCCCCAGCTCCAGTGCAACCACCTGCCCCAGCGCCGGTGCAAATAACTAGGCCTGTGCCCGTGCAAACAACCATTCCTGTTACACCAGCAGGCTCGTTTAATTTTTTTGTTACAACACCCACTCTTCCATTAACCGAAGGAGACGAGCAAGGATTAATACTGCCGATAACAGTAGAGCGAATAGGCGGGCATAATCGAGATATAACGATTAGTGTCGATACGACAATAGATCAACAGGCACAAGCAATTGTAATCGACTCTATAGACCCTATTCTGCATCCGCAAAGTAGTCGCAATATTCGATTGTTCTTACCTATACAGCTAGCGCCAACCATGGCACGACATGTAGATATTAGGATTTCAGCCAATGATCGACTACAACAGTTTTCTATCGATGTGCAATTGAATCTGCAACCAGTGCCTGCTCCTGATATTTATTTACTCATCGGACAAAGCAATATGGTCGGAAACAGCCAAATCGGTGCTCGAAACACCAGTCCAGGAGGATCGGATGAGCTGAATCCACGTATAAGACAGCTTAATGTCCGACAGAATTCAGAACAATTATTTTCAACTGAGCAGAAATTCACTGATCCCTTATTCAACGTAATACAGCCAACGTTTGTACTGGCAGAAGATCCGTTACATGAACCAAATTTTCCAACTGTAGGTTTTAAAGAGGCCACACACATTGGGCCTGGCATTAGTTTCGCGAAAGGAATATTGCCTTTCACCAGTCAAGACATCATTCTTGTACCGGCAGCGTGGTCAAGTAGTGGGTTCTGTCGTAGTGAGAATCCGCTGTTAGGATGGAATAGCGAAAATCGTGATAATCCAGCGTTTGGATCGACGCTACTGCTCGATAGAGCATTAACGCGACTAGATCTGGCGTTAACTGAGTCCGGTGGTATATTCAGAGGAATTTTGTGGCATCAGGGTGAAGCTGATTCAAACAATACAACGTGTGCATCATCCTATGCAGAAAATCTGATCGATATGATTTCGTACATTCGCACACGAGCTCGACCTGACAGACGAGGTATATCGGGACGTGGTAGAAACGTTCCCATCCCTTTTGTGATAGGAACAATGTCCAGAGGCAACGATGCGCGTGGTATGTTCTCACTATTCGGTAGCGATAAGCAGATGGTTGACGATGCCCACCGCTCAATACAAAACATATTACCTGGCGTCACGCATGTGTCTGCTGATGATCTTGTACCGCCCGTGTATCCCTGCGGACAAAGTTCATGTGTGCACTTTGGTGCTACAGCCTATCGTGAACTTGGATTTCGCTACTCTCAAGGCATGCGCCGCCTTCAAACAGAAAATTAGCATCTACTTGCATGCGTTCTCAGTATAATTATGCAACTGCATGCAGTATTAATCAGTTTTATTTTTTGTTATAAACCCAGAAAAAACCATCAGTTCATTACATTCTTTTAGTGAAATCATATTATTTAACAAGTTCTGCGTAAAAACGCCGTTATACAAGACAATATAGTCAAAGTTAGCACTAGATTTATTCGCCGTGCACGCAAGCGATTCAATAAATACTCTGTGGATTGTTGTTGCAACAATTCTTGTTTTCGGTATGCAGAATGGTTTCCTGCTACTGGAAGGTGGGCACGTCCGTGCAAAAAATTCAATCAATGTTGCACAAAAAAATCTGATCGACTGGATGGTGACAACCATCCTCTTCCTGTCTTTCGGATTCTGGTTAATGTTTGGTATAACACCTCCCGGACAAGGAAGTGATTCGGTACAACCCGTTTACTTTTTATTTCAGTTAGCCTTTGCAGCAACTGCAGCCTCGATTGTTTCAGGTGGGGTCGCAGAAAGAATAACCTTTCGCGGCTATTTAATTCTGGTAATTTTAACTTCCGGCTTTCTCTATCCTCTAACAGGACGACTCGTGTGGGGGGATTATTTTAACCCCGATGTTAGTACCTATCTGGGTTCCATCGGGTTTATAGATTTTGCGGGCTCTACTGTCGTGCACGTACTGGGAGCAGGTGTTGCACTAGGCGCCATTCTAGTGATTGGCGCCCGTCGCAATCGATACTACGATGATGGGAAACCACGCGAGATACCAAGTTTTAACACGGTTATATCACTCAGCGGTACTGTTTTACTGATCTTTGGCTGGCTGGGGTTTAATGCCGGTATGGTATCGATAGATTCTCTACAAATGCAGTTTGTACTGATGAACACTCTTGTATGTGGTGCATTCGGCTCGATCGCTGGATGCATAATCGGAATGAAACTGGACAATGGCAATGCACACCCGAATCGACTCAAAACCGCATTAATCGGTGGGCTTGTGGCTAGCTCTGCTTCGATAGATCATATGACTATCTATCATGCTGCGACTATTGGCGCTATCGGCGGTTCACTGGCTGTATTGTCAGCTGAATTCATCCTCAGAACACTTCGATTAGACGACCCATTGGACGTTGTTGCGAGTCACGGTGTTGCCGGTATCTTTGGGACTCTTAGCGTTGCATTTGTCTTGCCGGAATCCTTGTTATTGTCTGGCTCAAGAATATTGCAGATGTTTGTGCAATTGACCGTATCTGTGTCAGTGTTTTCTATCGTGGCATTGATAACTTATTGTACCTGTAAAACTATTTCAAAATATATTCGTATTAGAGTAACAGCAGAAGAAGAATATCTGGGACTTAACTTCACAGAGCATGGAGAGTCTGTTGGCAGTGATGCACTTAAACAATCTCTACTCTTGCAAATAGATCCGAACACACCTCAAGCGCAAATTTTTGAAAACATCGATGACAACGATGAAGTTGATCTAGGGCAAGTAATCAATATCCTGATGCATCAACAGAGGGATACGCATGATCGGCTGCAAGAATCGAATGATAGATTTGCACAATTTGCGGATGTCGCATCAGACTGGCTATGGGAAATAGATGCTAATTTGGTTTTTACCTATATTTCTTCGATGGAAGGTGGACCGGAAACGCTGCTAAATAAACATGCAGTTGGCTGTAGTTTCCATGAAATATTTAGACTAAGGAAACCAATGGCGATCAGGTTTCGCAACAGACTTCAATCACAAGACTCTTTCGATTTTTTGTCTGCTGAAATACCTCTCATCGAAGAGAACAAAGTGACTATTCATGTTGAAGTACGTGGACAACCTTTCTTTGATGAAAACAGAGTTCTGCGAGGGTATCGTGGATCTGTATTAGATGTGACACCGCGCAAAGCAGCTGAAGCCAGAGCAAAATTTCTTGCATTACATGATGAGCTAACACGTTTGCCCAGTCGCAGAGCATTGAATGAGGTTCTTCCTAACAAATTAATGAATTCGGACAAAAATAATACCTGTTTAGCATTGGCAGGCATTGACCTCGATGGTTTTAAAATCGTAAATGATACTTATGGCCACGCTATCGGGGATGAACTTCTTAAAAAGGTTACCGGGCGGTTAACACATAATCTCGGCAATAACTGTTCAGTGTATCGAACCGGTGGGGATGAATTTGTTTTCGTAATATCTGATCTTCCACGTGATACTGCATTGGAATACTCGGTTGATTTATGTAAAAGAATTGCGGACAGAATTTCTAGATCCTATGAAATTGATACATTGCCAATAAATATTGGCGCCAGTGTCGGTATCGCTTTGTACCCATTACATAGCACCAGTGAGCAGGCCTTAGCTCGTATGGCAGACTTGGCACTGTATAGTGCCAAAGATAACGGCAAGGGTTGCGTTGTTGTTTATCAAGACGGTATGGATAAAGACAAACGAATGCAACAATCCATGCTGGAAGAACTGAGGGATGGGATCAAAAACGATGAATTTTTCTGTGATTTTCAGCCAATTATTGATCTACAAACCGATCGTATATCCTGTGTGGAGACTTTAGTCAGATGGAACCACCCTACCAGGGGAAAAATTCTGCCCACAAGCTTTATCCCTTTGGCTGAAAAGTTGAATTTCTCAGATCAGATATTTACACATGTATTATCTAAATCCAGCGATGTTATAAGTAAGCTAGGCAATCGATCTCATGACGACGAAAACAATATTAAGCTAGCGATCAATCTCTCGGCAATACAGCTGTCTAGACATGATTTTAGTCAGGCTTTGACTGATATGGTTAAAAGCGCGAATCTAGAACCTACGGATCTGGCAATTGAATGCACCAGCGCCGGACTAGCCTCATTGCCGGAATCAGCATGCGCTGTAATGCACGAACTTTGGTCACTGGGCTATGAGCTTGCGGTTGATGACTTTGGAAGTGGACAATTACCCGTAGATCAGTTGATTGCCAGTGCCGTAAACACCATTAAAATTAATCGTAAATTAATCGATCAGTTAGATAAGAATCAACGTGCTCGGAATATTGTCAAGTCGCTGGTCGCACTATGCAAACGCGAAGGAATAGCTGTCTGTGCAAACGGCGTTGAAAATGTTACTCAACTGGAAATACTCAGAAGTATTGGTTGCGAGCATGCTCAAGGCTATTACATCGCGAGACCAATGCCGATGGATCAGTTGATCGAATGGCATAAAGAGTATAACGAGAAACACGGCATAGTAGACGTGAAGAGCAATACTGATGACCGCAATGGTCATCTCAAAGGCAACGATAGCAACGATAGCAACGATAGGGGCCCTGACGAGCCCGATCACCGTCACGACAATGATCGGGCAGCCTGATGTCGCGGTCTGCTTTTTCGTCATTAACTAACTAAATATGTATTATATTGCACCTCTAGTTGCAAACCTCCCAATCAGCAAAAAAACATCTGTTTCAGAATAGAATTATTCGAGTCTCGCCTTCGCATGCGCTCAAGCAACAGTGTCCGGCACAAAGACTCTGTTCTGGCAGGCGCTTGCATTCAGAGCCCGAAAAAAATCCCTGAAGACGATCAGACATGAATTACAGCCAACCCTGTCAGGAAGTCATTAATTGCCTGACAACTTACTTGGCCAGGATCAACCGATGACGGACTATTGCAGCTGAAAAATCGAAAAATGACCTTTTCGACCCACTTTCAATCATCTTCTACAATGCTTCACGGTGTTAATACACCTACCTGTGTTAACGTTTGTTTCATGCACAGCCAAATGCAAGGTTTTGCAAATCACACTTGAAGATTTTTACACTAAAAGTCTGACTGGAAGTATCATCTCAGGTGCGTCTGGAGATTATCCTGTAGAGACACAGGATTGCGATTAAAAGTGACGAGAACCTTGGCACGCAAACTGATGCTAGAGCTCCGTCTATCAACTGAAAAGTCACAGTTTTCAGGTCTAAACTGTCACTTTCGGACATATATTAAATCCAGTTTCAACCTGCAATAGAGAGTAATTATGTTTTTAAAAAAATACCGTTACACCGCTATAGTTCTCCTGTCTTCCGGCCTACTGGGATTGTCCGGATGTGGAGATGAAGTCAAGGATGCTGCTACTGAGGTGGAAGCCGCTACTGAAGAGGCTGCTACTGAGGTGGAAGCCGCTACCGAAGAAGCTGCTACTGAGGTGGAAGCAGCTACTGAAGAGGCTGCTACTGAGGTGGAGGCCG
>CAYPMR010000055.1:0-25932 GCA_964411665.1 uncultured Granulosicoccaceae bacterium | reverse complement strand
ATTGTTAATATATTTTCTTTGACTGGAAAGGACGGTCCAGAATGACCGGTTACGCAACAACGGACATCCATCTCGTTGAGCTCTACTGTCAACCTGGGCGCGCCATAACGTTCCTTGTACGTTCCAAACAGCCCAACCAATATCTCCTTTATCTTGTTTCGTCGCTCGGTTCGCTGACTGGGCATACGACAACGCCATTTATAGTAACCTGACCTACTCACACCCAACCAACGACACATCTTCACGACTGTATACTCTGTCCTGTGCTCATCGATGTATGCGTACTTCACCACTTGTCTCTGCTGAAGTACGCGGTCGCTTTTTTTAGAAATTCATTCTCCTCTTTAAGATCAGATACCTGGCGTTTGAGCTTACGCACCTCTTCGCTTTCCTGCTTCGAATAGTCCACGCCATTGATGCTGTTGAACTGTTTCTCCGTCAGCTTTTTAAGCTGCATTCGCCAGTTGTAGATTTGACCTACATGAATACCCAGCTCTTTCGCGACTTCCACAGCTGAGGTGTTTGGATCTTCTGAGCGACGCACCGCTTCTCTACGGAAATCTTCTGAATAGTGGTTGTACTTGTTCTTCTGTTTCTTAGCCATAATTAGACCCTCGTCTTCCTATTGTGAGGTGTCTACTTCTCGTGGGCAACTTGGTTAACTATTTGCTAACTAACTATTTCTAAATTCTGAATATGATATTACAAATATACTTTATAATATGTCGCTTAATTTTGAAGAAGTATAGGGTAGATGGTCTATATGATTTATCTCAAATTATATGCACGCACCATTTACATCGACCAACATAAAATAGAAACTAACCTAACAATAAGCCAATACATGTTTAATGGTATAGTTTATCTTGCACAATATACTGCTTCTTATAGAAGCATATAATTGTTTTGTGATTTCTAGCTCTTGATATCTAGATTGTGTCTAAAAACTGTATATTTTTGAATTGTACTCTGTTGCTATTTATCTGCGTGTTATTCTTCGTGGGAACCCAGATGCCAAGATTTTCAACGACGGAACAATTGTACAATGTTACTGATTTTTCTGATGCTGAAAATAAATGGTTCTTGAGAGGCGATATAAGTAGTTTCGAATGGACTGAATCTCATCTCAAGTTGCTTCAAAAGAATATTCTTGATAGCAGGGAGACATTTGCTCTGCGCCAAATTGAATTTCAAACTTTGGAAATCGAGCCAAAACATGCTAGTAGCATTGCTTTTGAAAAAAATAGATTAAAAGCTAATGCGAATTCAAAATTGTTACGTGTACATGCCGAAATAGCAGTAATCGATGCTAGTAAATCTGGACCTCTCGATCGAAGTCGTCTGCCAGGCTATATGGTGTGGTTTTATGATAGCGAAGGTGATGTAAAAAAATACATTACTATAAAATCATTTAAAGCAGAGTCAGAAGCATTGCATTATGCGGATCGGACTGTGGTTGTTCCCAGAGATGTCCATTCAATCGGATTGGTGTTTATGCTCAGAGACAGCGACGCGGTATTTGAAATCAGATCAATGAGTGCATTGTTTGTGGAGGAATCCAAATTATTTAAACTTATAAGTTATTCGCTATGGACCTGTTATGGTCTTTTTATATGTTTATGTATCTGGCTGGTTCTAGGAAATAGAAGGCTAGTCGTAACGATTGGTTTGATAGTAATCATTGCAACATTGATATTAGGGATAATTGTTCCAGACGCTATGCGATTGGAATTTATAAAATCAATTTATAAATATATTTATATTATTTCATCATGGCCAACATGGGATTCATTTGACAGTGTTTTGATATTTAAAGTGGGACACGTGTTAGCTTTCACAATTATATCTTTGTATTTATTAGTTTTTAGGCAAAAAACCAAAAATTCTATAGTATGTCTTTTATGTGCTCTATTTATATTTGCAATTTCAACAGAAACTATACAGTTATACCTCTATGATAGGGAGGCAAGAATCAAAGATGTGTTTCTCGATCTGCTGGGTGTTGGAATCGGGTACTTGGTATATGTTTTGATGAGTTACTTGCCATTAAATAAAAAGCGAATTGTATAGAGGCAGTCGGACAATTATTAGTGATAAAGAATATTCCTGACCAAGTTTTAACTGGCTTCTTTTACTAATTTAATTCACTAAGCCGGCGTCGAATCGCCAAATCCTGCGCTGCTTCAATACTAACAACATCATTCAAGTTTACGTATTCGCCAGTCATTTCAAATGCTAGTACTTTGTGGCCATCGCGAATTAGCTCATCGATAAAGTTGACGAACTCAATTGAGGAGCGCCCATTACCATAAGCTTTCTCAAGCTGTATGAAAACTTCCGGGCTGATGATAAATGTCGCCATTCCCAGGGTGTCATTAGGTACACTGACTGGACTTTCCACCAACCGCACCACACGCGTGCCGTCTCGTTCTACTGAGAAGTTTTTCTTGATTAGTGGAGGCTCTACGCCTGACTTAACCGCGCAAATAGCGGTAGGTTCCTGATCGATAAGAGATGCTATGTCCGATAGATTTGTATCCAGGTAAAATTCGTCACACAACATGACACAGGCTTGTCTGCCAGCCAGATAAGGCTTGGCAAGTAACACTGACCATGCCCACCCTTTGTCCAAATGTTGATTCTCAATGTACTGTAATCGAACGTTATATTCGCTGCCATCACCGAAGTGATCGCGAATCATATCTCCCATGTATCCGAGCACAATCACTACTTCATCAATATCTAGATCATCCCGCATTAATGTCAGCAGTCGAGCGATGTTTGGAATGCCATCAATCTCAAACATCCCTTTGTGCACTTCGTAGGTGTACGGCCGCGCTCTTACACCGCTGCCGGCTGCCGGGATGACTCCGATTAATTTAGACATCTTTTCTTTTTCCTAAAACTCGAATGAGCAATCTGAGAAAAACGATCTGACCAATGCAGCAAACTGATCTTTGTCGTTGATTGTTTTATGGGCGGCAATCAGTGATTTGGATAACTTCAGGTTTGTCACTTCAAGCTCGGAGCGGACATTGACATCCTCTATGTCTCGAATCTCGCCGACTCCGGCTATACCCAGGGTGCGTCTTGCCATACTGCAACCGGCGTATCCGACTGCATCCTGCAGTATCTCTAGCATCACAGCGTCTCTGTATGATTCAGATTCCGCATCGCTCAGCAGTCCGTCTATTAACATGGTGTTGTCGGTCTGCTCATTCCATAACTCTTTGTATCGTCTTTCAAAGACATCCAATATCTTGAAGGCCTCGTTAAGTAACCAGGCCTGATAGTCCTTGTTACCACCACCCAGCGCATAGTGGGCTGTGTGACAGAGAAAGAAATTAGCCATTATCTTTCCGACATCGAAACCGATTGGGCCAAACAAGGCGAATTCCATATCGATAACAAAGGTCTCTTCGGCATTGACCATTAAAGAGCCTGTGTGGATATCGCCATGCAGTAGTGCATCTGTTTTGGTTAGAAAACGGTTTTTTAACCCGAGGACTGCAATTTTGTATTCGCTGTCAGTCCAGACGTGCTCTTTTGCCCACTCATTTGTTGCAGGATTCGAGTAGTTGGATTCGTGATCCATGTAAGGAAAGGTGAAGATAAATTCTTCTGTCAATTTGCACAGCTCGGTATTAAGTACAAATTCACTCATTAACTTGCGTCGCGAAATACTATCCATACCGAACGCACTGGTTCTAAACAGCGTTTCTGCGAGAAAAATACCGATATTTTCTGCGACTTTTGGATAGGTTATGCCATCTGTCATCCCGCCACGCAATATGATGTGGTCATCAAGACACTGCATGACCAGCACGCTCATTTCTTCGTCTGCGTGATAGATTTTGGGGACAAAGGTTGGGACAAGTTCGTTGTATAACTTAAGCGCACGAATCTCAAAACTCATTCGGTCGCGGCTTAATGGCCATTCTTCGCCGACCATTCTTAAGTACGGGACAGCTTGCTTTAGTATTAACGCTTTGGCTGGGTCTGCTTTAGATCGTACTTTGTATACGTAGTTAAGATTCCCGTCGCCTATCTCGGTAATATCAAAATCAGACTCGTTACCGAAATAGTCGGCTACCGTTTTTATGGATGTGAGATAGCCAGTTAGGGTGTCTTTATTTAAAATTTCGTAAGTCATGAGGTCTCTAGAACGGCTTGCCTCTCATCCATCTGTATACCAGAATGTTGAATTTCGCCCAGCATCTTTTCATGAATCACTTTGTTGGTGATCAGCAAATCTGACTTATCCAGGTTCCAGGGCTTGCCTTGAAAATCGGTAACCTTGCCACCGGACTCTTCCACACACAAAGCACCGGCTGCAACATCCCAGGGTGATATGCTGAGAGTGACAAAAGCATCCACTCTGCCAGTAGCTACCATGTAGGCTTCAATTGCGGCCGATCCAATTTTGCGGAAGTCTTTGTTCTTCTCGTTGAGTACATACCCCAGCTGCGCAAATCGCTTGTTGTCGGGGTCGCCACCCGGGCAACTAACAACGTAAGTTTTATTAAGTTCTGATGTTGATGACACTGAAGTGGTTCGACCATTGATGGTGCATCCATGTCCTTTTCTGGCAACGATAATCTCCTCAAGAAACGGAGAGTAGATAACGCCGGTGAGCGGTTGATTTTTGTATGCCAGGCAAACCGACACTGCGAAAAAAGGATTGTGATTAACGAAATTACCACTGCCATCCAGTGGGTCAATAATCCAGGTATAGGGGCTGTCTTTTTCCACAAAGTCCGACTCTTCGGTCATGATGTTGTGGTCAGGGCATCTTTGCGACAGTAGGTCGATAATCAGCCTGTCTGCCTCATGATCATTGGCAGAAGTAATTTCCTTGGACAAGCTGCGATTAGATATAGAGAGGACATTCTCTCCGTATATCGCCACTCGGTGTGCTCTAAAATTTGCCAGAAGATGCTTGCCGGCTATGGTCGCGGCTTCTACCGCCACATCAGTAAAAAATTCCATTATTTATGTCCGTTTATCACCAGCCTTTAGTATAACTCAACACAGTTGATCTACTCATCGCAGAGTGCCGCTTTCGTCACAAAATCCGCTCGCTAGAGCTCTGATTTTCCTTCTTATTTGGCGATGGTGCCATCCTTCAATGGCTTTAGGGTTAGTGATCATTTGGGAGCCAAGACCAAATCCAGCATGGATATTGGCTTCATAGCGCGGACAGGGCCACATTTACAGAGTGATAGTCTTATCGATTGAAGGCATGCGGTCGGGTGGGGGTGATTGGTTGAAGCTCTGGTATGACAAAATCACAAGTTAAATAAACGGTCATTTATTTGGGCTTGATACATCCTCGAACCGAGCCTTGTAGGGCTGCTCTTTAGTTCAGCTAATGTTTTTGCTCTATCAGCGGTTGGCATCACAAAACGAAAAATGGCGCCAGATCTGGCGCCATTTGAAGGTGTTGTACAATGGTACAGCGACTAACGAAAGCTCATCCCTTATTTCAATGCGGATGCTTCCGTATGAATGCATCCGGTCTGGTTCACTTTAAGCCGCTTTCACACCCGACTTACGTCGATCCTGCTGAGGACGACCAATGCAGTCATATATCAGGCCTTGCTCAATGACCTGCTGGGGATCATACAAGTTACGGCCATCAATGATTAGCGGTCGCTTCAGGCTCTCCTTCAGGCTGTCCCAATTCGGGCTTCTGAACTCACGCCATTCTGTATTGATCAACAGTGCGTCAGCGTCTTCACAGCAATCCTGAGCGGTGCCCATCAATTGCAGGCGTTTCTCGTTCGGGTAGAAGTGACGCATTTCCTGCATAGCAACCGGGTCAAAGGCTTTAACTGTGCCGCCATTTTCAAGGATGTGTTCAATCAGTACACGAGAGGGTGCTTCACGCAGGTCATCTGTGTTGGGCTTGAATGAAAGTCCCCACACAGCAAATGTTTTTCCGTTGATGTCGTTATCGAAATGCTTCATGAGCTTTTCGAACAGTACATGCTTCTGGCGGTCATTGACGTTGTCAACCGCTTCCAGTAATTCAGCCCTGTAGTCAACTTCGCGGGCTGTTGCGATCAGTGCCTTGACGTCTTTTGGAAAACACGAGCCACCGTATCCACAACCCGGGTAGATAAAGTGGTAGCCGATTCTTGGGTCAGAACCTATGCCGTGTCGCACATCTTCTATATCAGCGCCCAGTCGATCAGCAATGTTGGACAGTTCGTTCATGAAGCTGATTTTTGTTGCCAGCAGGGAATTCGCAGCGTATTTGGTCAGCTCTGAAGAACGGCGTGACATGAAAATCAGTCGATCGTGGTTGCGGCAAAACGGTGCATAGAGTTCGCGCATCTGACCCATGGCATATTCGTCGTCAGTACCTATGACGATACGATCAGGCTTCATGAAATCTTCGATTGCAGCACCTTCTTTAAGGAATTCCGGATTTGATATAACAACAGAATCAAAAGACGAGCCGCGATTTTTCTGTTCGTCGCTGATAACACGTTCAACCATGTCCCCAGTACCTACAGGTACGGTGGACTTGGTAATAACGATTTTCTTGTCCGTCATGTGTTCGGCAATGGTTTTGGCAACAGCTGCGACGTACTGCATATCGGCTGAACCATCTTCGCCCGGTGGGGTGCCCACTGCGATGAATTGAACTTCGCTATGTGCTACAGCCTGTTCCTTATCGACGGTGAAATCGAGGCGTTTGGCCTCCATGTTACGTTTTATGATTTCATCCAGGCCTGGCTCGAAGATAGGGATGATGCCTTTTTTGAGGTTATCGACCTTGGTCTTATCAACGTCTACACACAGCACCTCATTGCCAACGTCTGCCAGCAGGGCACCTGTGACCAAACCAACATAGCCTGAACCGTATACCGTTACTTTCATGCGAATTCCGAATTAAATAGTTGCCTGATGTTTGACAGGCGTTGCATTGTGAAACTGATTATAGACAAACCCCTGCGTGCGACAGGGGTTATCTGATCGCCATCATTGGCGACTGTACATAAGCCTTTGAACTCGAGATTTTCTCGATTACTGTCCAGATAGCGGCCCGAAAGTCTGCTCCCTTGAATCTGCATAAGAATTGAGGAAATAACCGCACATAGTGCGTATTTTCCAGCCTCGCGTCGCCACTGACATAAGCAGAATGTAAAGCCGAGGGGTTGGAAGGGGCTATAAAGCGCCCTTACTCTTGTAGCTCGGCAGGTCAGTGGGGCGATTATACGGAACCGGAGGCGATTCAAAGATTAATTTCTGCAAAGAATTTGGTGCGTTTTTCACCATCTTTCATTAATGCGCCGGACGCTGTGCATGGTCGCTGACGGGTTACGTGAGAATAACCACAAATCCATTCAACAAAGCCAAATCTTTAACACGTCTTCCGCAGACAGTCTGCGGTGAGTGACAGCACTATATTGCTTTGGTGACAGTGCGCGTGGCACGTAAGAACTCGCGCTTTCCGGGTGGCCCGGGCAGGCGTTCAACATGAAAGCCTCTGGCGATCAGCTGTCTTCGAATACGGCCCTTGGCAGAATAAGTCGTGAGCAATCCGCTTTCACCAAGCAGGCGGGTGTATGTGTCGAATATGTCGTCAGTCCAGCATGCCTGATTGCAGTCAGGACTGAAAGCATCCAGAAAAAGTACGTCAACACGCTTGTCTTTTGCTGCAGACATCGCCTGTACGTCATTCAGACTCTCCAGCAGTTGCAGCGTAATATTTTCACTTATCGTCGCTTTATGTGGATTGGTCGCGGTGTCCGCTGCAGTGGCTTCTGAGGATGCCAGAAAGTCATATAAGCGTTCACACAGCGCGGGATGTTTCAGGTGTCGATCATATCGCAGGCTTTGCAGAAGAGTTGTTGGCAGAAGCTTGTTTTCAACAGCAATGTATTCGAGCGATGTACCCTGGTTTGCGGCACAGTCGGCTGCCAACAGAAAGTTAAGGCCCAGACCGAAGCCTATTTCCAACACGGTAATATTCGCGCGTGCCTGCAGAAGCGCAGGCAGATTGCTACCGTTTATAAAAACAGTTTGCGATTCGGTTAGTGCACCATGAATCGAATGGTAGGTCTCCTGAAAATCCGGGCTGAATAGCGTTAGCGACTCATCGCCAGTTACAACAGGAATAAGCCCGTTGGTAGCTGCCGGGGGTAGGTGAGGTTGAATGGTAGCCCTGGATGCGGTGTTGCTAGCGGTTTTACTAACGCTGTTGTCAGTACCTGGGGCGGTATGTGCGTCAGGAGTCTGTTTGCTGCCCATACATTAGCAGGCGTCGAGTCTCGCTTTAAGGGACTTGCAGTTTTCGATGTAGTCGTTCGTACTCTTGGGCATCGGTACGCGTGCACGTGCTACCCAGTTGATCAGATGGGAGCCGACAACCAATTTCTTTTGTGCGTGTTCAAGTACATACAGACATTTACGCGATGCGCCCGGTTGTAGAGCTGGCTGATAACCTGACAGAGTTTCACCGGCAGCAACAAATTGCGGCCATATTTCAAAAATATTCTGATCGGTTTTCATGGTCTCGCTTTCAAGCTTCGCCGCTGTCGCATAGTTGTCAACAATATCATTAAGGTCTGGAAATTCAGGCCTTTCCTCATACGTTGATTTGATGGTACCTGCGATCAAATCGATGTTTGCCATTGTCTGCGCGACTTTGATATAGCGTGAGCGGTAATACTCTTCCATGGGTAAGGTAAATGCCCGAGACGGCTCGCCCCATAGTTCGTCAATACCTTCTTCGCCGCTGTGGTGCTTGACTTGTTTGCCCAGTTCAAGCGCTTCAGCAAAGCATTCGCCGCAGGTGCGCATAAGCTCATTTTCGGAACTGATCATTACGCCTTTCTCTTCGAGTTCAACGATAGCGGTGAAGACATCAGTTGCCCGATTAAACAATGCGCCTGCCAGCATCGCGGCATTTACGCGTTTAAGTGTTGGGTCGTTCTGTTGATCGTAAGCTTCGCGTGCCAGTTCGAGTCTATGCCCGGGGGTTGCAATGCCGGGTTCCGTATGATGAAAAGCGCGACGTGTGAGGTGATCTATCAGACGCTTGCGGTTAGCGAGGGTGTCCGGAGGAGGGGCGTAATAGCGAATCCAGTAACCGTCGAAGTAGGTGTATTGCTTGTCGTCGAAATCAATGAGGGTACCGTTGTCAGGACTTTGCTGGTCCAGCCAATGTCCCTGACAGCGAAAATTTCCGTGTTGCTCTTTGATTTGAGGTTTAAGCATCATTACCGCCTTATGCCTTTGGAGCGCCTTATGTTTTTGGAACATAGCGCCTTGGAAGCCGGGCCGAGATTATAGCGTTACCGCGCCTGAAATAACTCGCGAATGGGCAAAAATATCGACGAAAAAACCGAACTTGCCGAGTCGGTATCAAATGTTCGTCACATTCCGCGCTTTTTACGACATACTGTATGCCAATAATGCATGCAGTGCATTATTTCGCGTGTTTGTTCGCAATAACAGTAATGCGAGTTGGGGCAGGCCAGCCTTCAACGGTCAGCTCCGGGTCATCAGGGTCAAGAGCATTTTGCAACGATTCAAACGCCATCCAGCCGGTGCTGCGTTGCTCCTCGGTAGTTGTTCGGGTGATATCGACCGTACGGATGTTTGTAAACCCGTTTTCTGACAGCCATTGATGCAGCAGCGATTCGGTGGGTAGTGACCAGACATTGCGCATACGTGCGTAACGTCCATTGGCAGTGCTCGATTGAGCAGGTTGCAGCATATCCAATCCTGCACCTGGCAAGATCAGTGTTTCCAGAATCAACTCACCGCCGTCGCGTAATGTGTCGCGCAATTGCTGTAGATGATCATGATGCTGGCGCCGGTGATAAAGCACACCCATGGAAAAAACTGAATCAAACAAGTGCAAGCTTTTCGGTAGCGCTTCAAGTGTTACAGGTAAGAGCTGCACTTGCGAATCGTTGATAAAATATTGAACAGCGCTGAATTGCAGCATGAACAAGGGTGATGGGTCGATACCCATAACCATTGCCGCACCTGCACCGCGCATACGCCAGGCGTGATAACCGTTGCCACAACCCACGTCGAGCACTGTGCGTCCTGTCAAAGGCGAGATATGAGGTGCAACGCGTTGCCATTTCCAATCCGACCGCCATTCGGTATCAATAAATATATCCGCTATTGTGTAAGGACCTTTGCGCCAGGGGCGTAGTGCGAGCAGGGCTTCTTTCACGTGGGTTTGCTCCGCCTCTTTTGCATTGTGTAGATTGCTCTCAGCAGAATCTGTTTGATGGTACTCAACCGTGATCATATCTTGATTGATGTTGTAAGAGACGGTGCCCCCGGTTTCAGTTGTTGTGTCACTAGTACTAGCCACTTGAGGGTCGATAGTTTTGCCTTTTGCTTGGTGTGGTTGTCCAACGACAGGTAACGAGGCAATAGCATCCAGCCATTTATGCAAATCGCCGTGATTTAGATCCGCAATCGCTCGTTCGGTCATTTCAGCCAGTTGTTTGGCAAGGTTGTTGTCAACACCTGCCGCCAGTAGGGCGGTGGTTAGTTGCTTCGGCGACGCGAAAGCCTTGTGAAATGCAGGATGCCGCTGGGAGGCCATGTGTGGTTGATCGGGTGTGGACAGGGTTAGTTCGCCAGCGAGGTGGCGATCATTTAATAGCGACTATGGAAACAAAGTTAAAACACTGAAACCACACGGAGCAATGCTTAAAACCAGCCTCACGAAGTCTAACCAAGTGGGTGTCCAATGTGTCTGGTATCAGTACGTTCTCCAGCGCGCTGCGCTTTTGACTGATTTCCAGATCGGAATAACCATTCGCTTTTTTAAATGCGTGATACTGGTCGGTGTAAAGGTCTTGCAGAAATTGATCGTCAAATTTTATTTTCTCTGAGATTATCAGCGCACCGCCGTCCACAATGGCACTGCCAATCCGGTTCAGTAGCGTTTTACGCGCATATGGTTGGATAAATTGTAGTGTGAAGTTCAGGGCAACGACAGAAGCATTGGTAATTTCAACGCGTTCAATATCTTCATGAATCAGGGTCACCGGTGGTGGGCTTTGTTCTGATGAATCAGATTGACGCTCGGCACGGGTTGCCTTGTTGTCGATGTCCAGTAGTTCCTTGCAACGCTTGATCATCGCAGTGGAATTATCGACTCCGACCAATTCGCAATTGACGTTTGCAATGGCATGGCGCATCGACAACAGGGTAGCCCCAAGAGAGCAGCCCAAGTCATAGCAGCGAGTGTCTTCACGCGCGAAGTGCTTCGCCAGTAAACCAGTCTGCGCGATGATGCTGGCGTATCCAGGAATCGACCGATCCAGCATATTCGGAAATACATCTACCACCTGCTGGTCAAACCGAAATCCTCCGATATCGGCAAGCGGGGTGCTGTAGATCTGGTCACGGGCAGAGGAGTTCATCGCGCCATTTTACCTAGCCTCAACAATTCCGGAAACAACAATTCCGCTCATCGACATATAAGGGCAAAAAGTGGTTATTGGTGGTCGATCGGGACCGTAACGACTCTGATGTCATCAGATATACTTCTCAATATGAAGACTCTTGGCGTTATTGGTGGGATGAGCTGGGAATCCACGGTGCTGTATTACCAGTGGATCAATCGCGGCATCAAGCGGGAACTCGGTGGTTTGCACTCTGCCAAGATGTTGTTGTCGAGTGTGGATTTTGCCGAAATTGAGGTATTGCAGCACGCAGGTGACTGGGCCGGCGCCGGCGCTATTCTCAATCAGGCTGCACGGTCTCTGCAGGCAGGTGGTGCTGATCTGTTACTCATTGCGACCAATACGATGCACAAGGTGGCTGCGGAGACACTCGATGGTGTGGATCTGCCACTGTTGCATATCGTTGACCCAACCGCAGAAGCGATTCTTGTGGCAGGGCATAGCAAGGTGGGACTTTTAGGCACAGGCTTTACTATGCGAGATGAGTTCTACAAAGGCCGGATGCAAGGTCAATTTGATATTGATGTGATTGTGCCTGATGAGGGAGATATGCATGCGGTTCATCAAATCATCTATGACGAGTTGTGTCTGGGTGAAATTGTTCCTTCCTCGCGCGATACCTATCTTGCTGTCATTGATCGCTTGGCTGAACGTGGCGCTGAGGCCATCATTCTCGGATGCACTGAAATCACGCTCCTGATTAAACAGTCACACACATCAATTCCCTTGTTCGATACGACCGAAATGCATGCTGAGGCTGCTGTGCGAGCAATTATTGATAATGCCTAAACGCTGCCGCTGCAGTTGTCGCTGCCAATCTTCCACTAGCTAACATCGTCACGGTCTTTCGAATGTCACAATCGCCAGAGACGACAAAGCGCAGCGAATTTCTGCGTGGTGTCAAAGACACGATTCCGTTGATTATCGGAGCCATCCCTTTCGGCATTATATTCGGTGCGCTGGCGATCACTGCTGGACTTTCAGTGTGGGCTGTACTTGGATTTAGCCTGATCGTGTTTGCCGGTTCAGCACAGTTTGTCGCAGCCGGTCTGGTCGCTCAGGGAGCCGGGATCGCACTCATCGTATTAACAACGTTTATCGTTAATTTACGCCACGGTTTGTATGCCGCATCGATTGGTCCTTATGTGACAAAGCTACCTCAGCGCTGGTTGGTGCCGCTTGCTTTTTGGTTGACGGATGAGACCTATGCTGTGGTGATTCAGCGTTATCGAGAGGCTGATACATCAGAATACAAGCACTGGTATTTTCTGGGCTCGGCTGTGTTTATGTACGTTAACTGGCAGATCTGCACAGTGATAGGTATTGTCACTGGCCAATCACTGGCGGGTATCAGCGATTGGGGGCTGGAGTTCGCGTTGGTTGTCACCTTCATTGGTATTGTCGTGCCCTTGATTGTGTCGCGAGCTATGTTGGTGAGTGCTGTTGTTGCCGGCACTGTGGCGGTCCTTTTACATAGCTTGCCCAATCAAGTTGGTTTGATCTCGGGTGCTTTGGCTGGTATTGCTGCCGGTGTTCTGGTTGAAACTGTGTCACCTGAGAAGCACCCCGAAAAGAACGACAGAAAGTCTGCGCAAGAAAAGCAACGAGAAGGCTCAGCAAAATGAACTACGTTTTTAGTCCTGGTGAGGAAGTGGTACTAATTGTCGGGATGATGTTGGTGACTTACCTTGCGCGATACCCATTGATGGCGCTGGCTGGCAAGGTCTCGTTGCCCGAGCCGATTGAGCGCGCGCT
The DNA here is from genome assembly GCA_964411665.1 of uncultured Granulosicoccaceae bacterium. Lineage (GTDB taxonomy): Bacteria > Pseudomonadota > Gammaproteobacteria > Granulosicoccales > Granulosicoccaceae > CALFCE01. The sequence goes on along the minus strand of CAYPMR010000055.1, from coordinate 12,724 downwards.
TGCCTATGTACCTGTGGCGGTTTTAACGGCGATAAGTGTACCTATGGCACTAAAACCAGGTGGCGATTGGCTGCTGGAAGCAGCCAATCCGTACCTATGGGCATCCTTGGTCGCCATTGTTATTGCCCGGTTAACAAGTCACCTGCTATTGACGATAGTTATCGGTATGTTGTGTTTTTTCTTCCTGAAGTTAGTGTTTGCCTAGAATTCCAATCAGGCCGTAGCAGGATCACTGATACTTGACGACGTCTTGTCAGTCTGTGAGCTTTTGCGATTAACCATGGCCTTGCTAATTTTCTCGTGAAGCGAACGCAAGGTTGTCTCTGTAGTTTCCCAATCAACACAGGCATCTGTGATCGAAACACCGTAAGCCAAATCTTCCTTTTTACCGAGACTTTGGTTGCCAGCGGCTATGTTGCTTTCGATCATCAAGCCAACAATGGATTGGTTACCAGCTACTATCTGATCAGCGACATTGGCAGCCACCAGCGGTTGTACTTCGTGGTTTTTGTTCGAATTGGCATGTGCGCAATCGACCATAATGCGAGCAGGTAATTTCGCAGCGGCAAGTTGCTCTTCGGCATCCGTTACATGCTCTGCATCGTAGTTGGGGCCGTTTGAACCACCACGCAAAATCACATGGCCATATTCATTGCCGCGTGTATGAATGATTGACGTGTGACCGTCGAAGTTGATGCCCAGGAATCGATGCGGTGATGATGCCGAGCGCAGGGCGTTGACGGCGACATCAAGGCTGCCATTGGTGCCGTTTTTAAAACCGACCGCCATCGATAGTCCACTGGCCATTTCACGATGCGTCTGCGATTCAGTCGTACGTGCACCAATCGCCGCCCAACTGAATAGATCGGACAGGTATTGCGGACTTATCGGGTCAAGCGCTTCCGTGCCAGTTGGCATGCCCATCTCCGCAAGATGCAGCAGTAATTCGCGCGAACGTGCCAGTCCTTCATCAATTTTGAAACTGTCATCCAGATGAGGGTCGTTGATAAAACCTTTCCAGCCAACCGTAGTGCGGGGTTTTTCAAAGTAGACACGCATGACTATATTGAGGCTGGAGGCTAGTTCTTTACGCAGTGACAAGAGCCGATCTGCGTATTCCTTTGCGAGGTCAATATCGTGGATGGAACAGGGGCCGATAACGACCAGCAAGCGGTGGTCCTTGCGATCGAGAATATCGGTGATTTCCTGACGACCCTTTTCGACAGTAGCTGAGGCATTCCCGGAACGTGGATAACGCTCACGCAACTGCTGCGGAGTTGTGAGCTGTGTCATATCGAGAACATTGGTATTACTGAGTTTTTGCACCGGCCTTCCTTCGTATTACTGTATCTTGTTAGCAGGTAATACTAGCGCGATAGTGTTGATGAAACTAGGCGAAACGAGCAGTGCTTGCACTTAATTGTTGATTTTGTGCTGTAGGAGCCTGAGTAGTCTCCTGGTGTGGCGGTATAGGCCCGTGCTGAGTCAAAACCCGTGTTGAGTCAAAACCCGCGCTGAGTCAAGTCAGGCAGATTTGATCTCATCGCTGTCGAGCAAGGTCTTTTTGGCCGCGTTGATTTTGCTTGCCAGATAGTTGCTACCGCCCTTGTCCGGGTGCATTCGGTTCATCAGACGTCGGTGAGCATCAATGACAGCCTGTCGATCAACACCTTTTTCAAGCCCGAGAATTTCATAGGCCTCACGGGTAGAGAGCCGTGTGTCCGGGTGTGTACCTGCGCCGGCCTCGTTACCGCCACCGGCATACTGTCCGCCGCGTGTGCGGGCCAGATAAGCCATTAGCAGGCGCGCGCCCTTAACGTCGTTTCGTTGACAGTTCTCGAGCAGCGTGGCCAGCTCATCGGGGCTCAGTTCACTTAAGCGACGGCCGGTGAACTCACCCGCTATCACTTCACCATCCATACGGCCATTGCTGTGTTCGATAGTGACAACCAGTGTGGCTGAACGCAAGCGCGAGGACTGCCCTGCACCGAACGGTGATTTGCCGGCGAACATTTGAGCGATTTGCGGGAAAAACCGTATCATCAAGGGCATAATGCGCATGATCTGCGTCATCGCAGCACCGATCAATGCGAACAGTACGTGCGCTCGACCTGTCACAGCCAGCACCATAAACAACAGGCCAACAACGATCAGTGCTATTTTGATCTTGCCGGATTTACCTTGGGCGAGTAACTGCTTGAAGTACAGTTTGTAGATCAACCATCCCACAGTCAGGATGGCAATAATAAAAACTAGTTTGGCCAACGGAATTTACCGGTGTCTATCATTCGGAAAGTACGATTTTACCGGCTTTCTATGGTCCTTGCTGATAATCGCACATTTCACGATTAGTGCAGTCTGTTGTCATTGGTTGATTCAATGGCCGCATTAGCGGCAGGTGGTTTCGCTGCCGCCCAGATATTAACGGTTAATGGATCACCGGTGAGTTTGCGTGTTTTCTCCACTTGTAATCCAAGACCATTGAGAATGGATTTGATTTCCTTGTCTGTGAATCCGAGACGCTGGTGTTGGTGCTCAGTGCGTAGTGTGTCTTCTTCGTGAGGTGCAAAATCCACAATAATTAACCGGCCATCCGGTTTGAGTGTACGGCAAGCCTCGGTCAACACCTGAGCCGGATCCATGCTGTAGTGCAGCACCAGATGTAAAGTTGCAAGATCGATGGTCGCGTCATCTATCGGCAGATTGTACATATCACCCTTGCGCACATGTACGTGCTTGATACCGGCCTGTTCGAGTGTTGTACGAGCAACAGATAACATCTCTGTGCTGGTGTCTATGCCAATGCCGCGTTGTACCTGATTGGCGAGCAACTCCAGTATTCGTCCTGTACCTGTGCCAATATCCAGAAATGATTCATATTGGTTACCGCCAACCGTGTGCATGAATTCGTTCTCAAGATCAGCTTCTGCAACATGCATGGCGCGGATCTCTTTCCAGCGCGCTGCATTTTCCTGAAAATATTGTTCGGCGAGTGCCGCCCGACGTTCGCGGATTTGCTCCAGGCGAATAAGATCACGATTGAGTTCAGTATCGTTGTCGGGCAAAAGATCAACCAGTGTGCGGGCAAGATGTGCATCCTCGCCGTTCTCGGCTATGCGATAGAACATCAGATTGCCTTCTCGAAAACGCTCCAGAAGACCGGCCTCTATCAGCAGTTTTAAATGGCGTGACACGCGTGGTTGGCTTTGTCCGAGTATTTGTGTGAGCTCGGTGACGCTCAATTCCCCGTGAGCACAAAGGGCCAATAGGCGCAGACGGGTAGGTTCCCCGGCTGCTCTTAAACCTGCCAGCAGTGTTTCCATCATTACATTCTCTGTTAGTTCTCTCGATCTAAATTACTTTCAAGCGTATAAAGCAAAATTAGTAATCAATGTTTGGTCAGTATGACTTTGCTGTTATTGCTGCTGATAGATATTTTTCCAGACAAAAAATCGTCGATAGTGCTTCCAAGGATAGCTTTCTGCCAGCCGGTTATAGCATCGTTGTTGCTGTTGGTGACGATGCTCTGCAGTTGCTTGCGTGTGGCAAGCTGCGTCGGATTGACATCGTGTTGCAGCGCTATCGCCGACACAATAGCAGTCAGGGCATCAGTCGTTACCGTTTGATGGGCAGTCGGTTTTGCTGTTTTTACAAAGGCTGGCAGCGGTTCGGGTTTGCGATTCGCAGCGTTTGCGATAACTGTCAGTATTTTATCGCCCAGTTTTTCGTGCGTACGGCTATTAATACTGCGTACGTGTGAGAGTTCTTTGAGACTGTTAGGGCGCTGTTTGGCGAGATCCGCTAGCGCGTCGTCCTTTAGCACCCAGCTTTTTGGCCGGTTGCTTTCACGCGCATACAGTTCACGCCACTCGGCGAGGCCCTGCAATGTGGCTAGTTGCTGGCCTTTCATTTGTTGTGCAGCACGCATTTTTTGCCATTGATGTTTGGCGGGTTTGTTGTACCTGTCCATCGAAGACATGTCTTCGAACTCCGGCGTTAGCCACTCAAGTCGACCACGAGCTTTGAGCTTCTCGCACAGCGACAGATACAGATTTTCCAGATGAATCACATCATCAAGCGCGTAGTGCAATTGCTGAGTTGGAATAGGGCGGCGTGACCAATCTGCCCGGGTATGTGTTTTTGCCAGTGTGACACCGAGTACCTCTTTGACAAGATTGCCGTAGCCGATTTGTTCTTGATACCCGAGTAGCGGTGCAGCGATTTGCGTATCGAAAATCGGTGCTGGTGCTTTTTTGTTCAGCATAACGAATATCTCCATGTCCTGTGCAGCTGCATGGAACACCTTGGTGATCGACTGGTTGTGCATTAAGTTGCTAAGCGCTGACAGATCACCGATTGCCATCGTATCAATGCAGGCGAGGTGCTCACCCTGTTTGATTTGTACCAGGCATAGCTCGGGGTAATAGGTTTTTTCCCTCAAAAATTCAGTATCGATGGCAATAAAGTCACCACCGCCAAGTGCGTTGCAGAAGTTCTCCAGATCTGACGCCGTATCAATGTACGTGTATTGATGAGATTCGTACTGGCCGGAATGACTCATGGTGTGTTTGGGCTAGTTGGGGCAAGTTTGGGCTGGTTGCAACATGCAGTGTCGAGGCCTTTTGGATTAGTTAGAACGACAATGAATAAAATAGATCAACGGCTCGTTCCAATCCCTGGGCAGCTTCGAGATACAGTCTCTTGTTTATATCGTAGCGCAGATACAGGGTCTGGTCAGGAGCAAATACGCTGCGGCCATAGCGTAACAGTAGTTTCCTTGATAACCGACCGCTAACCAGCACCTGGGTATCGTCACCGCTACCCGATGCGTCGATCTGGAAATCACTGATGCCAAGGCTTTCGGCAAAGCCGCTGGCAAATCCGCGCCCTTGTCGAATCGTCAGAGCGAGCGCTGCTTGCGCCAGTAGAGTCGATTCCTCATTGGTTGTACTAACGCCAAGATCACGTCCCAGCACTATATAGGATAATATGGATTCCTGCGTTTTATCAGCAGGCTCTGTAAACAAAGTGATGGCCGGGTCAATAACCGGACCTTGCAGTTGCAAGCCAACAACACGCTCTTCGGTTTCCAATTCTCGAATGGCGCTGATGTTCAGATTTGTTTGCTCTATGGGGCCGACAAATAGAATCTGACCGTCGCGAATTTTCAGATCCTGACCGTAAGATTTGTAGAATCCTTCTTCCACGCTAATTTGCCCACCCAGCTGTGGTGGGTCATCGTTGTTTTTTTGATATCTGATGTCACCTGTGAGTCGCGATTGCAAACCATACCCTTTCAGGTTCACATTTTCGCCAAGGTTAATATTTAATTCTGTTGTTATTGTCAGCGCCTCTTTGGTTTCGTTCTTGCCGTTTTCGGCAGTGGTGTCTTCCTCTTCTATGATGATGACATCGTCGGAGAGGGTGGCAGCGCCTTCAGATCGTTCCTTGATATCGATCTCGGCTGACGGGATGTCGATATTTCCTCTTAGCGCGATTTCATTGTGTTTTACCGTGATCCTTAGTGATGGATTAATTGTCGATTGCAGCAGAGGCGGTTGTCTTATAGATAAATTTTCACCATCAACCTTTAGATTGGCTCCCAACTGATCCGGTTTCCAGGTCGCGTCGCCTGTGACGCGTAGTTGCCCTTTGCCGGTATCGAATGCGCCATTGATATCTGCTGTGTCGCCACTGACGCGCGCTGTAATTTCACCGTCCTCTATGCCAAGAGGCAGGTCATCTGCCTTGAGTAGCGGATTAATCAGCGTGACTGTGCCGTCGAAAAGTGGTTGGCGCAGCTGACCTGTTATATCCCCCGCCATGTTTATGCGCCCATCCACTTCATCGAAATTCTGCAAGAAAGGTTTTGCCAATCTGACATCAAGGCCCTCGAGTGTGATATCTCCATTAAGGATATTTTCAGGATTTTCTGAATCCAGACTCAGATTGACTTGTGCGTTACCGAGTTTTTTTGAACGCAATTGCAAGCTGGAGACAAGTGCTTTTGGATCTGTCCGTGATGTCAGGGAAAGTTTTTCATAGGGCAATCGCAGGGGGGATTGGTCAGCATTATTCTCACCGATAACAATCGCGCCGTTAGTGACATCGGCTTGTAGTTCGATTGCAAAGGGGGTCTTGCCGGAGCTGTTCCATTTCAGATTACTGTTTGCACCTAAATCGCCTTCGAGACGCGTATGGGTATTGGGTGGCAGTAGTTCGTTGAGATTATCCAGCGTGTAGTTGTTCAGTGCGACTTTGGCCGATCCTGATTTGTCAGCTGTAACAGGTTCTTCAAGGCACAGTGTTGCCTGCTGATTTTGCCAACAATGTTTATCTATTTTTAGTCTTTTACCATCCTGTAGCCAGTGAACTTTGCTCGGAGCCGCCAGTTGCAGATCGTGTCCGGGCACTTGAAGTACAACTTTTCGCAGTTCACCAATCCAGTCACCGCTAGGCACATCGCGCTCTCTTGCATCAGGCAAGTTACCTTTGGCCTGCAGATTAATAGCCGTCTGCGATGGACCATTTAAATCGATAGCGATTTGGTGATCGTAGCGAGTACCGTCGATGCGCGCATTTATATCGGTCACTTTACGTCCACCGTTAACCAGCTCCCCAATATCCAGATCGATACTGCTTTTATTTGTACCAGCACTGGCAATTGAACCTTTAAAAGACAAATCTCGAAACAAGGTTTCTTGAGCTACAAGTACAGCGGTACTGGCCTCCAGAGCGATGTCGGGTGCAGAGGGTTCACCTGAGATGTTGCCTGTTGCTTTGATATTGCCAGCGACCCCTGGAACCAGCGCCTGTATTGTTGGAAAATCAAGCTGCATATCCAGATCGATCTTTTCGCCAACGACGCCTTGTAGTGCGAGTTCGTTTTTGGCGTTTAAAAGCGTCACTGCAGGAACTAGCCACCGTCCGTCGCGTGACCGTGCAGCGCGTGCATTTAGCTGAAGCGGAAATCCTCTTAGTTCACCGCGAACCTGCGCATCGTCGATATTCATAGCCCAGGTGCCTTGTTCCGCTGAACCTCGTACTCTGACAATGCCATCGAGTTTTCCGGTCATTTGTTCCCACTGTTGTCCGGGATCAAGTTGTCGAAAAGCAAGATCTGCAACCCAGTCAGCTCCGTTATTCCAGCTGACCGCGGCGGAACCGGTTGCAACACCGTTGAGTAAATAGAGGTCAATCTCGGGAATGATGACACGCTTCGTGTTAACGCTACCGCTTGCTTTAACCAAGGTTTTAGGTAGATTCTTACCAGTGAAATTGCTGTCAAGGCGAAGTTGGTACTCGTCAAGATTACCCACTATCTTTAATCGACCATCTGTGGCTTTAACAGTCTCGTGGTTTATCAAAGGCCAACCCAGATCTTTCCAGAAAATATTTCCCCGTAACGGGACTGTAGGTTGCAGGGGTTGTACATCTGCATTAGCGGATAATTCAATGGGCCCCGAGACGCTGGCATTGAGTTTCAAGTTCTCAAGTGTGTTGTGCAGATGAGCTGAAAACTCAAGGTCTTGTGAGTCAATAAGCCTGGATGCATGCACTTTGGCATCTGCTGTAATCGGATATTCACCTTCCAGTTCAAGTTCACCGTTAATTAGCACGGTGTACTTGTCAACGATAAAACCAAGGCTATCCAGATGGAGCGTCGAGCCGCTTAGGTCGGCGTTGAGCGTTATATTTTCTATTTCAATCGCCTTGCTTTCAGAGCCCTTGAGGAACACCAGTTTCTTGATGCTCACATCTTCAGCTTGCACGCTCAGTGGCAAGGTGATTTTTGGTAGTTCAATCGGAGATCGTTTTTCGGTTGACGGGTTGTCAACCGGGTGCAGCTGGATGGTCAGTTGCTCTACGGCCAGGTGCTCAAGGCAAAATTCTGTTTTCAGCAGGCACGTTGACATCCATTTGGATTCAATTCCGGAGGCCTTAACAGTGAGCTTTTCATCTTCCCAGGTAATGGTGTCTGTGCCGATACCGTCTTTGAGGTTTCCAGTGGTAGGTGCCAGAACAAGACGCTCGTCTATCGATTGCAGGTGGGCAGTGGTCCATTTGAAACCGCGCTCAGTGCCTAACAAAATGTAGGATGTCAGAGCGATAACCACAAACGGTACAAAGACGAGCAGCGCAATAACAAGGAGAAGTTTTTTCCACATAGCCACGGACCGACGCTTAAATTTCCGGTCCTAAAGACAAGTGCAGCTCGAAAGGGGTATCTTCTTCGCTAACGCCGAAGGCAAAGTCGATGCGAAAAGGGCCAACCGGCGAAAACCATCGTACGCCAAACCCTGCGCCGACCTGATAGGGTGCATCAAATTCGTCGAAGGCCCGACCAAGGTCAGTAAACAAAGCCAGTGCCCAGGTACCGCCAAAGCGGCGATTGTATTCCAGATTCAGCACTTCCTGAAAGCGTCCACCAATCGCATCACCGTTTGAATCTGTCGGTGAGAGTGTTCTGAAAGGAAATCCACGGATTGTTCGATCCCCTCCGACAAAGAATCGCTGCGATGTGGGCACTCGCTCCAGATCACTCGAACCGATGGCTCCATAACGCGCTGCAAATATGAGCGTGTCTTTCCGGGAAACACTCTTGAGGAATTTGACATTGAATTCCGATTTATAGAAATCTATGCTTGAGCCAAGTTCTTGTGACCCCCATAACAATGTTCCCTGCAGGCTATAACCACGGGTTGGGAAGGGGAAACCCGCACTTTTGTTTTTAGCATAGCTGATTCCCGGCAGCACCAAATTGATCAGATCGCGCTGCTCCCCGGCTTCAAAGCTTTCACGTTCCCAACGAATGAACAGGCTCTCTGTCCAATCCCGACTGGTGCGACGAATGCGCTGTACGTTGACAGTGCTCAGAAAACTACTCTGCTCTTCAATTTGTTCGTTTAATACACCTGTTTCAAATGACCAGAAGTTATATAACGGGTTGCTGCTTCTGGGTATGCGGTACTGAAAGCTCAGGTTTTGATTTATTTGCGAGACACCAAGCTCAGCGTCGAAAGAGTGTCCCTTTTTATTCACCAGGGGTCTGTTCCAGGTAATTTTTCCCCGTGCCTTCGTGTCAGTTGCGAAGCCGATACCTAATCCCAGCAGATTCTTGTCTTTTTTCTTTACTTCCACTTTTATGGGCACCTGCTCACCGAACAGATCGCCGCGCAGCGGTATGACTTTGACCGTGCTGAAAAACCCCGTGTTCTGCATTTGTTGAGTCAGACTCGCGAGTAGCGATGACTCGTAGGGGTCGCCGTATTTGAATGGTACATAGCCACGCAGAAATTCATCACTGAAATAGTCGGACACAAATTCAACTGTTGCAAATGTATAGCGTGAGCCGCTATCGACTATCAGGGTAACCTCAGCAGTGTTGTTTTTCTTGCTGACACGGACCTCGGTCTGACTGAATTCAAAATCAAAATAGCCACGGTCTTGTGCTCTGTCGAACAGAACATCTTTGGCCTTTTCATAGTCTGCATGTTGGAAAACCAGATTTCGACGCAGAGGTATCTGTCCAATAACGGGCATGTATTTGCCATCGACGCGTGCTTCTCCCTCAACATTAATGATGAGTTTCGAGATAATGACTGGTTCACCCGCTGTTACGTCCAGAATTAATTTACCGTTAAAGCGTCTCAGCTTTATCAGGCTGTTGTAATAACCATGCGATTGCATGGCAAGTCGTGCTCTTTGCGGCACGATTTCCATAAATTCATTCAGACTCTCGGGACTATCGTCTGTCGGATTTTCAAGCGTTGTGCGTAAGGTGCTTCTGAATTCCTTTGGAACACCCTTAATCTGTATATCGATGGCGTTTGCTGGTTGAGTTGTAAACAACATCACCAGTATGAGTAGGGAAGTAAATTGACTGATGGCAGTGCATATTTTTTTTATCAGTGGGGTAGTTAGTCGCGCTACCTGTGCATCGGGTGAATAGGCACGATGCCCGGTACCCAATGGCTGGCAAACAGCTTGATATTTTAGCTCCGTCAAGTGTGCCATTCTTGCCATATGCTGTGCGAAGGTCTTGCTTTGGTGGTGCTGCGATTTAATGCCGCTATTAGCCTATGTCCAGTTGCTGCTCGTTGTCACAATTCGACAGTGCTCAAGCACCATTTATTTAGCTTAAAAGGGCTAATGAATTTGTTGGTTAGGCTGCGCATATATCATGCCGCCCATTGTAAAAACAGCACCTTGTAAGCGATGCTCGGCAAACAAGTTAATCGCTGCAGGCTAGCTTAAAACTGAGCTATGCTCTGTCGCATCAAGTTGTTACGGCTTGATTTGTCGATCTGTGCAATGTGAGCGATATACTTGTATGTATGGGTTAATTGTCAGGAACTTTGTTGACAGAGCGCATTCAGACACAGGGCAGAGAGTGAATATTTGGTTAATATCTCTATTTGCGCGCCAGACTTTCTGTTGCCAGGTACTCGTTTGCCTTGGCTGGAAGTTGAGCAAAAGTGTAGTAAACAATGTGTAAAACGGCTATACAGATTCACGAATCTAAAATGTAAACGATTATTAGCGTAGCGTTCGCGCAGTTATTTGGTGCTTGTTATCGTTAGTGTTTGCACGGTGTGTAAATTGCTGATCGAGCATCGGAAGCCTGCGCGGCAGAACCTCGCCTATGGCGATTTTTACCGCGCAAGCGCTGGCACGAAAGTTTAAATAGGGGGTATCGGGATTTGCCCGATATTGGTGTCTTAAACAAGGTAAACCTAAGGATGTTTGCGATGTTTATGGTATGAATCTTGGCTGCTATTTCTATGGCTCTGATGCTGATCAGGGCTGCATAAAAGCTCACCGGACTACTCGTACGAATAATGTAACTGTTTTATCTTCAATAAAATATTATTAACCGTGTACAAGTGGTCATACCAGCGGTTCTACCAAGAGAGTGGAGAGATTTTTAAATGACTCGAATCAAGCTGCCTACTGCAGCGATAAACGCGGTAGCGAATGCACGTCATGCTACATTTAATGTAACAAGGCGCGCTATGGCAGGTGTACTTGCCATTGTATGTGGCGTGTTGCTTTCAGTATCCGTGGCTACTGCTGATACGACAACTGTATCGTCTGAGCCAATGCCGTTTCTTGATCTGTTGACCACCGATGGTCAGCCTGGCGATTTCGCCAAAGACTTCGACAATGGTAAATGGACGCTTGTGAAAATTTGGCAGGCTGCCTGTCATGTATGTGGCGAACAAGCGCCTATGATGTCTGAAGCGCATTTGGAGCGAAGCGAGGATTTCAATGTCGTCGGGGTGTCTATCGATGGTCGTAAAGGTCTCGCCAGCGCTAATCGTTTTATCAGTCGTCACCAGCCTGTTTATCCAAACTTTGTTGGTGAACTTGCAGTTGTGGCAGTTAATTTCCAACTGCTGACCGAATCTGCTTTTCGCGGTACACCCAGTTATTTACTGTTCAGTCCTGATAATAAGCTAATGGCTGCGCAGCCTGGCATGATAAGCAAAGACGCTTTGTTTGAGTTCATCGATAGCAAGTCCTGATACGCATAATCCTCTGGAAGGCCGGCTCTTTGCGGCCTTGGCTAACACTGAACCCGATCACCTTGGTGCTTCAGATTGAGTGAGCAGGCAGGCATCCCGATGGACTACTCAAGGTGCAGTTATTAGTGCTGGCATTATGTAGTGCTGGCATTATGAATGGGAGTTTGGCAATCTGGTGGCAAGTCTAGCTACTGATGTAATCCAACACCATGGCCATAGTCATACGCGACTGTGCTGAAACAGATCTTGATGCCGTGCAGGCAATCTACGCGATCGAAGTGCTCGAAGGCACTGCCTCTTTTGAAATTGATCCTCCTGATCTTGACGAAATCCGCTCTCGCTATGCAGCGATTTGTGATCAGGACCTGCCCTTTCTGGTTGCCCTTGAGGGTGACAAGGTTGCGGGCTATTGCTATGCCAGCGCCTACAGATCTCGCCCTGCTTATCGTTTCACACTTGAAAATTCTGTCTATGTTGCGTCCTGGGCTCGCCAGAGAGGTGTTGGATTAATACTGCTAAACGCATTGATGGAACGTGTTGAGCTCGGGCCGTGGCAACAGATTATCGCAATAATTGGTGGGTCGACTCACGCAGCATCTATCCGCTTGCATGAACAGGCCGGTTTTCAGCATGTCGGTGTTTTGAAAAATGTAGGATTTAAATTTGGTGGCTGGGTTGATTCCGTGATTATGCAACGCGATATCAGTCAGCACGATTAGCGAGTAGTTATATGATGCGGATGTGCAGTGTGCCACTCGGCGAATCCGCCATCCAGGCTGTAAACATCATCAAAGCCCTGGTCAATCAAAAATTGTGCGGCCGACTGACTCATGTTGCCGTGGTAACAACAGACGACAATCGGGTGCTCGTACTCTGTATCTCGCAGAAAGTCCGGCAATTTTTCATTGTCCAGGTGGATAGCATCAGTTATGTGGCCTTGCTCATACGATTTGAGGTCGCGTACATCAACCACCACTGTATGTGGCTGTTGAATCATTGCAAGGGCATCGCTAACGGAGATGTGTTTGAAGGAAGGCATGGGTTTACGCTCAACGCTGTGTTGTCAGGTATTTCCAGCAGTTTACTAAGTAAGAGCACCAAGTACGAGCACTAAGTACGAGCATCTTTAACACGGGTGTCGTGCAGTCTAACAGTTAGTTTTTCACCTGCGCATTATAGCGACTCAATTGATACGC
>CAYPMR010000054.1:0-28168 GCA_964411665.1 uncultured Granulosicoccaceae bacterium | reverse complement strand
TCCGTTCCATTGGTAGGATTCTGAATGTATATAATTCGGAGAAATAGGTTGTAAGAATCAGCATCTCTGTAGTTTGGCAAGCCATCGCCATCTACATCACCGGTTCCATCAATAATGTCTGGTATCGTGTCGCTGTCAGAATCGGTATCTAATCTGTCTGGAATTCCATCGAAATCTGCATCACCATCAGGCGTACCAAATTGTTCGTAGTCATCATCAACCCCATCCAGGTCTGCATCCGGGCCGCCTGTATGATCGGGGTCGAACCGATCATCTATACCATCACGGTCTAAATCGGAACTACTGGCTCTGGATTCATGAAAGTCAGGTATTAAATCGTTATCGGAGTCCTTGTCACGGAAGTTTGCCAGACCGTCGCCATCTGAGTCTTGCGGTCCATCTACAGTATCGGGTACTGCATCATTATCAGAATCTCTATCAATAAAATCCGGGTCGCCATCAAAATCAGTATCTATTAACCCACTTACTTCGTAGACGTCATCTATCCCGTTAAAATTACTGTCTTTTGTATTAGCTGTGTCAACATCGAATCTGTCATCAATACCATCATTGTCAGTATCCATCTGAGCTACATTTGCTTCCAATGTGTCCGAAAGGCCATCATTATCAGAATCTGTATCTTCGAAATTTGGTATTAAATCTCCATCGAAGTCCGCTAACCCATCAAGTAGATCAGGAATCCCATCACTGTCAGTATCCAAATCACCATTAATTATTATGAAATCTGTTTGCGCATGTGAGTCGCCATCCCGGTAGTTTGGAAGACCATCTCCGTCTATATCACCCGTTCCATCGATGCCATCTGGTATGCCATCAGCATCTGAATCAATATCGATCCGATCCGGATAACCATCTAAATCAGCGTCACCATCTGGTGTGCCAAAAAATTCGAAATGATCATCAACACCGTCCACATCCAAATCTTCGCCACCAGTCGAATCAACATCGAATCGATCATCAATACCATCCTCATCATCATCAGAACTGGCAGCTCTGGATTCGATAAAATCCTGAATGCCATCATTATCTGAATCTTTATCAAGGTAATCTGGTATACGATCACCATCAGAATCAATACTGCCTTCTATGGTGTCTGGCAGGGCATCATTATCAGAATCTGCGTCAAGATAATCTGGTATAAAATCCTGGTCAGTATCGCGCAGTCCATTGATTTCAAAAGAATCAGTGATTCCATTGTTGTTGGAATCTACTGCGAAGGCAGACGTTTTTTCGTCTAAATCTGTACTAAAATGTATGTCGAACCTGTCATCCAGACCATCCCTATCACTATCTCTGTATAAGATTCCCGCTTCATCACTATCAGAAATACCATCATTATCTGAATCAAAATCCAAATAATCGGGCAATGAGTCGTCATCTGAATCCTCATCGCTTTCAAGTATGTCTGGTATTCCGTCATTATCGGAGTCTGAATATTGAATTGTATTTATTGAATCTGTAACGACAGAAGCATCCGATTGCTCTACGTACGTAGAGATATAATTTTCATGAGAATGTTCGTTTGGATTACCGTCAGGATCTTGTTCAACCGCTTGTGCGTTCTCATTTTTGAAATCAACAGCATAGATATTCTGACTCGCCACATCGTAAACGACATTGTCTTTCTCTAACCGCTGATCAATAGAGATGTTTGCTAGAAATAATCTTTCAAAAGCATGGATAGGATTATGAATATCAATGGAATGTGTTGACTGTGCATCTGTACTTATCGAACCAGATAGCGTTAGTTCAGCTAATATTGAACAGTCAAAGGAACTAGGGATAGCGCTAAAGCAGATGGTTGTTTGATTTACATCTTCAAATCGAACAACAGAATTTGATACATTTTCTATCGAATTTGTAGCACTTGTCTGAGAGGAACCAAATACGAAGAGAGGACTACTCGAATATCTGTATCTCGAATCAGCCTTTACAACAGAAAAACACACACAAAACAGAATAAAAACCGAAAAACGGCGCACAGATAACATCATTACAAGCCCATCCTGAACTTAATAAGTAAAATCCATTTACAAATAGCTTTTCGCTGCAAACTCTAATCAACGAAACGGCACAAACAAATATAATTCAGGTTGTCACAACAATCATGTTAACGTATAAATTTCGTAACTCGCTTCATTACAACATACCATTACGACTACGCAATCGTTTTCTTAAGATATTTACAAAATCTGCGTCTGCTTTTTAATATAAATTACAACATAAGAACTATTTTTATTACGTTAAATATAGCTAGAATAATCTGAAATTATTTTTAATAGATATTTCTTACATATCTGTTTCAAATTAAATAATTATTTATCATCGGATGAGTTTTTACGGTTTATTATTTCCTATGCCGCAAACCAGTCATATAACACGTAGACTACTTTTTTCAATATTCGTAACGATCATTATTGTTATCGCCTGCTTCGTCACTATTACTCTGACGACAGGAGATAAAATTACTGAAAAACTATCTGATTCCAGGTCAAACAATAATTCAGATTTTTTGTTAGAACAAAAAAATATCGAACATCAGTCAGATCTGAACGATCCTGCAAAGATATCCAAAAATATTTATTCCACCTCACAAGATTTGGAAACCACTGGATTAGTAACTGTAAACGGAAAGATATCCGATAATAACGATAAGGGTATCAGTGGCATTCAGGTCGAGATTAGCTCTACAGCAGTTACAATCACGCCTAAAAAGATCCATGCTGCAATCACAGATGGCATCGGTAATTTCACCATTACTCATGTGCCTGAGGGAAATGACTATCGTCTTGAAATACTGGCACTTGGTGCTTTTGCAGGCACTGTAATCGAACAACTCAAAGTAGAGCCCAATATGAAACCACTTGCCGTCGCACTGGACTCGCTTGATCTAGTTTCAATCGACGGTACTATCGTAGGAACTGACTATTTACCCATTACTGATTTTGAAATTCTGGTCCGTAATATCGGCATTGCCTATCCAGGCGATCGAATCGTCACCAATAACGAAGGACTATTTCATTTGAGCCAATTTCCAGCCGGAGACATTCAATTAGCGACGAATGGAGATGAACATTTTGAAATAACCGGTATTACGCTATCGCCGGGCGAATACCGCAATATGACGCTGGTTCTCGATAAGGGTCTTCATGGACTCAGTGGTAACGTAGTGGATTCATTCGGTCAACCTATAGAGCAAGCCAGGGTAGTAGCTTCATCACATTTTTCAGGAGGCCACTATCAATCGTCGTCCTACCGCCTCAAAGTTACAGATAGCAATGGCTATTTCTCATTCACTAAACTGGGCGACTGGGACCGTCGCCTGGTGGTTGATGCCACCGGATACCAGACAAATACGCTCCGATACAGTTTTCAAACACAAAACGATATTCTTACGGTGCAACTATTGACCAATCCGTAAAAATCAATCCGTCCGTACTTCAGGATTAACGAAACAACAAAACAGGAATTTTACACGCTGCCAGCATCTGAGTTGTGGTAGAGCCGATAATAAGATTTCTAATGCGTGAGTGGCCGTAAGCACCCATAATCAACATATCGATACTGTACTCATCGACTGTTTCAGCAATGACCCGATCCGGTTGCCCTGCAATAAATTTGGACTTTACGCTATAACCACTGTCACGTAATACAACGGCTGCACCTTCGAGCTGCTCTCTTGAAATTGACGTTTCCTGCCCTGCCTGAATCAGCAAAATTTCCAACCCCTTGTAGGAATCGCTGTTGGCGATATGCGTGACGGCTTTTATTGCGCTCGTACCACCATCAAAGGCAATCATAATCTTGTTAATGGGTTGAAACTCTCTTGAAGCGACCAGTACCGGTTTTTCACTTGAGCGCACTACCCGCTCGAGATTGGAACCGAGATGTTCCATATCAAAATTGGATGCTTCACCACGTTTACCAATTACCAACATATCTGCATCTGGTTCATAATCACGCATGGTTTCGATCAGTTGACCATTACATAGCTTTGTTGTGACATAGGATGCGCCTAAAGAGCAAACACGTTCTCTGGCATCATCAAGTATCGCTCTTCCCCTTTTGTTGGCAAGACGGGCTTTTTGACCATCAACTTCAGCCAGTTCTTCAAGTAATGCGGTGCGCGCACCAAGACCGATACTTCCACTAAGATCAGCATTCTTGTCAATACCGTTGCGCCGCCCGAGAACGTGCAGTAATACCAATGCGTATTGGCCACGCGTAGCCATCCAGGCAGCATGATCACAAACACTTTGTGCGTAACCGGAACCGTCAATCAAGCAGATTATTTTGTTATCCATGACTAATGCCCCATCAAGCGCTCGAGCGCTCCAGGTTTATCGTGAATAGCCAGCTTATCCACAATTGTCTCACTTGCCTCATTTAGCCCGACTATTTCCACCTCTGCACCCTCTCGCCGGAATTTAAGTACTACCATATCAAGTGCTGCTACACTTGAAATATCCCAAATATGCGCATGCTGAACATCAATAACAACTTTTTCCAATGATTCCTTAAAATCAAAAGAGGCATTAAAGTCCTCTACCGATGCAAAGAACAACTGTCCCTCGACCAGATAGACGCGTTCAGTGCCATCATCCGATACTGTCGAGCTGACGCGAAACAATTGCGCGATCTTCCAGGCAAAGAAAATCCCTGATAACAACACACCTACTAATACTCCGATAGCAAGATTATGGGTTGTGATGACGACGAATACAGTGGCTAACATCACAATTGAAGAGCTGTGAGGATGTTCTCTTAAATGCTTAATTGATGACCAGCTAAATGTTCCTATAGATACCATGATCATAATTGCGACTAATGCTGCCATAGGTATCTGTTTAACCAGATCGCCCATAAACACAATCATTAACAGCAAGAATATACCAGCACACAATGTTGATAGTCGGCCGCGACCGCCTGATTTCACGTTGATTATGGACTGACCTATCATCGCACATCCGGCCATGCCACCAATAAATCCTGTTGCTGTGTTAGCTATGCCCTGACCAATACATTCGCGATTTTTATCACTACGCGTATCTGTCAACTCATCAACAATTGATGCTGTCATTAACGATTCCAGTAACCCTACAGCTGCAACCGCTATTGAGTACGGCAGGATTATCTGCAGTGTTTCAAAAGTAAAGGGTATTTGTGGCAAAAGAAACACCGGCAGAGTTGATGGCAACTCTCCCATATCCCCTACCGTTCGCAGATCAAGGCCTAACACAACAGTGACGAGAGTCAGTACAACGATGCAGACAAGCGGTGACGGTATAACACTTGTCACGCGAGGTAATAGATAGATAATGGCAAGTCCTGCCGCGATCATCAGATAGGTTAATGGCGGCACACCGATGAGTTCAGGGAGTTGAGCCAGAAAAATTAAAATCGCGAGTGCATTTACAAAACCGGTCAGTACCGAACGGGAAACAAAACGCATCAGATAACCCAGTTTCATAAACCCGGCCAGGATTTGAATGAGACCAGCCAATACAGTGGCGGCCAGCAAGTACTGCAGTCCATGTTCTTTGACCAGAGTAACCATTAAAACAGCAGTTGCAGCTGTAGCAGCCGAGATCATACCCGGACGGCCACCGGTTATAGCAACAATGACTGCAATCGAGAAAGACGCATATAGCCCCACTTTGGGGTCAACACCGGCAATAATAGAAAAGGCTATGGCCTCTGGTATCAGTGCCAGTGCAACGACCAGCCCCGCAAGCACATCACCGCGAATGTTTCCCAACCACTCGCTACGCAGCTGTTCTATAGAATTAAATCTCAACAGGTTTCTCCAGAAATACAACACGACACTCGACCATAGCGGGTCTATTCCGAACAGAATATTTCATGACAATATTAAAATTTCAATTCGCATGGACAATTCATGCGATAACGAATCTTCAGGCGGGAGGTACCCTAAAACGGATACGCACAGCACATTATTGTAGTGCCAAGCACAGGATCAATCAGTGGAAATTTCATCTCTACCAAAAACAACATTCATACCAGTCATGTCATCGCGGTGATTGCAGAACCAACCGGAAGATAATGCTGGAAAAGCGGTTCGAAGGAACAAGCTGATACCGCAACCAGTTCAAGCCGATCATTCAACAGAGATATAAAGCAATTTCGAGCGATATCATGCCCTTAATCATTGTCAGACAAACCGGCTCCAGCTCCCTTCAAACGAGATTCCTCTGTTGCCGGTGCATAGGTTCGGGCAGCGTATTGGTTGAGTACCTGCCAGGTTTTTTCACCTGGATAACCTCTTTGTGACAAAGTATCGTGAGCTATTTGTGTATCAACCAGCGACATAGTGACATCTGATAGAACTGACTGTGAATTATCTGTCACAGATGCCTTGTGAGCGTCAGCCACTACACTGCCGCCTTGCCAATCCAGACGAATTATGCTGTCACATTGGCGAGCAGTTTGTGCCACGAAAAAACACAATAAGAGCGGCTCTACAACCTGTTCGAGTTGCAATTCCTGTATAGGAAGTAACTCGTTAACCAACGGCTGAGCGCGGTCTGAAAGACTCACACCGCTATAAAATGGACACAGGGGTGCAACATCAGCTCTCCAGATTCCGGTTTGAGTACACGGCGAGTGCGCATCCAGATTATCAGAATCAATAAGCCCGTCAAAAACAGACAAATGACGGATTACAGCAGCACAGCCATCGTGGCCATAATGACATAGCCAGCGTGCGGACCGGCCCGCCTCTTCAGCCAGCCCCCACGGATAACCCACCGCGCGCACTGCTTTTTTTACTGTTGCTTCAACCTCGTTGAGTGAGTAATCGAGCGCCATCAGTCCGGGTAGACCCAAAGATCGCTATCGTCACCATCGAGCTCTTCCGGATAAGGTGCACCAGCAAACATGCAGATTCGAACCCATCGATCAGAACGTGGATCAAACCGGGTAGCTCCAAAAAATGACAATTTTGCTCTGAGCATGTCAATCGGCATCAGTTCAGACGATATTGTGTTGTCCCGAATTTCACCATAGGGAGCGATTTTGCTTAACTGTGCCCGGCGAACCGTATGACGATGCTGTGGTTGTTTGAGTAAAAAATCTGCAACAGCCACCGAGCCATCATAGGTCTCGAGCGAATTGAACGCACTGACAGCATCGCGTGCGGGAGCCAGCGCCTGCTCATACTCAGCTATGGGTTCATCAAAACGCTCACCAAGACGAGGCTCGAGTTTTTCTGCAGATACATACCAGGCACGCGCACAGTGAGCCTTATCCTGCCAATTCAACGATAGTGCCCATCCAAAATCACGCTTTATCAGGTCACGAACCTCAGCGACTGTCATACTTCCGTCAATACGCAGAGCATCACTATTGCTGTCAGACATACAACTTTCAAGACCATCGACCAATTCGCCGTATGGCTCAAGCAATAGAGACAATACCAGTTCTTGTCCTTCTTCAGATAAAGACGCTGCTGCCCATTCCACCAACTGGTTCCAGACATATTCAGAATCGAGGTCAAGTGATGCAATATGAATTTGCAATAAATCCATATCACTACGCAGAGACTTGAGCTTTTGCTGCTGCACCGGATGTTCCGAGTGCCAGCTTTCTACCAAAAAGCTGTTACGCCTTACGAGATCCAGAAAGGTAGCCTGCTCTGCAGCACTGGCAATGCGCACTGATCTGACTCTGGCAATCGCCTCCTCTCTGACCATTATCCAATTGTTAAACAGCACCGGGTGATTAATAAGAAACGGCGCCATTCCCAAACCGGTTGAATTACCGATGCCAAGAGATCGCGCGATGGCTGGATCAAGATCCACAGCTTCATCACCACCCCGTAGATTGGCCGCATGTTGAATGAGATCCCGTACAAAAGTACGTATCAGGAAAACGGTCAGCATCTCTGACTGGAAAGGCGCTTGCATCTCTGCACGATCAGCGACAGCCTCCCTGTCACATGCCCCAAATTTGCCTGAACCGTAGACCGCTGTCGTACGCATCAGATAACCAACCTTGTTAATCATGTCGGTATCCGGCTGCTTTCCCTGTGCCAGTGAATCGACCACGTGGGCCCATAGACGTACTGACTTATTAGCCCGTGACATGGTTAGTTCCGAGGCTGTGACTCGCCCTGCTTCCTGATAAGGTACATTAGCTTGCAGACGCGCTATATCGTTGTCATCAGGCACACCATCGAACAGTGCGAAGGTCGCATCCCAGGCTTCAGCGATAACACGATCAGAACGTTGACTGGCGGGTAATTCATGTGAAAATGCAACTAATGAATAAGTGCGCTCCGGGCCCTCAGCGCTATAAACGGCGTAGCCAACACCTTCATCATTGATCTCGAATGCAGATTGCCTGAATTGCCATTTCTCACGTGACAGTCGCCGCATCAGTATGCGCATAAAGCTTAGTCTGCTCTGATGCAGTGAACCAAGTCGTTTCAGACGCATGACCTGTTGCGGGTCGCGCCTGGGTATCGCTATGGCATTAGCTGTATTCAAGATACCTTAGCCCTATGCAGGAGATGCAGGAGATGCAGGAGATGCAGGAGAAAAATTGTCAGTGAAAAATCGATACCAATTACCACCCATAACAGCGGCAATTTCGTCGGTACTCATACCGATCTGCGTTAATCCTTTTTTGATATTGTTAAAATCACGATTATCCCGAAACCACGATGGCATCGGTGGAAAACCCGGTTGTGTTGCTGATCCTTCACCAAAATCCATTTCCTTGCTCCAGCGTCCAACACGCATCCACTCAACCACACTGTCAGGATGATCCTGACACAGATCAGATCCGATACCAATATGATCTATACCGTACTTGTCACCAGTGTGTGCAATCATTTCGCAAAAACTCTGCAAGCTGCAGTCCGTTTTATCTTTTAAGTGGTGCGGGTACAATGAAAAACCCAACATCCCGCCACCCTGTACAACAGCCTGTATCACTGCGTCCTTCTTGTTCCGAAGGGCCGGAGCCCAGGCATGAGGGTTTGCATGCGTAATGGCTATGGGGCGGGTCGAGAATTCTGCAGCTTCGATCGTGGAACGATCCGCCGAATGACTCATATCGATAACCAGACCAACCCGGTTCATCTCCGCTATCACCTGTTTACCCATTCGCGTCAAACCTGGGTCTTCAGCTTCATAACAACCAGTTGCCAGTAAAGACTGGTTGTTATAAGTCAGTTGCATAAACCGCGCACCAAGCGTGTGCACAATTTCAACCAATCCGATGTCGTCTTCTATCGGACTGGGGTTCTGAAAACCGAAAAAAATAGCCGTGCGCCCACTGGCTCGTGCAGCATCTATGTCACTGCTACTCAATCCCTTGCAGATAAGATCAGGATATTGTTCGAACCAGCGATTCCATTGCTCAAAATTAAGTACTGTTTCGCGAAAATTTTCATGATAGGCGATCGTGACATGCACGGCATCTACGCCACCTTCACGCATTTGTCTGAATATTTTTTCAGACCAATTGGCATATTGCAGACCGTCAATAAGCATGGCGATTAAGCGTCTCCGTCATTAATTCACTATTCATACGAACTCATGCATCAGACTCTTCAAACAGATAATGTTGCAAAATAATTTCATTGAAAAACCGATCGTAGAACTGCGGCAGTAAGTCACGTGCCTTGTATCTCGCTTCGCTTTCCATCGCTGCGTCCAGAGATGCCTGATCACGATAGGTAACAGCCAGCACCAAAGGTATAGCAGGTTCATCCGACTGCGCTTTCACACCATAGAGTATCCGCACTCGCTCCGAGGGTTTAAATGCCATCCATAATGGCTTAAGCGTATCTTCCACATAAGCACGCATGGCCGCTTCCTGCCCGGCTTTTACAGTGCCCTTGAAGAATGCGTATTTAGTGAGAATACTAGCCCCCTCGATGCTTAAAGCTATCACGCCTGAAGCTGTACAGGGCAGCTGGATCAACCGCCACATCAACAACCGCAGGCTTGCCACAAGCCAACGCAGCTTCTACTGCCGGCGCCACATCAGTCAGACGCTCAGCACGAAAACCTTTAGCACCGTATAGATCAGCTACCTTATCAAATGCCGGACTGGAAACATCAGCTCCGATAAAACGGCCATTAAAAAAATCTCTTTGATAGGCTTTCTCTGCACCCCAGCATTGATTGTTCATCACAATAGTTACTGTGTTGATGCCGTGATCAACAGCCGTGCTCAATTCTGACATTGTCATGCCAAACCCGCCATCACCCATCAGACTGATCACAGGTCGTTCGGGCATGGCGCATTTAACTCCCAAACCGCAGGCAAATGAGAAACCGACCAGGCCAAAGTCCAACGGAGTAAACAAACTTTTTGGCGTACAGTAGTTGATCGCATCGGTTGCCTGCAAGCACAGGGTGCCAGCATCCATGGTGATAGCCGCATCTTTTGGAATGACGCCCCGCAATGTCTTGAACAGACCCGATGGTTGTGTTGGATGAGAATCCAATGCTTCAGCGTCTCGATTAGCCAGATGGGCTGCTCGCTCCTCACGATATTGACGAGTCCAGGCATCAGCTGTTACACGATTACCGATATCACGCAGCGCTTGCGAGAGCATGATTGCAGCAGTAGCAGCGTCAGACCAGATGCCAATCTCTATCGGGAAAAAGCGTCCGATTGCAGTGGGTTCCAATTCAATATGAATAATTTTTGCAGCTTGATTAATATTATCGTAGGAATAAAAGGTAGAGTTAAACCCGAGTCGCGTGCCAAGCGCGACGATTACATCCGCTTCTTTAACAAGACGAGAAGCTACCGGGTTACCACGAGGACCCATTTGACCAGCATTGAGCTCTTCGTTAAAGGGAATCGCATCGCCGTGACCCGGCGATGTAACAATGGGACAGCCAAGCGTGCGCGCAAGCTCGATGGCAGCATCGTGGGCAAGATTATTTTTAATACCGCCACCGGCAATGATAACCGGCTGAGCCGCACTTGAAAGCAGTGTTGCTGCTGCATCAATTTGATCAGGATGAGCAACCGGTAACGAATGATTACGATAATTTGATGGCTGTTGTGGTGCATCAAACGTTGATTGTGCGGACAGTACATCACGAGGCAAGTTAACTTGCACAGGACCACATCTAGGCGTCAATGCGGTGCGAAAGGCCTCGCGCATCAGCTCAGGCACTCTGTCAACTGAAGGTACGGTCCAGGTTTTTTTGGTTACGGGTGTAAACAGTGCCTGTTGATCCACTTCCTGAAAAGCATCGCGGTAAACGTGGCCGGAAGACAAGGCTCCGGCAATAGAAACAACCGGAGAGAAAGCCGCTTTTGCCTGCGACAGGCCCGTGACCAAATTAGTCGCACCGGGGCCATTCTGTCCGGCAAGCACAACACCTGCTCGTCCGGATGCGCGCGCATAGCCATCAGCCATGTGCGTGCCAGTGCGTTCATCGTGCACACCGATAAAGTTGATCTTGTCAGCATCATAAAGAGCGTCAAAGATTTCCATGGTTGCCGAACCAATCAAACCGAAAACATGACGCGTATCTTCAGCTTCCAATGCCTCAATAGCTGCCTGTCCACCAGAAAGAGGAGTTGTCATATCAGGTTTCCGTCAAGAAAAGCCAGAATAGGCTGCACAAACGCATCCGGTTCCTGCATCAACCCCAAGTGTTGCAATGACGGTACGATCTGGCATTTCGCACCGTGTATCTCAGCTGCGATATCCCGGCTCATGGCCGGTGTGCTGCCACTGTCATTTTCACAGGTCATCACTAATGCAGGAGCATCAATCGGAATGGATGGAGTAATTAGTTCTCGAACACCGTTGGCCAACACCCAGGCTGCTTGCGCATAGCTTCTAGCATCCACCTTCTCGCGCCAGCCTTTAACCAAATCTGCGCCATGATTATTTTGCTCGCTGTAACGCATCCTATTATCAAGATACTCTGCTGTGAACCAGCGTTTGACTGCATCAGGCAAGGTTGCCATGACCCCCTCATCAACCACCTTTTTAGCGCGTTGTTCGACCTGAGCTTGCAACTCATCACCACGATTATGAGGTGAATTTAATATCACTAACGCTGACACTCTGTCAGCATAATCCATGGCAAAACGGCGATTAATCATACCGCCAATCGAAAACCCTACAACTGCAACCTGCTCAAGCGCCAGATGATCCAGCAAACTGGCTAATTGATCCGCATAGATCGACAACGTCGCGGGTGAAGTCTCACCTGTTGATTGGTTTTTTTTACTCTCTATCGAAGCGAGACTGGTTTCCGGCAAGGGTGCACTGTCACCGTGACCATAGAGGTCGTAATTGATCACTCTGTATCTTTGACTCAGTGCGTCAAGATGCGGTGACCACAAATCCCGGCACAAGCCAAGGCCATGTATTAAAACAACTGCCGGAGCATCGACAGGCCCATGTATATCGTATGCGGTACCATCCTTCGTACGATCCTCGTTGTAACTGTCAGACACCAGCCGGATTATCCAGATCATGCCCCATTTCTTTGAGGTCTTCGTAGCGGTCCCCTATTCTGTGATTGGGATGTCCACCAACAGAGGCACCCAGGGCCACGATAATTTCATCCTCAGCTGGCGCATCCGGTACGCTTATATGAATGGTTTGATAATGTGACCGACGACCACCATCATGTTTGTCCATCAACGGAATGATCAAAGAAGTACCGGCAGCGCCACGTGTGTTAGCAAATACCAAATAGGTTTTGGCACCAACTGCTTCACGATACTGATTGCCGAACCACAAAGTATGTGTCAGTGCCTGCGCGTGCTCAAGTTCACCCCCCATGCCCACAACGGATGCCTTGCCATAACCTTCAATTGATTCTCCAGTCACATCGAGAATCATGTCAGTCAGAAGCTTGCCGATAACCGGACCTGTTTCGCGGATTTCAGGTCGCAGATTCTCCACGTAACCACGCCCGAACCAGGGGTTTTTGATGATCGCAAGAGCTGCGATCAGGCGCGTCGGATTTTCAACCAACTTACCACCTTCTTCGTGGGTTGTCTGGACATTTAACAGCGTGCGTCTTATCTCAGTTGCCATGTTTTCTATTGGAAAGTTCTTTCGAAAATAAAGTGACAGACAAGCCGGTACATTTTACGAATATCTCGGCATGACCTTATCTATAAATAACTGCAAGGAACGTTTCTGCACCTCCATCTCGAGGCCCATGGACGCATAATATATGTATGAATCGACCCCCATTGCTTCATACCGATCCAGTTTGTTGATAATGGTTTGCGTATCACCAAACATGAGGTTTTCCTCGAGCATGGCCGGATCAACGCGAACATTCCCGTCAAGTTCAGACAAAGGCACGCTGTCAGCAAAGCCGTTAACAACATCACCCTTTTTAGTCATCAGATTACCAAATTTACCCAAAACGTTACGAATGGCGGTAATTGATGCATTTCGATCAGCCTCATTTTCATACACTGCTGTATGTCGCATCAGCGCAAAGGTACGGTTCCAGGGTCCGGATTTTGATTTCGCGATAGCATCATCAAGCTGACTTTTGTACTTTTCAGCTTCACTAATCGGCAACGTCAATGGCCAGCACATGATATTGCAGTCATTCTCAACAGCATAATCGAACGTGATAGGTGAACGTGCAGCAACCCACATAGGCACACTTGACTGCACCGGCTTGGGACAGGATGTTGATTTCGGGAACTGCCAATATTCACCCTCGTGTTCGACATCTCCCTGCCACAAGGCGCGAACCAGTGGCAACATTTCCTGCATATAACGCCATGAATCCGGTTGTTGTAAACCGGGTTTCATGCGATCAAACTCCCGCTGGTAAGCACCAGAGCCAAGACCCATCTCAAGTCGCCCACCCGAGATAAGATCAAGCATGGCCGCTTCGCCGGCAATATTGACAGGATGCCAATAGGCCGCATTGGCAACACCACAACCGAGCCGTATATTCTTGGTATGATCCGCCCACCAGGTGAGAATCTGAAACGGATTAGGCGCAATGGTCATCTCAAGTGCATGATGCTCAGCTGCCCAGGCAATTTCAAAACCACCACGATCTGCCATCTGGATCATCTCGAGCACATGATCACGTACACTTAACATATCGACAGACTTGTCCATACGCTCCAGATTCACAGCAATATGAAATTTCACGAAACTCTCCTATCGATCACCAGCTTCATTAATTTTTTTCCACCACCTTCTGATAAGTGCCTTCGAGATAGGTCAGTGGTTTTACATTTTCCCGCTTCGATTCAAACACGGCGCCGATAATGACGTGATGCGTACCAGCCGCTACGGATTGTTGTACCCGACAATGAAACACCGTCGTACCACTAATAACCGGCAATTCCGACTCACGTAAATCAATGCCGTCGAAACGATCATCCACATCATCGTCGTGCTGACCGGCAAAACGCTCGGCAATGAACTGCGCTGACTCGGGCAGGATATTGATATTAAAGCGCCCGTTTTCAAGGACTTGCTCGGCAATAAGCGTATCCGAATTCAGACAGACAAGCGCTGTGGGCGGATCTGCCGAGACGGAACAAAAAGCCGACACGGTAGCGCCATAGCGACCCGAGGCATTACTGGTGGTGACCACACATACACTGTGCGCGACTCCCCGCATGGCATTCACAAATGCCTGTCTATCCTCATTACTCACTGTTTTATCAATAACCTATGGCTAATTTCCAGAGTTTAGCGTGACATTTAGCTTCTTTGAATCGAATTATTTCGTATAGTATGTTCGAAATTTTCGAATTTTCTCGACAATCCCGATGCAGCTAACAGAATTAAAGACGTTCCTCGCGATTATTGATACCGGTAGCCTGGTGAGAGCCTCGGAAAAGCTCAGTGTGACGCAATCTACGGTTACATCACGCTTGAAATCCCTGGAATCAGAACTCGGGCAAAGCCTGATTAACAGGCAGAAATCCGGAGCATCATTAACCGCAGCCGGCGTGCGATTGCAACGTTATGCATCCACTATTGTCGAGCTGTGGAATCAGGCGCGACAGGAAACAGCTTTGCCTCATGGATATAGCTCTATGACCAACCTTGGCTGTCACGCCAACCTGTGGGCTGGAACGGGAGAGTCCATGTTCGATTATTTGCAAACAGCCATTCCCGGTGCAGCAATTAATGTCACTACCGGAGCTGGTAAAAACCTGCAAGAGTGGCTTAATGACGGGCTTATTGATCTGGCCCTGGCCTATAGCGCCCACACTAGTCAGGCACAAGGCAGCGTAGAATTACTCGAAGAACGTTTAACACTGGTATCAACCCGCAAAGACAGCCCGATCAAATTCGATCCCGACTATATATTTATCGAAGCAGGTGAAAGTTTTGGCCAACAACACGCGGCGGCTTACTCAGACGCAGGCACTGCACGTATAAGTTTCAACTCTGCCCGATTGGGATTGGACTATCTATTAAAAAATGGAGGCAGTGCCTATTTGCCGGAGCGTCTGACTCGCGAATCACTGAGAAGTAAGCAATTATTCGAGCTCGAAAATGCCCCGGTTTTTAAGCGCCGCACCTATTTGATTTATAATAAGTCAGCACAACAAAACTGGCCTTGGTTCGATGGCTGTATCACTCATCTAACCGAACCCTAACAAACCGAAAATCATCATCAGAGACATACTATGCCTAGTCGCGAGAAAATAAATTTTACAGGCCATCTAGGTGAATCCCTGGCAGGATTGATTGAACTGCCTGATCATGAACCTAAAGCGATTGCTCTGTTTGCACATTGCTTCACCTGTGGAAAAGACATCGTTGCCGCTTCACGTATCGCACGACACATGGTCTCCAAAGGGTTTGGCGTCATGCGTTTTGACTTTACCGGTCTGGGCAGTAGTGATGGCGACTTCGCCAACACCAATTTCACCTCCAATATTGAAGATCTAGTAAAAGCGGCAGACTTTCTACGTACTAGTTATACCGCTCCGCAGGTACTGATTGGGCACAGTCTTGGAGGCACTGCCGTGTTAAATGCCGCTGCACGAATACCGGAGAGTCTTGGTATTGTCACCATTGGATCACCAGCTGATGCACAACATGTCTCACAACAATTCGCCAGTGCACTGGAAGAGATTGACGTACACGGAGAAGCCAATGTCAATCTTGCCGGCCGCCCATTTCGTATTCGAAAACAATTTGTGGACGACATCAGGAAAACATCGGTTGAATCGATTCGCGGTACCAGAAAAGCCTTTCTGATCATGCATGCGCCACAGGATGATGTAGTGTCAATCAAGGAAGCAGAAAAAATATATCAAGCGGCAAGTCACCCTAAAAGTTTTGTCAGTCTCGACGACGCTGATCACCTACTCAGTAATCGTACCGATGCTGAATATGTTGCCGATGTTGTTGCATCCTGGTCAAGTCGCTTTATTCGCGAGAACACTATCTCCGAGGCAGCTATAGAAATACCGGTTACAAGTGCAGCCAAAAGTACATCGTCGATCAATCCGGCAAACGCCAGCACTGCAGAGTCGAATGTCATTACAAATCACCCTGGCAGTATGCTGGCTTCTGAGGTTGATCATAAATTCACAATAAAACTACAAAGCGACAAACACCAATGGTTAGCCGATGAACCGGCATCTGTCGGCGGTAATGAAGCCGGACCTGATCCCTATGAACTACTATTGTCATCTGTTGGCGCCTGCACTGCTATGACGATTCGTATGTATGCAGAACGCAAGGGCTGGCCTTTACAGGATGTAAATGTATCTTTAAAACATGAGCGACAATATGACAAAGATTGTGAGGGTTGCGATCAGTCACCACAGCGCATTGAAAAAATAAACCGGTTTGTTGCACTGCAGGGCGACTTAACAGATGAACAACGCAAAAGACTAATGGAAATTGCGGACAAGTGCCCGGTTCACAGGACGCTGACTGGCAAATTATCCATGCACAGTGAAGAGATTAACTTCACCTGAAGGTTTAACTGCGGTTTAAACTGACACTGGCTGTCATGCTTTTATGGGGACAGCTATCTACAAGGGTTTCTTATGCAAAAGCTTTGTATTGCTTATGTATAGCTTGTATCAAGTGTTCAGCAGATGGTGGGTCATCGGATAAATTACTAGCAAATTGGCAAGCCTCTGCAACACCTTGACCTGCCCACAATGACGAATAGTCAGCTCTGCCCTCAGCTTCGGCGACTTTCTTTAAGGGTGCTAGCGCAGCACCAGCAGTCGGGAACGGCGCAGCCTTTGAACTAATAGGCCCAAGCTCACGCATGACTCTGTTGACTATGCCACGCGCCGGCCTACCGGAGAACACATTCGTCACAGCGGTATCACCAGCATGCGATTCTCTCAAGGCATTAGCATGTAATTGGCTAACCATTGATTCACGAGAAAATAAAAATAAAGTTCCCATCTGAACCATTGAAGCACCAAGCAAACGCGCTGCCGCCACACCACGACCATCTCCTACGCCGCCTGCCGCAATAACCGGGATATCGACTGCATCAACGATTTGCAGCAACAGGGCCAGCAAACCCGGTTGTTGACAGGCATCGTTTGCAGGGTCATCAGTCAGAAATATTCCGCGATGCCCACCCGCTTCAACACCCTGGGCAATTATGGCATCACAACCGTTTCGTTCCAGCCATAGCGCTTCTTCTACCGTAGTTGCAGAACTTATAACTTTGCAGCCGACAGCTTTTACCCGCTCTACCAGTGACTTCTGCGGAAGGCCAAAATGAAAACTTACGAAGGCAGGACGGTGGGATTCAACAACGGCACACATGTCATCGTCAAAAGGCATGCGCACAGGCGCTGCCGCAACAGAGGCAATATCGACACCCTCCTCTTTATAATAATTTTCCAGCGCTGCTTGCCAATGTTGCTGGGCGGAGGGATTATCTTCACTGGCGCGGTGGCAGAAAAAATTCAGATTAAAAGGTTTATCAGTCGCTGAACGTATACATTCAACTTCATTCGACACCTGATCAGCTGTCAGCATGGCGCAAGGCAAAGAACCCAGAGCACCGGCAGAGGATACAGCTATCACCATCTTTGAATCATTAGCGCCCGCCATCGGCGCCTGGATAAGCGGAATATCTATACCTGCTTTCGCAGCAAAATCACTATTGTCTTTATGCATAATCAAAGCCTGGGCCTATCAGCTGTTTATCGACAGGCATTTTTCATTGTCGAATTGGAAATATTCAGGACTTACCGTAATCAAGAATTTGTTGGTGCAAAGCTGACGGTATGAAAATACCATTCGCCTCTGTGCGTTCTCGGGCTTTTATACGACGCTCGCCAGGCAAGCGGGTACCATCCTGTTGCAGGATATTCGAGAAAAGCTCTTCAGCATGTGCCAAGGGATTCGTATTAACCATCGATTCGCTACTACCGGCTGATGCGCATACACTCGGATCGATAGCAATAATAAATTCTCCGCCGAACGGCGCGCCAGATTTTATCGTGTCACGTTCACTGGACTGATAACTGAAGAGATCCCCAATTAATGCACCTGCAAGCAGCTCAACCATCAACGCTATCGCAGCCCCTTTGTAACCACCAAAGGTAAGTTGTGCACCACCAAGTGCAGCCTGGGGGTCTGTGGTCGGCTTACCCTCGGCATCGATTGCCCAGCCTTCCGGTAAAGGCTTGCCATCGCGCAAGTGCAATTGAATCTCACCACGTGCAGAGGCACTCGATGCCTGATCAAAAACCATCGGAGGCTTACCCGCTCGGGGCCAGGCAAATGCCATGGGATTCGTACCATATACAGGCTTGGTGCCACCTGCGGGCGCCACATATGCATTGGCCGCAGTAAAAGCCATGGCTACCAGACCTTGTTCAGCAAGTGATTCGACCTCAGGCCATAGAGCTGCTATGTTGTAAGCATTATTAATAGCAAGTGCGGCTATGCCGTTCTTCTTTGCTTTGGCCGCTAGTGCTGGCAAACCGGTTTCAAGTGCCAGCGGGCAAAAACCACAAGCAGCATCCACCCGCACAACGGATTCTGACAATTCGCTGAGTATTGGATGAGCTTTCGCATTGGTACCCGGATGGGCAATTGCCTTGACATAAAATGGCACGCGAAATAATCCATGCGACTCACAACCATCGCGCTCAGCACGGGCAATAGTTCTTGCAACCGCACTAGCCTGTTCAGCAGAAAAACCCTGAGTCACCAACGCATCTGAGGCAAGCCCGGTTACATCATCAAGCGATAATTGGATTTTATCAGTCATTGTTTTGAGTACCGTTTATACGAGTTGTTGTTCGCTGAGCTAGTAGCTAGCTTCTTGTGCCAATGACTGTGAGCAATGGCTGGGTACTAGTGACCGGCAGCTATTCCGAGCGCAGAACGCATACGCAGTTTATTGGCAACGCCATCGCGTGACGGTAACACTCGTTCATGCGAACCCTCATCAATTCGAATCGTTGCAAATCCAAGAGCGCGTGGCTTTCGCATCTGCTGACGCAATTCAATAACTGCAGGTGGATCGCTAATTTCGCGCGCATCCTCAATACCGATACCCTTTGCCACCTGATGCAAACTGACACCCAGCCCTGTATGACTTGCCTGCATACCCGTCTCACCGTAATGACGATTGTCGAGTACGACAATGGTCAGATTATCAGGTGATTGAGTGGCACAGGTAACAAGAGCGCCGATACCCATCAGCATCTCGCCGTCACCGGTAATCACAGCAACACTGCGATCGGGCTGAGCCTTGGCCAAACCCAGGCCGACAGTCACAGCGCTGCCCATAGCACCCCAAAGATAAAAATTGTTGTCGCTCTCACCGCAAGCTGCCACATCATAGGTAGAGGATCCCAGACCAGTGACGACCAGCAGGTCCCCACGATTGTGCAGCAAAGTGGCAACAACCTCTCGCCGATCCAGAGCAGGCTCTGATGACGCTTTTGAATTATCAGCCGTCACCATTTTTTCTCACCGATCAATCGTTGTCCCAGCAAAACGGCACAAGCACGTTCGCCATTAAACGCCATGGCTGCAGCACCCTTAATCATTGGCTCGACATCATCGGGCTGATCAGCTCGCCATATCATCACGCCCATGGCTTCCAGTACCTTTGCAGTGGCCTGCCCCATTGGATTTTGCCAGGGATTAAATTCTGCCCACTCGCCTCTCATGGTGATTAACATCAACAAGGGAAAACCCGTATTGGATTGCAAACCGAGTGTGTTAATGCAATTTCCAACACCACTTGATTGCATCAGAAGCACGCCGCGCTCGCCACCCAGCCAGGCACCGCACAAATAGCCAATACCCTCTTCCTCGGTCGTCAACACAACCGAGTTTATCGCCGGATCAGCATCCGCCATTTCAATGCAAGTCGCGTGACCCGCATCCGGCACATGCACAAGATGCTTTATGTCGAATGACTGTAACAGGGTAAAGATCTTATCTTGCCAGCTTGTCGTCACATTCAGCTCCTACTTTTAAATCAATCCCCAGCGCTTAACCGGAATCACAAACTGTCATGGAACACCGGTGACAGACCTTGTTGGCAGATAATCCGGACGAGTTCGACAGGGTTAATTTCTGGAGATCTGTTTATAAGGCAGCGAGCAAAGCATCAGCACCACTATCGTTGGCTTCGCCGGGATTTTCCTCGACCAGAAGCTGCTCGATGACACCGTTATTAACGATCATCGCATAGCGCTTCGAACGAGTACCCAGTCCAAATCCGCTCAAATCCAGTTCAGTGCCGGTAGCCTTTATAAAGTCCTGATTACCGTCAGATAGCATATCGATATTGTCACCAACGTTGAGGCTTTTTCCCCAGGCATCCATGACGAAGAAATCTGCTACTGACAGACAGGCTATGGCATCAACGCCTTTGGATTTAATAGCGCTGTGCTGCTGAAGGTAACCCGGCAAATGTTGCTCGGAACAGGTGGGTGTAAAAGCACCCGGAAGGGCAAATATCACAACTTTTCTACCAGCACAGTATTCAGCTGCATCGACGTCCCTGGGACCATCGGCGGTCATTTGCTTGAGGTTGATTGACGGGATGGAATCGCCCACTTTAAGCATCGAAATTCTCCAATAATTAATACAATTTTTTAGCACGGATAGCGCAGTTGGCAGCACAGTTGATAGCACTGTTAGAACTACGTACGAGAGCCGCGCACAGACATGAATTAGACCTCAGGCGATGCTACCATATAATGAGTGTATCAATGGAATAACGAGCTCCAAGCTCATGTAATAGCAAACGCGAAACCAAAACCGCCGCTCAGTGTACTCTGCGACAGAACCGCCACTGCGTGTAAACGTGCGGACTGCCCAGGCATCAGGGCTCACTACAACCGATGGAGATTCTTGCTATGTCAGGGATTCAATCAATACCCTTTGAACCTGAGTTACAAGTCAAACCGGATGTCAGACCGTTTTTCGATGCTGCAACCAACACTATCTCCTACATTGTGGTTGATAGCGAAACAAACAAGTGCGCGATCATCGATTCAGTGCTGGATATCGATTACGCTGCAGGCAGGGTCAGTTATCAAAGTGCCGGCAATCTGGTTGATGCGGTCAAGCAGGGTGGTTGGGAGCTTGATTGGATCATCGAAACACACGTACATGCAGACCATCTTTCAGCAGCGCCCTATATCCAGCAACAACTCGGTGGCAAACTTGGCATCTGCGAGAAAATTACCGAAGTACAGCAGACTTTCGGCAAGATTTTCAACGAAGGCACTGAATTCGAACGTGACGGATCGCAGTTCGATCAGTTATTTGCAGATGGCGACAGTTACAGTATCGGCAACCTGACAGCGCATGTCATGCAAACACCAGGGCACACACCTGCGTGCACAACACATGTTATAGGTAACTGTGCCTTTGTCGGTGACACCTTGTTTATGCCCGATAGCGGTAGTGGCCGCGCTGATTTCCCGGGTGGTAATGCGCGGGAACTTTATTATTCCATGAAGCGGGTGTTGCAACTGCCTGAACAAACACGTCTCTTTATGTGTCACGACTACGGCAAAGGTGGTCGCGACATACGTTGGGAGTCTACTGTGCAGGAAGAGCGTGAGCACAATATTCATATACACGATGGCGTAACCGAGGAGGAATTTGTCAAATTGCGTGAAGAACGAGACAAAGAACTTAACGCGCCCAAGCTGATTATCCCGTCTCTACAAGTCAATATGCGAGCTGGCATCATTCCTCGTGACGAAGCTGGAAACCCAGTGCTTAAAGTTCCTCTGGTTGGCCTGTAGTCATTTTCAACTCTTGAACATTGATTACAACCCGGCATATGTCTCAACAAACGAGGCAATAGGTGAAACACACGGCTTAGTGGCTTCGAAAGTATCACTGAAGCCACCAGGTTCGCTGACTTCACTGGGGATTGTTATCCCGACTTATAACGCCGCCAGTGTGCTTGAGCCACTGCTGATTAAATTGTCTGACACATCACTACCAGCAAAGATACTGGTTGTCGACGCCGAGTCTGGCGATAGCACAACAGACATTGCAGCACGTCACAACATTCCAGTACTCAGTGTTGGAACCCAAAGTCGTGGCGGCCAAATGCGCTCAGGTGTACAAGAGCTGACAAGCGAATGGTATTTATTATTACACGCTGACTCTCAACTACCCGAAGGTTGGGAAGAGGCTGTTCATGCTCATATGAACAATCCACACTTATCACAATGCGCAGCCTATTTTCGCTTTGAACTGGATACTGACGACAGGACTGCACGCTTTATCGAGCGTCTGGCCAACTGGCGCTGTCGAGCACTGGGTATGCCCTACGGTGACCAGGGTTTACTGATATCGCAACAATTACTCGAGGCATGCGGTGGCGTACCTGACATACCACTGATGGAAGATGTACAACTGGTCCGACGCCTCGGAAAAAATCGCTTGCGTCAAATAGCGTTACCATTACGCACCTCAGCTGAGCGCTACCAGCGCAGTGGCTACTATCGCCGCAGCGTAAAAAATATTTTTTTTGTCGCTTTGTTTATGCTTGGCGTAGGCTCAAACACACTGCGTCGCCACTATTAGAAAATAGTGTAAACAAGCATTGATTTTCAGATAGGTTATTACAATAACAATTCCATCTGTCCCATGACTCCTCTCGAACAGCAACTACCGAAATTACGCGACGCTATCGCCTGCTACGCAGATGTATCACTGGATGCTTTGCACGTGTTACCTACAACCGGTCTTGCACACGATCATATCGTCGTCGAGGGTACTGACTGGTTACTGCGCGTACCCCGGCAAAGTCAGATGCAGTTGGATGCAGCGCATAACTTGAATTATCAGGCTACCTGTTTCGAGCGTATGAGTGCCAGTGGTCATACACCAACCTGTCACGCACAGATAGAGCCCTGTGCCGACATTCCGATGGGCGCTTTACTAGTTGACTACATCAAGGGACATCCATTGCAACCACCAAAGGATATGCATCTGGTAGCACAGACACTGGCTGCGATTCATGCTCTGCCCCTTATCCCGACAGCTCAACGTGCACCTTTGATTGATCAGAAAGACCCAATGTCAGCAACGCTAGAAGAAGTACTCGGCCAGGCACAGTTCATTCCTCAAGCTAATTTATCCAGCGAGACAGTCAAACTGATCAACAGGGAAATAAAGGCAGCAAAGGATAGTATTGCCAATCTGCCAGTGTCACCGGTGACACTGGTATCGTTTGATGCGCACCCCGGTAACTTTATCGTAAACAAGGACAATCGTGCTTATCTGGTTGACCTTGAGAAGGGTCGCTACAGCGGTGCAGGTTTTGATCTTGCGCATGCAAGCCTGTACACATCTACCACCTGGGATGTTGCAAGCTACTCTGAACTCTCGCCAGATGAAATCAAGGCTTTCTATGCAGCATGGATGCAAGCCATGCCGCAGTCATTAGCCGAAAAATGGCAACCCTTTCTAATGCCCATGCGCAGGCTTATGTGGTTGTGGTCAATTACCTGGTGCGCAAAATGGTCTGTGGAAAGTAATCAGGACCTGAAACTTTCAAAGCACAAGGCAAGCGATACGGAAGACTGGTCTGCTGAGAATACCGATGATGATCTGATTGCGCACGTACGCGGACGTGTTGAACAATACCTTAAACCGGAAATCATAGAGCGCGTGTGTGCAGATTGGTACTCTTGATTTTTAAAAATCCGTAGCAACGCCACCTTCAGACTTTCGACACTCAACGAAGGCATCCAGCTCTTCAGCTATTGCGGCATCAATCGGTGGTTGTTCATAGGCAGCCAATCGTTGTTTCCAGACACTGTTGGCTTTTTTCA
Source organism: uncultured Granulosicoccaceae bacterium (assembly GCA_964411665.1). Classification (GTDB taxonomy): domain Bacteria; phylum Pseudomonadota; class Gammaproteobacteria; order Granulosicoccales; family Granulosicoccaceae; genus CALFCE01. The sequence goes on along the minus strand of CAYPMR010000054.1, from coordinate 3,865 downwards.
TAGCGTCCGGGCGACCGGCTTCTTCCCAGCTCTCATAGTTACGCCAATCACTGAGTACCGGCGAATAGAAAGCATCTCTGTAACGACTTTGCGTATGATCAGTTGCGAAAAAATGACCTGCCGGCCCGACATCAGCAATGGCATCAAACGCAAGTGCATCATGACTGCAATCCAGAGGTTGCAGAAATTCAGCAACCATTTGTAGAAGGTCGATATCCAGAATAGTTTTCTCGAACGAACAGCACAGCCCTCCTTCCAGCCAGCCTGCGCCATGCATCATCATATTTGCATGACTGTTAACGAATCCCCACAATGAAAAAACCGATTCGTAAGCTGCTTGTGCATCAACCGTATTCGCTGCACAAACATTGGAACTGCGATACGGGATTTTATAACGTCTGGCTAGCTGCCCACCCACAAGCTGGGCTTTCATGTACTCCGGTGTGCCAAAGGCAGGTGAGCCAGATTTCATGTCTACATTGGAGGTAAACCCACCATACATTACAGGCGCACCAGGCCTGACCATCTGCGCAAAGGCAATTCCCGCCAACGCTTCAGCATTTTGCTGGACCAGGGCTCCGGCAATAGTCACTGGCGCCATGGCACCTGACAGCGTAAAAGGCGTTATCACAGACACTTGTCCGGCTCTTGCCATTTCAATAATGCCCTGCATCATGGGGATATCCAGTTGCAATGGGGAATTGGTGTTGATAACGGTAAATACCGAGGGTTGCTCTAGCATCTCCTCCGCCGTCAGGCCGCGAGCTATTCGCACCATCTCTATGCCATCGCGATTACGTTCACTACCTAGCGAATAGATGCCAAGTCCCTTGTCTGTCAGGCGTAATAGGTCGCGTATACAGTCCAGATGACGAGTACTGGCGTGCAGGTCAACAGGTTCTACAGGGTAACCACCGTTGATTTGCAAAACGCTGTGCATCTGTGAGAGGCGCAAAAAATTCTGGTAGTCCTTTTGATTACCCGTTCGCCTGCCGTGATCAAGACAGCTGGCATTGGGAGCACTCGCCATCATAGCGAACACAGCTTCGTCTCCACCGAGTGAAACCGTATGCTCAGGATTGCGTGCATGCAGTAAAAATTTTTCCGGGGCAAGTGATACCAGCGACTCGATCAGTGCCGAATCGAATGTCACCATCTGGGACGCGTCGTCAACTTGTGCTCCGGCCGAGCGCATGATGGAGCGTGCCTCATCATGCAGCACACGAATGCCAAGCTCGGCAAGTACGCGCAATGACTCCAGATGAATCGATTCGAGCTCGTCGCTACTGATAAAGTCAACAGGCGGTGTGTTGTAACGAAAACGCTGAAACGGCTTTTGTACAATACCTGAGCCGAGAACAGCGTTGGATGATTTGGACTCTCGACGTCTGCGAGACCTGGAACGTACACGGCGAGATTCCGAGGCATCACCCGAATTCAAAGCATCATCAGACATGATTAACGGTGTTCCACAATCGACAAGTCACTGGATCATAAACCCCTAGCACACAGTACTTTATCCAGACGCGGATAAACACGACGGGCATTTCCTGAAAACACCTTTTCTTTATCTGTTGGCGACAAATCAAGGGCATCAATATAACGTTTAGTATCGTCGAAATAAAACCCGGTTTCCGGATCAATGCCTTTGACTGCACCAAACATTTCTGATGCGAATAGAATATTTTCAATATCGATCACGCGAAACAGGCAATCAATACCCGCCTGATGATAAACACAGGTGTCGAAAAATACATTTTTCATAAGGTGCTGCTTGAGATTCGGTTTTTCCAGCATATCGGCAAGACCGCGATAACGTCCCCAGTGATAAGGAACAGCACCACCACCGTGCGGAATAATTAATTTCAGATCCGGAAAATCTTTAAACAAATCGCCCTGCAACAGTTGCATAAATGCTGTGGTGTCTGCCGCAATATAATGAGCACCGGTGGCATGAAAATTTGGATTACAGGAACCGGATACGTGAATCATCGCCGGAACATTGAGCTCGACCATCTTTTCATAAAATGGATACCAGCTGCGATCTGTCAGGGGGAGTCCCTGCCAATGTCCACCTGAGGGATCCGGGTTGAGATTACAGCCAACGAAACCCAGCTCGTTGATGCAACGTTCAAGTTCCGAAACTGAATTGGCGATGGGGACACCGGGTGATTGGGGCAATTGACAAACACCGATAAAATTGTCGGGAAACAAATCCACAACCCGCTTGATCATATCGTTGCACAGAGTTGTCCAGGTCGAAGATACAAATTCATCCCCCAGGTGATGAGCCATCCCGGATGCACGTGGTGAAAATATCGTCATATCTGCACCGCGTTCTTTAAGCGCACGTAACTGATTCGATTCAATACTTTCTCTTATGTCGTCATCACTGACTTTTCCCATAGCCGGTTTGGAACTGCCAGGGTTTTCAAACCACGCAAGCTGAGCTTGTCGAAAATCCTTTAACGGGCCTGGCTCTGTCGTGTAATGTCCGTGGCAATCGATAATCATGTGTGAATAGTACCAATGCAAAGAGTCTGTGCTTTTCAGATTATGTTCGAATCTTCTCGTCAAAAAATCGGACAGCAAATGGAATCAGTAGCAGAACAGGCAATGTTAAGAGTGCGGTAAGAATAAAGAAATTTACATAGCCCATTGACTCAACCATTGAGCCAGAATATCCACCGAATATTTTTGGCAAGAGTGTCATCACAGAGCTAAATATTGCATATTGCACCGCGGTGAATGAAATATTGGTCAAGCTTGATAAAAAAGCTATAAAGGCAGCTGTAGCAAGCCCTGCAGCCATGTTGTCGGCAAAAATAACCACGTACAACATCACTATGTTAGCACCGAGTTTCGCCAGTAAGACAAACAGCAAATTGGTAACTGCTGACAATGCCGCGCCCAACCATAAAATTTTGATAACACCGAAACGCAATGCTAATAACCCACCAACAAAGCCTCCACCTATGGTGGCAAACAACCCGAATGTCTTGGCAACTACAGCAATTTGCTCTTTGCTAAACCCCGTGTCCAGATAAAAAAGATTGGCAACTACACCCAGAACAATATCCGACATACGATACAAGCCAATAATGGCCAGCAGTAACACTGCACCTCGACCAAACCGTTTGAAAAAATCTGCTACTGGCGCGACATAGGACTCACTAACCATAACCTGACTGACGAAGCCCATGTTGACTGCTGTTTTTGCAAACAGCCAAACCATCGTTACTGAAAAAAGCAAACGACAGGACTCAACTATGACTGACGCTAAACGGGTGTTGCCCAGTAACACATCGAGCAGCTCGCGAGGCACAGATCTAAAGCCCGCCGTAATCCTGAAACAAAACACAAACACACAAGCCGCAGCCAGAAACAATAGAAAGAATCGCAGATAATCACCCGTTGTGTATTGATTTTGATCAGCACGGTAGTTCGGTGGTTCAGAGACGATCAATGTCGTTACTACACCGATCAACATGACACTCGCCATGATCAGATAGGTAGCCTGCCAGGCACTGTAGCTGTAAGAACCCTGGATGCTGCCCAATTGAGCTGCCAGGTACAGGGCGCCAGCTCCTGCCACCAGCATGCCAATTCGGTAACCGGCGACATAGGTTGACGACATTAGCGCCTGCAGCTCACGTCCTGCCGACTCGATCCGAAAGGCGTCGATAACGATATCCTGGGTAGCTGATGAAAACCCCAAAGCCACCGCTGCCAGTGCCATAAAAACAAGACTTGACTCACCCGTTGCCGGATCAATCATTGCCATCGTTGCGATCGCACAAATAACTGCCAGTTGCGAGAGCAGTAACCAGCTTCGGCGGCGTCCCATGTAGCGTGTCAATACAGG
>CAYPMR010000053.1:0-28850 GCA_964411665.1 uncultured Granulosicoccaceae bacterium | reverse complement strand
TCATGGTATTAGCACCATCCGTGTTTCGTTATACAGCAGAGGCCACACCGGAACGACATTTAGAAGCCGCATCCTTCCTTGATCATAAAACCACTGACGCAACACCAAAGGAAAGTGGTGAGGTACTGGCTGAGCGCTTGATCTCGTTAATGAAAACCACTGCAGGACCAAGTGGATTAGCTGAGTTAGGTTTTAGTGAAGAACAAACTGATCAGTTGGCTGAATCAGCCTTCAGACAAAAGCGCGCAATTGGAAATGCGCCGAGAGATTCGAACCTGATTGATGTTACGAATGTGTTCGCAAGTTCGCGTAGTTACTGGTGAATTTTATTGGTGAATTTTGCTGATAACTATTTAAGCGATTAAAATTAAAATACTTCTAATTTCCGGGGCGATCTTTATGGGCTTCGTAATACGCACGCAAAACTGCATTGATTCGGCTTTGGTAACCTTTCCCTTGCGATTTCATCCATTCCAAGACATCGGTATCTACCCTAAGCGCGATCTGTTTTTTTCCAGTAGATATTTTAGCCTCAACTGCCTGTAGGAACTCTTCATCAAATTCAGGAATATCGCTGTAATCGATATCCTTATCATCCGTCGCATCAATTCGTTTTAAGTCGCTTTTTATAGATTTCCTGCTCACGCTTGTTTCCCTTTCTCATTGAAATAATTCGAATCTTGTTGTCCCGAGATGTATGAGCAATTACCACTAGGCGATTGACCAACAAACCGAATGTTATAAATCGCGGCTCACCGTAATCAAACCGAGTGTCCTCGAAAGTTAATGTGTCACCCTCAAACACACTTTCTACATCTGAAAAGCTCAAACCATGCTTGATCAGATTATCGGCATCCTTGCGATTATCCCATTCGTACAAGCTCACAAATCCTTTTGTATATACAAATATATATACATTGTCCGTACCAGGTCAATGTATTAGGCTACGAAATACTGCATTTTACTACCGAATTTCTCTCCCCTCCTGCTCACGTCGCCTTTTAGGGATAAGTTATTTGGTATTCAAGAAAGCTTATCCCTCATATCCGCCAGCAAATTATCCGCACTCTTATTTAACAGTCCCATATCAGTACCACAGGCGACAAAGTTGTAACCGTCTTTTAAAAGTTGTGTGGCAAATGTTGAGTCCGACACCAGTGTGCCGACTGCAACGCCATCTGCGATTAGCTTTTTAGCAACAGGCTCAACCAGTTCCCACACAGCAGGATCCATCGGTTTACCGAGCTTGCCGAGATCAGCACCGATATCTGCAGGCCCAAAGAAAATTCCATCCACACCATCAACCGCAGCTATCTCACTGGCGCTGGCAACAGCTGAGACAGTCTCTACCTGTACCAATACAGCAATTTCATCATCGATACGTTCGAAGTAATCTGAATAACGACCGAATCGATTAGCTCGCATCGTACCGGCAACACCACGTATACCTTTAGGTGGATACCGACAGGCGGCAACCGCTTGGGCAGCCTCCTCTGGTGTTTGTACCATCGGAAATAACAATGAACGTGCACCTATATCCAACAAACGTTTAACGATGACCGGCTCGTTCCACGGTGGGCGCACTAATGCAGGCGTACCGGTTGACGCAAGTGCTTGCAACTGTGACGTGACAATGGATAAATCATTCGGCGCGTGTTCCATATCGATCAGTGCCCAGTCGAACCCCGCCCAGCCAATCGCCTCTGCCGCCATCCCCTGACACATACTGATCCATAAACCGACCTGGTTTTGTTTACTGCCCTTCTTCAATCCACTCTTGAATGTGTTTTCTTCGAGTTTCATCAGTTCATTACCTCACCTGTTTTTTGCATCTGCAGAACATTTTCAATGTCAGACGCGGATAGACCATAAATATCTCGCGCAACATCAACGGATATGTAGCCCTGTAATAAATCTCGGCGTACTGCATCACGATCACGTGATGCCGGATCACCATAACCTGCGCCACCTGGAAAACCCATAATGACCTTTTCACCGTGCGGTACAAATTGTTTTCCCTTTCCCTGCATCGCCTCGCCATCTGATCGCGCTATCGTTGTTGGATGGCCCTCAAGACCACCACGCCTGCCACGCGCAGGATGATCAACGCGATCGAGCATCGCAGAGAAATCAAATTCATGACCGTCAGTGGCTCCAACCTCCATGTGTTGTCCCAGACCACCACGCTGTTTGCCTGCACCGCCGGAATCAGGGCGTAATTCCTTACGCCAGATAATGACCGGTCCCGCATGTTCAGTCGCTTCGGCCGGCATTGTCATGACGCCAGACGGAAAGGCTGTTGCACTCATACCATCTAATTCAGGGCGTGCACCCGAACCACCTGAGTTAAACGCCAACACTTCTGAACGGCGTGCATGTTCAGGCGCTGCTTCATCGGTACGAGGACGTAGTGAAACCTGAAAGTTACACAAACTACCAGCACCTTCAGCGGGTACTGTACCGGGAAGAATTTTATCCAGTGCATCGTAAACTGTATCGGGCACCATATGGCCAATGATGTGTCGCAACGCTACGGGCGCAGGCGGTGGCGCATTAACAATACTGCCCTCGGGTGCAGATATTTCAAACGGAGCCAATGATGCGGCATTGTTAGGAATTTCTGGTGCGATTGCACACTTCAATGCGTAGCAGGCATAGGCTTTGGTGTAGACCAGAGGTACGTTTATACCTTTTTTATCAAGCTTCGAACTGCCATCAAAATCACACAGAATTCGTTCGTCTTCTATATCCAGTTTGACCTTGAGTGTGATTGGCGTTTCAAATCCGTCGATGGTCATCTCACCTGTAGCGGAACCTCCCGATAAAGCCTGTATCGCTTCGATCGTTGCCCGGCGAGAATTATCCAGAATAAATTCAGCCACTTCAGCAAGATCAGTTAGACCAAACTCTGTCATCATTTCAACAAGGCGCCGCTGACCAACTTCGTTACAAGTCGCCAGCGCATAAACATCTCCTACTAGCTGATCAGGCTCGCGTACATTTTCACGAATCATTCTGACCAATGTCTGATCGACATCGCCACGCTCGGCAAATTTCATGATCGGTATGCCAAGCCCCTCTTCAAAAACGCTATTGGCATCAGCACCAAAACCACGCCCGCCAATATCGGTGACGTGCGCTGTGCAAGCAAAGAAACCAACATGTTCGCCAAGATGAAACGCTGGAGACACTATAGTAATGTCATGTCTGTGACCTGTTCCTTTCCAGGGATCATTGGTGATGTAGACGTCCTGTTCGAAAATATTTTCACGCCCGATCTCCCGGATAAAATGTGCGACGGCATCAGCCATCGCATTCACATGGCCGGGCGTTCCGGTTACTGCCTGCGCAAGCATACGACCTTCGAGATCATATACGCCTGCAGATAGATCACCCGCCTCACGCACAGACGTCGAAAATGCAGTTCTTATAAGTGCCTGCGCCTGCTCTTCAACCACTGATATCAGACGGTTCCACATAACCTGATTGGATATCGTACTTGCCATAGTCTGTGCGTCTCTTTATTTGGCAATGTTGATGTCTATACAACCATCAGCAGTGCTAATTCCCTTTCGACTGCTCGGTAGAATGATCGTTGTTTCATCTTCGACAATCACCGCAGGCCCTGCGATAGTTTGACCAGACGTCAACGATTCTCTATCGATTACAGGACCTGTCACTGCCTTGCCTAGCGCCGGGTCAAACAAATCGCGCTCGCCGTCGGCTTGTGCACTGCCTGTGGCTTTAACAGCTGCCACTGGCTTGCGCTCCTGGGGCGGCGTTGTTGCATTGACTGCCCAGACAGTAATTTCTATATCCAAACCTTCAACAGCACGCCCAAACAGAGCAACATAATTTTTTATAAACAGCTCTTTGAACCTCTGTTCATTGGCTGTGGTTGCGTCAGCAACAGTCAGCGTCACTGGAATCTCCCAACCCTGACCTGAGTAACGCATATAGACTTTATATTCAGCCAATATCTCGGCAGTTGCATCACAGGAACGGACAAAGCCTGAAGCTTCGGATTCAAGTTCTCGGAAGAGTCCAGCGGCGCGGTCAGCGTCGAACTCTGACAAGCGCATGTATATACTGCGAGTTGCCTCGAAGCTAAAAGGTGCACGCAAAAATCCGATAGCCGATCCAACGCCTGCACCGGGTGGCACCAGTAAACGATCGATACCCAACTTCTCGCACAAGCGCCCGGCATGCAAGGGGGCTGCGCCACCAAACGCAATCATGGTGTATTCAGACAAATCTTCACCATTTTCAACTGCATGAACACGCGCCGCATTGGCCATGTTTTCATCAACGACTTCAGCAACACCGAAGGCTGCTGTTTCAGCATCCATATCGAGCTTTTCGCCCAATGACGATTGCAGTGCCAGTGCAGATTTATCAAGATGTAATTTGATCGAACCACCAGCGAAGTTATCTGCATCAAGCTTCCCCAGTACCAAATCTGCATCGGTAACCGCCGGGCGCACACCACCCGCGCCATAACAGGCAGGTCCCGGTTCGGAACCGGCACTTTCAGGTCCAACCCGTATTTGTCGCATCGAATCCACATGCGCAATGGAACCACCTCCGGCACCAATTTCCACCATATCGATAACTGGAATGGACACAGGCATGCCTGAACCTTTTTTAAAGCGGTAGGAGCGAGCAACTTCAAAGACCCGTGCCGTTTTTGGTGTGTAGTCTCTGATCAGACAGATCTTCGCCGTTGTACCGCCCATATCAAAACTCAAGACCTTCTCCAACCCATGCCGTGCTGCGATGTCTGCAGCAAATACAGCACCTCCGGCAGGACCACTTTCAACCAAACGCACGGGGAAAGCTGCCGCATCTGTTATTGAAATAATCCCGCCGCCGGAATGCATGAGAAATACCGGGCAATCGAAACCCGCCTGCTGCAATCGCCCTAGTAAACGATCCAGATAGGTTTTCATCAAGGGCTGAATATAGGCATTGGCGATGGTTGTATTAAAACGCTCGTATTCACGCATCTGGGGAGACACATCAGAAGACAGTGACACCAGCACATCAGGTAAACGCTCAGCGAGAACATCCCGCACCAGTCGCTCATGCGCCGGATTGGCGTAGGAATGCAGCAGGCCCACCGCAATACTTTCATAGCCAGCACCTGCCAACTCATCTGCCAGGGCTTCAATAGCGGATCGCTGCAATGGTATAAGCACATCGCCATTAGCCGCGACTCGCTCTTCAAGGGTATAACGTCGCTGTCTTGGCAACAAAGGATCTGGCAGCACAAGATTTAGATCATATTGTTCGAATCGACTTTCAGTACGCATCTCAATCACATCACGAAAACCCTGTGTTGTGATCAAAGCAGTTTTTGCACCGCGACGCTCTATCAATGCATTGGTCGCGAGGGTTGTACCATGGACGATTTGGGCAGCTACCGACGGATCTTTCGAGGCCTTGTGGCAAACATCGGCAAGGCCGTCAAGTATGGCATCTTCCGGTGCATTGTAGGTTGTCAGCACCTTGGTGGAGTAACGATCCCCTTCTGCGGTCTCGAGCACCACATCGGTAAACGTACCACCGATGTCTACACCGATCCGCACTGAATCACTACTCATAACCGTTATCCGCTTGCATAGTCTGTGAACTTTTCATCAAAGAGTTTAACAATGCAGGCATGATTGCAGATAATAGGTATCGTCGGCAAATTATTTACGAGAGACCCTATGAGCGACTGGGATAAATTGATCAACTTTATAGCAGCACATAGCTGTGACTGGATCAACGATCCGGCTGAGGCAGACGCAGAATCCGGCTGGGGTATACATCTTGATGATACTCCGCCCTACAACCGTCTGTTGGGGCCTGTATTCGCGCGTGGTGATACTGCGGGAACGATTCGTTATCAGGGCCGTACCCTTTGCCAGTGGGGAGACACGCAACGCCCTGATATGACATTCAGCGTTACCAAAACCTATCTTGCAATGCTGGCGGGTATCGCCGTGGATCAGAACCTGATCAAGAGCCTGGACGAGTCTGTCAACACAACACTGCAAAGACATGGTAGTTCAATGAATAGCTTTGCAGATGATCACAACAAACATATTAGCTGGCTGCATCTATTGCAATTCTGCAGCGAATGGCAAGGGGAGTGTTTCGGGATACCCGATCAAGTCGATCATTTTCGTGATGTCGCCATACAATCAAAAGCGGATTCTCAATCAACATCCCAAAACAACATTGCACAAAAAAACAAACCGGCTAAAGGACAACAAAGAGAACTGCAATCTCCCGGCACCTATTGGGAATACAACGATGTCAGAATCAACCAGTTCTCACTGGCCTTGATGGAATTGTTCGGTAAGCCACTGCCCGAGCTATTCGATGAACTCATTATGCAACCATTGGGAATCAACGCACGCGCACCCGAACCTGTAGGTGATGAAATCGCTCCCGCGATTGGACAGTGGCAGTGGTATGGATACAAAAACAGCTGGATCACATCCGAAGGCAAGCCACCTATGCAAAGCGTACCGGGTGGTGGGCATTGGGGTGGTGGCATGGTGATATGTGTTGATCATCAGGCCGCTATTGCCGAGTTACTTTTAAGTGAAGGCACGCTGAAAGTAAAGGCGAAAAAACCAAGCAATTCACAAGAACAACCGACAAGACTGCTACCCGATGGTTGGGTACAACAGATGCGCACACCCTGTAGTATCGCACCTTTTTATGGATTATTTACCTGGTTGAACACCGGCCACTGTATCTCAGCAAATGTACCGGAATCGTGTTTTTTCGCTATGGGCATCGGTGGGCAGTTGGTCATGCACGACCCTGAAAACAATTTGGTAGCCGTAATGCGATGGATAGATTCAGATTTTACAGGTGACATAATAGAAATGATTTATCAGATATTCGGCCAACAAACCGCACTCTAATTGATTTCGCAACTATAGAAACAGTTGGTAACATCTAAATTCAGTATGAGTTCAGATACAGACTGTCAGAATACCTATATAGCAATGCACACTTAAATATCTGTAAAGCAGCTGACGCAGTTGTTAGCCCAGTTGTTTTTGAAGTTGCTAATAAAAGCTTTAAATAGAAAACTGGAGACACATCACTAACATGCAAAAGGAAATATCAAAAAATAACGCAAGCAAAGCCAAACTTCACCGATCACGTGTTGGTGCTGCCGTACTGGCAACCTGTATGACAATTACTATCAGTGGCTGTGCAAGCTTAAGTGATTCCAAAGCCAAAAGTGGCGCGCTCATAGGTGCAGTAGCAGGTGCGGCTGCAGGAAATGTGGCCAACGATGACAAGGGTGCGATTTTTGGTGCCATTGCCGGTGCATTGGTCGGTAGTGCTGTTGGTAACTACATGGATCAACAACAACGCGAAATTGAAGAGGCGCTGGCTGCTGAAATCGCAGCAGATGAAATTGAAATACAACGATTACAGGATGAAACTTTGCGTGTCAGTCTGAGCAGCCAGGCATCGTTTGAAATAAACAGCGCCGAACTTAACCCAGGATTTCTACCTGCATTGAACAGGCTCTCATCATTGATGCAAGAGTATGAAAAAACCGCTCTTCATGTCATCGGACATACAGACAGTACTGGCACAAATGAGCTTAACGACCGACTCTCACGAAAGCGGGCCGTATCAGTGGCTGGCTATATTAACAAGTCCGGTATAGACAGACGCCGTTTTAATGTAGAGGGTCGAGGTGAATACGAGCCTCGCGAGACTAACGACACAGTAGATGGGCGTCGTGCCAATCGCAGGGTTGAAATTTATATCAAGCCCATTGTCGAAGGGGAGCAAGACAGAGCATTTGAATCGCCGTCTTATTCTTAGTGTTGGCTTTTATCTCTCGCGGTTATCCACAATTCTAACCGCCTTGCCCTGACTACGAGGCACACCACCGGGTGGACACATGTCCACCCGTGTATTTATTCCCACCACACTTTTTATAGACTCGCGAAGAGTATTGGCAGCCTGCAGTTTCTGCTCTTCAGAAAGATCAGCAGATACGGGCTCTACCTTTACACTCATCTCATCAAGACGACTTTCGCTAGTCAACTCGATTTGAAAATGTGGCGCCAAAGCCGGAACACGCATTAACTGCTCTTCAATTTGAGACGGGAAGACATTCACTCCTCTGAGTATCATCATGTCATCTGATCTGCCGGTGATTTTCGCCATGCGTCGCATAGACCTGGCTGTGCCTGGCAAGAGCCGCGTTAAATCGCGCGTGCGATAACGAATCACCGGAAATGCCTCTTTGGTCAACGAGGTGAATACCAACTCACCCTCTTCACCTTCTGGCAACACGTTGCCGGTATCGGGATCAATGACTTCAGGGTAGAAGTGATCTTCCCAAATGACCGGACCATCTTTGGTTTCAACGCACTCATTGGCAACACCCGGTCCAATGACTTCTGATAAACCATAAATATCGACCGCATGCATATCAAAGGATTGTTCAATTTCCTCACGCATGGCATTGGTCCAGGGCTCTGCCCCAAAAATACCAACCTGCAGCGGACTCTCGCGAGGATCAAAACCCGCGGCACGATACGCGTCAAGTATGGACAACGCATAGGAAGGTGTGACCATTATTGTTGTGGCCTTGAAATCCTCTATTAAAGTAACTTGTCGCTCAGTCATTCCGCCTGAAACCGGTATAACTGTGCAGCCAAGTTTTTCCGCACCGTAGTGAGCACCTAAACCACCAGTAAATAAACCATAGCCATAAGCAATATGTACCACATCACCAGGGCGTGTACCGGATGCTCTGAGACTGCGTGCCACCATAGCAGCCCAGGTGTCTATGTCGCGTTGTGTGTACCCAACAACAGTTGGTTTACCTGTCGTGCCTGATGAAGCATGAATCCTGACCACCTGTTCACGCGGCACAGCAAACAATCCGAAAGGATAGTTATCACGCAAATTTTGTTTGGCAGTAAAAGGAAAGCGGCTCAGATCGTCGAGGTGCTGCAAATCATCAGGATGCACACCAGCTGCTTCAAAACTTTGTCTGTAATAAGGCACATTTTCATAGGCATGAGAAAGTGACCACTTAAGACGTTTGAGCTGCAAAGCACTGATTTCGTCACGAGAGGCGATTTCAATAGGATCAAGACTGTCTCTTGCTGGTGTCAGATCTTGCATTCAGGTGCTCCGGTCATTCTATTAACAGTTCCCATTTTTTACTTCAAACGTTTACAAATACTGCAAGGCAATAAAGATTACTTTTATGTAGTGCAATGTCACTCAATTTCATCGGATCGTAACACTATCTGTTCATATCATTAGAATTTCTTTGTTGACGACCAATTTAATATTGCTTGTAGAAACATCGCTGCAGCGACTATTTTCTCATCTTAGAAAACAGTTTTGAAAATCACATTAATTCGAAATTTTTTCTCAACCCATTACTTCAAATCTGTACCTAAAAAATAAGGACCATCACTATGAATTTCATTTCAAGGTTTATCGGAATATTCGAAGATCAAGCTAATCGAAAAACACTGCACTATCTTCGTACTCTATCTGAGAATCAGCAGATCGAATACGGATTATCACCCGAACTTCTAAAACAAGGCATCAAGGCATGGCCTTGGAAAGCAACGCCGGAGAACCTAAAGCCATGTTCATTTGTTCAAATTTCAACAATTGATCAAATCATTGATAAAACTGAACAATCCGATAATTCCTTTGAGACACAGCCTATCAAACATCTTGACGCTGCATAGTCTGGCAATTGGAAAATCTGATGTCCTTATAAGAAATGATACTCACTCTTCTGTCATCTTTAGTACTTAACTCTCCAAATCAAATATCGCTGGATTAGTCTCGGAAAATTGCTGATACTGCACTAAATCATTTGGAGAAAGTAGCATGGCGGCAAAGAAAAAGACACGCGCCAAAAAAGCCGATTCTGCAAAAGCCATTCAGAAGCGACTGCAATCAGAGGGCGTAAAGTACGCACTGGCATCCTATGTCGATGTCCATGGCGTTTGTAAATCCAAGATGGTTCCCATATCACACCTGGAACGAATGATGGGTGGCTCCGAACTTTGTACCGGTGCAGCACTTGACGGTGTGCCACAAGATATAAGTGACGAAGAAGTGTCACCACACCCGGACCCAGACAGTGTCATTGTCTGCCCATGGCAACCCGATGTCGCCTGGTTTGCCAGCGATCTTTACTGTGAAGGCGAGGTATTTGAACCTTGTTCACGGCAAATTTTTAAAAATGTTCTAGATGAAGCCAGGGAGATGGGTTATCAGTTTAATTTCGGCATTGAACCAGAACTCTTTTTACTGCGGGAAGATGAAGCAGGCAAAGTGGTGCCTATTGGCCAAAGAGATAATCTAGCCAAGCCTGCTTACGATGTACGCAGCACGCTCGACAGCCTCACTGTTTTAGATAGTATTGTAAGTAACTTGCAGCAGGCAGGATTCGATGTGTACTCGTTCGACCATGAAGATGGCAATGGTCAATATGAAATTGACTTCAATTATTTTGAAGGACTGGAAATGGCAGATCGTTTTGCATTTTTTCGCCTTTTAGTGAATGAAGTAGCGAACCAACATGGCTGTTTCGCTTCGTTTATGCCGAAACCGTTTGCAGATCGAGCCGGTAGTGGTGCGCACTACAACATGTCTCTTGCAAGTCTAAAAACCGGGAAAAATCTGTTTGAATCTTCGAAGGATCCTCGCGGGTGCGATCTCTCTGAAATTGGTTATTACTTTATTGGCGGTATATTAAAACATCTGCCAGCACTCTGTGCTGTAGTCACACCCACTGTGAACAGCTATAAGCGTTTAATAAAGGAAGGCAGTATGTCGGGCTTTACCTGGGCGCCAGTATTTGCTTGTTTTGGTAATAACAATCGTACCAATGCGGTACGAGTACCACTCGGTGGTGGACGAGTCGAATTGCGCGCGGCCGACATTTCAAATAACCCGTATCTGGGTGGGGCATTAGTATTAGCGGCGGGACTTGAAGGTATTCGTGAAAAAATTGATCCCGGTGCACCGCATACAGAAAACATGTATTTAAAAACGCCCCAACAACTTGCCAAACTAAAAGTCAGCTACCTTCCTCGTACACTTGAGGAGGCACTCGATGCGTTTGACAAAGATCCGTTATCCGAACAGGTATTTGGCAAATTAATGAAAAAAACCTATCTTGAGTTCAAGCGTGATGAATGGGAAAGTTACATCAATCATGTATCTGACTGGGAGGTAGAGAGATACATGAAGTTTTACTAGAACCCATCGTCCGGGAAAAACGATGGTTATGAACAGCGAAGTTTTTTTTGCAGGCGACATTGACTTGCAAAGTGGCCAACAGCTTAACGATGCTCGACTCTGTTATGCAAGCTACGGTAATCTTAATGAATCAGCTGATAATGCAATCCTGATCCCAACCTACTACACAGGCAAACATAGTAATAACGAGGCATTCTTCGGTCCTGGTCGAGCGATAGATACGAATCGCTATTTTGTTGTAGTTCCTAACCTGTTTGGCAACGGATTGTCGTCATCACCCAGCAACACTACCGGCAAACAATCCGCCAGTGGATATCCTGCCGTTTCCATCTATGACAATGTCGAGTGCCAGTATCGCTTATTGACTGAAATACTGGGAGTCAAGCGATTACGCCTTGCTACCGGTTGGTCTATGGGTGCTATTCAGGCGTATCACTTTGCAGCAAGATATCCGCAAATGGTTGACTCATTATTACCGTTTTGTGGCGCTGCGCGTTGTTCACCGCATAACGATGTCTTTCTGCAAGGTGTTGCCGCAGCACTAAAAGCAGATAGCGTTTTTGACAATGGACACTATCAGTCACCGCCAGTCACGGGTCTTAAAGCTTTTGCAAGAGTGTATTGTGGCTGGGCGTACTCCCAGTCATTCTTTCGTAACCATCACTACCGGACACTCGGTTTTTCCAATATTGAAGCGTTGTTTCAGGACTGGGAACAAGATCACCTGCAATGGGATGCCAATGATCTGTTGGCAAAAATAAACACTTGGCGATCAGCGGACATCGCCAATCATTCAAATTTCAACGGCAGCTTTAAAGATGCGATGCATACGATCACGGCACGGACTATTGTGATGCCCTGTAAATCAGATCTCTACTTCCCACCAGAAGACTGTGAGATTGAAGTTGAAATGATGCGCAATGCAGAACTACGTGTCATCGATTCTGATTGGGGGCACTGCTCTGCATCACCCGGGCGTCATGCCAAGACGATGAAAGAGTTGGAATGTGCTTTTGCAGAATTACTCGCTGAATAGTGTATATCATCTGATATTCACCTCTTTTTTAGTCCTGCAACATTGTTGTTGGTAGAGGCGCGGGCAATGGGGACGCTTCATAATAGGGGAACTCGTCAACCCGAGCTTGGTACTGGCCACTGTCAGTTACGCTCTTCACATGTGTTGCAATTTCTTCGAGCGATGCAAACCAGACATCGCCGCTTTCCTGCATTTCCTGAATCATTTTCTCAACACGTAACCAGCGAGACAATCGACCGCTGACGAACGGGTGCCATACAGCTATCCAGAGACCATTGCCAACCTCTTTCATCGCATTAAATTCCGCCATAAAGCTTTCCATAGCACGGTCCGGTGACACGATCTGGAACATGTAATCGAGATCAATCGAATGGACGTACTGGGGCCAATCATCCAATGCCCAACTCGAAGGTAATTCTACAATCCTGCCGTTTTGAGTTTTCATGATATAGGGTATATCGTCCCCCATAAGAGAACTGTCATAGAGGAATTTTTCCTCGATCAGCAAGTCTGTTGTGTGTTCGGAATAGTTGTACAAGGGCGAGCGATTTCCACGCGGGCGTTTACCTGTGTGCTTTTCGATAACTTCTATCGAACGTTGCATCCAATAGTGCTCCTCATCGCGAGACATCTCATTCGGCGCTTCATGAATGTAACCGTGGAAACCCACCTCATGCCCGTCGTTGACAATAGCCTCAACTGTTTGCGGATATTGCTCGATACACCATGCCGGGATAAAAAATGTTTGCGTCAGCTCAAGCCGCCGGTAGGTATCCAGAATGCGGGGTATGGCAACTTGTGGTCCGTAACGCAACATGGAAAGCGTCGAGATTCGGGTTCTGGAATCTTTAGGATGTTCGAGATGTAACAAACTGTCAGCATCCATATCCAGACTGATGGCAACAGCAACTTTTGCCCCATTGGGCCACGGGATAGGGTTTTGAATCATAGCGTTATTCCAAATGAGCTCTCAGGGCCTAGGCGTTCGGAAATGCGTGTGCGGGCTTGTAGTTTTTAAAACTGTCCAGCGTTTGCCGGTTTGCCTGCTGTTGCCAGTCAGTGTCGGGCAGAATCGCTGTTACACAGTTGTACTTCTGACGATATTCCTGAGTGCGCTCGTTCTCTTCGATAACAAGTGCAACAAGCCCAGCCACAGCACCTTCCTGACGTTCAACCAGGCGTATCGCACCGTCCATTGTGCCGCCCGTTTCAACCCACTGATCAACCAGCAATACACGTGTGTCTGTCGCAAACGCGGGCAAACGCATTTCCATCTCCTGGGTTCGCCCGGAATAGTTCGAGAAAGTGACTTTATCTGTGTCAACGCACAGCTTGCCAGCCTTGCGTATAGGTAGAAAACCTCGATCCAAACGCGCAGCAATCGCCGCTCCTAAGACAAAACCCATGGCATCAAGCCCGGCAACGACATCTATATCCTCAGCAACCAGTTCTGCACACAGGTCATCGAGTAAATCGTGGAAGGCACGGCTGTTAATGTAGATGGAGGTAGGATCAAGCCAGGCAAACTTTGTCCCCTTGGTATTGGGTGCCATAAGCGGGAAATACCACCGATCATGTCGTGGGCCTTTGTTTTGCGTACTCATCAAAATATGTCCGTCGCAAGGTGACGCGATCGCTCTAGAACGGTTTGCAATCGCTGCAGATTGATATTGTAAAAATCACCATCTTCATTAATACCGGTGGCGATCAGAATAGCATCCAGCAACGGCGCATAGTCCGGGATATTATCAGGGGTGATTCCCGAAGCAACAGCCAGTGGATGATCTGCGCAAGCCCGACGAAACGTTGTAATTTTTTCAAGGTCAGCAGCTTTTCCCGTCGCCACTCCTGAGGTTGTCACCGCATCCATGTGTTTGCACGCCAGAGACGCGCTCTGATTGAAATCAGCTGGATCAACTTCCCGTTGCTTTTTAAAAGCTGTTCCTCCGAAATACACACCCTGCCAGCGACTTTCTTTTCTGGCTTCGTCTATCTCAAGGGCTTCAATTTGCTGATCTGCGCGTTCATCAATTCGCGCATCATCCGCCCAGTAGGCATCTATTTGCACGCCTTCGTTTTGAAGGTTTCCCAGTATCGGGAACGCATCACGGCCGGTTACCGCAAGAAAATTGACACCTAGCCAGAGCGCTGGAAAACGCTGCCGTATGGTACGAATGATCGGCAATAATTTGTCATGTTCAAAATCGTGATTGATAAGGAACACACCCGGTGCACCAGCCTGGGTCGCGATGGCGATATTTCGTGCAACCTGATCAATATCCAGCGCATGAATAACCGGCAAGATCGCAGGGCCCATAGTTTTAAAATACTTTCGAAATTCGTTACGACCCATTGTTTTTTATATGTTTTTACTCTGGCATTTCTACATATATCAACGTTTGCAAAACGTGTTGATCATATGCAGAAAATACAGCAGGACGCTAGATAATTTTCAACACCCCAAACGATATTGACAGTGGTAAGCTATTGCCAACAGTGTAAACCTTATTCGCAACCGTAGCTTGTCCCACGCTGTCTGGCGAATCACCCTGCGTTCAAATACTGTTACTGCTAATAGTTACTAATAATTACTAACAACCGCGACGAACAACTGCGCATCAGGGTGATTTACGGATAGCTTGTACACAGGATGCATGAACGCACGCATTAACGCAGTTTCAAAAAGTAATTCGATACCTTGTAACTATTTTGCCTATCCATGATGTGCCCTGCACAACTGTAGCACTTTCGGAGATTATATAGATGAGTCAGTCAGAAGATACAAAACTGCAAAGCAATACCCGACGCAAACTATTAAAGGCAGGTGCTGCAGGCAGTGCCATCATGTTCGCACCCTATATCCGAACCGCGAAAGCCGCACCCACAGAAATAAACATTCTGTCCTGGTATGGCCTTGGCGAGCCCGATATGGTTGCCGAATTCGAGGAAGCCAACAACGTAAAATTTAATCCCAAGTACTACGCCGGTGGAGACAATATGCTTGCTGCACTGGCCCAGTCTCCTCCTGACGCATTTGACCTGATTCACACGGATGCTGAATACGCGCGCATTCTGATTGAACGTGGTGATCTGGTTGATGAAATGGATCCGGCAGACTACCCGTTCGATGACATGCTGCATGAAGACTTCACACAATTTCCGGGTCACTGGAAAGACGGCAAGATGTACTCGGTTATTTGCCGCTATGGACACCTTGGCGTTGCCTACAACACAGATGCCCTGAGCGCAGAAGAAGCCATGAGCTACGACGCCTACTGGAGCCCCAAACTCGCCGGTAAGGTAGGACACTTCGACTGGCACTTGCCAAGCCTCGGCCAAATCAGTCTGTTAAATGGAAATACAACACCCAGTCCTTTCGATATCGACAAGTCAGGATGGAAAGCAGTACAGGAAAAAATGTTAACCCTTAAACCGCAGGTCAAAGGCTACTTTGATTACGGCGGCACATTCGCTTCGTTGAAAAACGGTGAAATTCTAGCCTGTGTCGGCATAGGTGACTGGGTTACAGCAGTTGTTGAAAAAGACGGCGGCAAGGTTGCATCCGTTGTTCCGAAGGAAGGCGGTATTCAATGGACAGAGTCTTACTCGATAGTGTCGGGTTCAAAGAAAAAGGATCTGGTTAAAAAGTATATCCAGTACTGTTTATCCCCTGAAGGTCAGGTCAAGTCTGCGAATATGGCTGCCTACCCAGGTTTTGTCGTCACAAAAGCCGGAGAAGAAGCACTGATAAAAACGACTCCAGAAGAGGCAAAGCGCACAGGGCAAATGCCCGGCATGGCAAACAATCCAATCACACTGATCGATGAGGGCAGAATTCATTATCGCGACACGCCCAAGCAACAAACACTGGAAGACTGGAATGAATTCTGGTCAGAGTACAAAAACGCCTAGGTATGATCGCTAAGTAAAACCACCTATGTGCAAATAAACTGGATTATGCCGTGAAGTTAAACATATGACTTCACGGTATCAATCCATTTAGTCCGCTTTAATGAAAGACACGTCAGAAAATTACGACCGAATTAAAAGTAGCCGAGTCAATGCAAGCACCTTTGCAATACTCTGGCGAGCACCACTCCTCGTCTGGCAAACTGTATACTTTGTTGTCCCGCTTTTTTTCCTTGTTTATTTAAGTTTCTGGGTTGTCAAAAATTATCGTATGACGCCCGCTCTTGACCCGGTTAACTGGGTCAAGATGCTCTCCAAGGACTACTTCTGGAGCGCCTACTCATACACCTTTAGTCTGGCACTTCTAGCAACAGTATTAACCACGGTTATCGCTTTTCCTGCCGCCTATGCGCTGGCTTTTAAAGTATCAGCCCAGACACGTCGTCTGGCTTTATTTTTGTTGATCATTCCCTTCTTTACCAGTTATCTCGTCAGAATATATGCATGGCAAACCATGTTGGCCGAAAACGGTGCTATCAATGGCGCATTGTCCTATTTAGGCCTCGGTCCATTCACGATGTTGAATACACAATTCGGTACGTTAGTCGGCTACGTAGCACTGGCATTGCCATTAGTCACCATTCTACAAACCTTGTCACTTGCCAATATTGACAGACGCCTTGTAGAGGCAGCTTACAACCTTGGCTGCAGCCGTTTGCGAGCGGTATTTACCGTTGTGATACCACTGGCAAAAATCGGCATCATCATTGGCGCTGTATTCTGCTTTATTCTTGCGTTCGGGGATTTTGTCAGTCCGTATTACCTGGGGGGTTCAAAACCACCAACGCTTAGCATTCTGATCGTCGATACTACCAAGGCCGGCCAGCAATGGCCGAAAGCCGCTGTTGTTGCAATTACCATGATTGTCACTCTGTTTGTCGTTGCAATCACAGCAGTGACACTTGCCTATAAGAAACCCAAGGCATGAGTCAACGTACTGATTCAGTGCTGTCAGTTTTTCTGCGTGCTTATGTGCTGGTGATACTTATTTTTATTTTTGCACCGATAATTGCGAGCTTTGTATTTTCATTTAATTCAGATCGTTTTCCGACTGTTCCTCTCGGTCACTTCACGACCCAATGGTATGAACAGGTGTTAAACGATTCAGGGTTTTGGGATGCTCTGAAAAATTCTTTACTAACATCGATTAGTGTTGCTGTCGTTTCAACTGTTATAGGTTTTTGCGCAGCCTATACGGACTACCGCTATCAGTTTTTTGGCAAATCTGTATTTCTTGCACTTGCCCTGTTACCTCCAACCATTCCATTAGTAATTTTTGGACTTGCGATGCTAGCCTGGCTATCCCGAGTGGGCATGTCTGGACAACCCTATTCTATTTTTCTTGCGCATGTTGTTATGTGTATTCCGTTTGCGATGGCTATCATCAGGTTGCGTTTATCGCAGATGGACCCTAGCCTTGAAGCCGCTGCATGGAATCTAGGCGCAACCAACTGGCGAGCGATGAAAGAGGTTATATTTCCTTTTGTAAAACCAGCGATCGTATCGGCCTTGTGTTTAACCGCTGCTGTCTCTTTTGATGAATTTGCCGTAGCCTGGTTTGTTTCCGGATTAAACAAAACAGTACCTGTAATGATTCTCGAAATTCTTCAGGGACAAGTTGATCCGCGAATCAATGCCATTGGCACTTTTGTATTCCTGACATCCATTAGTCTGGTTGTTGTGGCTCAGGTATTCCTGTTTACACGACAAACCAAATCTTCGGCAGAATAGTAGTGTCTGACTCCCAAGTTCAATTCGAAAACCTAAGCAAGCACTTTGGCAAATTTATAGCCGTAGACGGTATTGATCTTGAGATTACACGTGGTGAATTTGTGGCTCTAATGGGCCCTTCCGGCTGCGGCAAGACTACAACACTGCGTATGCTAGCCGGGCTTGAAAAACCCACTGACGGCACAATCAAACTATCCGGCAGAGTCATGAATGAGCTGGGACCGCATGAGCGTGATACGCCTATGGTCTGGCAAACACTAGCGCTTTTCCCGTTTTTAAATGTACAGAAGAATGTGGAGTTCGGGCTTAAAATGCGGGGCATCGAGAGTCAGGCGAGGCAAGCCAAAGCAAACGAATGGATTGACCGACTGGGCTTGAGCGAATTCGCTGAACGTAATGTGGAGCAATTATCTGGTGGCCAACGTCAACGTGTGGCTTTAGCAAGAGCACTGGTAACAGAACCCGACATACTCTTACTGGATGAGCCACTATCAGCACTGGATGCACATCTGGTTGTTCGAATGCAAGGTGAATTAAAACGTCTTCAAGCAGAACTCGGGATTACGTTTTTCTACGTAACACATTCGCAATCCGAAGCATTCGCAATGGCCGATCGTGTCGTTATCATGAACGATGGAAAAATTGCACAAGTAGGCACGCCGCGAGACATTTACCGTACACCTGCCAATCGATTTGTTGCGGAGTTTATTGGTCGCAATAATCTGTTAAATGGAACAGTGGTAGATGCGTCGCCCAGTGCCGCCACACTTACAACGCCAATTGGTGAATTCAGTGCAAGTCTGTCACGGATGCCATTGAGGCATGACATCCGTGCGCAACAGCAGATGACATTTGTCATTGGCGCCGACAGAATCCAACTCAGTAAAAACAAACCCGACAGCGAAAATAAAGCGCACTGTACGTTACTGTCCGAGCAATTTACAGGCTCTTTTGTCACTCTTTTTTTCGAAACGAGCGACGGCACGGAGTTCAAGGTTGAGCTGCAGCAACGTGAATTGGAAACGCTAGACTTAAATTCAAATGATTCTATGTGGCTTTACTGGGCAAGTGACGATGTACATATTTTGGTTGCTGATTCTGTATGAAATAATCAGTCAGCTTTAATTCCTGGCTACCTTGACTTGAACTTTGATGAATATAAATACATCGAACCGAACCAGGGTGAGGCTGGCATCAGAATATTTGGCATCCAATTTATTACAGAATGAGAAACGGATCACGAGCGCGATACCACTGCTCGCAAAGCCATACGCGACTGCAAAAAAGAAGGTTTTTATTGTAGCGAAATTAAGTTACATTCAGTATGAGTAACTGACTCACTATTAATCTTATTGTTACCAAAGGGCCTTTGATGCTGCGTCCTGCAATTTCGATCCTATTCACTACACTGTCACTGTTCACGCTACAGCCGGTAGCCGGTCAACAACTCGACACTCGTTCCGATCTTTTCCGTATAGGTACTGGTGGTTCTCAAGGCACCTATTTCATCATTGGCTCATTGATTGCCGATGGTATTAATAACCAACGTTCTGCATTCAACGCAGCAAATATTGCAGCAACTGAACCACTGGTAATCGCACAGCGCTCGAACGGCTCAGTTGCTAATGTCAGTGATATAGCTGATGGTTTACTGGAATCGGCATTGGTACAGGCTGATGTCGCAAATTGGGCTCAATTTGGAAATGCGCCGGCTGACTTTATTCCATTGACTGCGAATATCAATGCGATCGCATCCCTTTATCTTGAGAGCGTCCATCTGGTCGCCGCCAGTGAAAGTGGTATTTTGACATTCGATGATCTGGTCGGCAAAAGAGTCTCCATTGACGAATTAGGGTCCGGTACTCAACTCGACGTGCGTATGATTTTCAATTCCCTTGCATTAAATGAGTCAGATGTACAGCTCGTCTATTTGAAACCGGCAGATGCAATCAGTCGTTTGCGTGAAGGCACGCTCGATGCGTTTTTCAGCGTAGCTGGATATCCGGTAAGCAGCATCACTGAGCTTATAGATCAGGGACTGGCAAGAATAGTTTCTATTGACGGACCCGGTCTGGATGACCTGGTAGATCAACATTCGTTCTTCACACGCAGCGAAATACCCGCCAATACATATAAGAATAAGGAAACAGTAAATACATTGGCTGTCGCAGCATTATGGGTGGTTGACAGTGAAGCAGATGAGGATACCGTGTATAACATGACCAAAGGACTGTGGAGTCGCGATATACAGAAATTGCTACAAAACGGACATCCAAAGGGCAAAGAAATTTCACTGGATACTGCACTGCTTGGCCTTGGCATACCATTGCACCCTGGTGCATCGAGATACTATCAAGAGACTGGTATCAATATGCGCCAACTCAACACTGAATGACCATGCCGCAAGCCAGCATCGTAAATCATGAGACAGGTGCGAGCAATACTGACCGCTGGATCCCTACTGTGCTTGCAGTATTGCTGTTACTTGGCGCGTTGCTGGTGTGGTACACATTTGTCAATATCAACCGAATTCGCGAAGCGTTAGCAACAGAGGTTCTCGAACAACAACACGATGTAGAAGAATTAATCACTGACTTCAGTGATGTATTACTGGCTTTACAGAGCCAACGTTTATCGCCCACTGTACAAAACCAGGCAAATCTTCATGACAGTTTGGACGAGGCACAACTCCAGTTACGACTAATGAGGTCAAACTACAGTTTTGAACGTCTCGATGGAGCAACTAAAGCACATGCCTACGTCAAGCCGATCCTCGAAGATGCGGAACAGTGGTTATCCTGGGGCATTGGTAATTATGATAGCGATAGTCCTGAAATATTAGATATCGTACATCAACGCCTTTTCGAACGACTTCACGCGCTCAGAGAGATATCAACCGAGACGCACAAGGTCGCGAATGAGTTAATTGATGAGCAGGAAATCGATCTTGCCCTGTTCCGTAACTCTCTACTGATACAGTTATTGGCATTTCTCGCTGTGTCCAGTGGCATCATTTATTTGCTGCTTCGACAACGCAAGTTGCAACGTCGCATAGTAGAGGATCAAAAACAAAGTGCAGCACGTTTCCGTGAATTTGCATCCATAGGGGCAGATTGGTTTTGGGAAACAGATAGCTTAATGCAGCTTACCACTGATACCAATTTCCTTGGTTCAGAATCAAATTCAAATACACGTACTGACCTAAATCCTTTGGATTCGTCTGAGAACAGTACAAATCTTAGTGATAGGCTTTTACCCTTAGACAAAATGCAAGGAAAAGAAGGCTTCGCTAATCACGAATGCACTATAGAATTGTCTGATAATACCGAGCGCGATTATTCTATTAGCGCAAGACCCTTATTTGATAAGTCAGGAGAATTTTCTGGATATCGTGGTGTCGCCCGAGATATTACTCAAAGGAAACGCATAGAGAGGGAGCTGGAACAGACTAGCGCAAATCTTGTGTCAGCCGAATCCAAAGGACGTCAGAAGGCAGAAGATGCGTTAGAAGCATCAGAACAGTTTTTGCGCACAACCATTGATTCTCTTTCGCAACGTATCCTGATACTCGACAGCAACGGCATTATCGTTGAGACCAATCGCTCACTGGAAGAAACCAGTCCTTATAATAACGATGCGCCAGAGAATACCTGGAAAGGTCAGAAATTTGAAATTTTTCTAAAAGCGCAACCTAAAATAAAAAACATAGATAATGCAGAACTCATTAACTTTGATTCACTGTTTGATGTACTACGTAAAGTAGCCAACAAAGAAACAGACCCTCTACGGCTGGAATTTTCCACTGGAGAAGAAAACGATCGCCACTGGTATGTGATGTATGCCCAGCCGCTTTCAACAGAAGAATCAAACTACACATTATTGGTTTTTGCGGATATCACAACAACACGAAATCTTGAAGAGCAAGACCGACGTTTACGTAATGACTTGGCACATGCTGCAAGAATTACAACCGCTGGGGAAATGGCATCTGGCCTGGCTCACGAACTGAATCAACCTTTCACAGCAATCAGCCACAATTGTGATGCCATAACTCTATTGCTAGAAGGTTACAAGGATGCACCAGGCGATATGGGAGATGTGCTAACTGAAGCACTTAAAGACATCACTACACAAACTCAGCGCGCTGGCGATATTATTCGCACCATGCGCCAAATGATTCGCAAGGATTCGCCAGCGCTCGTACCGATGGATCTGAACAGACTGGTAGAAGATACACTAAGGTTGACACAACCGGAGACCAAGGAAAATAATGTCACGGTAGTTCTGAAACTGGCAGATGAGCTGCCGCAAGTTGTTATTAATCCTGTGCAAGTTCAGCAAGTCCTGGTAAATCTCGAACGTAATGGCGTAGAAGCCATGACAACCAACAACACAAAAGAGAGAATACTGGAAATCCACACGCGGCAAATGAACGCGAACTACGCTATTGTTTCTGTGCTGGACTCAGGCTCCGGATTTGAACCTGAAATCAAAGAACAACTGTTTACATCATTTTTGACAACTAAGAAAAATGGCATGGGATTAGGACTATCCATTAGCAGGTCCATTGTTGAAGCTCATGGAGGAAGGATATGGCTGGACACAACATCTCCGAAAACTTGCATTAATTTTACCTTGCCTTTTTCCCAGTAAATTTGATATCAATACAATTCATAACTGCCAACCTGTTTATTACCTGGTGTGAAAAATAAAACTGTCTACGTCGTTGATGATGATAGTGCGGTCAGAATTGCTCTGACCCGATCCATCGGCTTACGTGGTTACAAAATTCACGTATTCGAGACAGCAGAGGAATTTCTGGAGAAAGTCGATGTGCAATACCCTTGCTGCCTTATTCTGGACGTTCGCATGCCCGGGATGACGGGACTGGAGCTACAAGACAGAATTCTGCAGTCAAATTGTTTGATTCCAATTATTTTTATCACCGGACATGGAGACATCCCAATGTCAGTTGGTGCTATCCAGAAAGGGGCAGTGGATTTTCTGGAAAAGCCCTACTTAGTCGATACTTTGCTCGAACGGATTGAAACTGCCATGCAACTCAGCACCGATTGGCATGAAGAATCTGAGACTCGCCGTGCAATTGTGACGCGCTACCAAAGTCTGACCGCACGAGAACAAGATGTTTTCAAACTATTGGTGGCAGGTGCTGCTGATGCATCAAACAAGGAAATCGCACGTGATCTTGCCATTAGTCATCGCACTGTAGACGATCATCGAGCAAGAATAATGGCAAAAATGAGTGCACGCTCACTAACAGAACTGGTAGAGATGGCGAAGACCTGCCAGATGCACGACCCAACTTAGTGCGGAAATAGCCAAAAAAACGGCGCACGATCTACAAAATCACCCATAAAATCCTGATAACCGATACCGTAGTCTTACGGAGGTAATCGCACGGATATACAGTTGTTCACCGCCTGATCAAAATCGAGTCTGGTACCAAGCTAATCAGTTCAAAGCCACAAACAAGTGCATGAACGGATCAACGGCTAGCTTCCAGTGACATGCTTCCATGCCACTGCCGCAAAGCACTTGCTTGGGCAAAGTTTGATTAGTCGACATCGATCAAACAAACATCTGGTAAGCGCTTCCGAGTTGTAAATCCAGCACTTCAGACTTACACCGGAATACAGACTTACCTCTGACTTTTCCATTGGGGGAAAAATCTTTATGAAATTCAATTTTAAACAACTACTCCTCAGTGCATCCATGTCAGCCATTGTTGCTGTCTCAAGCACTGCATCTGCTGAGGAATTCGTCACCATCGGTACTGGTGGACAAACGGGAGTTTACTACGTAGTAGGCGGCTCAATTTGCAAGCTGGTTAATCGTGGCACAAAGGATCACGACATCAAGTGCACACACACAACCGGTGGTTCGGTCAAGAACATCAATGGTATTCGTGCTGGTGATCTGGACATGGGAGTTGCTCAATCTGACTGGCAATATCACGGCTACAACGGTACTGCTCCCAAGCAATTTCCTGATGGAGCATTCGAAGATCTTCGTGCAGTGTTTTCAGTACACCCGGAACCCTTTACTGTCGTGGCCCGTGCTGATTCAGGTATAGAAAAATTTGAAGACCTGGTAGGCAAACGCGTTAACGTTGGCAATCCAGGGTCAGGCGCACGCGCGACAATGGAAGTTGTTATGGACGCTGTAGGTTGGTCAATGGATGATTTCAAACTTGCTGCCGAGCTTAAATCTTCTGAGCAATCTCAAGCACTTTGCGATAACAAGATTGACGCGATGGTTTTCACAGTCGGCCACCCAAGTGGAACAATCAAGGAAGCAACCACATCATGTGAGTCAAAGCTGATTCCTGTAACTGGTGAAGCAATTGACAAACTGGCTAATGACAACAGCTTCTATTCACAAACTTCCATTCCCGGTGGAATGTACACAGGTACTGATGCAGATACACCGACATTCGGCGTAGGTGCAACCTTCGTAACATCTGCAACAGTTAGTGAAAACACCGTTTACAACATCGTTGCTGCTGTGTTCGACAACTTCAAGCGATTCAAGAAGCTGCACCCAGCATTTTCTAATTTGACAGAAGAAAAAATGATTACCAACAACATTTCTGCACCGTTGCATGATGGCGCTGTCAAGTACTACAAAGAAAAAGGCTGGATGTAAGCGGCAATACTTCTCGTCACATGTATTTTTACGTGTCGTAGAAGAATTCCCGAAACGAAAACTGCCAGTCAATTGCACTGGCAGTTTTCTTTACCGGGTATCGAAAAAAGATTTTGGAAAAATAATAAATAGAAGGAACAGATAGTTAGCCAAATCGCATCCATCAAACATACCCGTCATTTTTGGGAACCGAACAAAAGGAATTTCTGATATGAGTGAATCCGGTCAAAACAATCAGAAAGAAGCTTCGGCTGAAGAGCTTGAAGCAATGGTTGCGTCTTCCGACACAGGAGGCCGAAACCCGACAAATCGAACTGTAGCCAAACTCATTACAGGTGTAGCTCTTGCCTGGTCACTATTTCAACTATGGATAGCGTCACCTCTGCCTTTTTCGCTGGGTATCGGTGTACTGAACGATACTGAAGCACGCTCTATTCATTTGGCTTTTGCTATTTTCCTGACCTTTACAGCCTATCCCGCGTTTAAACGTTCGCCACGAGACTATATACCTGGAATCGATTGGGTACTTGCTATTGTCGGCGCCTTTTGTGCGGCTTATTTATTTCTGTTTTACGATTCGCTGTCCTCACGCCCCGGCAACCCTAACAATATCGACATCGTAGTAGCGACAGTCGGAATAATCCTGTTGCTGCTAGCGACTTGGCGCGCACTAGGACCGCCACTGATGATAGTGGCGATGATATTTTTATTTTACTGTTTCGGCGGCCAGTCAATGCCGGGGATCCTGGCGTGGAAAGGTGCATCGTTCGGCGCTATTGCAGACAATCAATGGTTATCAACCGATGGTGTATTCGGTATTGCGTTAGGTGTATCAAGCGGATTTGTTTTTCTGTTTGTACTTTTTGGTGCACTGCTTGATAAAGCAGGTGCAGGTAACTATTTCATTAAAGTCGCCTTCTCCCTGCTTGGTCACTACAGTGGTGGCCCTGCAAAAGCTGCTGTTGTCTCATCGGCGATGACCGGTCTTATATCTGGCTCCTCTATAGCCAATGTGGTTACCACTGGAACATTTACTATCCCCATGATGAAGCGGGTTGGCTTCAGTGGTGAGAAAGCAGGTGCGGTCGAAGTGGGCTCGTCGGTAAATGGTCAAATAATGCCACCAGTGATGGGTGCTGCAGCTTTCCTGATGGTCGAATATGTCGGCATCAGTTATTTTGAGGTAGTTAAACACGCCATCATTCCGGCTTCCATTTCCTACATTGCATTGGTGTATATCGTACATCTGGAAGCGCAAAAACTGAATATGCAAGGTCTGCCGCGCCGTACCGAACCCCGGCCACTGCTGGTAGCACTGACCCGTTTTGCCTTGGGTGTAGTTATGTTTTGCCTTCTTGCTATAGCTGTTTATTATTTGCTTGGCTGGATAAAACCTATCGCCGGGGAAAATTCAGGATGGGTTATTGCGGCTATGCTAGTCGCTGTATATATCGCCTTGGCTATCGTTTGTTCCCGGCAACCAGACCTGGAGATTGATGATCCAAATTCGCCGGTCATTGAGCTACCAGACCCCAAGCCCACCATTTTATCCGGCTTGCACTACATCCTGCCGGTTATCGTATTGATCTGGTGTTTAATGGTAGAACGACTCAGCCCTGGCTTATCTGCATTCTGGGCAACCTGTCTTATGATCTTTATTCTGTTAACGCAGCGTCCACTGTTTGCACTGTTTCGTGGCAAATTCAATCTCGGTAGATATATTGTTCAGGGTTTCAATGAACTGATTGATGGGCTGGTAACAGGTGCTCGCAATATGATAGGCATCGGCATCGCAACAGCAACTGCAGGCATCATTGTTGGCGCCGTATCGCTGACTGGAGTTGGACTGGTACTGGCCGATTTGGTTGAAATCATTTCCATGGGTAACCTGCTATTGATGTTGCTCTTCACTGCAATTTTAAGTCTGATTCTTGGCATGGGCTTGCCAACCACTGCCAACTACATCGTTGTATCGTCACTGTTGGCTCCGGTCATCGTGACTCTGGGACAACAATCAGGGTTAATCGTCCCATTGATAGCCGTTCATTTGTTTGTATTTTACTTCGGCATAATGGCTGACGTTACACCACCGGTGGGTCTTGCATCTTTCGCAGCTGCAGCGATCTCTGGCGGGGATCCAATAAAAACAGGCTTTGTGGCTTTTTTCTACAGCTTACGAACTGCCATGTTGCCATTCCTATTCATCTTCAACACAGATCTACTGTTGATCGATGTAAATCTGATACAGGGTATATTTGTATTTATCATAGCGACGGTGGCGATGTTGTTATTCGCTGCAGCAACCCAGGGCTGGTTTCTTACAAAAAACAGACTATGGGAAACGTTGGCCTTGTTGCTGATTGCTTTTACGCTGTTTCGTCCGGGCTTCTGGATGGAAAAAATCTCACCCTCATTCGCTGACACAGCACCTGCAGACATCATCCAGACGTTTGCTGATGCTGAACCCGGCAGTACGCTTAGACTTCGACTATTGGGCGAAGACGATGTCGGGCGTGAACGTTCATTCGTCGCACCACTAACGGTGGGTGAAGGTTCAACTGGCGAAGAGAAACTCGAAAGTACAGGTGTAGAACTCATAATAGAAGGCGATTCAGTTATCGTTGATGGCGTAAGCTTCGACAGTCCGGCAGAAGCGGCCGGTATGGATTTCGATCAGGTAATCCAAACAGTATCAGTACCCAAAAGATCGCTGCCTAAAGAGCTGATGTACATACCTGCTCTATTGTTGCTAGGTTTTATATGGAAATTACAACAAGGTCGACGGGAAAAACTGCCACCCGTGACAGCACCACCAACTGGACCTGTAACCGATCCTGGAAATAATCCAACAACGACGGCAGCCTGAGGGATCAAAACATGTACAAGCGTATTCTTGTTCCAATTGATGTTTCCAATCCTGAACCAGGCTCCAAAAGCTGCCCGGTAGCCCGTGAGATGGCAAAGGCTTCAGGCGCAACCATCAAACTTGTATCGGTTCTACCCGGTTACAACTTTTCCATGGTTGCCTCATTTTTTCCTGAAGATGCACAGGAAAAAATGAAAGCCAAGGTACTTGAGGATCTACGCCAGATCGGAGCGAAGTATTTCGATGAAGCACCTGAAGTATCGATTAGCACCGGCAAGCGGGCCAGAGAAATACTCAGTGCTGCAGATGATTGGAATGCTGATCTCATCATTTTTGGCTGTCGCCCCAAAGATGCGCTGGGAGGTGAGCCTATATTGGGATCAGTAGGTATTGCACTGGCTGAAAGGGCCAAGTGTAATGTATTTGTTGCACGTTAGTTTGCATGCTAGTTTTAGTGTCTACAAAACAGTCTCCAAGCCCATCGACCCACACGATGCGCCTAAGACTGCAAGGCTTATACAACTTGGGGAAAGAAGTCCCGCTTTAGAGCGGAGTTATTATTGCAACACTGTGATGCAATAATAACGGTTTTCAATGCAGGATAGATTGACTTTTTTATATCCAGGCATTTGAATACTTTTACCTCCTCCTAAGTATGTGCTTTTTTGTAGGTTACACATCTATGACCATGGACGGTCTCTTTTTTAGTTCAATTTATTTATCCTGCTCAGCAAACGGTTTGAATGATTCTGCTTCTTGTGGATAGTGTTCCAGTAGTAATTTCAATTCCTGTTTAGCCTCATCGTGTTGATCATCTTTTACCATTTGTACAATGGCTTCTTTCCACATGATTAGAGTCTTTCGGAAGACAGGGGTAGTCGAAGCAGTTATATTAATACCAGTCTCCACTGTTGGTTTTGCAGAACGCTCCGTTGAAATTGTTGTTGTTCTTGCGGCTAACGAACTATTCTCGGCATTTTCTTCGTTTGCTGCATCAGACAGATTTTGTGACGCTGTAAACCCAATGCTCTCAGGCTGAGATTTCATCAACGTGGTTGATTCAGCTTGTAACGGTTCTGACGCCACATTTCGCACAGTAGCTTTTGTATGTTTTGAGAACTGTGTACTTTCAAGCACAACACTATCTGTTTGTATTTTAGATTCCACTGCTTCTTTTACACTTACGTCACCTCCAAGGCTTTGGGAAAGGCCCTGAATGCTGCTTTCTGGTAATTCCGCAAAGTCCGCTGAACCTGCATCCGAATCCAGATCGGAAGTCACATCGGAAGCTTCGTCGGCTGTACTGGA
>CAYPMR010000052.1:0-29300 GCA_964411665.1 uncultured Granulosicoccaceae bacterium | reverse complement strand
CAATGTTGGCGCCCCGGTTCTTCTGCACATAGACCATCGCCAGTGCCCAGAAAAGGCCTGCCAGCAAACCCATCCATTCAGCCAGATCGCGTGGGCGCGGTATGAGCGAGCCGCTTTGATCACCAAGAATGATCCACAGACCAGTGAGTCCGAGTGCGATACTGATAAGTCGCACACGGGTGATTGGCTCTGCCAACATAACGCGGGCAAGCAAGGTGCTCCAGACCGGTGTCAGGTAGAACAACAGGATGACGCGCGCGACGTTGCCACGCAATGCGCCTTCAGCGTAGAAAGTGACAGATAGCCCGAAGAAAAGTGCGCAAAGTAGAGCTGGCTGGCCACGCCGCAGAACACGCCCGCGAGTCAGGACAAATGTTGGCAACAACAATAGCGCAGGCAAGCACACGCCAATTGCTACCAGCCACAGGGTGCTCCCGCCAAGCGAGTCGAGTTTGTGCAGCGGTATCCACCAGGTGCCCCAGAGTATTGCGGAAAACGAAATGGCAAGTGAGGGCCAGTGCAGCCCGGAGGAGCTGCGCATTCTAGTTGCGCCCGTGACTGGCGGCCCCGGGTTCGCGCACAAATAACAAAAGGAACATGCCGGACAAAAAGAGCAGCAATACCGATACAATGCCCAGTCGCGGGTCACCTGTCAGATGCGCAGTGACACCGACCAGTACTGGTCCAACGACCGCCGCAGCCTTTCCCATCATGTTCAGGAAGCCAAAAAATTCACCGCTCTTCTCTTCAGGTATTAATTGACTGAACAGTGAACGACTGAGTGCCTGCACACCGCCCTGAACCAGTCCGAGCACGCAGGCGAGCAAATAGAATTCAAAGCTCGAGTCCATAAAATAAGCATAGGTGGTTGCCGCAACGTACACCCATAAACCGATCCATAAACCTCTTTTCGCTGTTGTCCTCTGTGCCAGCCAGCCAAACAACAAAGTCGCCGGAAAACCAATGGCCTGTACCAGTATCAACGCGATAATCAGACTCTCCGAGGGCAGTCCAATGGACAGGCCATAGTCGACAGCCATACGAATAATGGTTGCAACACCATCGATATAGAGCCAGTAGGCGAGCAGAAAGATGGCAGCGTTACGGTGCATGCGAATGTTGCCAAGCGTTTGCTTAAGTTGCGCGAAAGCCTGCTTGATTCGAGTGGCGAACGGCTCGTTCGATGGGGGGGGAGCGTTTTTTGAGTCGGCGTTATTCTCGTTGACAAAAAGCAGAATTGGCATAGTGAAGATCAACCACCAGATTGCCACACTGACGAAAGACCATTTGACTGCAGCAACTTTATCAGCGAGACCAAACCACTCGGGTTTGAGCGTCATTAAAACGTTAACTGTGAATAGAATCCCGCCGCCAAGATAACCCAATGCATAGCCCAAGGCCGATACACGGTGGCGTTCACTGGAATCGGAAACGACTACTAGCAATGCATCGTAGAAAACGTTGGCGCCGGAGAAACCGATAATGCCGATCACATACAGTGTGATTGCCAGTGGCCACAAGCCTTCCGCGACGAAGAAAAACCCAATGGTTGCAAGAGCACCTGCACAGGCAAAAGAGGCCAGCATGCGTTTTTTCAAATTACCGCTGTCAGCCAGCGCGCCAAGCACGGGGGCTGCGATCACAATCAGCAGGCTCGCCAGTGAATTACCCAGACCAAGATAGAAAGTACTGGTTGTAGCCGCTGTATCGGCGCTCCAGTACTGTTTGAAAAAGATCGGAAAGAACCCCGCCATGACGGTGGATGCAAATGCAGAATTAGCCCAATCATAGGTGGCCCACGCATACTGTGAGCGCCTCGAGTGCTGACTTTGCTGAGGGTTATTTGATTGACTGTTGTCTGTACCTGTCGACATGGCTTTAAAACTGTCTTAAACCTGCGTCAGTGTCGAACTGAATCGCTTGAGCTGTTCCCAAAGTTGCGCAGTCCCCACCTTGTCGAAGATTTTCTCGAAGTGCTTGGGGTGCACATAAGCCAGATCGTGCAGGGTGCGGGCGTGATATTTGGCGGCCAGTGTGTCTCGACCTTGCTCATCATCAATACAGGCATCCAGTGGTGTGTCGAGAAATGCCGTGTGCCAGCCCACACGGTTATAAAAAGCCAGCGTGCCCTCGACCCGTGCTATCGCGACCCCCTGCAGTGGTGCCGACAGTGTTGGCAGCAATGTGCCCTGCATGATTTCTAATTCGAAATCGTGTTCTTTGAGCTCAGGCTTGATTCTGCAGAGGCTGGCAAAGATATCACTTTTCAAGCGCCTTTCCAGGGCCTGATAGGCGTCACCTGCTACAATTCGAGCGCCTTCACGTATGGGATCATAGTCAGGCGCGGGACTGTTTTCGTCGGTTGGTGGAGTCTGACTGCTGGTCATTTGAATGGCTGGGCTGTAATTAACATTGGCGTCGCTCTACATTTTACCTGAGCCTGAATGACTCCCGAATTTAAATTGGCAACTGATCGAAGATGGTAGCAGGCATGACTGCGCTGAGAATCAAACTGCATTGGCTGATTGTGCTGCTGGTGCTGCTGCAATATCTGTTCAAAGGCGGCATGCTCGAGACCATGGCCGCTGTGCGCCTCGGTAACACACCCTCAGCCATTGATTATCTGATTGCCCAGATGCATTTGTTAAACGGTGTCAGCATCGCAGCGATTATGATCTGGCGCCTGATATTGCGCCATCGTGCCAGGCAGGCTGAGTCGCAAGCGCTAAAAATTGGCCCGACACAGCGGATAACGGGCTTTCAAAAGCAGGCTGCGCGGCTTGCCACGACGGTCCACTATGCTCTGTATGTGATTCTGCTTCTGTTGCCGCTCTCAGGGCTTGCCGCTTTTTACGAATTTCCTGCAGCTGCAGCGCTGCATCACTATAGTCAATGGGTACTACTCGCTCTGTTACTATGTCATCTGGCGGGAGCGGCTTTCCACTTCTTCTGCCTGCGTGATGGTGTAGTTGGCAAAATGTTTGAACGCCAAAAGTGACGGAACCTGAATATCGGCGACCAAAAGCTGCGAAAAAATCTTGAGTTCACGCTCAGGGCATACTGAAACGTCGCACCAGGGTGCCTAATGTGCACTTGCTGTCACCCGCGGATTGTTTGATGGTTCGAGCGTTGCTAAACTTAACTGTTGTTCAGACACCGTTCGGGTGTTTTGGATACTTTACCGACTGACCCTGGACCTCAAGGTCCATCCCAGGAGTTTGACACGTGGCTGAAACTGCCTCACAGATAGTTGACCCTGCCGACGCAGAAAAGCAGGCAGCGTTTATACGCATTATTTCAATCGTCATGGCAGCTTTGGTGGCTTTTACACTATTTTGCATGATGACAGCACGGTTACTTGGTGTTGGCGCGCTGACCTTGGAAAATGACCCCATTTTGCGCGCCGATGTTATGACGCGCATTGCCCCGGTTGGCAGTGTACGCACCTCAGCAGATGCTGCCGAGGCGCCGGCCAGCGTCGCAGTTGCCCAAAGTGGTGAAGACATCGTGCAGGGCGTGTGTGCCAGTTGCCACCTTGCAGGTGTTGCCGGTGCACCGTTACTTGATGATGAAGCCGCCTGGGCTGAGCGTCGTCCGCTTGGACTCGATGCCCTGACAGCGAGCGTAGTGAATGGCAAGGGTGCTATGCCAGCACGTGCCGGAACAGATTTGAGTGATGATGAGTTGCGTGCGGCGGTTGCGCACATGGTTGGTCTTGAAAGTGACGCTGCAAATGAAGGTGCTGCTGAAAGCGAAAGTGCGCCTGCCAGCGAAAGCGCTGCCAGCGGCGAGGATTCAAGCGATGTTGCAACGGCCGAGGTCGACACCGACACCGGCTCAACATCCTCGGCAGCAACTACTGCGGCTAGTGCCGCGGCCACAACAACAGCGACTGCTTCGACGGCTGTAAGTGCTGCAAGCAATACCAATGATGCAGAAGCCAGTACTGAAATACAGACACAAAATGATGATGCTGGTGCCGAGATGGTAGCGGCAGAAGCCTCTGCCCGGGTCAAGGGTGTTGTTGATGGTATCTGTGCTGCCTGCCACCTTTCGGGTGTCGGTGGTGCACCGAAAATTGGCGACAGTGCTGCCTGGGACGCACGTGCTGATAAAGGTCTTGCTGCGCAGGTCGCAATAGTTGCCGCGGGCCAGGGCGCGATGCCTGCACGTGGTGGTTCAGATTTAAGCGATGAAGAAATCGCGTCTGCGATTGTCTACTTGGTAAACAAGTAGTCCCGCACAATCACCGACCTTTTGATCCGATACCGGCCATCTGATTTATGAGCATCGAACGATTACTGGAATTCATGGGTAATCACCCGTTTCTTTTTATGGCGCTCGGTGCGACTGTTGGCTTCATCGTGTTTACCGAATACATGCGTTATGCCGGTGGTGTAAAAGGCCTGTCACCTTATCAGGCAACGCAATTGATGAACGATGGCGAAACTTTGTTTGTCGATGTGCGTGACGACAGTGAGTTTAAAAAAGGCCATGTACTTGATGCCCTTAATATTCCACTGGGATCGATGGACAAACGGGTGCATGAGCTTGAGAAGTACAAGGAGAAGGAGGTGGTGCTGTACTGCGACACCGGGATGCGTTCCCAACGCGCTAGTGCCAAGCTCAAGAAGGGCGGTTTCAATAAACTGCATAACCTGTCAGGTGGACTGGCTGCCTGGGAAAAGGCCTCTTTGCCGGTAGTCACACGTTAGTTCTTCACCATTTGTTGGCTCTCATAGCACTTGCGAGTAAAACTTTGCGTGAACTTTGCACTCTCTTGTTTAGCAACGACTTGATAGTTTATTGGTAGTTGTTCTTTTACTTGTCGATTGATCCGCGTAGTTTGTGGGTCATTGGCTGTAATATTTTTGAATTTATTTGAAGGGTGGAGTGTTATGTCTGACGGCATAGTGATGTACGAATCAAAGCTTTGTGGCTATTGCATGGCTGCAAAACGTCTGCTGAAGAAAAAAGGTTGGGAATTCAAAACGATAGGCGTAGATGGAAATTCGGATAACCGTCACGAAATGATGGAGCGCACTGGCAGGCATACGGTTCCACAGATATTTTTTGGTGAAACCCATGTCGGTGGCTATGATGATATGGCTGCGCTGGAATCCGATGGAAAGCTTGATAGCCTCTATCAGGAAATGAATCAATCCTGACCTTCGCGTAGCGATGTGATGCATAATTTGTGTATTGACCAAAAGAGAACCTGTTATGGCTGAACCAGAAAACCCCACTGAAAATTCACCTGATGCCGGTGCTACTGGTGCAGCCACTCCAACGTCCGAACGGCAGGAATTTAAACTTCACAAGGTTTATTTGAAAGATGTCTCGTTTGAGTCGCCGCAAAGCCCCAAGATTTTTGCTGCGGAAAAAAACTGGAAGCCAGAGGTCGCTCTGCAACTAAACACTGAAGTACATGAACTCGACAACCACATTATCGAGAATACGCTCAATGTACAGGTGACGGTAAAAACAGGTGATGAAGTTGTCTACCTGGTTGAAGTAAAACAGGCTGGTCTTTTTCACATGAAAGGTTTTGATGATCGCAACAAGGCGGGTATGTTGAATGTGTTTTGTCCAAACTTGTTGTTTCCGTTTGCACGTGAAGCCATAGCATCACTGGTTGCCAAAGGCGGTTTTCCCCAGTTGCTGCTTGAGCCTGTAAATTTTGAAGCGCTTTATGCACAGCATTTGCAAAAAGCCAAACAAAATGCCCCTGCGCCCGACACTGCTCAATAAAGCCCACACAGCAGAGGTGCAACGGCGGTCGATGTGACACAGGCAGTTGCGATACTCGGTGCAGGTTCCTGGGGTACGGCACTTGCCGTGCATTTAAGTCGCTGTGGGCACGATGCGCGACTGTGGGGCCGGAATAAAGATGCGCAGGCAACACTGGCGACAGATCGC
Organism: uncultured Granulosicoccaceae bacterium; assembly: GCA_964411665.1. Classification (GTDB taxonomy): domain Bacteria; phylum Pseudomonadota; class Gammaproteobacteria; order Granulosicoccales; family Granulosicoccaceae; genus CALFCE01. Next base: position 23,381 of record CAYPMR010000052.1, on the reverse strand, counting down.
GTTAATCACCGTTATTTACCGGATCTTGTACTGCCTGAAACGCTGAAAGTCACCGCCAATCTCAAGGACGCTTTGCAGGATGCAACAACCATTGTGGTTGCCGTTCCAAGTTCCTCCCTCGAAGCAACACTAACCGCAATCGAGCCTTGTCTTGCAGCATCCAATGTGCGCGCATCTGAAAATGTTTCTTTGGTTTGGGCTTGTAAAGGTTTTGCCGATACCCGTTTGTTGCATGAAATTGTGTATGAAAAATTTGACGATATCTGTGTGCCGGCTGTTTTGTCTGGGCCAAGTTTCGCAGCAGAACTCGCAAAAGGCCTGCCGACTGCAACAACAATTGCTTCTACAACCCTGCCTTTAGCGCAGCGCATCGCATCAGTTTTTCACGGTGAAAGTTTCCGTGCTTATGCGTCGGATGACATGATCGGTGTACAGCTCGGCGGTGCCCTGAAAAACATCTATGCTATTGCAACGGGTGTTTCTGACGGTTTAGGATTCGGTGCCAACACGCGTGCAGCACTGATAACCCGTGGTATGGCTGAGATTATGCGTTTGGCTTTACCGCTCGGTGGTCGTGCCGAAACGCTTGGTGGTCTATCCGGTATGGGAGACCTTGTTTTAACCTGCACAGATGACCAATCACGTAATCGACGCTTTGGGCTGGCACTCGGGCGAGGCTCTACCCCCGCAGATGCACTCGACAGTATTGATCAAGTTGTTGAAGGTGCAAGTGCTGTAGTCAGCGCAATAAAGCTGTCACGATTGCATGATGTTGAATTACCGATAGCCAATCAGGTTCATGCGCTTATTCATGAAGGGCGATCAGCTGAGCAGGCTGTGGCACAAATACTATCCCGCGCACCGACATCTGAATTTTAGGTGAACCCTCAACTAAGTTTTATAGTCGTTTGCGACTGATCACTCCTAAACCCATGTTGACGCCAGGCTTCGTATACGACGATTGCCACCGTGTTCGACAGATTCATACTGCGACTGTCCTGCAACATCGGTATGCGCAGAAGGTTGTTGTCAGGAATATCTTGCAAAATAGCGTCTGATAAACCACGCGTCTCCGAACCGAACAAAATCCATTCTCCCGGTGTGTATTTATGTTGATGGTAGGGTGCATGTCCTTTGGTTGACAGACCTACCCTCTGTGCCTGATGTGTATTTGCTGCGCTCGCCCAATGTGCATAGGAATCATGTTCAATCACCTGCGCCATCGACTGATAATCAAGACCGGCACGACGCAGTTTTTTTTCCTGCATCGAAAAGCCCAGTGGGTGAATCAAATGAAGGGTACAACCGCAGTTGGCGCACAGGCGGATGATATTGCCCGTGTTGGGTGGAATCTCCGGTTCGACCAGGACGATATTGAACATCTTGAAATTATTACTCGTCAGAAAATTGACTAATCATGCGCGTGGATGATGTATAACACTAGGCAATATTAAGAATGTCGCGACATTTTAAAGGATTGTCCAACTGGTTGTAATGAACGAGCGATGACGCGTTTACTGTTAGCTGCGTAAAGCCGATTGAGGCTTAAAAATAGCCGTTTATGTCGAAAAACCGGTTTGTTGATCCGGGATAGTTCCAGGTTGCTACGCATCGCTGAATGTCAATCATTGTGGCCGGATTCGTGCTGTATCAGCTTTGCATCTGCCGATGAATGACGTATTCAGGCGACACCAAATTGACTGAAGATGGTAATTAAAAAGCGTTTCATTATGCAGGGCATCCTGTGATAGATTTTTTTTGTGCTAAAAATTACATAATGTTTTGCATTTGTTTAAGCTTTGCATGTAATAACAGGTTAGATACATAACAAGACTGGACGCAAAAAATACGCACGAAATATTAGCAAGTACGATGGTGATGGAGGATTAGAAAGACCCGGAGTTTTATCGGTCTCGCATTGATTAAGGTCTGAACAGGAATAAAACCCTAACGGCCCCGATGGCTGAATAACACTCGATGGCTAGTTTATGATCGAAGATAATCAGAAAAATGTGCACAGATCTGTTGCTGATGGATCCTCTTCCACCTCCACGCGGCGGCGGCGGTACTTCTCGTCAACGGAAGGGCCTTTCCAATCCGCCAACAATATTTATCTCTTCTACGGCGGTGCTGATCGAACACAAATAGTAGAGGGCATATCGGACAGAATTCGTACTTCACAGCATCCTGTCATCGTCAGTGGCGAAACAGGTAGCGGTAAAACCATGATGAGCCTGGTTCTGGCTCAGCGACTTCAAAATAACTACAAGATTATTCACTTCGATCATCGTCGTTGTGACTTCGACAGACTACTGCGTTTGTTGTTGATTGAAATGACACCTGATCTGACACATGTCGGCACTGGTGACGCTTTGGTAGCAAGTTCAAATGCAATCCGCAATGATTCGGATTTGGACAATGACGGCGAAGATGGCATAAACAGCCTTCTCGTTAGTCGATTGCTAAGTCGTATGCAAAGTGGCAGGGTAGAAAACATACCGGCATTAGTTATCGTTGATTCTGTAACGATTGATCCGCAAGCAAGACACTTGCTTGAACTTGTCACCTCTGTGCTTGGCGCTCACGGGCATCCGCTATCGGCTGTTGTGTTTCTTGAAGATACTGACAAGAGCATTTCAACCACTAACGAATCCGACGATTCCGCGGATCGATCGACACCTGCCAGTGTCGCGTCTGATATGTATGCATCGTCACATGCCTACGGCCAACCCTCGGCACCGCATTACTCTTTGCACCGTCTTAATCTTGCAGAGACTACTGAATATCTGAATCATCACATGTTGTTATTTGATTTCAACAAGCGTGATTTGTTCACTCGGGAGATGGCATATTTTATCGCCGATAAATCCGGCGGTAACTGCAGCATGATCAATACACTTGCCCGCAACGCTTTCCTGCTTGCGCATCTTGAAGGGTCGGAACATATAACGATGGGTCATTTGTTGGTTGCTGGTGCGCCGCAACGTAAAGAACGTCCGATCCGCTTCCTTAAAAAACATAAACGTGCTGTCAGCTTGGTTAGTTTATTTGCCATTAGCAGCCTCGCATTGACCGGTATGTGTGCGTTCCTGCTTGGCGTGTTGGGTTGAGTTCAGCTGGATTAAACACGGCTGATCGCGAATTTGCTCCCCCACAAATGCAGTCTGTATTCCGCTCGTTCGTAAAATCCCCTGTGAACAAAGTGATTCGGCACGCCGGGGGTATTGTGATAATCACTCATTTCCTGAATAGTCCCGGCTGGATGTTGCATATTCCTGTGTGATCTGTTTTACTGAGAGGCAGATCAGGAAGGATCCTGGTCGAAGGTAGCTTGGATGTTGCCTTAAATTGATTTCAACTACAGGGATGTTGCATGGACGCAGCCTCACCATATTCTTCTGCGCTTACACTGCTGTCATGCTGTTTTGTGCTCTCTGCCTGCTTCTCAACAGGCCAGGGCGCGAGTCGATCTGCATCTTCTCTATCTGCCTTTCAGTCGAAAGATGATCTGAGCTCGTACCCAACATCGATTCCTGAATCACCATCGCAAGACAGGACAGCAACAGCACGCGCAAGCGTGACTGATTTAATGCGTAAAGCGCGTGAGTCGAATCGCTTATCCCGTGAATCCAAACGTCGTGATTCTGCATCTGCAGCAAGGGATGCGTTGCATCGTGAAATGAAAGTTACCATTGATGTGCGTGAACTACCTTTGTCTGATCTGTTGACTGCACTCGCAGAGGAATCAGGAATAGATATCATTGCGGCTAAGTTGCTGAATCAACCAGTGACTTTGCGCCTAAAAAATCAATCACTCGCAACAGCTCTCGACACACTGGCAGCGCAGTTTCAAGCTGTCTGGCAGTTTGACGACAATGCGATTCACTTCTTTGCAGATAAGCCAGTGGTGGCAACCTATCCGGTCAACTATCTCAATATTGCACGTGAGACAACCAGCAGTGTTGGCCTGGCTACACGGGTAGGGTCCTTTTCTCTGGCGACCGATCAGCAACAGCAATCTTCAACTGAGGCGAATAATTCACAAACCCGTATCGATAATTTGTCACACCATGATTTTTGGGAATCTCTGAAAATTGATCTCGACAGTATTGCCAGCGTCTCAGATGACACTGACTTCAAGATTCTTGTCAATCGAGAGGCTGCACTGGTGACGGTAATTGCAAAACAAGCGTTGCAACGAACGATAAGGGACTATTTGCAAGCGCTGGAAAAAAGTGTTGCAAGGCAAGTGTTGATAGAGGCTACGGTCGTTGAAGTGAGTCTCTCTGATGAGCATAGAACAGGTGTCGACTGGCGAATTTTCAATAGTCGCTCCGACGGCTCACAGTCTAATGGCTTTGCCGGTTTGCAAAATTTGCATGGCAATCAGATTCCCTCATCATCCGGTGCGACTCAAACGCTACCATCAGCTTTGCTACAGTTTCGACATCGCTCATCAATACTGGGTGATTTGACTGCATCGATTGAGCTACTGCAATCCTTTGGTGATGTTCATATATTGTCACAACCCCAAATCATTGCCATGAACAACCAGTCAGCGGTCTTGAAAGTTGTTGATAATCGCGTGTATTTTTCAGTGGAAGTTAATCGCAGTGGGGCCATAGATTCAGAGCGTGTATCGACAGAGACGAGAATTCATACGGTACCCGTGGGTCTGGTCATGAGTGTTATTCCTTTCATCTCAGCTGATGAGCGAGTTGTGCTTAATATCAGGCCTAGCATATCGCGCATACTTGGCTTTCGAGAAGATCCAATCCCAACACCCGGTGTTAATGGCATACGCAATAGCGTACCGGAAATCCAGGTTCGCGAAATGGAGTCTGTTCTGTCAGTGCGTGATGGAGAAACCGTCGTAATCGGGGGGTTAATGCAACAGAATGCGAATACCACCGATAGTGGTTTGCGCGGTCTTCGCTCAGTGCCTTGGTTGGGTAAGCTTTTTGGTCGATCGACACGCGCGAGTAATAAAAGTGAATTATTGGTCTTTTTGCGTCCCACCGTTTTGGATAACCCTTCCTGACATACTTTAAAAGGCTAAAGAACAATCTAAGGAGATAGACGTGCAGGGAAGCACATCACAACAGCTTTTACAGTTACTTGAAGATCAGGCCTATATCAGTCCGGATCAACGGCTGATCATCGAGACGGATACAAAAGTAAAAAATCTTTCCGTTGACGTGTTGCTGATTGAGTATGGCTTTGTAAGTGCTGATGCTGTCAATGATTGTATCTCGCGGTTAACGGGCTCACGAGTTGTATCACTCGAACATGTGATTGTCGATCCGCAAGCCATTGAGTCCATAGATGCGAAAACTGCAAGGCGCTATCAGGCTTTTCCTGTTTTTTATCATGATGATCAATCCTTGCTGGAGGTTGCGGTAGCTGATCCATCTGATGTCATTGTACGTGACGTTATTAACGCCAGGTTGGCAGGGCGTTGTTCTGTTGACTTTTGTCAGGCATCTGCACTTGATATTGAGCGGGCTATAGAGTCTGCGTACGGATTTGAGCAAAACCTTAATGCGGTGATTGCAGAGTTATCGAGAGGGCAGGGCACAGGTGTTGTGGTTGATGGGGCCGCTGATGGGCTTGAGCATCCTGTTGTACGTCTCACCAATGGATTAATTATGCAGGCCTATCGTGAGAAGGCGTCAGATATCCATTTTGAACCAGAAGCTGCGTTCTTCAGAGTACGTTTTCGTGTTGATGGTTTGTTGCGTAGCTGTTACTCGTTACATATTCAGCATTGGCCTGCCTGCGCAACCCGCCTGAAAGTAATGGCTGGACTCAATATAGCGCAAACACGTGAGTGCCAGGATGGTGCATTCAGCCTACGCATCGGTGGGGCTGTTGTTGATCTGCGATTATCGGTGTTTCCGACGGTGCATGGTGAAAACATTGTCATGCGTCTGTTGGATAGATCGAATGCAGGCAAAAACCTTAACGATACCGGCCTGAATCCAACCATCTGTAAAATCATCCAGCGCTCTGCCAGCGAGCCACAAGGCTTGGTATTGCTAGCAGGGCCGACCGGTTGCGGAAAGACAACTACCTTGTATGCGTTACTCAATTATCTCTCCAACGAGAGTGTAAATATCATGACTCTGGAAGATCCGGTTGAGTATCAGCTTCCACTGGTACGCCAATCGTCGGTCAGTGCAACTGGCGGGTTAACTTTTGCTGGCGGCATCCGCAGCGTATTAAGACAGGATCCGGATATTATTCTGGTTGGAGAAATCAGGGATGCCGAGACGGCTGACTTGAGCATGCGCGCTGCGATGACGGGCCATATGATTTTATCCACCTTGCATGCGCGTTCTGCCATGGGTGCTTTTCGACGACTGAATGATCTGGGTGTGGACAAAAGTGTCTTGATCGATTCTGTTTCAGCCATTGTGTCGCAACGGCTACTGCGAGTGTTGTGCAGTCGCTGCAAGACGCCGATTGATACAGCTACCGATAAATGGCGTGAAGAATCAGTCGTTACATTTCAGCCAAAAGGTTGTATCGACTGTCACGATACCGGTTTTAAAGGCCGTCTGGCGATAGCTGAAGTTCTGACCGTCGATGAACAGGTGCGCATCTGTTTGCACAGGGATGGCTGGCAGGAAACAGTGGCACTTAAAAAGGTACTTGCGAGCAATGGTTTTCAAAGTATACAGCAGGCGGGTCGTGATGCGTTGAGTCAGGGGTTGACCTCATCTGATGAGTTACAACGTGTGTTGGGCGTTCACCGGCAGTTCAGCGCAGAGCATTTGGTGTCATCGAATCAATTGAAGCAATCGGGGTATAGCCTCTGATGTGCCAAAATCACTTTCATTACAAGGCAATCAACCGTGCTGGTTGTCGCGTTGCTGGCTATTTAAACGGGCGTGATGTCGATGATGTCGCCAGCACACTCCGTCATCTTAATTTACAACCACTCACTATAAAGTCTAGAGATCTGCATTACACAGCGCTGACATGGGCTGGGCAGGATGTACTAAACATTTCAGTACTGAAACGTCTGTTCAAAGAAAAGGATAAATACCGCATAGCAATCGACTTATGTCGTGCGCTAGCTGAGCTCTTGCAAAGTGGTTTGCCACTCGACGCAGCTTTGCAGCAATTACAGTTATCAGGCTCTTCGGCTGTGGCTGTTCTGGCCAATGATCTGTTGATATCGATTCGTCAGGGTAGCAAGCTTTCAGACGCCGTGAATCGACAAGCTTGTTTGCCCGATGCCAATTGTCGGGTACTGGCTGTTGCCGAAAAAGCTGGCAGGCTGGAAGACGGACTGACCAATATAGCAATAGCCTTGGAGTATAAACGAAACTTCAATCAGCGCTTGCGCCGCAGCTACAGCTATCCCGTGTTTTTGTTTTTATCTCTGGGTTTGTTAATTGTCTACCTGTTGGTCGCTTTGGTTCCCGAATTACTCAAGTTTACACAAGGTCTGGGTAGCGACCTAGGCGTAACTGCGTGTCTAATGTTGTCTCTGGGTGAATGGCTGGCGCAATGGGGTGTGGCTGTATTGAGTTTAATTCTCGCGGTTGCTTGCCTGTTTCTTGTGTTGCACCGTGTATCACAGCGTTTTCGATTAATAGCCGATCAACAGCTACTGCAGCTACCGATTATCGGTAAGTTAGTGATACGTATATTCAGAGCACGCTTTTTTGATGAATTGTTTCTGTTGATCGATGCTGGCGTGGATTTACTTGAAGCATTGGTGACTATTTCCAGTCAAACATCCAATCGTTTTTTGCAATTGAGTGTCATGGTAATGAGTCATGAAATGGAGGATGGTAAAACCCTGGCTCAGGCAATGCGTTGTGCTGGTGTTTTCACCATGACAAGTGTACAAAGCGTGTCTATCGCTGAGCAGACGGGTGATTATAAACACGCATTACACCGCTTGCATCAAGTGACCGAGGCAGAACTGTCTGCTTCACTGGAAAAGTTTGAACAACGTGTTGGCCCTGTCATGCTGGCGATCTGTGGATTGCTGATACTGTGGGTGGTTCTTGCGGTGATTGCACCTATATACAGTGCTGCCATAGAGGCAGGTGCACTGTTATGACTACGCATTATTTGTATCTTGGTACCTATGCCTGTGGTTGGTTGGATATTAAGAGTAATGACAAGTTGCACACAGATCTCTTGCAATCACCGGGCGAGAGCCTGCTGAATCTGCGTAACCCTACTGTTAATGAACAGCTAGCATCCGTTAGTCAAAAAGAGCAGTTTATTAATAATGCCATTGGGCATTCGACCAATTCCGGCAGAGAGTCAATTGTACTGATAATTGACAATGGTGCTGAATCGGTTGAATGGCATCGTACTCTGGTGGAATCAAAAAAGAGTAACGACGAAGACGCGTTGCATGTTGTGTCGGTATATGGTGCTTCTGCCTTAAGAAAGAAATACTGTATGTGCCCGGCTGACTTCGCTTCGCCCACAATGAATGGTCTGCCTGGGTCCTTTGTCGGCAGCGGTTCGGTGTTATCACGTCGCATTGAATACATGCAGTACCAGGACTGTCTTGCCTGGTACCGAGTAGTCAAACAATGCGCTGGTAACTATCCAATGATGTTGTCGTTTTCTTTGCTGATCGAATCAGTCGTGCAAAAAAGCTGTGAATGGACACATGGCATGTTGATTATTGATAATGGACTCGGTTACGAACGGCATTTGTATTTTCGATCGGGTCTGGTTTGTTTTTCGCGATGGATTAAATCACCAGATAACGACTCAATTGAAGAAGTTGGTGATCTGGTAGATAACTCTATTCGAAGCAATACATCAAGGAAGACCGTTTTTACAATTCAGAATGAATTGTCCACGGTGCAAGCTGAAACTAAAACCTATTTGTTGCAGCACTTTCCAATACCTACAGATTGCACATGTGTAGATCCAGAATGCAGTGAAGAAACTGAAAAGACAGCTTTTCCTTGTTACCGGTTGTCATTGCATACTAATGATTCAATAGCCGGGTTAAGCTTTAGGCAGGCTCTTGTTAAAAGCCTGGCATCTCTGGAGAAAACAGGTATACAGGCTTTTCTGAGTAAATCACGGACAAGTGTCGAAAAATTCCGTTTACACAACACAGAAACACTGTTCAATCACGATAAAAAAGTTCGTACTGAATGCTACCAGTATATCCAATATACGGCGTTGGTATCACTTGTCGGCTTATTGTGTTGGCACGTGTCTGCACTGGCTATAACACATCAAAAAATCAATCAGATCGATGATGTTATTGAAAAACAAACGGAAATATTGCATAGGAACAACCAGATCCAGCCAGGAGAATATTCCACTGCGCCGAATGTAATGCAGTGGTTGGTTGAGTCACAGATTAGGATAGGGCAACAGTCTATTGTCATGCCCCTGGCAGTTTTATCACGGCTGCAGAACGTCATCCACTCTTTGCCTGCTGTCGCGCTTACCGGTATTGAATGGCACTCTGATGGTCAGGATTTGCTTGTATCTACAGTTCCATCAAACGCACCATCAACGCTTAGATTAGTGTTGAATGGTGTCATAGGTGAGACTGTCGTTGACAATACAAGTGAAATTGACAATGTAGGTGAAGTTGATAACACAGATGAAGTTGATTCGGTACAAGGACTTCATCAGTTTGAATTATTTTTGACGTCTTTAAATAATGCGTTTGGTGTTACACAACCTGATCGTATTAGGTATCCGTTTGGCGCTGATACCAATGACCGCATTCGTCAATCTGGTTTGCATTCTGAGTCCACGCCTGCTTCCAATAGTTTCAGTATAGAGATCAGTATACCGCAGCAGCATTTGCAGCAGGAGATATCCTCGTTGGACGCATTGTTGGGCGATCCAGGGCGTTGATTGATATGATGAATATTCAAACGCTAGCGTCTCCATCTTTATTTGCTCAAGGATTTTATAAGCCGATAGTTGTAATCATTTTTTTACTGCCGGTGTTGGTGGCAGTGATAATGATGCACGGTAATAGCCGTGCTGAATTAATCGGGTTAAATGAAAAGGCACAATCGATAGAAAACAGTATCAGGAAAAATGCTGATAACGCCAGGTTATATCATCGTTACAAAGAGGACTTTGCTTCATTAATGCTGTCACAGGATACGCCTGCTGGAAATCGTTTGCGATGGCAAAAAAGTATTGATGATGGCCTGCTTAAATTCTCTGCAAACAAACAAGATGTATTGGAAAATTCGAATTCCCATAGTCGATTTGCTCTTGATCGCAGAGAGCGTTGGAATGCCGGCGGAGCTGATTATGGCGACATCAAGTCTACAAGGTTTCCGTCTGTGTACACGGCACAGGCTGAATTCGAGCTGACTCTGGCCAATGAAAATCAAGCCTTTCAATTGCTGTATGACTTATTAATCTCCAAGCGTTTAATGGCTCATATTGAGAGCTGTCAGTTACAGCTGATCAATATTTCAGCAGCTACATCACGGATTGCAATGGCATGTGATGCTCGGATGTTTGATTTCGATTGGTCAGTCCCGAACGGTTCAGTGCGTCAATCGGATGCCAGATTCGTAGAATCACAGACGTCTCATAGCGACAAAGTGTTTCTGGAAAACAATCGCCGCTTACTAGGGTATGCAATCCTTAAAAACGAACCAGCCGCCACGCCAACCGTCACTGGTGTACCTGTGGATTCTGCCAGCGATTCAAATATCAATAAATCAAAAGATCAAAAAGTAGTCAGTACAGCGCTAATACTGAATCAGATCTATCGTCGATCAAGCCCGCTTAAACCATTTGTACCATTGATTAACGGTAGAAGGCCAAATTATTTTCTGGGGCAGCGTGTTACACGAATTTGGAATGATTCAATCCACAAAGAGGGTAAACGCTGACGATGAATTCTCGTGGAGTAATAAATATTCGATGTCAAAACGGTTTTCTTTTACCGTTAATGGTGCTTATGCTGGTCACAGTCGGTAGTGGTGCTGTGGTCAGTCTGTCGATATCGTCTCAACAATCTTCCGGACATATAGACGCCCCTCGCTATTTGATTGCCGAGCAGCAACTCAAACAGTTGAATATGGCTAAACAGGCATTGATAGCCTACGCTGTGAGCTACGCTGATAACTATGGTCCAGGCGGTGCAGGGCCCGGTCATTTTCCTTGTCCGGATCTGGATGCGCCTGATGACGGTAATGCGCATAACGATGGCCCCGACCCACCCTGTGGGGCAAGTGCTCAGCAGATCGGTCGCGTGCCACGGATTACACTGGCTTCACGTACATCATTTCCTGAGCTAATAACTCACATCGAATCAAAGTCAGTTCAGGGAGATAATCGGCACAAGCTGTTGGAATTTTATCCGCAAGCCTCGTTTATCGACCGGCAACCCTGGTACTGGATTGATGGTGATTTTGTCAATAATCCACTGAATCGTATCGTCAATAGTGATGTCCGTACATCCCTGCGAACGCGACAGGGTCGTGATGTTATAGCGTTATTGTTAACACCGGGCCAGGAGCTAGAGATATTGGCACAACAACGCCCTGGTTTGCAGGCGGCTGATTATGTTGAAAGTGTGTTAACTGCCCGTGTTGACGGTGTTTTATCGCGTGACCATCTGGCAGATTCTAATGACAATACTTTGTTCATATATCGTGATGAAGTAATGCCCTTGGTAGAGCGTCGTGTAGCAGGTTTTGTTGCTGAGCGCTTGCGTGAGTATCGTCAACGACAATGTCCATTGATAGAAAGTATTTCGGCCAACTGTTATCCCTTCGCAACAGTGTCTGTTGCTGGCGAAGCGAACTGCCTGCCAACACCGGCTGTATCAGTTACAGTGATGGACTCAGATATCCTTGCAGACGAACATCCCGCTAATGAACGGCTACGTTATGCACTTTGCAGCAGCTGGATGCTGCATGACGCTGAATTTCAAGGTGTTTCGCAACGACGACACTGGTATTTCCGTAATCGTTGGGATCAATATATAAGCTTTAGCGTCGAACCTTTTTGTCTTGAGCAAATGGATGCGGGTTGTGTTATCACTGTAGGGAAGGGTACTAGTGATGTGCTAAAAGAAATAGAAATAACTATTGCACGACCACTGCCATCGTCGCTTACGCAATCCCTATTGCAAGCAGGGAACGAACTGCATGGCTAGTTGGCACACTTTGAAACGCCTCGCTGGTTTTACCTTATTGGAAATTTCCATCGTATTGGTTATTTTAGGCGTGCTCGCCAATGCATTTCTGCAACCGATAGGCAGCCAGGTGGAGTCTGCCAAGCGTCAGGAAACCCGCGATGTGTTACTGCGAGTTGAGCAGGCTGTAACGGGTTTCGCAGCTGCTCATGGGCGCTTGCCATGCCCTGCGCCTTTTGATCAAACGGCTATCGAAGTTACCGACTGCACACTGGCATCGCGCTATGGGACAGTGCCCGCTGTTACGCTTGCCTTACCCGGTAAACGTAATGAACATGGCGCCCTTGTCGATGCGTGGAATCAACCTTTGCACTATATGGTCAGTGCGTCTGATCACCCGCAAAGAGGCAATCCCGGACGACCGGATTTCACGACCAGCAGCGAGATGAGCCAGGTTGGCATGATGCATCTGGCGGCAGAAATACAAATTTGTGCTGAACCTGTTAGTGGCGATTGCCCGCGCCGTGCGCTATTGGCTAACCAGGTGCCCGTGGTGTTTTTCTCATCCGGAAAACCGGCAGAACATTCAGCGCTGGAAGCTGAGAATCTGGATGGTGATGCAGTCTTTGTGCATCGGGATTATTCCGCTGTAGCAGGTCATCGCTTTGATGATTTACTGCACTGGATACCGGAGAATTTATTGTTTTACCGAATGTTGCAAGCGGGTGTACTGCCGTGATGGCTGTTGCGCCAACTTGCACCACAGGCATTTGCAGTTGTGCTGAACAGTCATTTTTCAGCTTGCCGTTGATGCCACCTTATCATCCGAAATTTATCGGATAACCATCTAAATTGTCTAATACAAGGAGACATTATGAACAGGAAGTTCAATCAAAAAACACAGCCTGCCGTTGATCGTCGGGTTGCAAACACAGTTGCTAAAAGAGTCGCCGGTGCCGTGGCAGGCGTGGCTGTTACCATGGTATGCGCTGGCCAACTCATGGCATCAACGGTGGTTAATATCAATACAGCCTCTGCTGATGCGATTGCCAAAGCACTCGATGGTATTGGGTCTGTGAAGGCACAGGCTATTGTTGAACACCGCGAAGCTCAAGGCTTGTTTAAAACGCCCGACGACATCATGCAGGTAAAGGGTATTGGTAAAGCCACCTATCAGCAGATTCGCCACTATTTGAAAATTGATAAGGAACCTGCTGCACAGTTATCGACCGAGCAGGGTGCACTGGCTGACAACAGCGCTAGCAATACCGCTGGTAGCAGCAGTAATCAGTAAAATAGCAAGTGGCTTATGAAACCAATCGTGCACACTGCATCTTGACGGGTGTGCGCGATTGGTTCAGAGCGTGCGTCTAAAACTAACGCTGGCTGGTTTCCCAGTTCGGGTTTTCCCATGGCACATGATTGGTTTTGGGTAGCGGTGATTTACCCAGCACAAGGTCACTGCCTTTTTCACCCGTCATGATAGAAGGGCCGTTCAGATTACCATTCGTTATACGTGGAAAGATTGAACTATCAATCACACGCAAACGATCAACTCCAATCACACGTAGCTCCGGATCAACCACTGCCATCGGGTCGTTTGGTGCACCCATCTTGCAGGTGCCGCAGGGATGATAAGCACTTTCGACTGCGTCGCGGATAAAGTCGTTGAGCTCATCATCTGTGTTCAGTTCGGGCGGTGGTGAGATTCGGTTCCCCGCAAACTCCTGCATCGCAGGTTGTGAAAACACTTCATCAGTTAAACGAAGGCAGGTACGAAAATCTGACCAGTCTTTTTCCGTCGACATATAGTTAAACAAAATGCGTGGCGCATCGTCAGGATTTGCCGAGCGCAGCGTTACCGAACCTCGTGAGTCCGAACGCATGGGGCCGACATGTGCTTGAAAGCCATGCGCAGAGACCGGTGATTTGCCATCGTAACGAATGGCAACGGGTAAAAAATGGTATTGAATGTCCGGGTAGGAGACACCAGCAGCGCTTCGTATAAAAGCGGCAGACTCAAAGTGATTGGTTGCACCGTGGCCGGATTTTAATAACAACCAGCGCAGGCCAATTGCGGCTTTGGAAAAAAGATTGAGCTGTGAATACAAGGTAATGGGTTGCTTGCATTCTTGTTGTACATAAATTTCAAGATGGTCTTGCAGGTTCTGACCGACACCTGCGCGATCAGCCACCACATTAATACCGTGCTCGGCCAAATGGGCACCGGGGCCAATACCCGAGAGCATGAGAATTTTTGGTGAGTTGATTGATGACGCAGATAAAATAACTTCGCGGTTGGCTGTGACAGTAGATACCTTACCGCCGATTGAGATCTCGACACCGGTTGCCGCACCGTTGTCAAACAGGATGCGTCGTGCAAAGCACTTTAGTAACTGTGTGTTCTGATTTTTTAACGCAGGTTTCAGGTATGCGTTTGCAGCAGACCAGCGTCGTCCCTTCCAGACGGTTTGCTCCATCGGTCCAAAGCCTTCCTGCTGCTCGCCGTTATAGTCTGGCGTGACAGGATAACCGGCCTCTTCACCTGCTTTGACAAAAGCTTCATAGAGCGGGTTTTTACGTGGCCCTCGTGTGACATGCAGCGGTCCGTCTGTACCACGCCAACCCTGTTGCCCACCGTGCGAGGTTTCCATGCGTTGAAAATACGGCAGCACATCGCTGTAACCCCAGCCGTTAGCACCACTGTCTTCCCAGTGTGCGTAGTCACCGGCATTGCCGCGCACATAGACCATGCCGTTGATCGATGACGAACCACCGATAACCTTGCCGCGCGGGCAGGCTAACTGCCGGCCACCCAAGTGGGGTTCCGGCTCGGACTGATAACCCCAATCATAAAGACCCATGTTCATCGGGTAGGACAGAGCTGCCGGCATTTGAATAAGTGGACCCGCATCTGTGCCACCGTATTCAAGCACCAGTACGGAATATTTACCTTCCTCCGACAAACGGTAAGCCAGTGCAGAACCGGCAGAACCGGAGCCTATGATGACGTAGTCGGCGGACGCTGTTGTTGTCATGGGAGTGGCGTTGGATTGGAGTTCAGGAGTATCCGGGCGTGTTTTTCTCTACCCAGCGCTCACTGTTATCGGCAAGCGACTCTTTCTTCCAGAAAGTGGCATCGGTTTTCAGTGCCTCCATTAAATAGCGACAGGCATCGAAAGCCGCAGCACGGTGCTTTGACCAAACAGCGGTTAGCACAATCGGTTCACCGGGCAGAATGTCACCGACACGATGTGCGATCAGTGCATCGATCAATGGCCATTTTGCAGAGGCGTCATTGATGATTTTCTCTAACTGCTTTTCAGTCATTTCCGGGTAGTGTTCCAATCGCATGGATACGACCTGGTCACCCTCGTTGCTGTCGCGCATGGTGCCAACAAAGGTTGCCAGTGCGCCGTAAGCGCCCTGACCGTGTGCACTATCAATGCGTTGCTGTTGCGCCGACAAGAGATCATCGGGTGAGAACAGGTGGTCGAGAATAAGTACCGTCATGGATCGTTAACCACCCGTGACCGGTGGAAAGAAGGCGACTTCATCGCCATCGTTGATCCGGGTATCGTTGCTGACGTGTTCAAGATTCACCGCGCACAGGACATGATCGGGCATTGCCTCACCACCGGTGGCGAGATGCCAGACATCGGCGACATTCTGATCCGCGCTGGCCGCGACATCGACTTGAGCGATACCCAGGCTCTCTCGCAAGGTGGCAAAGAATTTAACGTTGATGCTCATAGTCAAACGCAATGGCGTAAAATGAAGATGATACGCCGGTCGTACCGGCAGAGGAAACCCATGAATAATTTGACCCATTTCAACAAAGCGGGCGAAGCCCATATGGTCGATGTCGGCGATAAGCCGGTCACACACCGTGTGGCAGTGGCCGGTGGCGAGATCACCATGCTGCCCGAGACTCTGGCCATGATTGTCCAGGGTGACCACAAAAAAGGTGATGTGCTTGGCATTGCGCGCGTTGCCGGCATTATGGCCTCGAAAAAGACCAGCGAACTAGTGCCCTTGTGTCATCCGATTGGATTGACGCATGCGGAAATTGCGTTTGAGGTTGATAAAACCGCCAACCGGATTCGATGTCTGGCGCGCACAGAAACCCGCTCGCAAACCGGTGTGGAAATGGAAGCTTTAACAGCATTGCAGGTGGCTTTGCTAACGATCTACGATATGTGCAAGGCGGTGGATAGGGGTATGGTGATCAACAATATCCGCCTGTTGGAGAAGTCGGGCGGAAAGTCCGGGGACTTTAAAGCTGAGTAGTTTAATTAGTGGTTAATCAACCAGCTGGCTACAAAACGTTGGATGTAGATGATTTACCCCATTCGCGCCCGGCCAGGGCCCAAGTGAGGAGGACGCCGGCAGGGCCAGCCAGAAAACCGATAATACCCCAGAAAACCAGATCGCCTTCTTTGTGCAGGGCGATACGATGGCTAACAATGCCACAGGCGATTGTCACGATAATCGTGACGATAACAAGCCAAAATTGCAAAACATCTACCTCCGAACATCAGACAGCAACCGCGCTGCGCCCTATTATTATACGAAAAATAGTGCTTCACTTTGGTTTCTACAGATGAAAAAGGCGTGATTTGACAACAAAACGCTACATTTTTTGCGCATTTTGATGACTAAAATGGTTCCAAAACCGGCAGAAGGCGCGAATTTCGCCCGACAGGTGCTTGATTGGGCTGCTGAGCACGGGCGCCATGATTTGCCCTGGCAACACAATCGCACCCGCTACCGCGTGTGGATTTCCGAGATCATGCTGCAACAAACGCAAGTGGCCACGGTTATTCCGTATTACCAGCGATTCATGCAGTCCTTCCCTGATATTTTTGCGCTCGCCGATGCGTCCATTGATGCGGTGCTTGATCACTGGTCTGGACTGGGTTACTACGCGCGTGGGCGAAATCTGCATCGAGCGGCACGCGAGGTTGTGGAGAATCATGCGGGCGAGATGCCCAGAACCCTTGATGATCTGATAGCACTACCGGGCATCGGGCGTTCAACTGCCGCAGCTATATTAAGTCTGGCCGATGACCAACCACAGGCCATTCTGGACGGTAACGTCAAACGGGTGCTGGCCCGGCACTACGGTATAGCCGGTTATCCAGGTAAGGCAGACGTGCTTAAACACCTGTGGGCAGTTAGTGATGCATTAACACCCAAAAAACATACAGGTCGATATAACCAGGCGATTATGGACATGGGAGCAACATTGTGCACGCGCACCCGCCCGCAATGTTCAAATTGCCCAATAAAATTAACCTGTCTGGCCAACAAAAGCGGTACACCTGAGAATTACCCGGGTAAAAAGCCACGCAAAGCCCTGCCCGTTAAGACAACCGTGATGCTCGTATTAAGAAACGATGAACAAGCAGTGCTGTTGGAGCGCCGCCCCGCTAGTGGTATTTGGGGCGGGTTGTGGAGTCTGCCGGAGGTATCTGATGCCGTTATCGAAAATACGCAACAGCTGAACGATTTTTTGGCGACACAAGGGCTGGGTATGCGCGAAAATAGACATGGCAACTCCCTGGTAAAGCCATTACCCATAGCGGCCTTCCGCCACACTTTCAGCCACTACCATCTGGATATATCGGTGGTTGAAGTTCCGGTGAGGAAAATGTCTACATCGATCATGGATCGCGACCGTACTGTCTGGTATAACAGTGGGGCATGGCCCGGCGGCATGGCCGCACCCATGAAAAAGATTGAACGATTGCTGGTGACACCCAGCGATCAGTACGAAACCGGAGAATTACTGTGAGCCGAATGGTTCAGTGCCAAAAATTAAATAAGGAAGCTGAAGGACTGGAACGTCCAACCTACCCGGGTGAGCTGGGCAAGAAGATCTACCTGAACATATCCAAAGAAGCCTGGGAGATGTGGGTACGCCACCAGACCATGCTGATCAATGAATACCGCATGACTCCGGTCGACCCGAAAGCACGTGCCTTTCTGGAAGAGGAGATGGAAAAATTTCTATTCACCGATGAAGCACAAATGCCCCAGGGATACGTTCCGCAGCAAGATCCTCCGACCACTTGACTACGGACTCCACTGCTAGTCTAATACGCGCTTGGCTTTGCGCCATTCACTTCTTGCAATACATCCGATGGCCAGGTAGCTCAGTCGGTAGAGCAGGGGACTGAAAATCCCCGTGTCGGCAGTTCGATTCTGTCCCTGGCCACCAGTTTCTATACTGATTTCTATTACTAGCCAGATCTGGCTGCGTTAGCGCCTGCTCGAAGAATCGAACTGCATGCACAGCGACGGCTGCCGGTTCGATTATGATCCCTGGCCACCATCAAAATTAATTGTTTACCACTAAGTGCAAACCCTTAATTTCGTCAGGCTGTGCCAGTTTTGTGTTTTCAAACGACTTGCCGCGTCTAACAAATGATCACTGCGTAGTGTTCCATTGTCGTCAGTGACGTCGACCGAGTAAGTCGTGCTGGCAACACTGAATAGTCAACAAATATTAGATATTTACAGCAGTATTCTGAGAAACATCCGTATGTGGAAAAGAATGTGGGTCCCAGATAGGTGGGAGGTGGGTGGCTTAAAATCGCCCAAAGACTGGGTAACAGATCCTGCGAGCCAGCAAGCGCTGGCGGCCAGTATAGCTGCGATAATCAGTCAGCTTGAAGTCGAAGCATTGTTTAGTGGTGGTTGCTGATACGTCTATGTTTGTCTGAGTCCAACGGTTCACGTCCGTACACCGATGGACTCGTTCTTAAAAGCTAAGACAGCTGTGATTTAACACCAACATCTCATAGGACATAACCAGCCATCCGTCGATTTCATACATTGTGTTGCGTTCTGCTGCTTCACAACATCGAATGCTGTTTTGTTTTACACCACAAACCTGTCGTTTGTTTTAACGACAGGCTTCGTCCGTGATATTCAATTCAGAAGCTGATTAATTTCTAGATAAGAACTAGGCAGTTTCATCATCGCTGGCGGTGTTTAGTAGGCACAGTGCCAACAGCGCGGTTGCAGCAACCCCAGACGCCCCAGCAACAGGTGGTGGTAGAAAGCCGTCTCGTCCAACGATAACCAAAATCGCATTGGCAACTAGGGCAATAACGCCAACCGCCACAGTTAGCCCACCCAGAGTTTTAGAGCCTGCATTTATTTTTGCCATTCCAAAAACGAGTGCAGCAAGGCCAAGTAAAATTTTGGCGGCATTATAAATTATGAAGGACAAGCCAACGACGGCTCCGATCAGTGGCCCCATGGTTTCAACTTGCTGGGCAACGCCACCAAATGGCCCAAACATTTTAAGCCCAATACCAACTTGCACAACATTAAGTACCGACCCGAACGCAATGGCCGCCCAACCAAGTTGGTTATTTCCAGCCTGCACCAATGCAGCCCCAGAAAATGCGGCAAGAATGGTGAAAAGAATCACTTCCAATCCTCAAATAAACGGACGTGGACCAGCAATATTCATATTGAAGAGAAGGGTAAATATGGCCTGTGTGACCACCAACGCGAGAAGCAAATACGCTACGATTTGTGCGTTGCTTTTAAAATCAGATTGCATGCTTGTGTCCATTAATTTGAATGTGTCTGGCGTCTCCTCGCCCTAAGGTAGAAATCGGTATTCAGCCGATTCGAAAACCTTTGTCCGATTGCTGAATGATTAGTTCAATATCCATAATCCGATCGATTCTTCAGAGCTTTAAACCTTAACGCCTAAGCTGGCGTATGCGCAAAGTACATATAGTCAAGACAACACAAGCAGTCGCAGTCAAGTTTATAACGATCAGGGCAATGTCGTTTAGAACAACAGCGACTAATGTGCTGAGCAACATACTCAGCGTGGGAATTATCGAAAGCAGAAGTGCTGTAAGAATTCTTGGCTCAAGTAGCAACACTACGGTAAGTGTGAACCATGCAGTAGGATCAGGTGTCGCAGTTACCCATTCCCCTGTCCACCAAGGATCACCGTGTACAAGCCAGCTCACAAGAAGCGGAACTAGCCAAGGCAAGGTTAGCGAAGCCACTTGGCATTTTGTAAGGCTCGGTTCTCTTCTATCGAACAAAAATACAGTGATCAATAAACCTGCCTGTAGCATAAAGGCCCAGACCCAGTATCCTGCCGCCCAGTTCAACTGCTGGTGCCATTGGCCGTGAAAACGCAAAGCAAGCCAGACCCAGCAGAGCGCCAATGCAAGATAAACACTCCATCGTTTTTGTTTATAGATTCCGAAAACTGTAACGACAACAAGCAGCGCAGCCATAGTCAGTATAAGAGCACCGTCCTCACTCCAATAACGGCCAATAAGAGTGCGCCAAGCGAGTAGATCGAAAGCAACGAAATCAGCTAGTGAATAGCTGCCCACCAGAATCAGCCTCGCAGTGCGAGCTCTGCGATCTGTTCACGCTGACTGGCCGTGGGCATAGGGCCGTTACCCGCACGCATGTTTTCTACCATATGCTCGACGTTGCTGGTCGCTGGTATGGCGCAGCTCACGGCGGGGTGCGCTATCGTAAACTTGAGCAGCAATTGCGCCCATGAGTCGCAAGCAAGATCCGCCGCCAAGCCAGGCAGTGGCGTATTCTGAAGGCGCTGAGTTAACCCGCCACGACGAAACGGACGATTCACGATAACCGCAATGCCCTTGTCTTGAGCCAGTGGTAGCAAACGCTGTTCAGCCTCACGGTCGATGGGGTTGTACGTGAGCTGGATAAAATCAAGTGGCACCTGCTGCATGATTTTTTCCATCTCTGCATGACGACGACCGTGCGACGTAGTAATACCCAGATAACGAATGCTACCGGCTTCCTTCATTTCCTTAAGACGGGCTAAATGCTCAGGCCAGTTCACTAGATTGTGAACCTGCAGAAGATCGAATTGATCACGTCTCCAAAGTTGAAAGGCCTCGTTGATCTGCCCCTCTCCATCTCCGTCTGTCCAGATCTTTGTTGCTGAAAACAAATTGTCGGGCGCAAGACGAGATAGTAGATCGCCCAGTACATCTTGCGCAGACCCGTACATGGGCGATGAATCGATCATGCCGCCACCAGCTTCAAAAAACGCGCGTAACACCTGCTCTCGTTGCGCGCGAGCCTCTCGGTCCGAGCCGATGTTGAAGGTGATCCAAGTGCCCATGCCGATGGGTGGAATCTGTTCACCAGAAGACGGTATTTTCTTGGCGAGCAGTTGGGTACGTGTGTTTGTGTTTGTCCATCCCCTGGAGCTGGTGAAAGAGGCCGTTATAGCCAGAGCGCTTAGTAAGACACGGCGCCGAATAGGGTTTGTTGGAGCCGTCTTTTTCATCATAATATTTTATGAAAAATTCATTTGTATTACGTATATCGACTCGCCAGCAGGTTACAAGTTCCTCGCGGAGAGTCGCATGGGTTGGTGTTGAAAAAAAGCTTCGATGCTAAGTGTTGCTCACGGTGTTACAAGTTATAACGGTGTCATTGCACAGTCGCCAGCATGGCTTCCAGGTTGCCTCGTAGTTCCGATTCGTTCTCAGCAATATTAGTGACTTCCAGTGGCGTTCCATCGCCAGTCAAAAATACTGCCTGCCCATCAAGTAAATTATAACTGCCGGCAAATTGTCGTCCTTGCGGTGTACCTAAGTCAGCAACTACAAAATTAAGTCGAGAGTCGTAGTCGCTTCTGATTTTACGCAGCCGATTTAGAGCTTCGCCGCCAGTGGGTGAGTGGTTTTCGTAGGCTAATACTATGGCAGGCTTTCCCTGACCGATCACAGACAGGTCGGTGCCAATCGGTTTACCACCACCTATGGTTAAAAAATAACCCACGGTGACAAGAGCGACAAGCGATATAACGATTATTGAAAATACTTTTGCCATAGTGGTGCAGTTCTATAAAGTTTTCTGAGAGATTCAATAAATTTTAACAGAGAACGATAGGCACACTACAACCGTCATCCTACTCAGTAAATTCAATATTCTCCCACCGCTCGCTACTAAGATCGAACGCACCATAGTTATCGTGATTAGAATTTTGCCTGACTGATCGGTAATGGTGAGCACCAACGGAGCTTCTGTGACAGTAAGAGTCGCGGTGTTGGAGGTGATTGTTCCATTGTCGTCAGTGACGCCGACCGAGTAGGTCATGCTGGAATCACTGAGTTCCACCGAGTTAAGAATCAGGGTGTCGCTTGTTTCATTTATTCAAGTAGGACCGATGATTTAGTCCCGGTCTGTCAGCAGCCCTAAGTCAGCTAATATAACGCCAGATTAAGCTTTCTTCGACCAGCGATTATTCAGCGCTAAAATAATTACACATAAAAACAGTGGCAAATACCAATAAAGAAACGGTATCGGATCGGGCTTGTTCAATTTGACAACGTTACGTAGCCCGACGCCATAGTTCACTTTAATTTTCTCTCCGACTCGGAAACTACGCAGTTCATCAGGCTCCAGCAAAGGCACTTGCCTTTTCTCAAGCCGGTCGTCGATGTACTCAACAATAACTTCTCGCGCACCCGCTTCATTGACAGTGCGTACTACCTCAGCCGTGGTCGTATGAGCAAAGTTCTTGGTGTTAAAAGCATAAACAACAAATACAAGCACTATAGGAATTAACACTATATTCAGCGCAGTGCGCCAACCCGGAAATGCCATTTTTACTGACGGGTTTCGGAACACTTCCCTACTTTGTTCGAATAGGCTTTTCGCTTCGGACTTTTGCTTAGCTTGTATTTTTATCCGGTTATTCTTATGTATTCGAATTGGGAAAAGACCAAAAGAAAGAATACAGATTGCCATACCCGTAATAAACTTACCGCGCCACGGGGATCTGGCATCTATTGCGCCTTCTATCATTACGCGAGTAAAGTCATCCGGCACATAAGTGACACGAAGCTTACTCCCGACCTGGAAACCGCGCCCACTCCAGTGCTGAAGGATAGCCTGATGTTTGATACCGGATTGATCAGAGTATTCAACAAAGGATTCTATATAACGATACCTGCCACCTGGTTTGCTGTGTAATGCAAACACCACTGCGTTAACAGGAATACCATTTGCTCGATGGTGCTCAACAACACTCTGATTTTTTTCAGCTGAATACCAATAATTCAAACCGATAAATAAGAGGGGCAAACTTAGAAAGAATGCCATTACTCTAGGAGAGACTGTAGAAGTATTATCTTTCATCCACCAGAGGAGAAATAAAACCGTTGATTCTTATCTAGACGACCAAAGCCATAACATCTTTAAGAAACGGCTAATTCAGCTA
>CAYPMR010000051.1:0-29687 GCA_964411665.1 uncultured Granulosicoccaceae bacterium | reverse complement strand
ATAGAGAATATTGACAAGTCTGATTCTATTACGCACGATCAGTCACAGTTTTCAGTCAATGATAATAGCAGTACTACTAGCAAACTAGATAGTGTACTAATCAATAAGAGTGAGCAAAAGAACAAAGTGGTATTTAGCTATTTTGGACAGATTAACAGTTTTAAAGGTATTGATGTTTTGACAGACGCAATCGCGTTGTTGCCGAAATCTGTTAAAAGTAAGGTGATAGTTAATATAAATGGTTCAGGCTTGGAAAATAATTCAGAAGAATTTAGAAATTACATAGTAAGTGCTGTTAGCAAAAGTAATGGGGTGATCCGTCTGTGTGGGCGATATGAACGCAGTGAGCTTCGTGAACTAATGGATAGTACGGATTGGGTAATTGTACCTTCAAAATGGTGGGAAAATTCGCCAATGGTAATTCTCGAAGCTAAGAAGTATGCTGTGCCAGTCATTGCTAGCAATATTGGTGGGATGAAAGAAAAAATTATAAACGGTGAAACAGGGTTCCATTTTCAAATGGGCAGAGCGAACAGTCTTGCAGATATTATTGAGTTTGTAATTACGAACCCGGATTATCAGAAAAAAATGGCTGCTAAAATTGGAAAGGAGTATCACTCGGAAAATGATTATAACGAGCATTTAAAGTTGTATAAAGATGTCTTGGCTGAATGTAAAAAGTTAGCTGAATATACAGGGACCTCTTCACTGGATGAAGCAGCGTAAAAATTAGTCTTAATTTGCAATATCTTTCCTCCTATATACATTATTTTCTAGTCATATTTGGTTGTCATTGCAGATAATCAGGTGTAGAAAATGTCAATATTCCATACACTTTTTAACAAGTCAAAAGTAAGGACGTTAAAGCGTATTGGGCTTAGATATGAGTTTACCCCGAATAATTACACTTTTAGAGAAAATGCACCCTCTGATGTACAAGAAAATAATTGCGAAGGCATACTAAATCATCCTGATTCGACTGTATCAGAATGCCAAATTAATGCGGGTATAGTAAAAGGATGGTATATGCTCGAGGTTCAAGGAAATGTTGATACTCTTGGAGCGAATTTCTGTTTATCTGGTATAAATTCTCATAGTTCTCTATCAAAAGAAAATAAAACAAACACAGTCTTATCTGAGAGTGTTGATGTTCTGCCTAGATACAGATTCATGCGATCTAGGAACGAAGTGAAAAAATCACTCAACAATATATATTTTTGGAATGTGTTGATAGGATCTCACAAACTTTCTAAAAGAATTATATATTGCCCTGTAGATATTGTATCTTTTCAAATAGGTATAGACGGCAATGTTCCAGTAAAAAAAATGCCTGCTTTTAGTCTTACTAGATTATCAAAAAAATTTACGTTGGACCGAATTGGTAAAAAGATAAAATACGCTAGTCAATATGATATTGGAAACGAAATTGAAAGAAGATCAAATTCAGACTCAATTAACTATACCAAGGACTACAAAACTGATTTTTTAATTAATAGATATAGAATATATAACCAATTAGTAGAAAGGCACGTAAATCCGATCACCTATGAAAAATGGTTGTCGGGAAAGAATAAAAACGCTTTAAATTATAATGTCCCACCTAGTATGGCTCGTTGTAGTGCGTCCTGCATAATTAAACAGCAATCGAGAAAGGGAGCAGATGGCAAGTTTTCTAACACTAATGCTGTATTAATTCATATCCTGGAAAATAAATATACGATCAATCAAAAAAGAGCATTATTAAATTCAACTCAAAAACTAGTTATTGATCATCAATTAGATGTAACGATGTTGTGCGCCTCACATATTAATGAGTATGTTACTAAACACATTGAAAAGAAATACCGAGATAACATTCGATGTACTAACACTGACAATTTGACTAAAAATGCTATTAATGATTTTATAGAAAATTCAAACTGTGAAAAACATACATATATAGATAATGCTGTGTACTTGGAAGTACATGCTCTATCCGAGTATTTTAGAATATTAAATTCGAACTCAGATGCAAATCTTGTCTATTCTGACCATGATTCAATAGATTCATTCGGTCGTCGAAAAAATCCTGTATTTAAACCTGAATGGAATAGGGAGCTACTGTATAACACCAATTACGTGGGCGGATTGGTTATGCTTAAAAAATGTGTGTATAAATCTAATTGCAGTTGGATGTCAGAGTTAGAAAATGCAGCGCTATATTATGTGTTGCTCCAATTGTCTTTAGAATTCACTTTGTTATCAGCAATACGTATACCTGCTATTTTGTATCACAAAATCGGAAATGCTGATATATCTGAAAAACCGTTTAATCCAAAGGTCAGTAAGAAGCATATATCTAAAAACACTGAACAAACTATTGGACAACTTTGGATCAATGAACGAGATGTACAGGCTGTTGCTCTAGTTTTAGAGAGTCACGCGTATCGGATTGGGTACTTGGAAAAAATCAAGAATCAATCTTCACTTGATAATCTGAATGTTTCGTTAACTGATGGAAAATTACGTAGAACTTTTCAATGTGATTTGGAATTTGGCCAGATCTTGCCCAGTGTTGATATTATAGTTCCATCACGGGATAAAGTATCTCTGCTAAGAACCTGTCTGAATTCAATAATCAATAATACTGACTATTCTAATTATCGTGTGCTAATCATAGATAATGGCAGCGTGGAGTCTGAAACCTTAGAATTTTACGATTCTATCGTCTCCTCAAATAATATAGAAATAATTAGTTCACCTGGACCTTTTAATTATTCGAAACTTAACAATATGGCCGTAGAGGCTAGTGATTCAGATATTCTTGTTCTCTTAAACAATGATACGGAAGTTATAAACTCTGAATGGCTTCATGAGCTTGTGAAACAGGCTATACGGCCAGAGGTTGGATGTGTAGGTGCAAAACTATATTATTCTAATGAAAGGATTCAGCATGGCGGAGTAATAGTGGGTATGAAAGGATTAGCTGGGCATGCGCACCGCTTTTCATCCAGAGATGATGATGGTTATTGTGGTCGGTTAAAATTGTCTCAATACATGAGTGCAGTAACGGCAGCGTGCCTCGCTGTAAGACGGTCATTATACCTGGAAGTAAATGGATTGGATGAAGTAAATCTAAAGGTTGCTTATAACGATGTAGATTTTTGTATGCGGATACAAGGTCTTGGATATAACAATGTTTGGACGCCTTATGCCGAACTATTTCATCATGAGTCAGTATCCAGAGGGTCGGACGATACGGGTGAAAAAAGAAGTAGATTTATATCGGAATATGATTATATGAAGAAAAGATGGTGTACTGATACGATAGAAGACCCAGCATATAATCCGAATTTGTCTAAAGATTTGGAAGACTTTTCGTTAGCGTCATGATTTGTGTCATAAATTAACTTAAATTCTATTTTTAGTATTCATACAATGTTTAATTGATTGAAACCGGTATGGTATTGTGTACACGCCATGTATGAAATCTATATTGTTTGAATTCTACAGTAATGGAAGTATAAGCTTTTTTAGAAATACAATTTCAGTAAAAAGATACTCGATCTTTTAATTCGTTTAACAGTACTGACTCTAACAGCCAGTTATGTCGGTCTGATTTTTTATGACTGTCTCCGTAGTGATTTTCTGAATTTACAGCTGTGTAGCGATCCTTTGATAAATCGCGAATGTCATCATTGTGTTTGCACGAAATTCCACTAAAACCAAAAACATGTAGTTCGCATCCAGTATCTGCGAGACTGGTAACACACAACAGACCTGCAGATGGTGGGGCATTTAGTCGTTTTACGAGCTGATGCCAGTGATCGTGGTCACAATAATGATGCTCCAGAAAATTACAACCATCAATGTCGTGCCAATAGGAGTTTGGTCTGAAGTACGGATAGTAGCTTGATAGCCATACATAGCTTGAAGATATATTTGTTGACTTATCAATTTTATAGCCAGGATTGATCATCCAGATATCGGTTTTGCGACCGGTACTTTCAACATTATTTTCATCAATTACGATATTGTTAAATCTGATCACCAAATCAGCTCTATCAATTATTTCACCGTTTTTTGCCTCAAGTAAGTTCGGCCCGTTACCAACGATCGCGATTGACTTAATTTCAGGATTAGATTCTATATATTGATTAATAGATTGAGTTCGCTCAATGAAATGTTTTGCTTTACCAGTGATTTGCTTAAAGTGCTTATTTATTTCGTGAGACTTTCTTTTTATGTTAGTGTAGGAATGAATGTCATCATGGAATTTAACTAGGAGGGCAGGGTTTTGTGTGAGAATTTGTGTATTTCTGGAAAGAATTTCTGGTTTGATCTTTGAAATGATGCTGTTCTTGTCTGCGATACAATAACAAGAAGATATTAGACTAATCAGTTTTTGATCCTGATTTGACCATACTTTTTTTTTGTATAGATCGGTCAACCAAATTTCTAGTTTAGGGGCTAGAGGGACAAGTGAATCTTCATTTGCCATCCATGCTCTGATTACTAGTTGTTTTGAATAATTAGACTTAGCTGTATCAGTGAGTTCTTTAATTTCTTGTCGAAAGTTATCCGTCCAATCCCCTCTGCGAAAGCTTCTCGATAGTTTTAGTGCAGAAAGAAGCTCTCGCAAAATATTTAGAAAATCGTTTACAGGATTGGAACCCACCTGCCAAATAACCTTTTTGGCTAAATTATCTGATTAAAGTGTAAACCTTCTGCGCGATAGGGTGTCTACTTTCCTTTAAAAAGCGGTCAGGATTTTGACGCAATTTTGTAAATTTCTTTTTTCCTCTGCTTATGGTGTTTTGAAGTTTTCGTTTAACTGAGTCGTCATGCCATATTCTTGGTTGGTCTATAACTGGTTCGGGTATGGCTGATTCCTGTATTAATTTTTCAGTATCGATGACTACACCTGGGACCATTTTTTCTATTATCTCAGACATAGCCTGAAGTAAGATAATAGAACTATTTGGTAGTGTGTTGCCTAGATAGTGCGATTTAATCAGATTGTTTAGAATCGAACGTTGTTGGTCTAGTACGTCACTTGGTTTATTGTTTTCTGATAGTGAAAGAAACGCATCATTGAGCGGTTTTACGCCTTTCTGCTGAGATCGCCATACATAGACCGGAACCCCTAGTCGTATTGCATCTACATATAACGAACTTCCTGCAAAAAGTGCTAGATCACATTTGGAGAGTACTGAAAAAAGGTCACGGTAGTCTCCTCTGCGATGAGCAAATACTCTAGTATCTACGTTTAGAGCCGTTCTTAGAGATTTTGCGATTTTTTCGACTTTAGGAGCTGTCTTTAATGTGTCTGTCACGATTGTTAGCGAGCGCAAAGATTCCATATCATGTAACAAAAGTGATAGCGTTTGTTGGTCAGCGTCGCAGACCTGATCATTATTTTCTCCTGCAGAGAAAGACAAAAATACAAGAGCATGGTCTCGCTTGCGGGAATAAAACTCTTCACCAAGTCTGACTGGTAGGGGTGAAAATTGTGAATAGTACATATCTGGATCTACATATTCGTCGATTTTGAATATCTGTTCAATCTGATTCGTTGCGTCGATGACTTTTTCTGTAATCCAGGATTTTTCATCAATATTTTTGCATTCAATGCTGATATCATTTTGAGCGAAGGACCCAGGGTACGTAGGCCTAAGTATTATCGCTGCACCTTCATGCTGATAAAACTCCGTTTGTGCTCTTTTGTCTCCACATATTTCTACAACCAAATCAGTAGATTTATATAGCAAAACGAGGTCATCAATAGTAAATGTCTGCAATTCCTTACCATCAAATATTTCACTTGCTGGACTCCAATTGCTATCGGTACTATCGTTTGAATTGTTGCCGTCGTACGCTATCTCGCGCACATTAAAATTCTGCTCAATCACAGCATTGGCAAAAAGTTCTTTTATAAGACCTGAAATTCGCGCAAGCTGGTGTTCGAGGCGCGTTTCGCGACGATATTCGCCTTCAACCGGTCTTGGATAAAGTAGCAGTATATTCATTGTGATTATTATGCGTCGGCTTGTTGATAAAGCTCAATAAAGTGTCGATGGAATTACGTGCCATACAGTTATCCAGTGCGTATGAACGTAGTTCGTTTACACATTCTTCGTAAAATTCAGGATCTTTGTATTGATCAATGGCAGATACCCACTCGGCTTCATCGTTTGCTACTGATAAGCCCTTTGTATTATGTTGTACAAGATCAGGTAAATAGCTGCTGATATGCGGTGTGCCAAACGCAGCAGATTCAATAAATTTTATGTGTGATTTACAGTGATTAAATGCGCTTTCAGCTAGTGGAGCAATAGTGACCCATGAATTGGAAATTTCTATCGGTAACTCATAAAATTCCTTCCATGTGCCTCTGACCAGTTTATCTGGCTCGAAAAGAGTTTCATTGACTTGTAGTGCACCTATTACTTTTAATCTGTTAGCGTTGTTGCTGCTCACTATTTCGCTTAGTGTATTTTGTATATGTGCGAAATCATGGTCGTGACTTCGAGACCCTGGCAGATAGGTTATATCTCCACCAATTAATCCAGAATTTTTGTCAATTAATTGTGCCACCCGTGTCTCAGCCCTTTCTTTTATAAGGTGATTATTAAAATTGATTGAAAATGCTGAGAGTCCGTTTGGTAAATGAAGTATTTCTGCATCGGGCTTTACCTTCACGAGTCTGTCTGCAAGTTCAGCTGTTGCTACAGTAAATTTATCAAAGAGTTGCAGACTGTCTTTGTGTTTTCGAAAAATGTTTTCTACATGCTCCTCACTCGCTTGATGGTTCTTAACTACAGGAGAGTGAGATGCCATGGCAGGGTCAAAAATCAGATCATCGAAATCCGCTGCTAGAATTATATTGTTTGATTTGCAGATATTAGCAATTGAAACCAGCTTTCTATCAAAAGTTGGGCGCAACACAATAACGGCATCATATCTTTCGATAATCTGTGTATCGATAATATCGGTTATACCCACGTCTACGACATGTTGCCTGTCACTCAGCGCCTCCGCAAAATTGTAGCAACGATAGCGTGTTGAGGCGTCTCGGAAAGGGGTAGCGGCAAATCGCGTGTTGGAGAGGTATAAAATATTCATGAAATGTATTCAGTTTAATTCTTCCGAATGTAATGCCGCTCTCGATAGTTTCCGGTTTCAGCTGTGTCTGAGGCAGGATTGTTGCCCTAAAGACCTGTATATATCTTGCAGGTACGATAAAACATACAAAAAAACATTTACCTTGCCTGATTGGTTCGTGGAGCTACTTATTGAGTTGCTGCAAGTCGCACGCCATTGAAACCCTGCTTTAAGTGCGTTCTGACATGTTCTGTGGCTTAAATTCTGCAAGCTACCGGTACCCTAATTTTTGAGACGAGCTGTGAGTCCCGTTAGTACCAAATCCGCGTCAAATCAACAGCCTTCCAAGGAAAATCCTGTTGCCAGTCTTATAAAAGAGCTTATCGACATAAATACTGAAATATTTGAGCTTAAAGAGACTATCGTTGCGAAAGGAGTACCATACAACACACTTAACTCACTGGTAGAAATGTCAGCGGTGGGTAAATCTGATGAATTAGAGCAATTGAAGGAAAGTGCACTGCAGACAGCTGAATTGCAGTATGGTGCAGGTGCTATTAAATCGGATGCGCTTCAGTCTTCGCTTACAAAACTTATCGAATACGAAGAGGATCTTGCTCATTTACGCAAGATTGCACGTGGCAGAAATATGGATCCACAGGCGACTAATCTTTTAACAAACGTGATAAGACAGAATCCAGGAGACAAAGGAGAAAAGGTTTTAAACACAATTGTGGAATATGCTCTTGTATGTGATATCAATGTTACGGGCGTAAGTAAAATAGCACCTATAAAGGATGAGAAGCCCGATTCAGTACTTCCTGATATTAAAATACCTTCACCGCCTAAACATGGCTGGCATCGTTTCAAAT
Organism: uncultured Granulosicoccaceae bacterium; assembly: GCA_964411665.1. Lineage (GTDB taxonomy): Bacteria > Pseudomonadota > Gammaproteobacteria > Granulosicoccales > Granulosicoccaceae > CALFCE01. The sequence continues at coordinate 21,732 of CAYPMR010000051.1, read as the reverse complement.
ATTTGCTATTCGATATCGCTGTCGGTACAACTTTAGCGTGCACAGCTTTGGCGTTGCTTACGTGAAAGGTTCTCTTTACAGGTTCCTGGTCTGCATTCCCGCCCGGGCATATCGGCATATTGTATGTTTCTACCTATGTAAGGTAGGTAAAGATGTACAGTAAAAGAGTAGGTTTCAGCTTTTCTCAAGGGATTCGCAATATTGTTGGTATTGAAAATCTTTTGGGTCTTGAACAGGTTTTATCGCCTAAAGAGCTGGGATTAGAGGAGCAGGAGGCTGCTTGTGCCTTGGTATGGGGCAGGAAACAAAGCGGTAAACGGGCAGTCGCCTGGGCCGAAAAGCAGTGTGTGCCTATATGGCATCTTGAAGACGGATTCATACGCACCTCATCATCCAACGCTCATTCTAGACTCACTTATTCAATAATTGTCGACGATGTTGGTGTGTACTACGATGCAAATACGCCAAGCCTGTTGGAGAACTTTCTTAATGATCCTGCGGGATTGCCAGCCTATGATTCAGATAAAGAATTACAAGGCTATATCGCTGACTGTCGTAAAAAGCTTATTGAAAATAATATCACGAAGTATAATTTTTGCGCTGATATTAATAATAATTCGCCGGTATTAAATTCCGAAAAACCCATAGTACTGGTGATAGATCAGACTTATGATGATGCCTCGGTAAACTACGGATGTATGTCCTCTACAGACTTTCAGGACATGCTCGAGTGTGCTGTCAATGAAAATCCTGGCGCACAAATAGTGGTTAAAAGTCACCCTGATGTTGTGACGGGTCGAAAGAAGGGTTATTTGACAGATCTGGCAAACAAGATGTCTGTTCCGCTCTTAACGGAATTAGTTAACCCAATCTCAGTGCTTAAAAAAGTATCCGCAGTTTATTGTGGGACATCTCAAATGGGCTTTGAGGCCTTATTATGTGGATTGCCTGTTAGTGTGTTTGGTTTGCCTTTCTATGCAGGGTGGGGCGTGACCGATGATCGTAAATCCATACCTCGTCGACAGCAACAGCGATCGGTTGATCAACTTTTCTATGCGAGTTATGACTGGTATTCGCGCTATTGCAACCCCGTAACCGGTCAACGTTGGTCCTTGGCTGAGTGTATTCAACATGTTTGTTTACAGAAAGAGTTGTTTCAAGCCAATAGCAAACATTTTTCAGCCATTGGCATAACGCCCTGGAAGAAAAAGTATATTAAACACTATCTGCGTTCGCCCTCTGGTACTGTCACTTTCAATTCAAAGAATGTTGATAAACCGAATGTTGTTTCCGAATACGAAACTACATCTGATAAGTCTTCCAACATGCCTGAAAGCAAACAAATCGTGACCTGGGGTTACAAAACGATGGCTACAGTTTCAGATAGTTCCGTAGGCGAACAAAATATAATGCGTGTAGAGGATGGTTTTCTGCGGAGTATGGGGCTTGGATCAGACTTTTCTGCTCCTCAATCGCTTGTGTTTGATAAACAGGGATTATATTTTAATTGTAATAAAAACAGTGATTTAGAGGATATTTTAAACAATCACTGCTGCACGCTACCGGAGTCTCATCGGGCGACACGCTTAATTTCGCTAATTATTTCACGAAAGTTGTCGAAATATAACGTAGGTAACAATTCTGGTGATACACCGTTTAGAGACTCACCGATAACAACGCGAAAATTATTGGTTATTGGGCAGGTTGAAAACGATGCATCACTGAAATTTGGTTGTAAGGATATTTCTGATAACACGTCGTTAATAGAATGCGTCAGAAAAGAAAATCCTGATGCTTACATCGTGTTTAAACCGCATCCCGATGTAGTTGCTGGTAATCGCAAGGGGCAGGTCAGTACCGAAGTCACGTCTAGTAGCGTTAATCGGATTGCTTCAAGTGAAAATGTTATTGATTGTATTGAAGCATGCGATGAAGTACACACGATGACTTCTTTAAGCGGCTTCGAAGCTTTGTTGAGGAGAAAAAAGGTAGTAACTTACGGAATACCCTTTTACGCTGGATGGGGGCTGACAACGGATCGTCATCAGATATTACGTCGCAAGACAAAAAGAACGTTAGAAGAGTTGGTGTTTTGTACTCTTATTAAGTATCCAAGATATCTGGATATCGACACGGGTGAGTTCATTACACCTGAAGATTTTGTTGTATGTATTAGTGGTAAACGCGAGATGTATAAAAATAGTATACGCTGGTCAGACAGACAAGTTCTTAAACTGAAAAATGTTTACAAAGGTCTTTCCTATGCGCCGTAATGTGCTTTTATTGCAAGGTCCTGTAGGGCCTTTCTTCGCATTGTTTGCGCGTGATCTTGAACATCGCGGTTTCAATGTTTTCAAAGTCAATTTCAATGGTGGCGATTCTTTTTTTTACAGTCGAAAAAGAACGATAGATTACCGGGGTAAATTGAAAGATTGGGAAGACTTTCTAGAGCGAACGCTTGAGAATCGTGACATAGGACGAATATATCTTTTTGGTGATTGCCGAGTGTATCACCGGATGGCCAGACAGGTGGCAGAACGTCTGGGCGTTCGCGTATTTGTTTTTGAGGAAGGTTACATACGACCCAATTTCATAACGTTGGAAGAATCCGGGGTAAATGGAAACTCTCCAATGGTTGGGGAAAAAATCGATCTCGATGATACGAAAATAGAAACATCTCGTGAGGCTCTACACCCACACAGTGTTTTTATTAGAACTGCACTGTATGCCATGGCTTATTACATAGCAGCAGCGCTCAAACGTCGAAAATTCAAGTACTATCAACATCACCGTAATTTCAACCCGGTCACAGAGGGCGCCCGCTGGATATTGTCTGCTTATCGCAAGGTGCGTTATAGGAGAAAAGAAAAACATGTGATTTCCGAGTTGTTGCCACAATTTGAAGGTAATTATTTTCTGTGCCCGCTGCAGGTCCATTGCGATATGCAAGTGTCAGCGCATTCAGGCTATAACTCGATTGAACATTTCATTGGTGATGTGATTACATCATTTATGGAGAATGCACCCAAGAATAAGGCGATAGTTTTTAAACATCATCCACTCGATCGTGGTTACACAGATTACAGCTTGTTGTTTGAAAATCTGATCAGTGAAAATGGTTTGCGAGGCAGGGTGTTTTACGTACATGATGTCGATCTGCCAACACTGCTAAAGCATGCACAGGGTACGGTTCTTATAAACAGTACTGTTGGTATGTCTTCGCTTTTTCATGGAACGCCAGTAAAAACTTTGGGTACCGCTATCTATGATTTGCCAGGTGTTACCAGTCAGCAATCGCTAGATGACTTTTGGTCTGTATCTGGCTCTGTATCTAAAAAGATTTATAATCAACTACGGCAGTTTCTGGTTGAGCGTAATCAGATAAATGGCAGCTTTTACAAGCCGTTCCCCAGTGTCTCCAATTCAGCAGGACTTATGTGGACTAGTGGATTACTCAATGAGGAGCATAAATTCGAGCCGCTTAGAATGGAAGCTAGTGATCGGCCCAGTCTTAAAGTGGTTGGTGGACTGGATGTAGATACTCTTGCGCAAGAGTCAGTTCTTAGCGAAGAAGAGCAGGCAGAGATCTGGCAAAATTCCAAATCCGCTTAATCGCATAGTCCTCTGATCCCTGGATCTTCAGGCTTCCAATAACCAAGCTTGCACTAAATAATGCCTGTCGCCTATTTAGAGCGCTGTTCTTAAATCAACGCAAACTGTATTTGCATGTATTGTAAAGCAGTGCGAAATTGCGATTAGTTGGTTGTAGTTTGTATTGCACAGGTCAAATTCTCACTTACTGCAACGCAGCGGGCGCTCTTGGGACAAGCAAGACCAGTCGCCAGGGCTGTTGATCCTGCGGGGCAGACGTTGCCGCGTTTGCCGGTACACCAACTACCATCTGATAGTTGATAACAGGCTGCATTTCCGGACAAGCAGGACGCGCTGGTACTGATAGCTGTGTCTGCAACACGGCAAGACTGGATCCGACTGACGCCGATTGATGTACGATTTTGAGCAGAGTTTTCTGTGCTTGCACAGCCACTGAGCGTACTGAGCAATATCAGTACGGTTGAAAAAGCTGATACGGGTAAAGCTGTTCGCATGCCGTTGGCCACTGTAGCGTCTGTCTATGAAAAATAGACGGGTTTGACTTCACCAGAGTCCAATTTGCCTTTCCAGATTGCCGGGCCGCTGTTGTGCACGGCATTACCTGTTGCATCCACGGCAACTGTCACTGGCATGTCCTCAACATCAAATTCATGAATAGCTTCCATGCCCAGTTCTTCAAAGGCAACTACTTTGGACTTCCTGATCGCTTTCGAGACCAGATAGGCGGCGCCACCAACGGCCATCAAGTAGACAGCGCCATGTTGTTTAATCTGATCTATCGTTTCTGGTCCGCGCTCGGCTTTGCCAATCATCCCGAGCAGACCTGTTTGCGATAGCATCATATCGGTAAATTTATCCATGCGTGTTGATGTTGTTGGGCCGGCAGGGCCGACTGCCTCTTCTCTAACTGCATCCACAGGTCCAACGTAGTAGATAAAACGATTGTTGAAATCTACACCGTTGGGTAGCCCCTCACCTGAATCCAGTAATTGCTGGATACGTTTATGCGCTGCGTCGCGGCCAGTCAGCATTTTTCCTGATAACAATAAAGTCTCGCCCGGTTTCCAGTCAGCTACCTCTTCTTTTGTCACTGTATCTAAATTAACCCGTCTGGCACCGGCACTCGCTTCCCAGGCTATTTCAGGCCAATCACTGAGCGATGGGGGTGTCTGTAAAGCAGCTCCACTGCCGTCAAGCGTAAAGTGGGCGTGTCTGGTGGCGGCACAGTTCGGGATCATCGCCACCGGCAAAGATGCTGCATGCGTTGGGTGGTCCTTTATTTTTACGTCCAGAACAGTTGTAAGACCGCCAAGCCCTTGTGCCCCAATACCCAGAGCATTGACCCGGGAGAAAATCTCCAGGCGCAGCTCTTCAGTGGCAGATTGCGGCCCGCGTGCCTGAAGCTCATGTATATCGACCGGATCCATCAAGGATTGTTTGGCGAGCACAGCTGCTTTTTCTGCAGTACCTCCAATGCCAAGACCCAGCATGCCGGGTGGGCACCAACCAGCCCCCATGGTGGGCACAGTTTTTTCAACCCAGTCGGCGATGCTATCACTTGGATTAAGCATGACGAGCTTGCTTTTGTTCTCTGAACCGCCGCCTTTGGCAGCCAGCTCGACCTCTACTTTGTCACCTTCAACCAACTCGGTGTGAATGACTGCTGGCGTATTGTCGCCGGTGTTTTTTCGTTTACCGGCGGGGTCACTCAGGATTGATGCTCTCAAGACGTTGTCCGGCAGCTTGTATGCTCTTCGAACCCCTTCGTTGATCATATCGCTAAGGCTTGAGTCTGTTTCCCATGTCACATCCATACCGACACGCACAAACACAGTAACAATACCGGTGTCCTGACAAATGGGTCGTTTACCGGTTGCGCACATGCGTGAATTGATCAGTATTTGAGCCATCGCATCCTTGGCAGCCTGTGATTCTTCGCGCTGGTAGGCGGCATACATGGCATCAATAAAATCCTTTGGGTGGTAGTAGGATATGAATTGCAATGCATCCGCCACACTGTCAATCAGGTCTTCTTTTCTGATGGTTGCCATGGTTTTGTTTGGGGTTAAATAAAAGCGCCATTATATAGTGAGCGCTTATGATGGGTTCAGACTTTCTTGTGTCAATCGCATCTGGCAGGTATCCGGGTCGGTTTTGCCACGCGTTTTTCGCGGGCTGCGTCAATTTCCAGCAATTTGCGCCCTCAACAGAGCAGTGCCACACTTGAGGCTTGTCACAGCACGCGGTAGCATGTCGTCATGACTCTTACAGCCACGGAACATACCGCTAATTTATCTCTCGCTTGTGCGCTAAAAACTGCACTTAAAAAGCTTGCAGAGGTCGCGCGGTTGCGTGTCATAACCCTGGCAATATCTCAAGCGATTTCAAATTCCAGATTAAATACACGCTTGCACGAACGTTTGTGCAATACCTGGCGATGGCGTCACTCTGCGACCAACTGATTGTCCTGTACCGATCTGGCAGTAATTTGCATTGCACGGTTGTCCGACCGTCCACATGTGTGCCAAACGCGCGCATATAGTCGCTTCCCTGGACTACGCTGACACAACCAGATTCGGTTCCCTCTGACGAATAAAGAGTTTTGGCCTCGGGTTATCCTATTCTTGAACGAAGCACCCAGAAAGCCAGATGGTGGAGTGGTAACTGATATGACGCTCGAAGAGTTTCTTCAATTGGCAGCTGATGGCTATAACCGGATTCCGGTGAGCCGTGTGTTGCCTGCTGATCTAGACACGCCGTTGTCGATTTACCTAAAGGCTAATCTAAAGCAACAAGCAGGAACGTTTCTGTTTGAATCGATGCAAGGTGGTGAACGTTGGGGTCGATATTCAATTGTTGGTCTACCTTGTGATCAACGCATCGAGGTGTGCGGGACATCAATTAGCCAGATATCCGGCGATGAAGTTACACAGGAACATCAGGTCGAAGATCCCTTGCTATGGCTGGAAGAATTTCAGAATCAAATACGTGTTCCTGATCTGCCGGGTCTGCCGCGTATAACCGGTGGTCTTGTGGGTTACTTCTCTTACGATACAGTGCGTTATGTAGAGCCGAAACTCGGCTATAACAGGGCGCCTGATCCTATCGGTACGCCTGACATGTTGTTCCTCGTTTGTAGTGAATTATGTGTATTCGATAACGTCAGTGGCACGGTCACGCTGATCGTGCTTGCTAATCCTGATGCATCAGATGATAGCAGTACAGTTTATAAGCGGGCTCAACGCAGGTTGCAGGATATTCACACCAGTCTGTTGTCACCGGTAGTTTTGCCGTCAAATGCAACTCGCGAGGGCCAGGAAAAAATATCCGCTGAAAGTGATTTTGTCAGTGGCTTTACCGAACAAGGTTTCAAGGCAGCGGTTCAGACAGTTAAGGATTACATTGTCGCTGGCGACTGTATGCAAGTGGTGCTTTCTCAACGTCTGAGTAAACCCTTCGCCTCGTCTCCAGTAAATCTGTATCGAGCTCTGCGTCGCTTGAACCCGTCCCCTTATTTGTTTTATATCAATGCCGGCGACCATCAAATTGTTGGTTCGTCGCCAGAGATTCTGGTGCGTGCAGAGGATCGAGAAGTCTGTGTTCGCCCGATAGCTGGAACCCGCCCTAGAGGTGCAACAGCAACAGCTGACCAGGCACTTGAAGAAGAGTTGCTGGCTGATCCCAAAGAGCTGGCTGAACATTTGATGCTGATCGATTTGGGGCGTAATGATGTTGGACGTGTTGCTGAAACGGGTAGCGTTAAAGTAACCGATAAAATGACCATCGAGCGCTATTCGCATGTCATGCACATCGTGTCCAATGTGGTCGGGCGATTGAAAGCCGGACTGTCTAATCTTGATGTGTTGCGGGCAACTTTTCCTGCCGGCACATTGTCGGGTGCTCCCAAAGTACGTGCGATGGAAATTATCCAGGAACTCGAACCGGTTAAACGAGGTATCTATGGTGGTGCGATTGGCTATCTGTCCTGGAATGGTGCCATGGATACGTGTATTGCCATTCGTACCGCAGTCATAAAAGACAATACGCTGTTTGTGCAGGCGGGTGCCGGTATTGTCTATGACTCTGACCCCCAGTCTGAGTGGGATGAGACCATGGCCAAGGCTAGAGCTATTTTTAGAGCCGTTGCAGCGGTTGAAGAGGGCATTGATGTCTCTGTACAAGAGCATGCGAGCGATGCTCGGAGCGCATCATGATTGCAGTTATCGATAACTATGATTCATTCACCTACAATCTTGTGCAATACCTCGGCGAACTCGGTGCTGATGTCATGGTGTACCGCAACGATGTGGTTGAAGCGCGAGACATCGAAACTGATAAACCGTCGAAGCTACTTATCTCTCCCGGGCCATGCACGCCCGATAAAGCCGGCATTTCGCTGACAGCCATTGATCTGTTTCACAAGCAAATACCGATATTGGGCGTCTGTCTGGGGCATCAGAGCATTGGGCAGTACTTTGGCGGTAAAATTATCCGGGCATCTCGCGTCATGCATGGCAAGATTTCGCCAATTCATCACGCAGGCGAGGGTGTGTTTAAAGGACTTGCAGATGGTTATCAGGCAACGCGCTATCATTCACTGGTCATAGATCCTGCCAGCTTGCCCGAGTGTCTCGAAGTGACTGCCTGGACAAATGAACCCCCCGAAGTCGGAGGTGGCCGAGCTATCATGGGTGTCCGGCATCGCACGTTAAATATAGAGGGTGTCCAGTTCCATCCCGAGTCCATCAGTAGCGAACATGGCCATGACTTATTGCGTAATTTCGTCCAGAGAGAATTATGAATATTCAGGAAGCACTAGCTGAGATTATCGATGGTAAACATCTGAGCCATCAAGACATGGCTGATGTGATGTTGCAGATCATGACGGGTGAGGCCACTCCCCCTCAAATCGGTGGATTTCTGGTGGCATTAAGGCTCAAAGGTGAGACTATCGAAGAAGTGGCCGGTGCGGCCTCCGTTATGCGCAAACTGGCTAGCGGTGTTGTCACCAAGGAAAAGAACACAGTGGATATTGTGGGTACTGGAGGCGATGCGTCCGGAACATTCAATATCTCGACCGCCAGTTCATTAGTGGCGGCGAGTGCGGGTGTTAGCATCGCAAAGCATGGCAGTCGTTCGGTATCCAGTAAGTCCGGGGCTTCAGATGTGCTGGAGGCAGCAGGAGTCAATATTAGTCTGACCCCGGAGCAGGTTGCCCAGTGTGTTGATCAATTGAACATCGGCTTTATGTTTGCGCCCGTTTTTCATTCGGCAATGAAGTATGCCATCGGACCGCGCCGTGAAATGGGCGTCAGAACAATATTCAATCTGTTGGGCCCTTTGACCAATCCTGCCGGAGCACCTAATCAGGTGCTCGGTGTCTACGATCTCGACTGGGTTAAACCACTGGCAGAAGTACTGCAACGTCTTGGTAGTCATCACGTGATGGTTGTGCACAGTGACGATGGCATGGATGAAATAAGTTGTTGTGCACCCACTCAGGTGGCAGAACTTCGTGATGACAAGATAATAAGTTATACGATCGATCCAGCAAGTTTTGGCATAAGCGGACAAAAAATGAGCGATTTGCAGGTTGAAAGCGCTGAACAAAGTTTGCAGATGATACAAAGTGTATTGGCAAATACGCCGGGTGCGCCGCGAGATATCGTCCGGCTGAATGCCGGTGCTGCTATATATGTGGCAGGCCTTGCTCAATCCTACGAGGCCGGTGTTGCCCAGGCAACCGAAACGATTGCCAGTGGCAAAGTGGCTGAAAAACTGGCGGCTCTTGTAACGCTCAGCCAGTCGTTCAAAGAAGCCTGACTCTGGGTTACACGTATAAAGACAAACTGCATGCAATGAATGCTATACCGGATATCCTGCAAAAGATTATCGACCGAAAACAGGTTGAAATCACTGAACGCAGTCAGCACACGCCGCTCGAGATGCTATTGGAACGAGCTGCTGACTCAACGGCAGTGCGTGGCTTTTCGGACTCGTTATTGACCACGGCTGCGAGCGGCCAGGCAGCTGTCATTGCTGAAATAAAAAAAGCATCGCCAAGCAAGGGCGTATTGCGAGAGGATTTTCAGCCTGCTGCGATCGCCAGAAGTTACGCAGCTGGTGGTGCTACCTGTTTGTCTGTCCTGACAGATGCCGATTTTTTTCAGGGATCGGAGGCTTACCTGCAGGAAGCACGTGCTGCCTGTTCACTGCCTGTTATTCGCAAGGATTTCATCATCGATCACTATCAGTTGGTCGAGGCGCGCGCCATCGACGCTGATTGTGTATTGTTGATCGTTGCTGCATTGGATGACGTGCGACTGCAGACACTCTATCAACAAGCAAATGAATTGGGGCTGGATGTATTGGTAGAGGTTCACGATGGCGATGAGTTGCAACGGGCCTTGCAGTTGAAGCCGCAGGTTGTTGGCATCAATAATCGCAATTTACGCACCTTTGATGTGTCCCTGGAGACTACGCTGGGTTTGATCGATCAAGTGCCAGCTGATTGTCTTATAGTAACCGAGAGCGGCATCCTCGCGTCACAGGACGTTGAGAAGATGCGCAGTCATGGCATCAACGCATTTCTGGTGGGTGAGGCGTTTATGCGTGCTGAAGATCCTGGCGAGGCTCTAAAAGCACTGTTTGCGGCTGCTCCGGATTAGACAACTTTGTACGCTATCTTTGTCGAAAAGCGAGCGTAAATTTCAGGCAAAAAAAACCGCGGAAGGCCGCGGCTGTATACATTGAGTATGAAAGGTAAAACGGAGAATGTAACTTTGTCGAGCAGTCGTAGCCCAAGTGGGCGCCATCATTTGCGCAGTAACGTTTATATCGTTCAGCAGACTTTTCCGGTTAAGTCAGTTGGGTTTACCAGCTGACATTTTCGAACCGTTTGGTTACTTGTGTTTGGTTACTTGTTACTTGCTGTGCAGCAAGTTTTCTGCACAGCCTGGGCCTGGTCGCTCTCTTCTGTCTAGCGAGTGCCGAAGATAACCATGGTCTTGCCACGTGCGTGGATCAGACCGCGATCTTCCAGTTCTTTTAACACTCGACCGACCATTTCGCGAGAACACCCGACAATACGTGCAATTTCTTGCCGTGTTATGCGAATCTGCATGCCGTCGGGATGAGTTATCGCATCCGGCAGTTTGGCCAGATCCAGTAGTGCTGAAGCAACCCTTCCTGTCACATCCAGGAACGCAAGATCACGCACCTTTTGACTGGTCTTGCGCAGACGGGCAGCCATTTGTGTGGTCAGAGCCATCAGGATATCGGGGTTTTCCGATGCCAGACGACGGAATTGTTCGTAGTTGATTTCAGCCAGCTCACACTTGGTACGCGCGACGACCCAGGCGGAGCGGTTGCTTTCTTCGTCAAACAGCCCCATCTCACCGAAGAAATCTCCAGCACAAAGGTAAGCGAGTACTATTTCGCGGCCATCATCATCTTCCATCACAACGCTGACAGAGCCTTCAACGACGTAATAAAGCGTCTCGGGCACATCACCGTGATGAATGATGGTAGTTTTGGCAGGGTACTGCCTGCGATGACTGCTACGTAGAAATATATCCAACCATTCTACGGTTGGCGGGGTAATTCGTGGCGCCAGCATACTCATGTTATCTCCGTCTCAATCTTTTACTTGCCGGACACCAGGGTCCGGGGCGCGTAACTGCGTACTGACTGAGTCGGCCGGTTTGCCAAATTCTTCAACATATTTAAGTCTTTTCTTTAAAATAACGTCCTCTCCAACTGCAAGAGGCTCCCAATTGAAAGCAAGAGTGAAATGGCTCGATCACATGAGCTTTGTCGGTGAATCACCCTCTGGTCACTCTGTGGTCATGGACGGGGCACCTGAAAACGGTGGCCGAAATCTCGGTATCAGACCAATGGAAATGGTCTTACTCGGACTCGGTGGTTGTACCGCCTATGACGTCGCGTTGTTATTGCAAAAGTCCCGCCAGAACATCTCCCTTTGTGAAGTAGATCTCGAAGCGGAGCGGGTTGACGCAATACCTGCTGTTTTTGCCAGAATAAAAATACATTTTCGTGTTGCTGGAGTGGATCTGAATCCGTCCAGCGTGGAACGAGCAGTGAAGTTATCTGCAGAGAAGTATTGTTCTGTTACACGGATGTTGGAAAAAAGTGTTGAAATTGATTATGACTGGGAGATCGTCTGATTGGCGCCACGGCACACAGGCAGGTTTTGAGCCGTAAGGGAGAACTATATCCCGCTGCACTTTCCGTATACGGGCTAGCAGTAGTACTTAGAGCTTGTCAGTTGGGCAAATACATCCTACACTAGTCGGCTTTTCTGATCCCAGACAACAGGTCAAAAGATACACCTATGGGCGTTTTATCTACTAAAACCACTGTGAGCGCAAAGCCTGCAGAGGTAAAAAGACAGTGGTTCGTCATTGATGCTGAGGGCAAGACGCTTGGCAAGGTGGCGACAGAGGCGGCCAGGCGTCTGCGTGGCAAGCACAAGGCTATCTACACGCCGCATGTGGACACGGGTGACTACATAGTCGTCATCAACGCATCCAAGGTCTGTGTGACTGGCAACAAGGCGAAAAACAAGATGTACCACCGCTACACCGGGTACATCGGCAACCTCAAATCTGTGTCATTCGAAGAGATGCAAAAGAAATCCCCGGAGCGGATCATCGAGCTAGCAGTTAAGGGTATGTTGCCCAAGAATCCGCTCGGACGAGCCATGTTCGGTAAGCTGCGTGTTTTCGCTGACGCCAAGCACACTCATGAGGCACAGCAGCCTCAGCCACTGGAGATCTAATCAATGGCAGCGCAAACGTATTACGGAACTGGTCGACGCAAGTCCTCTACTGCACGGGTATTCATGCAGTCAGGCTCTGGCAATATCACCGTCAATAGCAAGCCACTTGAAGATTATTTCGGGCGAAAGACGGCGCACATGATTGTTCGTCAGCCACTCGAAACCGTTGATTCGCTGAAAAACTTTGATTTCAATATCACTGTAAAAGGCGGTGGCGGTAGCGGTCAGGCCGGCGCAATCAGATTGGGAATCTCGCGTGCATTGTTGTCTTATGACGAAACCATGCGTAGCCAGCTCAGATCATCGGGGTTCTTAACACGCGATGCGCGTGAAGTAGAGCGCAAGAAGGTAGGTTTGAAGAAAGCCCGTAAAGCGACTCAGTACTCCAAGCGTTAGATATAAGCAGTTAGTTTTAGATACAAGCAGTTAGATTTACAGCATCCCCGGGCGCGTAACACGTTTCGCGCCCGATTGGATTTTACGGTTAAAAAGACTCCGTCAAACAATCTCGCTACATTCTGGCAACATCTTCGGCTCTTCTGACTATCTGGATAGTTTCATCATCAGCGGATAGTTTTATCATCAGAAATTTTCTTACTCTGTCAGGTTCGGTCGAAGATTGAACCAGAAGTCGGGGTCAGTAGCTTGTGGTAAAGCTTTCCTGCCGAGACGTCGGTCATACCTGATATAAAATCACCGATAGCCCTTACGCCGATTGGCTCAGCATTGTCATTGCCGCTTGCATCTATGTTGGCGCTGCAATAAGCGCGGTATACCTCTTCCGGCAGCAGCCGTTTTGGATTTTCGGCGAATATTTCAAACAGATTGATAATGACTTGTTGCCCTTTGTATTGCAGTGCCTGTAATTCGGGTCGCAGAATCACTTTATCCATTACGAAGCCTTTCAGACACTGTAGTATTTGATAGGCTTCAGTTTCCATGGTCGCTTGATAGCGCAGTAATGGGTGATTGAACATCGTATCTTCAGTGACATGAATATTGCGGATAAAGTATCCGACAAGTTTACTGATTGCGTGTTTGCGATTGCGATTTTCGTTACTGAACAATTCCCGGTGATAGAACTCAAGTTCGCGCGTTACCGGATTGTCGGGCCATTGTTGCAATGCGTCTGATACAGACTCTTTCCAGCTCGTCAGATCCAGTAGACCGAGCGCCAGTGCATCCTCAAGATCATGAACGCCGTAGGCAATGTCATCGGCGATTTCCATGATACTGGTATCGAATGATTTAAATCGCGAGCGGTGGTGACCTGCGCGTTTGTTTTCTTTCGTGCTAAACGAGAGCAGCCGTTTAGTGTCGGCAGTATCAAATGGCTCCATTATCCAGCGTAGTGTGTTGCGATCTGAATCGTAGAGGCATTTTGGCGGTGCCCAGTGATCAATATTGCGGTGAGGGTTATTCGGGTGAAGCTGTTCTGTTGTCACCTCTGTATGGCTAGATTCTTTATTAAACCTAGAAGCGCTCGCCACATAATTGACCACGTCGCTATAAAAGACCGGGTATTTGACGGTGCCCAACTGCGTGCGACGGGTCAGATCAAGGCCATTGGCCGGTGAGTACTCGCCCAGGCGCGACACGATACGCAGTGTCTGGCCATTCGCCTCAAAGCCACCGTCATCTTTCATCATGTAGTTCAGTGCGACTTCGCCACCATGTCCGAAGGGCGAGTGTCCAATGTCGTGCGCGAGGCAGATCGCTTCGATCAGACTCAGGCTCGGTATCCATTGTTGCAGCTCCTGGTCGGGTGGGTCGTCAGGTTTGTTGCGCAACCATTCGCAGATGCCAGAGCCGATTTGTGCAACTTCGAGTGAATGAGTTAACCGGGTTCGGTAGAAATCGCTCTCGCCAAGGCCCAGCACCTGGGTTTTCGATTGCAGTGCTCTAAACGAGGCGCTGTGAATAATACGTGCCCGATCACGCTGGTATTGGCTGTCGACCGATGTGCTGTTGAAGCCGCGTGCAGACTCCTGAGGAGTGCTTTGCCCGGCTGGTGTTTCTTCATCCGATCGACGTGTGATCCACTCGTTCAAGCAGGGCTCCGATTGTCAGGGTGTGTTCGGCACATTATAGCTCCTTGGCGTTATACAATTTGTCCAGACCTGTCTGTGCGACAGTTTTTGCAAAAATGGCTGTGCTGCCGGGCAGGGCCCTAGCGAGATAATTGCCAATGACAACCGACCCTCTGGATGAATTGCTTGATGTAGTTGATGAGGACAATTGTATTATCGGACAGGCTACGCGTGGAGAGATACATAAACAGCACCTGCGCCATCGTGCCTGCCACATCATTGTGTTCGATCACAGCGGCCGCGTACTGGTACAGCGACGCAGTGCTGGCAAAGACACGGGAGCGGGTCTGTGGGACAGCTCTGCTGCCGGTCATGTAGATGCTGGCGAGTCCTATTCAGCCTGTGCCGTGCGTGAGCTACAAGAAGAGTTAAACTTGAATGTCGAAGAAGGTGAGTTGCAGGTGAACATCCGTTTGCCGGCGATCAGTGCGACCGGGATGGAGTTTGCGCAAGTGTATTGCCTGGAAACGGAACAGCAACCACAGCCAGACGAAACGGAAATTGCTGAACTTCGCTGGTGCAGCAACACCGAGCTGGATGAGTGGATGTCGGCACAGCCGCAGCAATTTACCCCTGTATTTCGCACGATTTGGCAACATCTGGCTGTCTGACGGCAATAAGTACGATTTATCTGTACTTGTGCTGCCTGTCAATTTTTATGGCAAGCATCTCAAGTGTGTGGTTTTAGTGTTGAGACTGACGCGATGATGCTGTCAGGGGTCGTCTGAGCCGTAACTGGCTGGGCCAGTCTTGGCGACAATCTACTGGTGACAATCGGCCTTAATTTGCAACTTCGGTTGTAGCTTCGATTGCAACTTCGATTGAAACTTAGGTTTAAACTTGGTTTTAGCAAAGCTTTTTAGTCCTCAACCCGCGTGTCTTCCTATGTCTGCTGAACAAACCGGATCGTCTTCAAGCGCTTCTACTGCAAGTTCGCCTGCAAATTCAGTGCAGTTGCCGTCCAAAGCGAGTGCCGTAGTTATTGGTGGTGGTGTAACTGGCGCCAGCGTTGCCTACCATCTCGCCAAACTGGGTTGGCAGGACGTTGTGCTACTTGAGCGACGACAGTTTGCCTGTGGCACGACCTGGCACGCTGCCGGCTTGATCGGCACCATGCGCGCTAATGAGAGTCATGCCAAGCTGTGTGAATACTCAATGCGTCTCTTGCATGACCTGGAAGAGGAGACCGGGCAGTCAACCGGTTTTCGTCAGGTAGGTAGTCTGAGTATTGCTCATAGTACGGATCGTTGGCAGGAGCTGCGTCGTGTTGCATCGATGAACAATGCGTTTGGCGTTACGCGTGTTGATACAGTCACAGCTGAAGAGGTTAAAAATCTCTATCCGCTGATCAAGTCTGATGATTTACTCGGTGGCACGTATGTCGAGCACGACGGCAAGGGGAGTCCCATTGATGTAACCATGGCGTTTGTTAAAGGTGCGCGTGGTAGAGGCGCTTTGTGTCTTGAGAACGTTGAGGTTCTTGATGTCATCGTGAACAACGGCCGGGTTACCGGTGTTAAAACAGCTGCCGGCGATATTCAGACTGACTATGTGGTCAATGCCGGTGGCATGTGGGCAAGGCACCTGGGGCGACAGTCGGGGGTCAATATTCCTTTGCATGCCTGCGAACACTATTACGCTGTCACTGAAAAGCATGAGTCGATTACTGATGGTTTACCCGTGCTGCGTGATCATGACAAGTGCGCTTACTACCGCGAAGATGCAGGTGCATTGCTTGTCGGTGCGTTCGAGGCAAAGGCGGTGGCCTGGGGTCAACAGGGGATACCGAAGGATTTTTGCTTTGATGAAATACCGGGTCACATGGAAGAACAATTAATGCCGGTACTTGAGGATGCCATGGAGAGGGTACCTGTGCTTGCGGATCTTGGCTGGCGTACATTTTTTTGTGGCCCTGAATCATTCACACCGGATGATCAGTTTCACTTGGGTGAGGCGCCTGAGGTTAAAAACTACTTTGTGGCAGCGGGTCTTAATTCTGTTGGTATTCAAAGTTCCGGTGGTTTGGGTAAAGCCTGTGCCGAGTGGATGCATCATGGTCATCCACCGCTTGATTTATGGGGTAATGATCTGCGGCGTATGTATCCTTTTATGGGAACGCAGAAGTTTATCGAGGAACGTGTGGAAGAGTCCTTAGGATTGCTCTATGCACGGCATTATCCATACCTTCAGTTTGAAACTGCACGAAACATTCGTTTGTCTCCTATTCATCAGCGCCATGTTGAGCATCGTGCTGCTTTTGGACAGGTGTCTGGATGGGAAAGACCAAACTGGTATGCGCCTGAAGGTGTCACCCCCGAATACGAATACAGTTTTGGCAAACAGAACTGGTTTGGCTATTCCGCTGAGGAACATCGTGCTGCTCGTGAGTCGGTGGCATTGTTTGATCAGTCGACGTTTTCCAAGTATATGGTTTGCGGTCGTGATGCCCTGGCATTGTTGCAAAAGATAAGCTCGGCCAATGTTGATATTCCGGTCAATCGTATGGTCTATACCCATTGGCTCAATGAGCGTGGTGGCATCGAGGCGGATTTGACAATTGTCCGTTTAAAAGAGACGGAGTTTATGGTGATTAGCGGTGCTGCTGTGACGCACCGGGATCTTGATTGGTTACGTCGTCATCTGGACTCTGATTCACACTGCTTTATATCTGATGTTACTCACAGTTATGCGATGCTGGGTGTGATGGGACCCAATGCGCGTGACTTGCTTTCCAGCATTACTGATCTTGCGCTGGACTCCGAGGCGTTTTCTTTTGGCAGTAGCCAGGAAACGGAGATAGGTTATGCACCCTGTCGTTTATCACGTGTATCTTTTGTGGGTGAGTTGGGTTGGGAGGTGTTGGTTACCTCTGACATGGCAACTCATGTGTTCGATACTATTTTTTCGGCTGGGCAGGCATACGGTATTCGTCTGGCCGGTATGCATGCGTTGGACAGTTGTCGTCTGGAGAAGAAGTTTCTGCACTTCGGTCATGATGTTGCGGATGAAGATACTCCTTTGGAAGCGGGTTATCGTTTCGTGTGTGCTATGGACAAGCCCGGTGGTTTTATTGGTCGTGATGCAATTGCAGCCCAGTTGGATAGTCGTGCGTTCATGAAAAAACGTTTGGTGCAGTTTTTGTTGAAGGACCCTGAGGCTATGCTGTATCACCATGAGCCGATTGTGATGAACGGTGATTGTGTGGGCTATTTAAGTTCGGGTAACTATGGTCATACCTTGGGTGGTTCAGTTGGTTTGGGCTATGTGAAGCTGGCCGATGAGATTACTGCGGATGTGCTTCAATCTGGTGATTGGCACATTGAAGTGGCGGGTGAACGGATAGCTGCTGATGCTAGTTTGAGTGCTATGTATGATCCTAAGGGGGAACGCATGCGGGGGTGAGTGGGTTTCTCGTTAGTTGTTTTTTGTAGTTCTGTTTTGTTGGTAACGTGCGCCCTCAAAATTTGATTCGCTGAGGGCGCCGCAAGTACGTCCTTGTAGGCTTGGCTATCGCATCCCTGCGATAGACACCTCATCGAATCAAATTACGAGGACACACTGGGTTCACTTCGAAACTTGTTTTGTTGTGGTGTTATTTGTAGTGGGTCGTCCGTACTCGGGTATTGCTTCGCTGAGGCCGCCGTCAATACGTCCGGAATTATGTAGCTGTTGCACAAGGCTTGGTTAATGACTAAGTTCCTGTGCAAGAAGCTGTGCTTATCTTTTATAGTCCTGCTTTTCCCATTCTTGTTCGGAAATGTTTTCGCTGATGATGCTGAGATTGCCAGTGGGTGCTATTGGACTGTTCGATGGTCCAGCCTTAATATCCATAGAGACAGAATATCGGATAAATTCATTTCTAGTTGGCTGTTCGGGGGCATCGAACAACGACTTGTAACTGATTTTTATCCAGACGATGTAATCATCGCCGTCAGGCGAAACTCGTGGACGTTCAACAATGTCTTCAGAATCGTGCGGCATGCTGATAAGAGGGTATATTTGTATAGCAGGAGGCAAAACTGCGTTCTTACTGAATGCGTTCACTTTTCTAAGAGTGCCGAAATACTCACGAGGCTCGTAAACGACAGTGATTTCGACATCCTGAGCGGGCGTGGAGCCGAAGTTCTTTATATGAACGGATGGTTTGATTCGAGCAGGAGGTTGCCCAGCCCTTTGCATGTACTCAAGCGCATCTTCTGGCGTCATGCTGGCGTCGTCTTCCCCTACATAAACAAAGTCTACGACCGGAAGTACGTGCGCTCTTTCAGAATTCTCTGCGACCTCAGCGGTTCGGTTTGCAGCATCGGCTCCGCGCCTAGCTTCGTGGATTGTCCAAATAATTCCGGCAAAAGTAAGAGCGCCAAGAAGCAGTTGCAAAAAATTGAGCTGAAGTATGCCAAGAGCGGACTTAGCCATGCTTCGTTGGGATTGCAAATCCCAGGTGTCAATAGTACGTTCCAAAGCATATATCGCGCTCTGGCAGTTTATGCTTTTGTTGGCTTCGTGCTGCTGGCAAAGTTCGAGGGTCTTAACAAAGGCAGATCGGATATTTTCTGGGTTTGTAACTTGGCTGCGGTTCTCTCTATCTATTCCATATTCATGGTATAGGTGAAAATGATATTCGATAACCCCAAGCAGTATTGCGACCGCAGCAATCCCTGCGCATATTTGCAACTCTTTATTTAAACCACACCATGATTTTTTCAATATTTTTAACATTAAGGCAGTGAAAGTGACTCAACGCCGATAGCTTCCAAAATCTGAAACATAAATATCGCGCTAAACGTCCCACGAGCGACTTTGTTGGATAGATTTTGCGGCGATTCATTAACACCGTATCTTTCTTGAAGCATCACCGATAAGTCTTTGTACTTGATGTTTCTGCGCGCAATTTCAGCTTTGAGCATGCCTCTTACGCGGTCTTTCCATTCTTCATCTAGGCTTGGCTTTGGCATTTATAAATACATTTTTATGAATTTAAATCATTATAAACGATGATAAATACATTGACAAGTATACTTATTAGTGTAGAATACATCGTATATGATGAAAAACACCAAAAAACAAGGCCAGCACTACCTGTTATCAGCCAAAGCACGCTCTTTGTCGCTGATGCAAATCATGCGTTTGAGCGATTACGAAGCATTCAACATGTTCAAAGACGCCCGTTGGGAAAACGGCGAGCCACGCTGCCCGCGTTGCAACCACAACGAACACTACTGGATCGGCAC
Source organism: uncultured Granulosicoccaceae bacterium (assembly GCA_964411665.1). Lineage (GTDB taxonomy): Bacteria > Pseudomonadota > Gammaproteobacteria > Granulosicoccales > Granulosicoccaceae > CALFCE01. The sequence goes on along the minus strand of CAYPMR010000051.1, from coordinate 1,999 downwards.
TCGCAAGCAATGGCGCTGCAAAGAATGCGGTCACAGTTTCTCTGTGACTTCAGGGACTATCTTTGCCAATCACAAGATGCCATTGCGCAACTACTTGGCTGCAATTGCGATTTATTCAAACGCTGCAAAGGGAATGTCCGCGCTGCAACTTAGCCGTGATCTTGATTGCCAATACAAAACGGCTTTCGTGCTTGCTCACAAACTGCGCGAATCACTGCTGGATGACGAGATACCAGAGCTAGATGGTGAAGTTGAAATCGATGCTGCTTACGTCAACGGACATGTGCGACCCGCTAACCGAATCCACAAGCGTATTGACCGTCGATTAAAGCGAAACCAAGACCCGATGAAGCGTGCTGTGTATGTAGCAAGAGAGCGTTGTGATAGTGGTTACGGTGCTAGCAAGACAGTCACAGCAGTAGCAGGTTCTGAAAACGAAATGTCAGTACTGCGCTTTGCAAAGAAACACGTTGAAGCCGGAACAATAATCAATGCTGACGAGCACCGCGCCTATGACGTTCTGAATAGCTTCTACCCGACAGAGCGTGTCAACCACTCGCAGGAGTATGTCGGCATCAACGGTGAATCAACGAATCAGGCAGAGTCTTTCTTTTCGCGCTTTCGCCGGATGCAGATCGGACAAATGCACTTGTTCGGTAACTTGTACTTGAACCGATATGCGAACGAAGCCGCCTATCGTGAAGATACTCGCCGCCGGTCAAACGGTGACATTTTCACTGACATCATGACCCGCTGTGCGAACAGCCCGATTAGCCGCCACTTCTGCGGATACTGGCAGGGCAACAAGAAGCCGATGGAAACGTTGATTTAATCCTGAACCGCCTAGATATCAGGATTGATTATTTAGTTACACAACATGAACTATTGCGACTTGAAGCTATGCAATGCTCACTTTCGCATATACACTCTCGTTAGCCGCTTACTTTAAACGAGAGTGTATATGTACGATATTCGGGAGAGCTTGAAAAACCCCCCAATACAGCACCTAACTGATACTTCTAAGAAGCGCGTCGAGGTCTATTCGCAATACGGTGTTAATGTTGAAAATAATGTCCTCGTAAGAAATATCCAACAAGAAGGGATGCCATATAGGGGGCGCATAAAGGCCAAACCCCCAAGGCAGTGGCCAGACGATAGCGACATCGCCAGCCAACCCAGCGTTGTTGGCCGCAATTTGAAGCAAGCGTCGAACCTTCAACTTATAAAAATAGGGCCGATACTCTAATGAAGAGTCTAACGGGATAATGATTATGCTTCTGCGCCCATGTCGTAGATGGGCCAAATCAAGTTCTGTAACAGCCATAATTTAAAGTTTTCCTTGGCAGCTTCTGCCATTGAAAAGCCTGCTTGCAGGCAAATATGGCGGCACTCGTCGATCGTCGAAAATGGGCGAGATGCCGCCGCTCTTTCGCGAGTAATCAACTAGCTGACAGGATGTTAAATCTAGGACTGAAGCTTTAGGAGAGAGCCGTATTTTGATAAAATACGGTTACGGTCCTTACCTACTTTCACTAGGTTCGGTCAATACTGACAGACGAGGTGGTACTCGCTTGTTGGGAAACCGGCTGCATTTCTGCGGAATGCAGCCAAATACCTTTTAAAACCGGGGGATACCCGATACCCCAGTAGAATAGTCAAGTATTAGTATCATGTCAATCTTTTTACGCCGTATTGTGCGTAATTTACTTGACGCAAGTGATATTAGCCTGTAGCTGTCAATCCGATAGGGGCGAATCGAAAAGCGGCTATCGACTTTCATGCGCCTCGATCATGGCGTCGCACAGCCTATAGCGTGAACCTTCCTTAACAACCCATCCATTCTTCATTTTTCGGCGAAGATGATTCTTGATTTTATCGCGTATCTTCGCGCGCTCTTTGCTGGAACTACAAGGATGCCCGTTTGCAATCAATCCGTTGCAAATCTGTAACCGGTCATTCTGGACCGTCCTTTCCAGTCAAAGAAAATATATTAACAATG
>CAYPMR010000050.1:9734-29821 GCA_964411665.1 uncultured Granulosicoccaceae bacterium | reverse complement strand
CCTATGCATTGCTAGCAGGATTGATGGCGAGAGTTATTGTTTTCCCTGCAGGCATACTGGCCGATTCTAGCTTGCTGTCACGAGCCATCGCCATGGCTGTTGGTTTTGGGGTGTTCTTTGCGCTCGGTCGTCATTGGCTTGCGGCTACTGTCGTCTCTTCCCTGCTGTTTGGTATTTTGGTGGCATACGGTCTATAGAAAGAGACTTCTAACTACCGCGCAGTCATCCAGCTTAGGATATTATGTTTATCCGCGGTCTGAGTTCTTTCGCCCGTGCCAGCCAGACCATGGCTTTTGGTCTGCATTAATTGGAGATAGTACTAATGGCTACTGATGACACGATGTGTACACTCGTCCCTTATTTTACTGTGCAGGATGGCAAACTCGACGAGTTCAAAGCGTTGGGTGACCAGATGGTTGAGAAGACCAAGGATGAGCAAGAGGTACTTTTCTACGGTTTCAGCTTTAACGGTAGCCGCGCGCTGTGTCGTGAAGGTTATTCATCTGCCGAAGGTGTCTTGGCTCATTTGGCTAATGTTGATGCTTTGCTTAAACAAGCGCTTGCCATTGCGAGTCTCGATACCTTCGAAATTCATGGTCCTGAAGCAGAACTGGCAAAATTACGTGAGCCTTTGAAGGGTCTTCAACCTGTGTATTTTGTTCTTGAAGCGGGTTTCAGGCGGTAGTTCGAGGTAAGAAGAAAAATATTGCCAGTCAACTCCTGCTGAATTTGGCCGTTGATGCAGACATAACGAAATATTTCAGATCGTCCGGCGCAACTTATTTGCTCCGATGCACCCAACTGTTTGCTCTGATATGCATTCTGATAGTCTGCTTGAAACCGCCCGCAACTTAGGAATTGCTTCGCAGTTTGTGGATAACAGTGGCGACGTGCATACACCGTCGTCTGAAGCACTTGCCGTGCTAATTGAAGCGGCGTCTCCAAGTGTTGATTCTGCAACCGCAGATGCCGCGACTTCCCAGGCCAATCACGGCTCGCGAGTCATACGCTCGGGTGAACCTGTCGAAATAAATCTGGCAGATTTGCAGGGTGATAGTTCGTTTTCGTCAACGATTGATGCTCAGGTACAGACACAGACGAGGATCTATCAATGGGAACTTAAAACCGAAGGCGGCGATGCACATGCAGGTCAATGCTCAGCACTGCCCGAATCGTCCAGTGATTTGCGCGGTGATGGTAGCTCTGGCGCCGTCGGAAAAAAGATAACCCCACCGGGCCCATGTCTTGCGGTTGATCTGCCCGCTGATCTCGCATGCGGTTATCACCGGCTAACATTGACTGTTGATACGCCAGATCCGAAACCAGTGTTTCAAATTAACCTGATCGTAGTGCCGGCATGCGCCTGGAGTGGCTTGCTGGAACAACGCGCTTGTGGTGTTTCATTGCAGCTGTATGCCTTGCGCTCAGAGCGCAATTGGGGAATTGGCGATTTCACGGATCTTGAATCGTTTTGCTCACTCGCTGCTGATGCTGGCATGGATGTGATAGGTCTTAATCCTTTGCATGCGCTATTCAGCGCACATCCTACTCGTTGTAGTCCCTATAGTCCGACCAGTCGTGAATTTCTGAATCCCCTGTATATTGACGTAGATCGAGTTACAGGCGCTGACCAATGCAGCTCACTAAAACAGCTGTATCAAGAGCGACAATTTCAACAGTCCCTGTCTGCTGTGCGTCAGTCGCCAACTGTACGTTATGCTGATGTGTCCAGTCTCAAGCTTTCTGCGCTATGGCTGATTTACAAAGAGTTGTACGCTGAAGGTGAAAATGTTGCCAGGGGTGCGGTTGGCGATAGCTTTGATATGTTCTTGGTCTTTGAAAAAACGGCAAGTAATGCATTGCGGTTGCATGCTCGTTTCCAGGCCTTTGATGAATATTTTTCCGAGCATCAGCTTTGCGATAACTGGTTGCAATGGCCCATCGAATATCAGGATGCGATATCAGCAGCATCAGACGCTCTGGCAATAAAATTGAGCGACAGAGTCAGGTTCCATGTTTTTTTGCAGTGGTTGGCGAGTGAGCAATTGGCAGCAGTTGCACAGCATTGTCATGATCTGGAGATGCGCTACGGTTTGTATATGGATCTGGCTGTCGGTGTTGACAGGCATGCCGGTGATGTCTGGGCATTTCCCGAGCTGCATGCACGGGGTGTTCACATAGGTGCGCCTCCTGATGCGCTTGGACCACACGGTCAGGACTGGAGTCTGACTCCCTTTAATCCCGGCCGCCTGCAGCATACGGGCTACGCACCTTTTATCGAGATGTTACGCGCAAACATGCGTCATTGCGGCATGCTACGCATCGATCATGTGATGGGGTTATTACGACAGTATTGGTGTGTTCCACAATCAAGCACTAAAGACTTAGAGAGCAGTGGCAGCGATGTCACTCAGACAAATGGGAGCTATATACAGTTTCCGTTTGATGATTTGCTCGGTATCGTGGCTCTTGAAAGCCAGCGTAATCAATGTTTGATTGTAGGTGAAGATCTGGGAACGGTACCTGGCGGTTTTCGGCAAGCCTTGCGTACACAGAATATCCTTGGTTATCGAGTCCTGTATTTTGAACGCGAGTGCGATGACTCGTTTATTTCGCCATCTGATTACAGTTTGCACTCGCTTGCAACAGCTAGTACTCATGACTTACCCCCATTGGCCGGTTTTTATCAAGGTCTGGATCTGGCTTTGCGTGATTCGCTAGGACACTATGAAAATGCAGAGCTAAAACAACAGGCGCTCATGCAGCGCAAAGACATCATTCATCACTTGTATAAGGCATTTGTAACGGCTGGAATATCTCAGGCCGAATCAGCTGAAGCGCAATCGAATTCCCGGGCAGTAGAGTTGAACACAGACGATAGCGACCACCTGATTCGTAATTTCGTTGATCAGGTACATCAACTCCTGTGCGGTGCTGCTTCGCATATTGTGATATTTCAACTTGAAGATTTGCTTCTCCAGACACAGATGATGAATATGCCTGGTACGGTTGAAGAACACCCGAACTGGCAGAGACGCGTGTCATACTCCATCAAACAATTGAAAACGCAGCTCGCTGCTGTAAGTGAATTAAGAGCTATATACGCGCAGAGCGTGGATTTACACAGTAACAGTAAAATTAATGATTGAGCGTTTTGCAAGCAATCCCTTGATCTACCCAGGTCTTTGTTCGTCTATTGGTAATAATATAAACGGTCCGTCAGTGATTCGTGTTCCAGACTGGATCGAAAACCCGTTAGGAATTTATTATATGTACTTCGCCCATCACGATGGGCAGTACATACGTCTTGCATATAGTGATGCGCTGGAAGGGCCATGGCGAGTGCACAAACCAGGCGTTCTCGCGCTTCAGGATAGTTTTTTCCTTGGGCATATTGCCTCGCCTGATGTACATGTGGATCAGGCAGCGCAACAAATCCGCCTGTACTTTCATGGTGCAGACGCTCCAACACAATGTTACGAGCCACAATTCACGCGTCTGGCTATGTCCAGCGATGGGCTGCATTTCACCGCAAGATCTGACCTGCTGGGCCATCCCTACATGCGCGTTTTTCGACACGATGACTGGTGGTATGGACTTGCGATGCCGGGTGTGTTTTATCGGTCACAAACGGGTGTAAGCGACTTTGTCCGCGGGCCGACTCTTTTTACCGAGGCGATGCGTCATTGTACTGTTCGCCTGGTAGAAGAGGATCTGCATGTCGTTTACACGAATGTCGGTGATGCCCCTGAAAGTCTGCTGATCTCGAACATTGATATTTCGGTCGACTGGATGCAATGGCGCAATGATGAACCCCGATTGTTGTTACAACCCGAATTGCCTTATGAGGGGGCCGCGTTGGCCTGCAGGCCTTCGGTAAGGGGCATGGCTGCAGCCGCGCGCAACGAACTGCGGGATCCTTGTCTGTTTGATGCCGGTGGCGTTGTTACTGGTAGTGCAGCTGCTAACGGTGTTTATCTTTTTTATGCTATTGCTGGCGAGGCCGGCATAGCGGGTGCACGCCTCATCGGCTAGTCGTTACAGCATATTTTTCTTTCGCCGAAATCATTCTGTAAGCCGCGCTACCTTTCCCCTCGTGCTATTCGCGTTTTATGCCTTAACGTAGCTGCGAGGCAGGCCCTTCGGATGGTAGAATCTTTTCGTTCGAATTAAAATTCCAGACAGAAAATGACAGTCCAAGTATCATTATCCATTAATGGACGTGCCGTATCGGCTGAGGTTGAGGAGCGCACCTTGCTGGTGGACTTCCTGCGCGAGCAGCAACGGCTCACGGGTACACACGTGGGTTGTGATACCAGCCAGTGTGGTGCTTGTCTTGTGCATGTAAACGGTCGTTCAGTCAAGTCGTGCAGCGTGCTATTGGTACAGCTTGAAGGTGCTGAGATCACGACCATTGAGGGTCTGGCGGATGACGACCAGCTACATCCGATGCAGGAGGCTTTTCGGAAGTGTCATGGTCTGCAGTGCGGGTTTTGCACACCTGGCATGGTGATGAGTGCCATTGATCTGGTGAACCAGCATGCTGATCCTGATGAAGCACAAATCAGGGAGTGGCTGGAAGGTAATTTGTGTCGTTGTACTGGCTATCAGAATATCGTCAAATCCATCAAGGAAGGCGCTCGACTGATGCGCAGCGCCTAATGTGACAATTACGCTACAACTACGCGACAACTTTCGTTTCAATCCACGTCATTAGGCGTGGACTCAACAGAGGCAACTATTCGTGGCATTTCAAATGGAAGGCGTTCTACATAAAGTCTTCGAGACAGAACAAAAATCAGAGCGTTTTCAAGCTCGCGAATTTGTCGTCGAAACACAAGAGCAGTATCCGCAGTTCGTCAAATTTCAGTTGGTACAGGAAAAGTGTGAACTGGCTGATGGCTATAACGAGGGCGATAGAGTTCGGGTCCATTTTGATCTGCGTGGCAGGGAATGGAATGGTAAATATTTTACTAATTTAAACGCGTGGCGTATGGAGGCAGCCGATGCTGCAGCAACCCCCGCTGCGCAAACATCGCCCTCATCAACAGCTCCAGCTACTGCAGCGGTTGTTACGCCGTCCACATCGACCTCACCATCCACTCCCGTACCGCAAGCTGATTTTGACGATGACATTCCCTTTTGAAGGGTCACACCCGTTGATGGGCAATTCAACGTTGTTTTTGTAGTCAGATCGTTAACGTATCACTGCTACCCGACATTGTGTCAGGCATACCTGTTTTGTTTTACCGCACGGCAGCCTTATTGGCTGCCGTTGCCGTCATAGGTTCCAATTCTCTCTCTCTGGGTCCGATCGCGCCGGAAATTGCTCGTAACCTCGCTGTCCCGGTAGAACAAATATTGCAGGCATCTGCCGCCTTTGGTTTGGGAACGGCCTTCGGGGCAGTTTTTCTTGCGCGCTGGATTGATCGTTTTGGCGCAGTGAGCGCGTTGCGCGCTACTTTTCTGGTTTTAGCCCTGGCCTTTGTGGTCTGCGCAGCCGCCCCAAATGTCATGACCCTGGTAGTTGCTCAGTCTGTAGCAGGAATTGCTGCTGGCGTGGGATTGCCGGCAGTGTATTCGCGGGCGGTGCACATTGCACCGCCCGGTTTTGAGAGTCGAAGTCTCGGAATCGTACTGGTCGGCTGGACCTTGAGTCTGGTGCTGGGTGTTGCACTGGCAACTGTGTTGGCAGACGTGTACCACTGGCGGGTGGTTTATCTGGCATTGGTCTGTTTATCAATAATTGTGCTTGTCTGTACAATATTGATGTCAGATAAATCAGACTTGTCTGTTGATGCAGCACCATCACCGTTGCTGGCATTGGGCATACCGGGCGTACGTTTTCTTTTACTGTTGATTGCGCTCTACATGCTGAGCTTTTACATGAGTTATGCATTCGTCGGCGATCATGTGGTGCAGTCCATTGCACGTCCGGTAGCTGATGTCAGCTGGGTAGCAATAGCTTATGGTTCAGGCTTTGGGCTGGCGGTTTTTTTTGATGCAGCACTCGATCGACTGGAGGCTAGGAGAGCGATCCCCTTGAGTCTGTTGTTGCTGGCAATGGTGTATCTCGTTTTATCATTGCCATTGAGTTTTAGATGGCTGGTTACGGTCAGTGTGTTGTGGGGCATTTTTAATCATCTGGCACTGAATATTTTGATGGCGCGGTTGAGCGCGGTGGATCCCCAACGCCGTGGTACAGTGTTGGGGCTGTACAGTGGCATTACTTATTTATGTATGGGTGTGGCCACACTCGTAGCAGGGTTTGTTTATCCAGTGACTGGCTGGCAGAAGATCAACCTGCTTGCAGTATTGTTGTGTACTGCTGCTGCCGCTTTATCTCGTGTTGTGCTCCCAGGCGTCAGCATGCGTGAATCTAATCGTAAGCGGTGACAATCGTTCGCAAATGGATCATTAGTGGATAGCTGAATGATCAGGGTAGCGATAAACCCAGGTGGCAAGGGTGAGTTCCTCGCCATCGCAACATTATTGTCCAGGCTAGAAAACTGCAGAGGAATTCTATTGTGTCGAATAGTGAAACAGCACTAGCGCATAGCACGAATGAAAGCAAATTCGCACCTGTTTTTGAGCGTGCGCTCGACAGCATTGGAAATACACCAATGCTCAAAGTAACTCGCATCGATACCGGTGTCTGCGAGCTTTACTTAAAACTGGAAAACCAGAACCCTGGTGGATCAATTAAGGATCGCATTGGCAAGTCCATGATCGACGCTGCACTGGCAAGCGGTAAGATCAAGGCCGGGGGGACGCTGATTGAGGCGACTGCTGGCAACACTGGTTTAGGGCTTGCGTTGGTGGCAGCTCAGATGGGGTTGAACCTGATTCTGGTTGTACCAGATAAAATGGCACAAGAAAAAATATTTCACTTGAAAGCTTTGGGCGCAGACGTTCGCCTGACGCGTTCTGACGTTGGTAAAGGACATCCTGAGTACTACCAGGACATGGCACTTGCCATACATCGGGAGACGCCAAACTCATTTTTTATCAATCAATTCGAGAACCCTGCAAATCCGCGCGCGCATGTGGAGACAACAGGGCCTGAAATCTGGGAACAGATGGGTAAGCGAATGGATGCGATGGTTTGTGGCGTGGGCTCTGGTGGAACGATCACCGGTCTGGGTCGATATTTTCGTTCGGTGGATCCGAATATCGAGATGGTATTGGCTGATCCGGAGGGATCGATACTGGCCGAATATGTAGAGACTGGAAATATAAGCGAAGATGTTGGTTCGTGGTTGGTTGAAGGCATAGGTGAGGATTTCATTCCTCCGGTGTCAGATTTGTCCATGACTGGTAAAGCTTACACAGTCAGTGATGCCGAGGCGTTTCATGCAGCGCGTGAACTGCTGCAACTGGAGGGTATCATCGGCGGTTCTTCAAGCGGCACATTGATCGCTGCGGCATTGCGTTATTGCCGGGAACAAACTGAACCTAAACGTGTTGTGACATTTGTATGTGATAGTGGCAACAAATATTTGTCGAAAATGTACAACGATGTATGGATGCAAGACCAGGGTTTGCTGGATCGCGAAGAAACAGGTGATTTGCGTGATCTGATTCCTTACAGCCATCTGCAGAGTGATACGATTGTGGCAACACCAACAGATACATTGCTCCAGGCGCTCAATCGCATGAAGTTGTATGACATTTCGCAGTTGCCTGTACTTGGTGCGGAAGGCAAGGTTGTTGGTATCGTCGATGAATCGGATATTTTACTTGCCGTGTTCAAGAACCAGACTCGCTTTCAGGAAACGGTCGATACCGTGATGTCAACGCAACTTCAAACTGTTGAAGCGGATCAACCGCTTGAAACCCTTCTGCCTTTGTTTCAGCGTGATCTTGTACCAATGATTGTCAAAAACGAAAAATTTTGTGGCCTGATCACGCGTATCGATTTGCTAAATTATTTGAGACAGGCAGTTCGCTAGTCTGCTTCGCAGGGCCTCGGCCAGATTATAGATCCGTGGATACAAATATTTGACTCGTAAATAAAACCTTGTTTAGTACAGGGTTGGAAATTATTTAAGAAAATTAATTATGTCTAGTAACTATAAAAACCGTCACGGATTCACTACACGTACTATTCATGCCGGACAGCAACCTGATCCGTCTACGGGTGCGATCATGCCGCCGATCTATGCGACATCTACTTATGTCCAGGATAGCCCGGGAGTTCACAAAGGCTATGAATACAGTCGTTCGCAGAACCCCACTCGTATGGCCTATGAGCGATGTATTGCAGATCTTGAAAGTGGTAGCAGAGGATATGCATTTGCCTCGGGACTGGCAGCGATTGCCACCTTACTGGACACGCTTTCACCCGGTGATCATGTCATCACGATGGATGATCTTTATGGCGGATCCTATCGCTTGTTTGAGAATGTCAGACGTGCATCCCAGGGACTTGATTTTTCCATGGTGGATCTTTCGGATTTGGCACAACTTAGAAGTGCCATCACTGATAAAACAAAGTTGATTTGGGTCGAGACGCCAACCAATCCGCTATTAAAGCTGGCCGATCTTACAGCCATTGCAAAAATTGCCAGTGAAAATGGTATTGTCTGTTGTTGTGACAACACTTTCGCAAGCCCGTGGGTGCAGCGTCCGCTGGAACATGGGTTTGATCTTGTTATGCACTCTGCCACCAAGTACCTCAACGGACACAGCGATATAGTCGGTGGTGTTTTAGTCGTGCGTGACAATGCGCAGCTTGAGGAAAAGTTGACTTACCTGCACAACGCGGTAGGCGCTATTCAAGGTCCGTTCGACAGTTTTCTTGCACTTCGCGGACTTAAGACGCTGGCGCTTCGCATGGAGCGTCATTGTGAGAGTGCTTTTCAGGTCGCACAGTTCCTGGAAGCACACGAAGCGGTCGAGCGTGTTTATTATCCGGGTCTGGTATCCCATCCCCAGCACAAGTTGGCTACAACGCAGATGGATGGTTTTGGCGGCATGGTGACAATCGTTTTAAAAGGTGGGCTGGATGCGGCTACGGCTTTTCTTGGGAAAGTCGAGTTGTTCGCACTGGCAGAAAGCCTCGGTGGTGTTGAGAGCCTGATCGAACACCCTGCCATTATGACCCACGCCTCAATCCCACCTGAGAACCGCAAAGCGCTCGGTATTGATGATGGGCTGGTTCGCTTATCTGTTGGTATCGAAGATCTTGACGATCTGATCGCTGACCTGACCCAGGCTTTGTAGGTTCACCTCATTTTCCAAGTTGCATACGCCGCAGCTGACTTACCTTCCGAGACTGTCCGGCCCGCTATTCCCGGGCCCCGTTCTGTGATGATGTTCAAATCCGGGTATTTTCGCTCGCACCAAGTTGTGATTGTTGACAGACGGACATCATAGCGAGCGTTTACCAGTGGTTTTTGCGTGTACACTCTTATCGTTATCAGTAAACCCATCTGGCGCTGGCCCGGAGCTCGGTGGATTGCCCAGAACATGACGCAGGGCATGCGCAGGAAAAAAAATGAACAGCAAAGCGAAATCATCATTGGATTTGCAAAAAAATGTAAACCCAAAATCTGCAAGCCACCCATTGTTTGCAGTTTATCGGCTGGTTCTCTCCGTAACTGACAAGGGCTTCAGCAAATGCGTCAAGGTACTCCTGTTGAGTACTGCCTGTTTTGTTTTGGCTGCTTGTTCAGATTCATCTTCCGGTGGAGGTTCGGGCGGCTCCGGTGGTGTCGTTACAGTCAATCTCGATGGCACGCCGTTGGTGTTTCCAATGGAAGAGCAGCGCAGTTTTGAAATCCTGCCGAGTGTTGCGACTGGTTCTGTTGATATCGTCGATTGGCGTTTCGACTCAACACCCAGCCGCATGGGTGCGCTGGGCGAGTGTGCTGGACGTGATGGTTTCGATCTGGGTCTTGCCGTTAATTCTCTGGCGCAGGCTTGTTCTATTGCGGCGCAGTGCAGTTTTGATTTCGATCAATCCGAAATTTCAAATCCCGATGGCAGTATTGCACAACGTTTTGTCGTAGAGGTGCCCGTGTTACGTGCTCCGGTCGGGTTGGTTTTTGGGCTTGACGGTACAACATCGTTGGATGAAACAGTTCAGTCGCAAGCAACTTTTTGTTTGATACCAGTTAATGATCCGCCGATAGCGGAAGATGACGCCTACACTGTTGTACAGGGAGAAACTCTTAGCATCACGCCTGCAAGTCCTATTAACCTATTGAGTAATGATGTTGATGATATAGATAGATCCAATTTACCGTTACGTATATTGACAACGCCGATCGCTCCGCCTCAGTTTGCCAGCGTTTTCGAACTGCGTGCTGACGGTGGTTTTAGCTACCGGTTTGATGGTGATGTGCAGGCCCAGGGAAGCGACCGGTTGGTAGATGTTTTTACCTATCAGGTAAGCGATGGCGTGAATACCAGCACCGCTCAGGTTCGCGTAACCGTTGTAACGCGTGATGATCCACCGATACAGATTTCCGGTATACCGGCACATACCGCTGTCGCGGGCATACCCACTGAATTTGATTTCTCCGGTAACTTCGAGGATCCGGAAGGCAGTCAGTTGGTATTTTCTGTGGTTGACGGTACTCTGCCACCAGCATCCGACCTGGACGTCAGTGTGCTTGGTGTTCTCAGCGGGACCGCTGCCAGCGAAGATGTTGGTAACTTTTCTGTAGCTGTTAGCGCTGCCGATAATATCAACAGTGTTGCTGCTAACTTTTTGCTGAATGTTGTTGAGAATCAGCCGGTACAGTTATCGCAGCCGAGTTCAATTGCTGTCGAATTTGGCCAATTGATCAACATCGATATTTCTGCCAATGCCCAGGATCCTGAAGGTCAGCCGATAAACTACACATTGTCAACCGATCCAGCCAGCGCTTTGCCTATAAACGCACAAACAGGCTTGATCAGCGGCACGTTGGATCAGAGTGGTGATTTCGTCGTCACAGTTACGGCCGATGATGGTTTCACTCAACCAAGCAGTGTTAGCTTCACTATTACCCAGCAGGCTCAACCCAATCGGGCTCCTGTGTTTGTTTCTGATATAGCTAATCAGGGCATTACCATCGGTGATGCGATTGCCCCCGTTAATCCACAATTTACTGATCTTGATGGTGATGATCTAACGTTTGAAATATCTTCAATTCCTGCAGGACTAAACTTCAGCACGACTACCGGGCAACTGAGTGGCACACCCACTGAATTGGGGGCTTTCGGTTTGTCAATTATGGCAATTGACTCTGAAGGCGCGAGTACCAACTCCAACAACTTTACGATAACCGTCATCGCGTTACCGAATGAGGCGCCAGCATTGCAGTCAAACCTGGCTAACCAGTCAGGCACCGTTAATGAGGCGATCACGTCTTTCGCTGCGGACTTTGCAGATCCAGAAGGTGAGGCACTTAACTTTTCTGCCTCTGGTTTGCCATCAGGTTTGAGCATAAATGCTGGCAGTGGGCAAATTTCCGGAACTCCAACCGCGGCCGGTACCTTCGAAGTGATCATAACCGCAGAAGACAATATTGGCGCTACGACCGCATCAAATACATTTTTGATCGTCATTGCAGCGCCTGTTAATCAAGCGCCCGTATTTTCAGGTGCCGTGGCATCACAAAACGTGACTGCCGGTACCGCCTTGTTGCCGATTTCAGGAACGTTTACTGATCCTGAGGGAGATGCCTTGACGTTTACGGCTAGCGGATTGCCAGCAAATGTCACCATTAACAGTGTTACAGGTGTTATTTCAGGCACGCCGACTGCGATCGGTAGCAGTAACATAGTGATCACGGCGACCGACTCAGAGGGTAATAGTGATTCGTCTAACACATTCACTATTTCAGTTACTGCCATTCCGAATAATCCACCTGTTTTAAGCGGATCGATTGCTGATCAGACTGGCATTGTAGGTACGGCAGTTACCCCTTTGGCGTTGGCTACGTTTTTCAGTGATATCGATCAGGGTGATTCGCTGACGGTAGCGCTTGCACCGAACGTCACTCTGCCTGCTGGTCTGACTATTAGCGCTGCTGGCACGATCTCCGGTACACCAACAGCCGCGGGCACCACATCACTGGTAGCTGTTGCAACCGATGAGGACGGGGCCAGTGTGTCGTCGAACAGCTTTGACTATGTGATTGGCCTTGGCAATGTGGCGCCGAATATCGCCTCGCGTACACCGGCGGGTGCTTTAACACTGACTGATGGTGACACCGAAACTATCGATATCAGCGTGACCGACGAATCACTATCAACGGTTGTCTACACGATCATGAGTAGTGACACTGACGTTGTCGATGTTAGCAGTGTGGCGGATGATGAATATCTGCTGGAAGCTACCGGAACTGGCACGGCGACAGTGACGATTGTTGCAACTGATGCTCAGGGCTTAAGTGATGCGGAAACCATCCCGGTTACGGTTCAGGCTATTGCCAATGTTACACCGAATATATCTACCCGCCTGCCCGCTGGAGCCAGTCTAACGATAGATTCAGGTGATACGGAAACGGTAGTCATTACAGTTGTTGATGAAGATATCCCGTCACTGGTGTACTCGGCTAGCAGTAGTGATACGGCGGTCGCAACCGTCACATCAGACGGGGCAGGTTCTTACACCGTGACAGCTATTGCCACAGGCAACACAAATGCCGAAACAGCAGTGATAACTCTGGTAGTAGAAGATAACGGTAACTTGACGGATAGCGAGATATTTAACGTTGTTGTCCCGGCTGTCGCGGTAGTCAATCAGGCTCCGGTAATTGTTTCAAGGAACCCTGCAGCTGATCCGATAGCTGGTTTGTTGGTTGATGACATTGACCCCGTTGAATTCGTTATTACTGACGATGGGAGCATTGCGAATCTCACTCTTACTGCCAGCAGTTCGGATCCGACCATTGTGTCTATCGATAACATTGACGAATCGGTTTTAACTGTTTCTCTGGAGGGTCAAAGCGCGGGTACTGCAACGATCACTGTTACTGCAACAGATGCAGATGGACTTTTTGATGTGTCGGTCTTTGACGTAACCGTAATTGCCACGAATGCCGGACCGGCAACCAATGGTGCGATACCCGATCAACAGTTCGAGCAGGGACTGTTGATTATCCCTTTTGATACATCGGCGATATTTACAGATCCTGACGGTGATGCACTGACCTTTTCGGTTGATCAATTACCTGACGGACTCGCATTGGACCCTGCAACAGGTGAGATAAGCGGCACGCCGCTAACTGTAGAGACTGTTGCAGTTACTGTCTCAGCAACTGATGCCGCCGGAACGGGCGGATCGAATACCACAACGGATGCTGCCGCTTTCGATATAGATATAACGGCGCCTGCGGTAGTGACTCCCCCTAACGTCCCACCTGTGGCCGCAGCTACGGCGTTGCCCGATGTCAGTGTAATAGCAGGCACTGTTTTTTCTCTGGATGCTGGATCAATGTTCACCGATACAGATGGCGATGCGCTGACATTTTCTGTTGATCAGTTACCGGCTGGACTCACGCTCGATGTGGTAACAGGATTTATATCTGGCACACCAACCGCAACTGTGGCCGAACAGGTTCAGGTTACTGTGAGCGCCACTGATGCTGTCTTACCCGGCAGTAACACCACAGTGGATGCAATACCTTTTGAGATTGAAGTATTGCCAGCAGCTCCGGTAGCCAATTTACCACCGACATTTAGCGGAACCTTAAGTGATCTGAGCCTGACAGTGGCGACAGCCATAACGCCGATTGACTTCTCAAGCTTTTTTACCGATCCTGAACTGGATATTGTGACCTTTAGCGCTAATCAGTTACCGATGGGGTTGATGCTTGATGCAGCAACTGGCGTTTTGTCTGGCACGCCCGGTATGGTTGAAACTTTGCAGGTAATTGTGTCGGCGTCCGACGACGGTGCAAGCGGATCCGGTTTGATCACCAGTGCACCAGGATTTGAGATAGACGTTTTATAGAATTCTTGTCTCTGGTATTTGAAGACATTCAGAATTATGTATCTTGCTCCAACGCTCCGCTTGTTGTTGATTTTATTTGCCCTTGTGGTAATGGCTGGCTGTTCTCTACTCGCAGTGCCTGCACTGGTAACACCCAACTTTGAGTCCAAGACAATAAAGCTGCGTGAAGGCCAATACCAGGTCGACCCGGCACATTCCGCTTTGCTCTTTAAGATTGGTCATTTGAATCTCGCCACCTATGTGGGGAGGTTCAATCGTTTCGAAGCCTCGTTGGAATTTGATCCTGAAAACATCGAAAGCTCATCACTGCAGGGAATTGTCCATCTGGATAGCATCGACTCAAACAATGCGGAGATTGACGAATTATTATTGAATGGTCGCTGGTTCAATACGGCGCAATTTCCTCAAGCGGCGTTTGTCAGCACGACTGTTTCACCTAAACCTCTTGAAGATGGACGCATCGAATTGCAGATCAATGGCGATCTGACCATTCGCGGTATTACGCGCCCGGTGTCACTAACCGGATTTTTCAACGGTGGAGCAGATAACCTGCTGACTCGAAAGTATACGCTCGGCTTTACCGCTAATGGACGCTTCAAGCGTTCTGACTACGGCATGACCCAGTTTACTGGTCTGGTGAGTGATGAGGTGGAGCTGGAGTTTTTTGCTGAATTCCAAAGGCAGTAGCCGATAGAAACCCCGCGATCTGGCTAGTAAAATCAATCTGATTTTGTGCATTGATCTACAGTTTTTCCTCAAACTTCCCACTGGTGTCCACTTTCGACGAAATAGCTTCGAAAACAGGCCGCTAATCATTTTGGCAATTAATGTTTATCCAGATATAGATCGCGCGACCTTTGCGGGACGTTGCCATTGGCTGCCTGCTTAAGGCATGGGTGTGTGTCCCATGGAAATGGTCCTGCCGACTTGGCTCAGGCGTTTGTTAACGATAGCGATCAATAATTAAAAGTTTCGTGAGGTCTGCTGTGCATCAAATCAAAACCGCTTCAGTTATTCTTGTAATTTCTTGCAGCTTGTTGCTGGGAGCCTGTTCAACGGTCAAGAACGTTGGTCTCTCATTGGGTGCTGCGAAGCCTGGATTCTCTCGAAGTGGTTCGAGCTTCGCTGGCGCGAAAACTTACACCAAACACGACATAGCAGGCTTGTTGGTCAATGAGACTGGCGTGGTAAAAACCCGCGATGATATTCGTTTTGAAGCACGCAGTATTCGTTTGGCAGATGAGGCCTCTTATGTGATTACTGACGTGGTTCAGTATTTATCAAAGAACAAAAACAGGACTGCCACGATTGCAGGCCACACGGATGAGACAGGGTTGGAAAAAGATAATCTTGACTTGTCTATACAACGTGCTTTTGCAGTACGTAATGCTCTGATAGCAGCGGGCATATCAGCCCACCGACTGGAGCCTGTCGGCTTTGGAGAAATGCGTCCGGTGCAGAGTAATGAGACGGTAGAGGGCCGCAGAGCCAACCGTCGTGTCTCGATTTCCTTCCCGGATTATTAGCAACATCGGTAGCAACAGCGATTGCAATAGCGATCGCATTTGCACCTCAACGGCGGTTGTTATAAGAGTAAACCCGCACTTTCACTCAAAGACGCTTATATGACGAGCGCCGTGATAAAATTGGCATCCAATTCAATTTATACGGAATGCCTAGTTAATGGCGGGTTCAACTGATACCCCGATCTCTGGCGAGAAAAAACCTTCCACCAAGATGCAGCAAACCACCCAAACGCGATTTGGCATGGGTGCCTCGCTGACACGCAACGAAGATTTTAAGTTTCTCACCGGCCGGGGTCGATACACCGATGACCTGCAGGAACAAGGTGCGCTACATGCATATTTCCTGCGCTCTTACTACGCTCATGCCGAATTCGGGATCAATGACATAGAGGAAGCCAGGTCCGCACCGGGTGTGCATGGTGTCTTTACCGCGCGCGATTTTCCTGAACTCAAGGACCTGCGTTGCATTAACTTTGTGAAGCAACCGGATGGCAGCCCGCCGGACTTCAGGGATATTCCCCCCTTGTGTCGTGACACGGTTCATCATGTTGGTGATGCAATTGCGATGGTGGTTGCCGAATCTCCTCAGCTTGCAAAAGATGCAGCCGAACTTATCGATATTGAATACAAACCACTCGATGCAGTAGCCGATACCGAGCAGGCATTGGCGAGTGATGCCCCCCTTGTTGCCAGTGACCGTGAAGATAATCTTGCCTACACACATTTCATTGGTGAACGCGAGCAAACGGATTCAATCATGCAGCAGGCGGCTAAAGTGGTGGAAATCAAGATCACCAATAATCGCCTTATCAGTAACTACCTGGAGCCACGTGCCTGTCACGCAGTATGGGACAAAGCGAGTAATAAATTCACCGTAACAGTCGGCTCACAAGGTGTATATGGTGTTCAAGCGGCATTGAGTCGGCTTACTGGTGTGGATGTAGAACAAATCCGCGTTATAACCGGGGATGTTGGTGGAGGGTTTGGCACCAAGGTATTTACCTATCGTGAATACCCGCTGGTCATGCTCGCAGCGCGAGCGCTAGGCAGACCGGTGAAGTGGAATTCGGAGCGGTCCGAGCACTTTTTGCAGGATGCGCACGGCAGGGACAATGTCACGACAGCGCGCATGGCGCTCGATGCCGAAGGTCGATTTCAGGCCATCGATATCTCCGTGATTGCCGCAATGGGGGCCTACCTGCACGCCTATGGTCCATTCATTCCCTACCTTGGCGTCACTATGGCGACTGGTCTGTACGATATTCCTGTGATGGCATGTACGACCTATGGCGTGTATTCCAACACAGTACCGACCGACGCCTATCGCGGTGCGGGTAGACCGGAGGCAGCGTATGTCCTAGAGCGGCTTGTTGATAAGTGCGCTCGTGAAATGGGATTGCCGGTCGATGAAATAAGGCGCCGTAATTTCATCACCACTGAACAATTGCCCTATAAAACCCCTGCGGGTCGTATCTACGATACGGGTGAGTTTGAAGCCCATATGGATGTGTGCATGGAGCGTGCTGCCTGGAGTGAATTTTCATCAAGGCGTGAGACGTCCAGAGAAGAGGGTCGCTTGCGCGGTATCGGCATGGCAACCTACGTCGAAGCTTGTGCGTTTGCCGGTGCGGAGCCTGCACACCTGGAACTGCTTGAGGATGGTTCTGCAACCATCACTATCGGTACTCAAAGCAATGGCCAGGGACACGCAACTGCATACGCTCAGCTTGCCTCTACCGAGTTGGGTCTGGATTATCGTGACATCTCTATCCATCAGGGAGACACCCAGGTTTTGTCTACTGGCGGTGGCACCGGTGGATCGCGATCTGTGCCATTGGGCGGTACCTCAACAGTACGCGCAGCTCGCGCCCTGGCAGTAAACATACGTCTGGTCGCCGCACGTGAGTTTGGTTGTGAACCTGATCAGGTCACACTGGAAGAGGGTGTTGCACGCATGCAGGACAGCAATGCCCACATGTCGTTGGCCGATGTCGCCAAGGTAGCTACCGATGAGGAGCGGCGTGCTAGCGGTGTTTTTGAGCAGGAGGAAGCGACCTATCCCAACGGCACTCACATTTGCGAGGTCGAGATCGATTTGGAAACTGCAGTGACCCGTATTGTCAGTTACAACATTGTTGATGACTTTGGCGTCACTGTTAATCCTTTGTTGCTCGAGGGTCAGATACATGGGGGCGTGGTACAAAGCATCGGTCAGTGTCTGCTGGAACATGTCGTCTACAACGACGAGGGGCAGTTACTAAGTGGTTCACTAATGGACTACGCTTTGCCACGGGCTGATGATTTGCCCAGCATTCAATTTGAAACCCGAAATATACCCTCAACCACCAATGAACTCGGAATAAAGGGAGCTGGGGAGGCTGGTACGATCGGTTGTTGTCCGGCTGTCATGAACGCGATTTCAGACGCATTGTTCCGGGAATTCGGCAATGGCGATATCGACATGCCTGCTACGCCTCAGAGAGTCTTCAAACTGCTCACCGCGCTGAGAGCCCTCGATTAGTTTGACAGGCTGTTGAAAGGCTGCTTGCGTTGCCATTGCCTCGTTGCCATTGCAGCGTTGGAAGCTAGCTCAACATGCTTACATATATGCAATACGTATTGCATATATATGACATATACACCGGGGCGCCTGGTCCTTTTTCACCAATTTCCGCCTTACACTGGCCTTCATCAACGTCATTTAACATCCCGTTAATACAGTCTCCCTATTCTACAATGTAATTTGTGTGCACTGAAAGGTATTTTTACAATAAGCAACGAATAAATCCACAGCGTTCATAGACGGCGGAATTTTGTCATGTACCATGGACGTATGCTACCTCAGACATATTTTCAGAGGACGGTAGGGCGAGGCGATCTCGGTATATTTCCGATCAAGGCAGATCAGCATACCAACCCTTGCAAGTTTTTGGAAAATATTTACAGATTTATAAAAATGATAGGAATCCATCGTATGTGGACAAAATTTGAACAATTTCATGACCTTAACGCGTCTGAAACACCTTGCAAGCCTGCTGTAAAGCAGGCTTTGCTGAAATGTTTGCCGTTGATGCCGCTGGTGTTGTTGGCCGCCTGTAGTGATAGTGCGACTGTCAGGAGCGCTCTGGAGGCAGAAGCTTTGGCCGGAGACGACGCCAGCAATCTGGCAGCCGTCGCCTTGCAGCAGCTACAGGGTCCCGATACTGATGGCGATGGTCTGCGCAACCAGGAAGATCTGGATGACGATAATGACGGCATTCCGGATATTGACGAAGGTGGCATAGACGCTGATGGCGATGGTTTTCTGGATGCTAACTCCCGTGATACAGACGGCGACGGTACTCCCGATGCCCGGGATCTTGACAGTGATAATGACGGGATTAGCGATTTACGAGAAGCCCTGAACGATGAAGGTCTGTTCAACTCTCTGGATTTGGCTTCAGTGGGTGCGATCGATATAACCTTTGCTATCGGTGTTAACGGCATTCCAGATGTTATTGAAACTACACCGGATTCAGGCCAGTTGATATTCCCGCCAATCGATACCGATGGTGATGGCTTACGTGATTACATTGATCTCGATAGTGATGATGATTCGATTCCTGATTTGGTTGAAGCCGGTGGTGTAGACATTGATGGTAATGGCCGTGTGGACAATTTTATCGATGCTGACGGCAAGGGTCTGGCAGACAGTTTAGCCGCATCCGGGCTTAATGTATTTGATACGGACAGCGACGGAGTTGCCGATTTCCGCGATCAGGATTCAGATAATGATGGTCTGTCTGATCGAACAGAAGCTGGAGCTAACGGCTCATCACCAACGGATACCGATGGTGACGGTGCACCTGATTTCCGTGAGACGGATTCAAACGGCGATGGTGTACCTGATGGCGCTGGTGTTGGTACAGGTGGATCTGGTGGCGCAATCATATTTGGTAATCCAGGCACACCGGGATCAGGAAATCTGAACCCTAATCCGAACGGTAGTATTGGTGGTGCAGGTGGCCCGGATACAGATGGCGACGGTGTACGTAATCAGATCGACCTGGATGATGACAACGACGGCATTCTGGACGTTGATGAAGGTGCATTTGATAACGATGGTGACGGCTTTCCGGATGCAGGTTCAAGAGACCGTGATGGTGACGGCACGCCGGATGTATTCGATCTGGACAGCGATAACGACGGTATCTCGGATCTTCGCGAGACGATTCTCGACAATGGTCTGTTTAATGCGCTGGATGTGATTCGAAACGGTGCAATTGATCTGTCGTTTGCAACTGGTGCAAACGGGGTTGCAGACATAATCGAAACGGGAGTTGATTCCGGTGCACTGATTTACAGCTTGCCGGACACAGACGGTGACGGTGAACGTGATTCGCTTGATCTCGATAGCGACAATGATTCGATACCGGATCTGGTGGAAGCTGGTGGTACTGATGCAGATGGTAATGGCATGATTGATAACTTCACCGATGCAGATGGCAAAGGTGTTGATGACAGTCTGTTAGCTGCCGGTTTTGATGTGTTCGACACCGACGGCGATGGTGCATTGGATTTCCGCGATCAGGATTCAGATAATGATGGTCTGTCTGATCGAACAGAAGCTG
>CAYPMR010000050.1:0-9634 GCA_964411665.1 uncultured Granulosicoccaceae bacterium | reverse complement strand
AACGGCTCATCACCAACGGATACCGATGGTGACGGTGCACCTGATTTCCGTGAGAGGGATTCAAATGGTGACGGAGTTCCTGACTAATAAGCCTTGCAATCCTGAATACAGGATGTCGAGTGCATAGATAGATGTTGTCGGTGGCAGGGAAATAACCCTGCTGCCGACAAATTTTTTTCAATAGTTTCTTTAGCTTTAGCGATACCGCTTTCCTTTAGCCTTACCTTTAGCAATACCTTTAGCAATACCGCTTTCCCTCGCTTGTCTGCACGTCACCCTGGTCTGGGGTTATAATTGCCGCTCGTTTTGACTATCAGTCGTGAGCAGGCAAGCTTCATGTATCCATTTAATTTCGAACGAGTTGGCGGTATCGCCGAAGCGGAAAAATTACTGTCCGGGGATGATGAGTGCATTTTGATTGCCGGTGGCATGACGCTGTTGCCGGCGATGAAACAACGTCTGGCTCAACCTGCTTTCCTGCTGGATCTTTCGTCTGTCGAATCACTGGCAGGCATTACCGTTAGCGATAGCGCGGTAACAATCCGCGCCATGACCACCCATGCAGATGTAGCGGGTGATGCAGATATAAAAGAAAACCTGCCTGCACTTGCGGCTCTGGCTGCAGGCATTGGAGATCCGCAAGTGCGCAACCGTGGCACTCTGGGTGGCTCTCTCGCCAACGCTGACCCTGCTGCAGATTATCCCGCTGCTTTGCTGGCTTTGGATGCGACTGTAGTGACAAATCATCGCAGCATTCCGGCTGAACAGTTTTTCATCGATATGTTTGAAACAACGCTCGAAGGCAATGAGATCATCACCAGTGCCAGTTTCAAGATCCCGACTCGTGCAGCCTATGTCAAATTCCCTAACCCGGCCTCGCGCTATGCCATCGTTGGTGTGTTTATCGCGCAGTTTGATAGTGAATATCGCGTAGCTGTTACGGGCGCTGCCGGTTCGGTTTTTACCCTGTCGTCGGTTGAAGACGCTTTGCGTGATGAAGCATCGGTTGAATCACTCGAAAAGGCACTGGCTGCATCCCCTGTCGATGAGGATGAACTAAACGACGATATACATGCCAGTGCAGCCTACCGGGCGCATCTGATCCCTGTCATGGTCCGGCGTGCCTTTGAGCAGTTGAATTAATTCAGTTGATTGTATCGGCTGATTGGTCAGATGACCTGGCAATCCGAGCGGCTGTTGCGAAGCATGATGCTTTTACGCTAAGAAAAACAACAGTTCGTTGATGCCTTCCAGTTCCGAGATCAGTTTGGACGTTGCTTGGGCATCCGGATTTTTGGACTCCACCGAGCGTGTCCATAACTTTGTTTTCATCCTGGCCGACCTTGCCTTGGTACTGGCTTCGTAGTGGCGCTCTATCAGGCCCTCAAGTTGCTCAAACGGATCCGCAGCAACAGTTTGTTCAGACTCTGTCAGCTGTTTTTCGAGTGCTTCAAGTTCGTCGATCATACTTGTCAGAAGCGGTTGGTCTGTCGATCCATTAATTGATTGTTCTAACGGAATCGCATCGTCTGAAGCATTTTTTTCCTCGTTGAAACCTGCGATTGAGTAGTTCGGAGTCGTTGGCGATGGCCAAACGGGTTCAACCGTATCGAACAAGTGATGGCCGCGCCGCAGGCGAATGCCCATTTTTATTAATGATGGGAAATAGGCTGTGCGAGTGTGTGGGCATGCCTTGGCAGTCACAATTTCGGATATACCGTAGCGTGTAATGCGCAGGAATCCGATTACCGCATCAAAAACCAGCAGGCCTGATTCTCGTAGAGAGCATATAATCTGTTCTGCCTCATCCTGACGGAGCCCACAGGTGTTGATCACTGCACTGCGGCTGACCTTTTGATCAAAACGATTATTGGACAGCTTGCAGAGCTCGAATAATACTCGAAATTCCTGTGTGAACTCGCCGGGGAGGATGGGATGAACAGACATGGCCGGACAATTGGATATCCATGTTGTGGTTAGTGTTTAAAATATAGTTGCTATGTAGAATTTTGTTTATGGAAGATTCATCTGAATACTCATTTTCTCCGGCCGCAAGCGTGATAGTGCTGGCCTTTTTCTTTGTTGTGGGCTGGCTGGGCTCTGTCGGCTTTACGCATCGAGATGCCATCCTTGCTGTGTTCGTCGAATCACATTTAAACAAATACCAGGTCATGGCTGAAGAAATAGGTCCCGTAACCTATCTTGTCATGCATGACGGGATATTTGATCAATTGCAAGCATTCGCTGATGCGGACCCGACTATTCTGGGGGTAGAACAACACAAGTGGAGTAGTGCTGCCAAGATTGCGTTTGCTTCTGCTTCGTCAATCAGTATCGAGTCAGTGGCTAAACTTGCCGGCGTTAACCAGATGGTTCGTCGCAACGTGCCGATGCTCTGTCATTGAATCAGCGGCAAGTTCAAGCAACTGAGTTGGTGAAATAGCCTGCCTGAAAGCCCGCGAAATTGTTCTCTAAGTGATTTATATCACTGATATTTAACCATTTGGTGTCTTCTGGATAGTGATTTGCTACCAGAAGCTCCATGTCATTAAACAATCCATTTGTTTGTTTGATTCCGGGTAGGTCAGCTTTTTACCTATTGCTGCTCGTGTCAATCTCGTGGGTACTGGCTTCCGAGTTAGTGGTTGCTGACAGTGATGAATCAGCACAGCAGACACATGCTCTATGGATTACTCCCGGTGAACTGGTAACTTTTCGTCTACCCGATAAGCCTGATTGCGATTCTATGAATCACAAACCGGACATCAGCGACAGACCGATTGTTTTCAGTCGCTCATTGCCTGATACGGCTCAGCTACTTGATAATCCGAATGGCAGTCATACCTTTTTCTGGATACCGCAAGCGCAAGATATTGGTTCCAGACAAGTTGAGTTCCTTTATATAGATTGCTCCGATAGTACCGAGCTGCTGAAAGTTGCTTTGCAGCTGCACGTACTTGAAGCCACCTTCGGTGGTGGCAGGCTCAATTCGTTGCCAGATCTGACTATAACCGGATCAACAGGTAATGCAATTCCCAAGGATGGTTTATTAGAGATCACAAAAGGTGAAGTGGTCAGCTTGCAGTTGCTGGCTACAGATTCGGATAGATCGCATCCGGATCTGCATGCGATTGATTTACCATCGAAAGCAATCCTCGATCTGACGTCCAAACGTGAACAGTTAGAAAGTCAGTCGCTTATCCACGCCAGCGTGAGTGAAAATCACAATCGAAGCCGACGCAACAGCCATAGCAACAGCAACAGTGCAATAAATATTCTCTGGAACACGGATGCTGTGTTGAATGGTTACAGTAACTTCACCGTGTATGCTGTCGATAAGGATTACCCGTTGCAGTTTGTCTCTCATACGGTCAATGTATTGGTTGAAAAGGCTATAGATCAACGACCGACGATCCATAGTTCTCCAAGCTTGGTGACCAAAGTGAGTAGATCAGGCTTGTCAGGTCGCGCCAGGCAAACGCCAAGTTCTAATAATCGTCCAACGCTGCCATCAGAACAAAGCGGGTTTGAACAGGCGAAAACGATAACGCTCACCCTGTCGAGTGTTGCAGAGGAGAACTAGTGAATTTGATTGGCAGAATTTCAGCCTGTAAAAACGAGTTCACTGATTGCTTATTTTAAATTCTACGCGACGATTACGACGCCGTGCTTCAGCGCTTGAATTAGCCGCTAACGGACGTGATTCCCCATAGCCGACGGCGTTCATTCGAGAAGCATCGATACCTTTTCTGGACAAGTAGCTGACACAGGCACGCGCACGTTGCTCTGATAGCTGTAGATTAATGGTTGCATCGCCCAGATCGTCTGTATAGCCTTCAACCGTCAATCTGACTGACGGATACCTGGAAAGAATTTGTGCAACCTGATCGAGCAGAGTCTTTGATTGATCTGTTAGCCTGGAGCTCGCAGTTTCAAACGTAATACCTGTTGCGATTGACCTGATGGTGGCGGTTTCGTCAGTGTCTTTCTGTTTTGTTGGTTCAGGGCAGCCTGCGTGTTTGCGAGTACCTGCTACCTGGGGGCATTTATCCGGGTCGGCTATGACATCATCCATTGGCTCACCTTGATTGCCGTTGTCTTCATCGGAGAGTGCATCAGAATGAGTCGCTGGTGTTGATTTGTCCTCTTCTGTATCAAGTAATCTGTTCTCTGGAATTGCGACCTGTCTGATTTCTGTATTGCCGGTTTCACTTTTTGCAGCGCTGGCATCGATTTGTGTCTGGTTACATGAGGCGTCGGGTTGACTGTGTGAACCCCTTAAACAGGTTTCAGGAATGTGGTCGGGGGTGGCGGCCTGTATTTCCGGTTGTGCAGAAGTGCTCGTTAATCGAGCATACATTCTGGCTGCCAATTCATCACCGTCAAATACGAACCAGCACAACATAAAACCAAAGAAAGCCAGAACCGGCAACGCGATCAAATACTTGTTGCGTTCCTTGCTATCCTTGAATCCCTGCAATGTATCGATCATCCCATGCTTTGACTCAAGCGGGTCGCTCGCGATGGACAGCTGTTAGATGTTTGTGGCAACTAGCAGTGATCTATTCTCGAAGCCCACTTATCAGATGTTTGTTCCCACTATAAGATTAGGTCATTGCCAGTTGTTGATGATGAAAAATCGTTAAATCAGTAGGTTACGTAATCTGTTCTTTTGCGGGCGCTATAGCGAACTGGTTGTTGATAGTCAGCCGTGCTTGCGTAAATGTGCCTGTAATAACTGTCCCGTGGGTTCGGGTTCATCCATATGCATATGGTGATTGCCGGGTACATGCTCAATAGTGATATTCGCCAGTCGCTTGAGCCGCTTTTTTACCTGAGACACGTTTTTGAGCAAACCATCATCTGCCAGCACGACCAATGTCGGTGAGCTTACGGATTGCAACAATGCAACTACCTGCTCCTCTGTAAGGTAGATACTGCTGGCATGACGAAAGCGCGAATCAAAGCGCCATTTGTAACCATCGCCAATCGGACGTAATTGCCGTTCCACCACTAACTCTGCAGAGGCTGTAGACATTTTCGCTGCTGCCAACCGACTGGCAACTGCCTGCGCTGTTGTTGCAAACAGTCTGGAGTGAAATTTCTCAGGATTTATTCTGTGTTGCAGAGATTTTTTTAATCGCTCGGGTAGTTTATCTGCCAACTCTGTCGGCGGACCGGCAGCTTCAAGCAATACAAGGCTGGCAATCATTTCTGGAGCAGCAACTGATGCGACAAGTGCAAGATTGCCGCCGAGTGAGTGACCAAGCAGATGACAACTGCGCCACCCCAAAGCCTGAATGATGCGCGGTATCAGCAGTGCAACCTCCAGAAAATTGAATTCACCTGCTGCACCAAGACTTGATGAGTGTCCGTGGCCGGGTAAATCAATAGCTACGATCTCGGCATTCTCGATATAAGGCATTAATGGGACAAAGCTTGCGGCATTGTCCAGCCAGCCATGCACACAAAGAATACGGGTTTCGGGCTTTTGAGCAGAGTGTACAGACTGTTTTAATGCTGTCAGCGTAAAGCCTGCAACTTCGATCGTCTGAGATGTGATTGATGCCGGGTAGACCGGGGCGTCCGGGTGCATGACATCGCCTATACAGTTGAGGAAAGAGATTCGGTTGCTGGTTCAGCCGCCTGTGTGATCCTGACCAATTGTATTGCGTGCATCTATCACATGCCAGCTCGACAGAGTGCCTTTACTACTGGCTCGCCGATCGCAGTACCTTCTCCAGGCATGCAGTGATCGATTTTGCAAACGTGTGACCCAGGGGTGATCGATACCCGGGAAAGGATTGAACGGATTGCTGCGACTGATAGTCCAGAGTTCAGTGCGCATGCTGCGTTGACTGGCCTGGCCACGACAATGAAAACCGTGTGTGTTTGCTATGACCAGTGTGTTTGCCGGAACCTTGAATGCACGCGGCGCCTGCAATCCCATCTCACGGGCGTCGGCTTCACTGAGGCGTAACGAACCATTACCGGAATAACGATCTCCATCACTGCTGATTTCAATACTTCTTCGATATTCCCATCGCAGGCGGTTCCATGAGAGCTGCTGGGATCCGGGAACGTAAGTGAACGGCCCGTTGTTCTCATCCACATTGTCAAGGAAAAACCAACTTTTCATTGTTGGATGGAAGGTATCAGAGTGCAGATTTTTTTGTGGGTCGGGTGGTCCTTCGACAAAGTGATTCTTGATTGTCTGGATATAGGATATGGGTTGAGCGTTAATGCCGGAGGTAAATTTCAGCAGTCGACGCAATTGTCGATTGGCGTTGAATTTTTCCGTCATTGGCAGGCCTGGCAGAGAATCGCTGTCAAGCATGATGCGATGAGTCAGTGTGTCTCCCTGAGTGCACTCGCGAACCTCAGCATTGGCGCCTTGAATTTCTGCTTTTATTTCAGCAAAGGCTTCAGTACTTAGAAAGTCTGGTATCAGCAGAAAGCCATCGCGAAAGTAGGCCGATCTATGCTGTTTGTCGACACCGCCGCATAACATCAACATACGCACGCGCATCATGGCATGAGCCACAACGATTCTTGCCACGTGCAAACCCATGCGATTAAGCACAACACTGCCAAGAATCGGGTTCTTGCTGAAAGATTTTGATTGAGAAAAAATCTGCAATGCCCAGACTGGCATCATCAGCCAGTGTTTTGCACGTTTTATGACTGTATTATATTTCATACGTGGAAAACTTAAGCCTTTGGCTAAAGGTAATAGCTGTTTCAAGCAAAGCGTGAGCCAGTGGTACGTAAAGGTTGTGACAGATGAACATTGCTGCATCGGTTATAGTGGGGTGTCTGCCCAATAAATTAGAATCCTGATTTATCGGCCAGACGGACCACTGGAGTCATCCTTAACATACGGAATTAATCCCCTTGTCTACTGCATTATTTACCCATGACGTCTGCGTTCTGCATCAAATAAGTCCGGGGCATCCGGAGCAACCAGCCCGTATCCAGGCTGTAACTGATCAGCTCAAAGCCGACAATCTGTATAACAAGCTGTTACATCGTGAAGCACCATTGGCAGTGCTCGACGATTTGGCGCGAGCACATGGTAATGCACATGTAGATCATATCGTTGCCAGTTCGCCGAGCTCTGGCTCGCAACAACTTGATCCTGATACCGCTATGAACCCGCATTCACTGGATGCCAGCAGACGTGCTGCCGGTGCCGGGATCGAAGCGGTAACGCAGGTGTTACAAGGAGAATATACGAATGCGTTTTGTGCAGTCAGGCCGCCCGGTCATCATGCTGAAAGAGAGCAAGCCATGGGTTTTTGTTTTTTTGGCAGTGTAGCGGTCGCTGCCTTGCATGCGCTGGATGTGCTTGGGCTTGATCGAGTCGCTATTGTTGATTTTGATGTCCATCATGGCAACGGCACAGAAGACCTGGTTGCCAATGACAAGCGTATTCTTTTTTGTTCAAGTTTCCAGCACCCGTTTTATCCGGGCTACTTTCGTGAATCAGTATCCGGTCAACGAATAAACGTACCTTTGCCGGCAGGAACGGGTAGTGAAAATTTTCGCACAGCCATCAAGACACAATGGATGCCCGAGCTGGATGCATTCAAACCGCAACTGTTACTGATCTCGGCAGGGTTCGATGCCCACAGCGATGATCCTCTGGCTTCGATGGAGCTTGGTGACGATGACTTTGAATGGATTACGCGAGAACTGGCCGAGGTCGCCGACCGGCATGCGGGCGGTCGAATCGTGTCCATGCTTGAAGGTGGTTATTCACTGGCAGCACTGGGCAGAAGTGCTGCACGCCACACGCAGGTGTTGATGGAGTTATAAACTCAGTTATAAAAAATAAATTCGGTTGTAAAAAATAAACTCGGTTGTAAATAAACAGGGCACAACTATACACCCTGGTACTTGTTCGCAAATGCTTCGCGAAATGCATCCAGTTGCTGAGCCGGTAATTTATTAATGCCGGCAGCTGCCTTACGCCCACCTCCCGTTGGAAACTGCATACACAGCTCATCTGCGCCGGTTTTATTATTCAGTGGTGCACGTACACTGACCAGGTAGTTGCCGTCTGGCAATTCACTGGCAAGCGCATGAGCACGATCCGGATTATCCCGCGCCAGCTGATTGCTATATACACCGCTGACACGTCGTGCGAAAGGATCATTTGGAAAGACAAACAATGCGCAATGCTCTGACTGCCAATGCGCTTCGATTGCCAGCGCACGTTGCATATCGGATTCAAGCCCGTTTTTTAATGTTGTAAAAGCGCTATCCTGGTCGATAAAGTCGAAGGGATTTTCATAGGGTTTCACTTTCTCATAAAGATCGTCAGGTTTGAAAAACAAATCCTCTAACGCGCTACCGTAGCCGTTGTAGTTCAACAAGGTACCCAATTCTTCGAGCTGACCTAGTTCAGTTGCAGACAAACCCAATGGCTGGGCAGCATCGCTTGCTGCAGTATGTAAGTTGTCACCAAAAGCTGCTGTTACGGCCCAGCGCAAATGCGCACCTTGTAAATAGCGATTAACAATAAGCCCGGTGCAAATATTGGCATCCGTATCGATATGGGCACTTAAGCCTTTATGCTCAGGAATCTCGCCCGGGAAGTGATGATCGGCATAGAAAACCGGAATGTCTGCATCGAGCAAGTGCTGCAAGGATTCAGTGTTTTTGTCCATGGATATATCAAGCACTGTGACGGCGCTCGCCTTGGAAACATCGACACGCTGCAACAGGGCAATATCACGTTTGACGCCAGTGACGAGTTCAGCTTGTCTGGGTTCGGCGAGGCGTAGCTGGTGCAGGGCACAAATTCCGTCAGCGTCACCATTGAAAACATCAAAAAATATCATGCTCGAAGATCTCTTTTTATCAGTATCGCATCTTGTTCATCCGATTCGTGTCTACAAACTGGCACGCACAATGTCTCTGATCAAATCCGGTCCGCGATAAATGAGCCCTGTGTAGATCTGAATGAGAGATGCACCAGCTTGCAGGCGTTGCATGGCATGTTCTGCAGATAGGATGCCACCTGCGGCAATTATCGGTACCTGAGCATCGAGTTGGTTGCGTAATTGTTCCAGCGTGTGAGCGGCGAGCAGGTTGACCGGTTTGCCACTGATACCACCTTGCTCGTTCTTATTCCTGTGCTTTAGTGTGGCTCTGGCTGATTCTGCATTGGTGGTGTTGGTTGCGATAACGCCATCAATGGCAGTGTTGTTGATATCTGTTGCAAAGCTTTTCAGCTCATCGTCACTCATGTCCGGGGCGACTTTGACAAACAAGGGTACGTAGCGGTCGAACTGTTTGTGCAGATCAAGCTGTGTCTGTTTTATCGCTTGCAACAGGGACAGGCGTGCATCACCCAGTTGCAGTTCGCGTAAGCCCGGTGTGTTCGGTGAAGAGATGTTGACCGTTATATAGTCTGCATGCTCATAGACTTTATGCAGGCAGGTAAGATAGTCGTTTGCCGCTCGTTCGTTGGGCGTGTCTTTATTTTTACCAATGTTGATGCCAATACGAAACGGAATTTCGTCATTGTTTATTGGCGTACTTTGTCTGAAAGCGATAACTTGTTTGACCAGGTGATCAACACCTTTGTTGTTGAATCCCATCCGATTAATCAGCGCCTCATCCTCGG
>CAYPMR010000049.1:0-30032 GCA_964411665.1 uncultured Granulosicoccaceae bacterium | reverse complement strand
GATTGCCAAGCCTACAAGGACGTATTCACGGCGTCCTCAACGAAGCAATACCCGAGCACGCACGACACCACTGCAACAAAATAACTGAATCTTAATCCACGCGAAATGCAAGTGCGTGCTTGGGAATTGATTCGATGAGGTGTCAATCGCAGGGATGCGATTGCCATGCCTACAGGGACGTATTCACGGCGTCCTCAACGAAGCAATACCCGAACACGCACGACATTAATACCAGCAAGCCCCATCAACCCTGCTTAGTCAAAGACCCAGCAGGAAATTTACAATACTCATCAAGACGTATATCACTAACCTCAACAGTCACCTGAACATGCTCATCAGCATCACCTACCCCAAAAGCATCACGCAACAACTGACACAACGATGTACCTAGCACCTGTTTTCGTTCAGCACTACGCCCTTCAATAAAACGCACACTTAAATGAACAAACGCAGAATTCTTATCGCCCGTACCAACCCAATAGTCGTTAGCAACATAAGAACGGCTTTTACAATTTTCGATCTTGACACCAGCGATGTCCTGCACCTGCTGATGCATCCCCTTAAAAAGAGTGCTGGTCGTTTCGAGAAGGGTTAGATTGGCGGAATATTCGAGAATGATATGAGGCATGGATGCAGCGACTCAGACAATGGAAACCGACACACAGGGTATTCGGCTCCGACCCGCAATACAAACACTGTTACACAGCTTTTTCGACAGTAACCTTCCTGGAAGACTCTTCATTATTGTTACTAGTCCACACAACTTCAATGGCATCACCTACTTCCACACCATCAAACTCTACTGAAAAATAAGGATTCTTGGACAAATTAGGGCCAATAACCGATTCCAGCAAAATCCGATCACCGATCTTAACCACCAGTTCCTTCAGAAAATTCGCATCAATGACAGAACCCAGGGAATCTCGTCTGTGACCTGATTCCATCGGGTGATCAAGAAGCGCTCGCAGACGGGTTTTGCCATCCGCATATGTAGCAGTTAATTGCATTGTGGAGTAATTCTCAAAAAGGCCTGACAGTACCTGACAAATGATACATGAACCATACCCGGTCACGCTTATGGTTCAAGTTGATTTAGATAGCGCCGTTACGGGAACTGCACAATTTCGCTTTTATTGCGGTATTTAACTGCCGCTAACGGACAGAACACGATGACAAATTCCAAACTGCCAGTTATGTACCGAAAGAGCATACCTGCTCTTTTCACGCTGGTATCCGCAGCGGGAATGCTGCCAACGACTATCACACATGCTCAAGATGCTGAGGAATTTCGCGCGGAAGAGCAATTTTTCCTCAATGATGACGATGGCACCATAAAAACCGGTACTACCAACGATGGAAAAACCCGATTTGAAATACGCTCCGGTTACGCCATAGTAGAAGGAGACATCGTCTTTGGCACCATTAGCGATGATGGAGAACCCACACTTGTCAGCCGTGGTGTGGGTAGACCCAGTGGACTGGATAGATGGGCTGACGGCATCGTCTACTATCAAAAGTCGCCCGCATTAAGTGCCGAAGACACTGAAAAAGTTAACCAGGCAGTTGCACACTGGGATCAGTTCAGCAGCCTCATGTTCGTTGAACGTACTGCTGAAATTGCAGAAACACAGACTGACTACATCAATTTTGAACCCTCCGGAGGTTGCGCATCCTGGGTTGGACGTATTGGTGGTGAACAGGAAATCTGGGTAGGCGAAGTATGTACTGTTGGTAGTGTAATACACGAAATCGGTCACGCAATTGGATTGTTTCATGAACACACGCGAAGTGATCGAGACAGCTTCATAACAGTCCAGTGGGAAAATATTATCGGCGGTAAAGAATTCAACTTCGACATTCTTGATGCAGGTGCTGAGGATGTACGTAGTTATGACTATGATTCCGTTATGCACTACGGAGATTCGTTTTTCAGTCGCAACGGACAACCAACAATACTGACACCGGATGGCGTCCAGGTGGGTCAACGGGTTGCATTAAGTCAGATCGACCTTGAAAGCGTCAACGAAATGTATGCCACCGATCTAATGCTAAGTACGACTGCCGGAGCATTTGGCGCATCAATGCAGGTACAGCTCACAGTCAATAAC
Source organism: uncultured Granulosicoccaceae bacterium (assembly GCA_964411665.1). Taxonomy (GTDB): domain Bacteria; phylum Pseudomonadota; class Gammaproteobacteria; order Granulosicoccales; family Granulosicoccaceae; genus CALFCE01. The sequence goes on along the minus strand of CAYPMR010000049.1, from coordinate 27,924 downwards.
ATTGGCGCAAACGGCGCAAACAGCATCGATATTAATGTTCCTGTCACACCCTCCCAAGATGGCATGCAGTCGTTTGGCGGTGAAGGTTGGTCTTGCGGTATTAGTTCCAGTGAAGTTGCCTGTTCACTGGAAAGATTAGCGCCAGGAGAGGAAAGCACGCTGACGTTGAATCTTGCAAACGGCTCTGTTGACGTCGACAACATACAAGGCAGTGTTAGCAGCCGTTCGTTTGACACTGACCTGAGCAACAACGGTGATCTGCCAGCAAATTTAGTTCAGGCAGGTACCGTATCGTCTTTCAATCCAAACGATGGCGATAACAATGCGGCTATTGATGAAAGTGATGGATCGGATAACGATGCCAGCACAGAATTACCAGAGATCGAGCCAGAAGTAATCGATAACACAGGCGATACTGACAGCTCGGTAAACACAGATCAATCACCACCACCAGCCCCCCCTTCAGCACCGAATTTGGTCGGAGAAACATCAGACACGGATGCAACTGCTACACCGGAGGCCGGTCAGGCTCTACCCGGGAGTAACAATCCCGTCAGTAACAATCCCGTCACTGCTGCAGCTGCTGCAGCTAGTGGAGGTGGCGGCGGTGGTGCCCTATGGGCCCTGCTCGGGCTTCTAGTATCAACTCGTCTGTCACGCGTAATCATAAAAACACGCGTTGGCTGATCAAACCAACAAGCAGTAACCAGGAAATTGCAGATGGGCCTTTTGGCCCATTTTGCGTACTCGCTACAGCGACTTCTACCGCGCAGGCTCCCAGTCTTTGCCAGTTTTCATGATTTTATGCCCGGGTCAGGAAAAAGGGGCTTGCAGAGTCGGTATGCAGCACGCATGATCACAGGGTTCCTAACCAGGCCCTGATCGACGAAGCCGTGACATCCATTATGATCTCTGCTGGTGAAGCCTCTGGCGACGCACACGCAGCGAAAGTAGTTCAGTCTCTTGTAGCAATTCAATCGGACATCACCTGTCACGGCATGGGCGGTGCACAGATGCGATCTGTTGGTGTCGAGTTAACAGTCGATTTCACCAGCCTTGCAGTCATGGGCTATGTCGACGTTATCATCAACTACCGCAAACTGCGCCAACGACTCGACGCCCTAAAAAACAGTATGCGTGCACGTCGACCGGATTTATTGATACTGGTTGATTACGCTTCCTTTAATCTGAAACTGGCAGAGACAGCGAAAGAGTTAGATATCCCCGTTCTGTTTTATATTGGTCCCAAACTCTGGGCATCTCGACCAAAGCGCATAGATAAAATAAAACAGTTGGTGACACACATGGCACTCATCCTGCCATTTGAACCGGCGATCTATCACAAGGCCGGCATAGCTGCGGACTACGTTGGCAACCCGTCTATCGAACAAATTGCAGTCCCGGCTGACAAACTGCAAGCGAGAGTAAAAATCTATCCCTCGGGCAGTGACACAGAATCTGACTCAAGTGCAACTGACGACGCGATCAACAAGACACATATCGGTCTTTTACCGGGCAGTCGCCAGGCAGAACTTAAGTATAATTTGCCAGTATTACTAAATACTGCAGCCATACTCAATAGCCAGCGCAATGAGACTTGTTGCTTTGTGTTAGCGCTGGCAAACGGCCTGGATACGGAGTACGTTGCGCAAACTCTTAACAGTTACCCAGCACTCGCAGTAAACGTGATAGAAGAACAATCACACACGGTTATGAAAGCCTGTGACGCACTTATGATTGCCTCCGGTACTGCAACGCTGGAAGCCGCAGTTGTGGGCACACCCTCTGTCTCGTTATATGTCATGCACTGGCTGAACCACGCGATCATGCGCCGGTTGATAACCACAGAGCACATAACATTGGTTAACATTCAGGCCAATGCCAGCGTTATCAAAGAGATGATTCAGTCCGAAGCGACACCGACAGCACTGGCTCATGAGGTGAATCGATTACTGGACGACAAGGATTATCGTGATCAGATGATTGCCGAGTTCACGAAAATACGCGAGGCGCTGAATCAGCCTGCATTATCGATTGACAAGCCCGTGCAGCATTCCGGCACTGTTATCGAATCTACCAGTAGCGGCACACCTGTAACGACATCCGATCACCCGACAACCACTTCCGAGCGCGTTGCGCGTCTCGCAATGGAAATGGCAATGGCAGACCATGACAACTGAACCTACAAAAGATCCGCTACTGCAAGCCTTTACAATACGCCATGTGACATTCCGCAATAGAATCATGAGTACCAGCCACGCCTGTGGCCTGGAAGACGGACGCTACCCGACAGATGCCTATCAGGCATACCATGAAGAAAAAGCACGCGGTGGTCTAGCGCTGACAATGTTCGGTGGCTCTTCGAATGTATCACCGGATTCACCCAATGTATTCGGCCAGATCTATGTCGGGGACGATGGCTGTATACCTCATCTGCAAGCACTCTCCCAACGTGTGCATGATGCAGGCGCGAAAATCATGTGTCAGATCACACACCTGGGACGGCGTGGAGAATCTTTCTCTGATCGAGTTTTACCAACCATTGCCCCGTCCATGATCAGAGAAACACTGCACCGCAGTTTTCCAAAAGTCATGGACAAACATGATATCAAGCGTGTTATCGCTGACTATGCAGATGCCGCCTACCGATGCAAGCAGGGAGGCCTTGATGGCATTGAAAGCCTGGCTGGTGGACATCTTATCGGTCAGTTTCTATCACCAGTGACCAACAAACGCTCGGATGAATACGGCGGCAGTCTGGAAAATCGTTGCCGCTTCGGCCTGCAGGTATTCGATGCGATACGTCATCGTGTTGGCGATGATTTTCTTATCGGCTTTCGTTTCCATATTGATGAGGGCTATGACGAAGGTTTGGATGCCGAGGCGAGTCTCGACATAGCCAAACGCTTTGAAGATTCTCAGCTAATTGATTTTTTCAATGCCAACTACGGTCGCATGGACACGATGGCCGGTCTGGCCGAACACAATATGCCGGGTATGGCATCCCCTCTTGCCCCCTGGTTGGAAAAAGCAGGCAAATTCAAACAAGCCGTTAATTTACCTGTCTTTCATGCAGCGCGTATCACCGATATGTCCACAGCAAGATACAGCATTGAATCCGGGCTTCTGGATATGGTGGCTATGACTCGCGCTCACATTGCGGATCCGCATCTAGTCAACAAACTGGAGCGTGGTGAGAGCGATCGCATCCGACCCTGTGTTGGCTCGACCCATTGTATGGGTGGTAATACCCGCCCCTCCTGCTTGCATAATCCGGTTACCGGGCGCGAAACCGTACTGTCGCATAAGATCATACCGGTCAGTCAACAGAGTTTGATCCAGCACATCGTTATTGTTGGTGCCGGGCCGGCCGGTTTGGAAGCAGCAAGACTGGCTGCAGAAAGAGGCCATAAAGTCACTGTACTTGAAGCCGGTGCTGAAGCTGGTGGCCAAGTGCAGTTAGCGAAAAAAGCAAGCTGGCGTAAAGACCTGACAGGCGTTGTCGACTGGCGCCTTAATGAACTGTCGCATCTTGGCGTCACTATTCACTATAACTGTTACGCCGAGTGTGACACAGTGTTGAATTACAATCCCGATGTAGTGATCGTTGCAACCGGTGGCACACCTGATACCTCGTGGATAAACAATGAATCACTGGTGACTTCAGCCTGGGATATTCTTTCAGGACAAGTACCTGCTGCAGAGAATGCCATTGTGTATGACGGTACCGGAAGGCACGCAGCGGCAACTGCTGCCGAAGCATTGATAGAGGCAGGTACAAAAACCCAGCTATACAGCATTGATGATCATTTCGGGATGGAGCTTGCCTATGCTGAACATACCATGTGGCGCAAACGTTTATATCAAATTAAATTACCCATCGAATTTAATCAACGACTGCTATCAGTAGAGCGGGATAACAATCGTCTTACTGTGACATTCAGAAACGAACTAACCAATGAAGTCTCAATAAGCACGACAGATCAGTTGGTGGTCGAACACGGTACGACACCAGCAGAGGATTTATTTTTAGAACTGCAGCCCTTGTCAACAAACGCAGGCGTTATGGATCTCGAAAAATGGGTAGCGGGTGAACCACAACCGTTGGCCGTAACCTCGGTAACAACGTCGGCAGACACGGCAACAGGTTTTCTGCTTTATCGAATAGGGGATGCGATATCGAGCCGTAACATTCATACGGCCATACTCGATGCCCATCGACTAGTTGCTGCTATGTAGCTACAAAGACGCCTTTAATGACGGCGACTAATCAGAACATCCGTAACAAGTGACAGTCGTTCTATGAGATTATTACGCTAGGCTTCAACAATTCAATCACCCCTATGGCCATTCCAGTATCGCGTCGCCTAGATTTTACCGAGATCCCGGTTATCGACATGTCGTCACTGGTGGCCGGCGAAGATGATTCCGACACCATCAATGCCATTGGTAAAGCCTGTCGAGACATCGGATTTATCTACGTAAAGAACCACGGCATCGAGCAAGTGCTGATCGACAATATGCTGGTGGCGGCCAGAGAATTTTTCGCGCGTCCAATGGAGGACAAGAAAAAGATTACGGTCAATGAACGCATGCGCGGTTACCTGCCCTTGCGTTATCAATCGTACAAAGGTGAGGCCAAAGAGGCCGTCAGTAACCAGGAAGGTTTTTGGATGTCCGAAGACCGCCCTCTGCACCCTGATAACGGACTGGACGGACCAAACATTTGGCCAGAGAACAGTGATGCCCTCAAGACAACGATGGAAAGCTACTATGAGGCTGCCACAGGTTTGTCTTTAACTTTACAACACGCTTTCTCTTTAGCACTCGGTCAACCAGCTGATTTCTTTCAGCGTCTTTTCCAGCAACAATCATCGCTACTAAAATTAAATCACTACCCTCCCCAGGACAACCCGACAACCGTCAGTAATATCGGCGTTGTGCCACATTCAGATTCCGGTGGGTTTACCATTCTCTGGCAAGATGAAAACGGAGGCCTGGAGATAGAAAGTAAAAGTGGCGAATGGGTTGAAGCACCACCAATCCCAGGTACCTTCACCATTAACCTTGGCAACACCATGCAGATCTGGACTAACGGGGAATTTTCATCAACACCGCATCGCGTCATCAATCGATCAGGTGCAGATCGCTATTCAATTCCCTTTTTCGCAAACCCGCGTTGGGATGTACCCGTCAAGCCCTTAATGGGTGATACGAGCACAGACTTTGGCGACGAAAACTATGCGACTTATCAGATCGGGAAATGGAAACGTACGTTTCCCGTTGCTGGCATTACTTAAAGCTCGAAAATTGCCCGCAATCGACTGTTTTCGTTGCAATTCGCTGCCAATCACATCATATTGGAGTCTGCATCCAGTTAACCCCTGTTAATGTCACTAACGAGGCTGATCACTATGCGCCAAGCAGGCCGCCATTTCTTACAGATCCCCGGTCCCAGTCCTGTTCCAGATCGCATCCTCCGGGCGATTGATATGCCAGTCATTGACCATCGCGGACCCGGTTTCGCTGATCTGGGCAATCGCGTGCTCACAGGCATGCAAGGCATCTTCAAAACCAACCAGCCAGTTATCATCTACCCTGCTTCCGGCACCGGCGCATGGGAAGCAGCATTGGTAAATACACTGAGTCAGGGCGACAAGGTACTAATGGTCGAGACCGGTCACTTTGCATCCCTTTGGCAAAAGCTCGCGCAGAAACTCGGGCTAAAGGCAGAGCTGATTGAAACCGATTGGCGTCGCGGTGCTGACCCGGATACGATCGAACAAGCGCTCAAAGCTGACAGTCAACACAGTATTAAAGCCTTGTGCGTTGTGCACAATGAAACATCAACCGGTGCAACGTCTCGTATCGCTGCGATTAGAAAAGCCATCGATGCTGCAAATCATCCGGCACTACTGATGGTGGATACCATCTCTGGACTTGCATCAGCTGATTTTCGTTTTGATGAATGGGGTGTTGACGTTGCCATTTCAGGTTCGCAAAAAGGGCTTATGCTGCCACCGGGCTTATCATTCAATGCCGTCAGCGACAAAGCACTTGCAGCAAACGCCAAGGCGCAGCTACCTAATTCCTATTGGCAATGGTCCGACATGATTGAAGCCAACAAACGCGGTTATTTCCCCTACACGCCAGCAACTAATCTGCTGTTCGGATTGGCGGAAGCTATCGATATGCTTAATGAGGAAGGACTGGAGACGGTCTTTGCCCGTCACCATCGACACGCCGCAGCAACACGCATAGCAGTAGAGGCATGGGGACTTGAAGTGCAATGTCTGGTCGATAGCGAACATTCGCCCGTGCTGACCGCAGTACGCGTACCGGATGGGGCTGACGCCGACTTTTTACGTTCGGTTATTCTCGAACACTGCAGCACGTCCCTTGGTAATGGACTCTCCAAAGTCCAGGGCAAGGTATTTCGTATCGGGCATTTAGGTGACATCAACGACGTCACCCTGCTCGGTACGCTATCCGGCATCGAAATGGGATTGCATCTCGCCGGAGTCTCACACAAGACGGGAGGTGCGCAGGCAGCTCTTGATCATCTTAAATCTACCCGAGAAGCCAATACCAAGGTGGCGTAAGTCCATCGCTATGATAGTTGGCATTCGGGCAATTAAAATCCGCATGAGCGGTGATAACCCCTGAGGAGTTAGATCATGAAAAAAACATTTGTTGCCGTATTATTAGGTGCCTTCATGGCACTGGGAGCCAGTACCGCTTCCGCTGAAAAAATGATTCTCAAGTTTGGCCACGTAGGCAAGCCCGGATCTTTGTTCGAAGCATCAGTGAATGAGTTTGTCAAAAACGCCAACGCGCGCCTTGGTGATCGTGCTGAAGTACAAGCTTTTGGTTCGTCGCAGCTGGGTAAAGATAAAGAGTTACTGCAAAAGCTTAAGCTCGGTCAAATAACTTTCTCTCTGCCCTCCTCTGTTATGTCATCAGTTGCTGACGAGTTCGGTGTATTCGAGATGCCTTACATTGTGCAATCACGCGATCACATGAAAGCAATTCAGGCAGAGTTAGGTGAGAGCGTTTTCAACGCTGCAGCCGAAAGCAAGGGATACAAAATCCTCAGCTTCTTTGAAAACGGTTTTCGTCACATTACCAACAACACCCGTCCGGTCAACGTACCTTCTGACCTGGAAGGTATCAAGCTACGCACCCCCAAAGGTGAATGGCGTGTAAAAATGTTCCGCTTGTACGGTGCGAATCCAACACCCATGGCATTTTCTGATGTTTTTACCGCTCTGAAGACCAGTGTTATCGATGGTCAGGAAAACCCCTATGCACAAATCTGGTCAGCCAAATTCCAGGAAGTACAAAAGTATCTCTCAATCACCGGCCACGTCTACACACCGGCTTATGTTCTGGTCTCAGCTAAGAATTTCGCCAAACTGCCAGAAGATATCCAAAGTGATTTAATGGCAGCGGCGGCTGAATCTCAGGAAGCGGTATATGCTATGGCCGCTCAACTGGAAACAGATTTGCTGGACAATCTTCGCGAAGCCGGCATTACTATCAACGAAGCGGACAAAGGTGCTTTCATTGAAGCGTCGAAGCCTGTCTACGAAGAATTTTCCAGTAGCGTCAAAGGTGGTGCCGAGCTGATCGAACAGGTACAAGCGCTAGCCAAGTAATTCAGTTTTGTTTTTTGCTTACGGGCCATCCGTTGCCGCGTTCGTGGCAATGGATACCCTGCTGTTTTATGTCCTGGAGATAAGCAGTTGAATAGCGTATCGCGTGCACTCGAGTTTGTACTCGAATGGATTCTTATACTCCTGATGGTAGCGCTGACGGCTGTTGTCGTCATTGCCGTCATCTATCGAAAACTTGATGCCTCCCTGTCCTGGTACGATGAGATAGCTAGCGTCGGCCTTGCCTGGATCACTTATTACGGCGGTGCTTTGGCCGTTCTTAAACGAAAGCACATTGGCTTTGACAGCGTGTTGCTATCAGTTCCGATGCCTGCCCGTTTGTATCTGGCACTATTCGCAGAAGTCGTGTTCATTGCTTTCTTCGTGTTGTTGGCATGGGCGGGTTGGGAAGTATTACTTGTCCTCGAAGGTGATAACCTGGTCAGTCTGCGCTGGATATCAGTACAGTTCACACAGTCAGTCATACCCATTGGTGCCGCACTCTTTATTATTTGCGAGTTACTGGCGGCACCAGCCTATTTGAAAATGGTTATCGCAGGGCAATCTGTTGAGCATGCCGATATCGAAGCTGAGATCGAAGCGGAGATGAAAAAACTATGATGGTTCTCGGCATTTTTATCGTCTTGCTGGTACTGATATGTATCAACGTTCCTATTGCCGTGGCGCTGGCTGTAGCAGCTGTAGTAGGACTGGCAGTTACCGAAGGCGTCGGTTCCCTGGTCACCGTCGCACTTGATATGTACGACGGTTCGACCAAGTTCTCGTTGATAGCGATACCGATGTTTGTGCTGGCTGGCGCCATCATGAATGCCGGTGGCATCACAGATCGACTGATAAATTTCGTCGCAGCGCTGATCGGCTTTGTGCGGGGTGGTCTGGGGATGGTCAATATTGGCGTGTCCCTCTTTTTCGCCGAGATTTCAGGCTCTGCAGTGGCTGATGTTGCGGCCCTGGGATCAGTCATGATTCCACAAATGAAAAAACGCGGCTACTCCGCACCGCTCTCTGCTGCAATCACCTCATCTTCTGCATCTCTCGCTATTATAATCCCGCCATCCATACCGATGATCGTCTATGGCGTTTCAGCCAACGCAAGCATAGAGCAGCTATTCGTTGCCGGAATTGTACCGGGATTGCTGGGCGCCATCGGCCTGATGAGCGTCGCTTATGCTTTTGCTGTTAAGTACAACTTACCCACTGAAGAAGCTTTCAACACCAAACGGGTGAAAGAATCATTTATCGAAGCCCTGCCAACTTTTTTACTGCCCATCATTATCCTGGGTGGAATATTTGGTGGTTTTGTCACTGCTACAGAAGCTGCTGGACTTGCCGTCGTAGTCGCAATGGGGCTAGGCATCTACTACCGTGAAGTTGATTTAAAACGCCTGCGATCGGCAATGGTTGAAGGCGGTATACAAACCGCCGTTGTCATGTTGCTGGTAGCTGCATCAGTGCTGATGGGTGGATTTTTGACAAGAGCACAAGTACCACAGGAACTGGCTCAGTCAATGATGAGTTTGACTGACAACAAATACATAATCCTGATGATACTGAACATATTTTTTCTGATCATCGGATTTTTTCTGCACTCTGTCGCAGCAATAATCCTGGTAGTTCCAATCGTTGTGCCACTGATACAACTAGTCGGTATCGATCCGGTTCATTTCGGTTTGATAGTGACGTTGAATCTGGCTATTGGACAACAGACGCCTCCCGTGGCTTCCGTATTAATCACATCCTGTTCGATTGCCAAAGCCAACATTTGGGATGTGTCGAAGGTCAACGTTTTCTTTGTTGCAGTGTTGTTTGTGGTGTTAATGCTATGCACTTACGTACCAGCAATACCCATGTTTTTGGTTGAATACTTCTACCGCTAGACGATTGCCCCGCGTGGAAAATAAAGGTACGTAACTGACCGAGTAAAAAACTTACCCGTCCTTCAGATTTTCCATTGAATCATCAGCAGGTAACAATTCTGGCTTGATGATTTCGGCATCTGCATCTGCAGTGTAATTGCGTTGCGCTAATAGTATTAGCGCGGTCCATAGAACGACAACCATAATCAACGAATACTGCGCGGCGTAAAAACGTATCCAATTCACTGGGAAAAGTAAAAAGTGTGCGCCAATAGATAAAATAGAAGACACCAGAATAAACAAGATATCTTTATGCACAAGAGATACGGATTTATCTGGGTGATAGATAAATCTTGCTGAGAACATGAATAACCCGGTCATCGCTAGAGCGCAAATCATAAAGAACCGCGGTTCGTAGGAGAAAGCCCTTAATCCATCCAACAAGTAGGAAATATAATTTCCGATTGTCACTGTAAACGAATAGGTTTCAGGATGTGTAGGCTTTTCACCAAAGTTATAGCCAATCAATGAAGACCAGGGATCACCCTGAACAATATAATTATTAAGAAGCCAATAAGCTGTTAATGTTGCCAAACCGCTGATCACAACTAATACACGAGGAAATCGATTAGTAATATACAAATAGCCATAAAAAAATACAGCAACCAGTATTAAATCGGTACGAATAAAAATACTGGCTGGCAGAAGAAGTAGTAAGTACCGGTTGCTGCGCAACAAGACCCAATACAACACGACTGTGTACAAAGTTGCCAAAGCATCAGGGGTTGAGCCGCGTGCTAACTCGAACATACCACAAGACACAGCGACAAACGGCAACGAAAAACACACACCAAACGGTAGCGTTGCAGGAAGCAAACTGGCCAAAGCGAATATGCATATAATCATGCAAATCGTTGAGATAAAGTAACTGGCAAAAAACGGTTCCATACCGAGATGCATCAGTCCACTCAGCATTCCAATGTAGACAACTCTTGTGTCATAAAAAAAGACACTGGTTTGTCCGAATGCTTCTGCATTATTCGCCAGCACGGCTCTAGTATCTGAACCGATTAGATCTGAACCGATAAGCCGTTGGTAGTCTTCAGCAGGAACTGTAGCCTTGAGGTTGCTATATACCATCTGATGTATTTCAACAAGAGACAGATCAGTAACATTTTTGGCTGCATTCGCAACATACGCTAACATATCCCACTCGAGTATGGGTGCAGACAAGGCAGCGATACCAAAAAAAATACTAAACAGACTCAGGAAAACAATCCGTATAGCAGAACGATGTCCCAAGAGAATATTTTTAAAATCCATATACGAACTACGTGCTGTAAATGTGTTATCAGCCCCGTCTGCGTAACCAGACGTAACAGACAAATCCTTGTCAGCATAAGACAATCGATCAACTGATCGATCCTGCTCAACCTTGATAGTAATCGTTTGACTCAATTTGCGACTCTGGGATCACGCGGCAGACAACTCTGCAACATAGTTATAATTCCAGTAAGCATGTCTCTGGATTTAAACCAACCGTTTCCATGCTATACCCGCAAAACTTATCGGCAGCAAGAGCATAAATCCAATTTTCTCAATGAATAATTGATTAATTCGCCACATATCTGCCAGCCTGAAACTGATTCAAAAAGCGGCGAGAGCTGCAAGAAGTTTTATATTACATTTTATTGATTCAATTTGATGGTCAATCTTCTGCGATATCTGGATCGCAGAACATTAGACATATACCATATCTTCTAACACTTGTTTTCATCTAACAAGTTTCAGACTGGACACAAAACAGTGATATTGCCTGACGTTCATACTAGGAAGACCAACGAGTGTTGATGTAGCGGCGTGCCGGCTTTTCAACCAGAAAGTAAGAGCCCATACCAACTATTATTGAAAGTATAAGGCCTGTTAGAAGACCACCAGGCAACACGTAGTAAAGCTTATAAAATACCTGCTGCCATAGATAAACAGAAAAGGACACGATGCCTAACCAACGTAACGGTGCAAAACGCATCGCACGTCGAACTATCGAAGCACTATCGAGTAGATGATTAATCGCGATGCCTAATAGTAAAGGGCAAAATGTAAAGGTCATCCAAATGGGGAGTACACGCACGTAACAGAAAAACGCAAGAATAATACAGGCGACTGGGACAAAACCACCGACCTTAATGTCGCTATATTTACGCACCAAATTGTAACCAGCTGAAAATGCAATAAATCCGATTGCAGATTCAGTACGAATCAGTGTGGCCTCAAATTGATCCGCTGGTACGGAGAAGTAGTAATACCAACAAATAACTAGCGAGAATGCATATATGGAAAAAAGCAATACTGCAACCTGTCTGTAAGCCAGCAAGACCACCGATATAAGACTAAAAATGACATAACTATGTTCCTCAACACTGAGAGACCACAAATGCCCAATTGGAAGTACAGTCGAGTAATACTCAGGTTGTACCGGAAAATAGGTACGAACAAAAAACAGGGATGCCAAAAATTCCACCAGCTTAAAATCATAGCCCACTAACAGGGAAATCACTAGAGCACCCAGCAGGAACACAACCAGGCCCGGAATTACCCTGCTGAAACGGCGAATATAGAAATCCTTGAGTGGCATACGGTCTACAAACAGTATGTTACTCATTAACATACCGGACAGAACAAAAAATACGTCCACGCCCATGCGCTCTTCCCACACCCATTTACTGAATGTGAAGTGCCCGACTAACACAAGTAAAATTGCCAACCCGCGCCAGCCGTCCCATTCGGGTATACGATTGGATGATTTCATTGGAACGTTTCTTAGGTAAATTAAAGGTATATTATTCTTTTTGCATGAATTTCATTCATACATATAATTGAAAAAAATTCTAAAGCAAAACCTTATGTAGCACTTTGACTGATAAGGCATGAACGAATCTTTCAATACATTTGCAGCATATACCTGCGGCTCAGGTCAAAATAGCTAATCGGCGCCATGGAGTTTCAAATTGCCGAACACTGCGTGTCAAAAAACCAGCAATTACTGCTCAAGGCGCCCGGATTGACACAAAAAGCAATAAGAAACATGCGATACAGGCAAAACAAGAAATCTACATGCGCTCAGGCACACAACATGCCTCTTTCAGATGATATGACAGGATATGGCATTTGGTGTCCATTAAAGTCTAATAATGACCAATATAGTTACTTCGAACACACACGTACGAAACAAAGAGATAAATCGGCGCGTTTCTCGTATAAGACTTAACCCAAGATCATTTAAATGTAATTTTTGACTAATACCTAGTCAGCTACCAGTCAGCAAATAAACACAAACGTTACAAACAATGTCAAAGCCAATCACCAACAACAATATACCGCTTTGCGTTGATCTCGACGGAACCTATGTCCGTACAGATACTCTGCATGAACATCTTCTTACCAACGTCACGCAGTCAACCTTAAAAACGTTACTTTCTTTTAAAGAGATACTCAAGGGTAAAGCTCAGTTTAAAGCTGAACTTTCCAATATCAATGACTTTTCTGCCGCCCATCTACCCATAAACGAACAGGTTGTTAGTTTAGTTTCCGGGCAAATTTCTGAACGAGAAACGATACTCGTCACGGGCGCATCTTCACAAATTGCAACGGCAGTTTTAAAGGAAAACGACCTCTTCACATCAAGTATCTCATCAGATGGTCTAACCAATCTGACCGGAGAAAATAAACGTGACAGGCTTGTCGATGAATTTGGAGAAAAAGGATACGACTATATAGGAAACGACTATGTTGACTGGCCAGTTTTCGAATCTGCCCAGAAAGGTTATTTAGTCAGTAGGGATAAAAAACTGATAGAAGAGACACAAAGTCGTTTCGAACATGTCGAATGCATATTGGAGAAACCTAGACAGCTCAAAGATTGGTTAAGGCTATTACGTGTGCATCATTGGATGAAAAACATACTTATTTTTATCCCACTTTTTCTTGAACACCGGGTATTCGATTTACATCTGATATGGATGTCAGTGCTGTGTTTCATTGCGTTCTCTTTGCTGGCCTCTATGACCTATTTGCTCAATGATCTCCATGACATACGAGCTGACAGACAAAATGCAACGAAATCAAACAGACCACTTGCGTCCGGATTAATATCAATTTCAGAAGGGATAAGGCTTGCTGGGTGTTTATTTTTGATATTCACATTGTTGTTATTCTTATTGCCAAAAGCACTTATTGGCGTATTGATAATCTATTTGCTCACGACTGTCAGCTATACGCTCTATATCAAGCAAATTCTTTTTCTTGACGTTGTAACACTCGCCTGCTTACAAACTCTCAGAATAATTGCAGGTATTGTTGCAATAGACGCAAACTATTCCTTCTGGGTTTTGAGTTTTTCAATATTTTTCTTTCTAAGCCTTGCACTGGCCAAGCGTGTTGCAGAATTAAAAAATCTTCGCAAAGAAAATCGAACAGAAACAGTAGGTAGAGGATATGTGGTTGGGGATATTGATGTTATCGTCCCAGCCGGCATTTCTGCTGGCAACATATCGGTATTGATTGTTGCGCTGTATATTAACAGCGAAAAGGTTATTCAAATGTACCAGGCACCACAATTTCTCTGGATAATTTGCCTCTTACTGATTTACTGGCTAGGTAGAATCTGGATCGTTACTGCTCGAGGTTATATGACAGAGGATCCACTTATATATGCAACGAAAGATAGAATCAGTTTACTTACTTTCTTAGGTTTTGCATTTTGCATCGCGTTGGCTCTACCTACTTAGAATCTATCTTTATGTATGTATAACAATAATTTCAATCTATGAGCGGTTTTTCAAGCTGGGGCTTACCGCATGAAGGTACTCAATCTTCCTCACGGCCAGGTTGGTGCCCCACGGGTATTGACGATCTGAGGGCCGATGCAGAAGCTAAAGCATCGACTTTATTAGCTTTTGGTAACGGAAGAAGCTACGGTGACTCGTGCATGAATCGTCAGGGTTCAATTATAGACTGCCGCTCAATGAACCGGCTTATCTCTTTCGATTCAAGCAACGGACAGTTATCACTCGAATGCGGCGTGTTATTCAACGACATAATCAATCAATTTATACCTAGAGGCTGGTTCCTACCGGTAACACCCGGTACACGCTTCGTTACTGTAGGCGGCGCAATAGCCAATGATGTTCACGGAAAAAATCACCATCGTCGAGGCACTTTGGGACAACACATTATTGAACTGAGTTTACTTCGAAGCGACGGTCAGCTACTTAAATGCTCGAAAATTGAAAATACAGAGCTGTTCAACGCAACGATCGGTGGCCTTGGTCTAACAGGCCTGATCACCTCGGCGACAATCCAGTTGATGCCGATTGCATCTGCAAGCATGGATACGCTAACACTACCCTTTGATTCTCTTGAAGAATTTATATCTTTATCCCGTCAATACGATCAAACTCACGAATATTCAGTAGCCTGGCTTGATTGCCTGAACACAAACGCTACATCCATGCGAGGGTTACTGTATTGCGCCAATCACACCTCAGCCGACGATACGCATGAAATTAGCTCTTTTCAGTTGAAGCCTCCTCGACTTTCAATACCGTTTAATTTGCCTACCGCAACACTTAATCGCTACAGTGTTTCGCTTTTTAATCAACTTTATTACCACACTGGCAAACGAAAAACTGGACAGTCAAGACAACCATTGCAATCCTTTTTTTACCCCCTGGATGGGCTAAATTGCTGGAACAGAATTTACGGTAAAAATGGTTTTTTCCAATACCAGTTTACTGTACCTGAATCAGAAATTGCCACCTTCCAACGCATACTTGACATATTGGCTACACAAGCAAGCCCGTCATTTTTAACGGTATTAAAGTTATTTGGCAAAAATAAATCACCTGGCATGTTGTCATTCCCCCGGCCCGGACTCTGTCTGGCACTGGATCTGAGCAACCGCGGGGAAAAAACACTAAGTCTTCTCAATAGTCTCGATCAGGAAGTGATGAATGTCGGTGGTTGTGTCTATCCCGCCAAAGATCAACGAATGTCGGCCGAAGCATTCGGTACATTTTTTCCGAAACTAAATGAATTTAGCCAGCATATCGATCCGGCTTTCTGCTCTGATTTCTGGCAACGTGTGAGACATCACTAACTGATTATGAATTCCAACAATTCTCCCAATCAAGTCGTGATATTCGGCGCTACTTCAGAAGTCGCCCAGCACGTATTGCGTTTGCATGCTGAACAGTCTGATCAGATACTGCTGGTAGCAAGAAATGAAGAGCGATTGAAAATTGTTGCACATGACGCGGCCACAAGAGGTGCAGAGATAGTCGATACGATCTGTACGGACCTTGGTAACACCGCTGAAATGGAACCTTTAATGCAGAAGCTTTGCAATCGCCTCAACAGGAAGACTGATTGGTATTTTTTTCAAGGAGAATTACCCGATCAGCAAGCAGCACAGACTGACTGGCTCACCACACAGTCTGCTCTGGACACTAACTTTACCTGTATAGCGGCAGCATTGCACTATATAGCCAACCATATAGAACACCATCAAGGCGGTACGGTAGTTGTTATAACTTCAGTGGCTGGTTTGCGCGGCAGACAATCAAATTATATATACGGTACGGGCAAAGGAGCACTGAATATTTATCTACAAGGCTTACGCAACCGATTGCACAAAAGTAATGGTCAGGTAATAACCGTCATGCCAGGATTCATAAAAACTGCCATGACCGCAGGCATGAAACGTGAGGGCTTTCTGTGGGCAACACCGGATCGAGTTGCCAATGATATTTACAAGGCAGTGCAGAACAGGCGCGATATCTGTTATACACCCTGGTTCTGGCGTTACATTATGCTAATAATCCAGCATATACCAGAGACGATATTCAAACGGCTGAACTTGTAAATTTTGCAACGACCGTTAGTGTAATAATCAGATTGGTAAAACAGACCAGAGAAAGCAACTGAAATAGAAAGCAGCTGAAAACGAAAGCATTTTAATTACGACAGCACCTCCAGACCTTTGACCTGAACCAGTACAACAGATAATCAGACCCTTGAAAGCCTACATTCCACTAATTTTATTTACTGTGCTGACCAATTTTGTCTCACAGATAATGCTGAAAAAAGGTATGACGTCGATTGCTCAATTCGATGTTTCCCTAAACGGTGTATTTAAATCAGCAAGCGCTATCATCTTCAACCCTTTTGTGTTTGGAGGCTTGATCGTCATGGTAGTCAGCATGGCAGCCCATTTAGTTGTTTTATCAAGGGTTGACATTAGCTTCGCCTACCCTTTTCTCGGCCTATCATTTGTACTGATAACGCTCTACGGAGCGATGGTGTTATCTGAGCCACTGAATGCATGGAAAATAGCTGGTGTTCTTTTTATTGTATTGGGAGTCAGTCTCGTTGCGCAAAGCTAGTTGCTCGGCTTCGGCAACTAGTATTTTATTCACATGAAGCTATAAACCATAGTTTCTACAGCCCAGGATCTATCAGGTAAAACTCTATGAAACATCTAATATTTGGCGGCGATGGTTTTCTCGGAACCGATCTGACCAAGAAACTGGTTGATCGGGGTGAGGCTGTCTTAATCGCTGACCTGAACAAAACCGATGCCAGCGGAATCTATGATCTGCCCAACGTAACTCACATGACAGTCGATGTAACTGATCGAACGCAGTTGGATCAAATACCCACTGATTCAGATGATGTCATCTATCATTTCGCTGCGAAATTACTGGTTCCTATATTGCCCAGAGCTGAGCGAAAAGATTATTTTTGGCAGTCACTGTATGTCGGTACACAGAATGTTCTGGACTTCATGGAATCCAGAAACCTCGGCAATCTGGTCTACTACACAACAGATATGGTTTATGGCAGAACAGTCACTAACCCACGACCTGAATCACACCCTCGAGTACCCCTGGGTCCTTACGGTGAAGCAAAGTACCAGACGGAATTACTCTGTGAAACGTATCGACAAAAAGGCATCAACATCCCGATATTCCGACCACGCTTGATTATCGGACCTCATCGATTGGGTATCCTGGAAAAGTTATTCAAGTTGATTGATAAAAATCTTCCAGTACCGTTGATTGGCAATGGCAAAAACCATTATCAGTTTATTTCAGTGGGCGATTGCGCTTTGGCCTGTATTGCAGCCGTAGAAGCTGGATTCCCGAATGCCGAATTCAACCTGGGGTCAGATGACCCACCCACAGTCAGGGAGCTACTAGGCGGTTTAATTGAACATGCTGGCAGTAAATCCATTCTTGTTCCAACACCCGCTTTCGCAGTTAAAGGAACATTGGCACTGCTCGACAGAATAGGTATGCCGCTTATGGATCCTGAGCAGTACCTGATTGCCGATGAAACCTGTGTACTTGATTGTTCACAGGCAGAACAGTTGATTGGCTGGACGCCGTCTGAAAACGATACGCAAATGCTTATCGCGGCTTATGACACCTACGAGAAGTAAATTCCTGGCAGAGAATTACCTTAATCAGTTACTTTCGTTGAGAACAAACGGCAGAGTTCATCATCAGCTACTTGCTGTGCTGCATAACCAAATGTTCCCTCGTCAAGCATCTCTCTGGCAGCCCGCCGAATCAAACCATAGGTTGCTCGTGCGAGTGAACCACCAATACTGATACGGGTAACGCCTACACTTTGAAGCTCGGCAACTGAAACGGGAGAACCGGAAAGCCCCATCACGACACTGACAGGGCCATTGGCTTCCTGTACCAATGCTTTTATGGTGTCGATATCGCGTATGCCAGGTACAAACAAACAGTCAGCGCCGGCTTCAATGTAACGATTAATGCGAAGGACAGATTCTTTAAACGGATCACTATGGCCGGTAAGGTAGCATTCCGCTCTGGCGGTTAACATAAAGGGATAACCCAGATTTTCGGTAGCTTCTTTAGCAGCCTTTATTCGTTCAGCAGCCAGCTCAATATCGTACAGTGGGTTATTTGAGTCTCCGGTGTAATCCTCGATGCTGGCACCAACAACACCTGAGGCTGCAATTTTCCTGATATTTTGTGATACGGCCTCACTGCTATGACCGTAACCATTTTCAGCATCCATACTGACGGGAGTGCTAACGGCATTGGCGATTTTCTTTGTTTCCTGCAACGCAACGTCAAAGGACATAGCACCCTCGTAATCAGGCAAACCGTGGTTATAAGCAACGCCGGCGCTGGTAGTGCCAATGGCTTTTATGCCAGCTTCTTCGAGAAGAATAGCGCTGCCTGGGCTCCACGCATTGGCCATGACGAATGTATCAGTCACCTGATGTAACGCCTGAAACTGATTCGCCTTTTCCTTTATTGTCATAGCCTGTGCGGTCATAGGAAATCTACAGTTGGCTGGCTCATAAACATCACCCCAGGATACGTGTTATACATACGATGCCTAGACTGGTTTAGCTGCATTGAGAAAGGCGCAGATAAGTGGATGGGCTGAATCCTTTAGCGCGGATCTTTCTGGCTGAAAGGCTGTCCCAATAAAAAACTTATTGTCAGTAATTTCAAGGCAACGTGGATCACCGTCATCATCAAAGCCTGAAACAACCAAATCTGTGCCTTCGAAAATAGTTAAGTAGTCTCTGTTAACGCCATATCCGCAAAAATATTCTTCACGGATAGTACTTGCACCGTAAATTTCTGCCATTTTAGACTTCTGTGTCAGCTGTATACTCCCCTCTTCATCATATAGCTTGCATACAAGACCTGAAATAAGCGGCATGGCAGCTTGTGGATTGATCTCTGCATTTTCAGCTTCACTATAGCCAAGCTCGTGACGGACATACTCCAACGCCGCATGCTGATAACCACCACAGGTACCCAGAAAGGGTACGTTTTCGTGACGGGCAAACTTTATCGCCTGTAAAACGTTTTCTGTGTTCTCGTAAGGGCTAGCGGGCACACACCAGAGAGCGGCATAATCGGGAAGTTGGGATTGTTGAAGTTCGTTTGAGTGGAGCCACTTGAATTCTACCGGGGTACCAATCTGATCGGCAGCAAGTTTCAGCGCTGTCGGGATAGCCTGATGAGCTGTGACTGATTTTTTATAGTCCCCGATAAGGCCTACTTTCATATTGATATCCTTGTAGCCAATTGAAATAAATTTAACGAGCGTGGAGCTATGTAGAAATACGAAGATTTAGCTTTGATTTAAACCAAGTTCTTTTTGCTTTTTCTTGGTTAAACCTGCGGAAACAATAACATGTGATTCTTTAAGATAGGATTTTAATTCCGTGTCTTTGCACTCAGTTGGGTCGTAAGCTTGAATCCAAATCATGCCACGAGCTGCCATATAAGGAGCAGGTCTAAATCCTGGCTGTACTTTCAGGATTTCAAACTCCAAGCGGGTGGTTTTAAACGTAAAAGCGGGCTTGTCTATCTTTTCCCATCCACCGATGGCAAATACTTTTTCACCCACCTTCCACACATGAGAATCACCCCATTGCTGTATATAGGATGTTGCTTTTAGCGAGCCGCAGAATTTATTGAATTCGGTATAGTTCAACTGGATATTGACTCATAGGCCGAAAGATTCCAGCCTAGAATTGATAACCAATGGATATAAACACACCTGTATCGCTATCAATATCGAACTCATCTATATCTCCTAAACCAAAAAAGGCTTCAAAAAATACTTCTCCCGTAAGATCCAAAGTGTTGAAAGCCTCATATACATCCAACCCTACGATCCACCCGGGATTTCTATAACCGTTAAAATAATGATTTAAACTCAGCCCATATCCAGTTATAGATTGATTGCTGAATCCCTGTATTCCTATTGAATTACTGGCACCAATGTAACGATCATAGCCATAGGTAAAGCCTAACGCTCCCAAAGCGGCACGAAGATTATTCTGCCCAAACGTATAAGAGCCTTGCCACCCCAAAATACCACCAAATTGTATTCCGGCCCCAACCCTGTTAGCGAAACTTCCCGCACCAGCCTGACTAGAGTATACAAAAACAAGAAATGTAATGGCTTTAACAAATTTTGGATTCATTTTTACTCTACCCGTCTAGTTGACTGGCAGGGACCCATGGCGCTAAGGGCGTACCACCACAATAGTGGTTTTCTGCCGGATTCTCTCGATACAGAACATAGACATCAGCAGGTTCAACATTAAGTTCGCGTTTTAACAACTTTGCAATAGCATCAACCAGTGCTTTCTTTCGTTCTGGCTCCCGCCCCGGGCGTAGATCTACGGTGACCAAAGGCACTCCATCGCCAATCTCACCAAAGACTTCACGTACAGCGACATAATCGTATTTGGTTTCCTTGGGTGCGAGCGTATCCAGAACTGCCTGTTTAGTGCCCTCTCTGATTCGTTTCTTTATATCTTGAGAAGTACCTTCCGGGATTTCTATACGAATGACAGGCATAACGATTTCTCCGGATGAACAATTCAGCGATGTATGTTACAGATGTCTGATTACACTGTAACGAATAGCCGAATATATGGACACCCAGTCATCTATTGGCCAATTGATTTATTTTTTAAACCACCTAGTCGATAAAACTATCTGCACGCAAACCTGCACGCTCATAGTGAACAGGCAATGCGCGCCCGTACAGCTGTTTACAACGCTCGGGGGTTGCCACCATATCGGGCTCTTCTACGTAGGAGAATATGGCAACATATCGTGGCGTATCACCTTCAAGTGGCGCGACTCTATGTAGTGAATAGCGACCTCTGAAAATCTGTAAATCACCCGGCTCCAGCTTCAGAGTGACCACCTTGTCCGACGTATCATTGAGTACCTTACCTACCTCGGCGAAATTCTCACCACCAATGCGTATATTGGGTGCGTATTCGAAATCACCACCAGACTCCGCATTCTGGATAGCGAGAGTCACAGTAAAATTGTTTGTATCGAAATGCCACGGAAACCCGTTACCGGCATCCGCCATATTAATAATGACATCGGCTAAAGGATCAGCGTAACGAAAGAATTTCTCTTCCTGCAAGCAATCGCGAATAAAGGGATCAAAAGCAGGAAAATCATGAACCGTTCGTAACGGTCCGGATGAACAGAAATTATCGGCTGCGATAAAATTATTGGAACGTTCAAAGAAAGCACGACGTGGATCGTCTAAAGGCAGCTCAGAATTATCCTTGGTGAAATAGGGGTTGGTTCGATTAAATGAACGATGTCCCTTACAAGAGACACTATCAGCTTCTACCTTGAGCGCTTCAATCCCTTTGTCCGACAGAAAGCCTTTCAGTACAGCGCAGCCATCAAATTCAAGCTTGGCACGGGTCTGCTCAATCAATTCTTCTCTTTTATTGCAACTAGAATTGATTGGATACCGTTGCAGGTTAATTAAGTCTTTAGCATCAAATAACATCATAGACCTCTGTGCTGGCAATAGCCTATCGGGAATGGTTTTTTTACTTATCTGCAGCCCAATTATCCGTTACTGATTTGTACAAGGCCCGCGCCTAGTATCACTAATCCCAGGCCCGTTAACTTCATGAAATTCACTGGTTTAGCCTCAAGTCCAAACGCACCAATTTGATCGACTATCGTTGACCCAATCAATTGACCGGCAACCATACACACAAAGAATAGTGCAACTCCCAGAACGGGCGCAACAACTATGGAGCCAGCGACAAAAATTGCGCCGACTATACCACCCACGATGACCCACCAGGGCAGCACCCTGAATTGAGAGAAATCACCAGCAGCTCTACCCCAAGCTAGCCACAGAGCAACCACTATGATCAGGCTAATAGAGATTGACACACTGGCAGCCAACAAGGAACTGCCAATCGTTCGAGCCATCGTTGCATTGATTGCTGGTTGCAATGACAGAGCTGCACCCAGCAGAACTGCGGCCCCTATGTATAGAAAGCTACTCAATTTAACCCTCCCTTTTAGAGAAATTCATAGTCACATGACAACTCGTTCGCCTGTAAAATAGGATCGAACTTACCTCACTCAGGAGTCAATTATGGCAGACCCAATCAGCACATTCTTTGATGCGTGGCAAATCGAAGATACCGGAGAACGACTGGCAAAAATAACCAGCGCTGTAACAGCTAATGTCCGATATGACGACCCCCGCACGCCACAAACTATGAACGGTATCGATGCACTCACTGAATACGTCGGTATGTTTAGCGCAAACGCGCCCGGCTGGTCCGCTAAAGTCATTGGCACAGACACTACTGCTGGAATGACACGAGCAACAGTCGCCTTTGGCGGCAAAGGACCTGATGGCAACGACATGGTTCAACACGGTCAGTATTTTGTGGAAACTGACGGTGATTTTATATCGCGTATGGTGGGGTTTGTTGGTACGGGTTCAGTGGAGTAAGTTGGTTCTTGAACTAGTGGTCTGCCTAACTAATAACCTAGGATTCAACGTGACTACTGGCATTCGCAGCAAGGCGTTTTTTGAAGGTATAGAGAGCACTGTTGAACTCAATCGCTTGCGTTTCTGCATATATGAGTCGGCACCGAAGGTTGTTTTGATGGATACAATTGAGATAATCAGGCTTGAAAAATATATTATGCGCAACGAATCATTTTGTTTTGGCATATTGTGACTCCGTTTGTACCGTGATAGACCGGCCACATAACCTTTGCATGGTGCGCATGCGTGGATTGCACGCTTAACTTCATTAAGAAATTTCTAGCGATTAAAGTCAAAGACACCTTGTATCAGATGTACAGCGCCCGAGTTTGTAGCAATGGAACTAATTATCGGTATTCCGGCTGCTGTTTCTGTGTTCAGGTCAATTATTATGCGTTCTCCAAACGCATTGGTTAGACCAAAGCCACCGGTATCGCCAGTAGCATCTGCCTCAGCGAGTTCATTGATTGTAGAAAGTGAAGCGCTGGTAACTATGTGGTCACGAAGAAATCTGAACATATCACCAGTGTAATTAGCTACATTTTCATTATCCGGTGCAAAAATTGTCCACTCGTTATCTGGATTGTTAAGATTGGAGCAGAAAAGTCCAAAATCCGGACTTTCCAAAAACAATCTGAATAATGACAGATTTTCATTGTCAGCGATTGCAGCAAAACTTGATCCGGGAACTGGTTCTGTACCCGCGCAGTTCGCTTGCTCGAGAGATATCGGTTGCTGTCTACGCATGAGAATTCGAGTGATAATGCCAGTCTCGCCTATCAAGCCATTAAAGTCCGGCAAACGAACATCCGACCAAGGTTGCTGCACCGAAACAACTGCCCCATTTAATTCAGTTAAGGTAACCTGATATAAATCCGCATCTCCAGAAGCAGAATCAATATCAACTTCTCGCCCATCACCGACTACCCTTATTCCCCCGGAAACTACATTTTTAGTGTCATTAGCGTAAATAAGATTATCAGTTGTGCTACCAAAGTAAAACACGTCTGTGCTATTGATATTTGATAAAATAAAGGACGAACGCAAGGAAACTGACCTTTCTTGGTCATCTACGCGAGTAAATGTTGCAACCAGGTTGTCCAGTGCATAATTAGAATTGGGATTGAGTACTTCAAAACGTGTTGCAACAAATTCTCTCTCTTGAGCATTATCACGTAGAACAAGAAAACCACTCACATTCAACACAGTTTGGTCTTTCTTGATTGACAGTGTGTAGCTTGTATCAGGATCACGGCCTCGAAATTCATCATTTACGCGTACACGACCATCAATGATGTAGCCATCAATCTGACATCTGTCGAAGTATTGCGTAGTTGTGCGAGGACGAAATTGGGTTTCAACAGTATTTAGCACGTATTGACGACCACCACGTGTACAGTCTCTACTACGGTTGAACGTAATATCAACTCCATTAGTTAGAGTTGCCATACCAATAGGTATGAACGTTCCAAAACCGACGGATAGTGGCAAAAAATTCTCAGTCCTTTCAGGTATACCCGTTATGGCAAATGAATCCAAAAGCAACAATCGTAATTTGCTGACAGTATCCGCAAGAAATTCTGATGCACTGGCAATTTCAATTAACGTCGGAGCGTCTTCTACAGATATAAATTGTTCTTCAACCTGTTCTTCAACAAATACAGTAAAACGTTCAGGGTCAGTTTGATTAATAATCACATACTCCCCTGGTTCAACTTCACAGGACAACGTACCACTGCAGAGTGTTAAAAGACCATCAACTGACGTGACTTGATAAAAATTACCATCCAGGAAATGTATTTTATTTCCTAAAACAGAAATATTACTGGGTAAATCATCTGTCGATATATTTTCAATAACTTCCCCACCTACTATGTTTCCATCCCCTACCTGTATATTTTCGAATCGTTCTCTAGTGGTGTGATTAATAACAATGTAACTACCTGGATTTAATTCACAGGTCGATTCACCGCTGCACAAGTTTAATAAGCCATCTGATGTTTGAACTTGATACCAATCATTATCAAGAAACACAATGCCACTGTTGGCTACAGTAAAATTATCTTGTAACGAAGCAGTTTGATCGATATCCATTATATCGTTGTTGTTATTCCCGATATTAATGTTCTCAAATCGCTGGCCAGTTGAGTGATTAATAATAATGTAAGAACCAGGTTCGACTACGCAAGTGGGTTCTCCATTGCATAGTGATTCAAGACCGTTGGATGATTGAACTTGATACCAATCATCTGTTAAAAATGTTATGACATTCTGATCAATAGAAATATTGTCAGCTATTATTGTTTCGTTAGGCACTACATTTAACGGTGGTTCATCTGTGGGATTATTTGCGGGCACTTGTACATTTTCAAATCGCTCATCAGTATCGTGATTGATGACAATGTACATGCCTGGACTTACTTCGCAACTCCTTAATCCATTACAAATCGAAATCAAGCCATCGCTTGACTGAACCTGATACCAACCGTCATCCGGGACAAGGATCGTATTTCCATTGACTACCGGTTCAGCCAAAAGACTGTTACACACGAACAGTGAGACAAGAACCAATCCGAATTTGTTGGTTTCTTTTTTGAATTTTCTACACATTGCTGATGCTACATATTTTAGCAATATTAATTTCATATCTTTTACCAACCGAAAGCTGATCAATAAGAAAGCACAATAGTAATAGCGGGGAATTTTTTTCTTAAGTAAATCACTACGTTGTTATATGTTCGCAGCTAGTAATTTTTTCTAGATATATAAACAATTATAGAAACTGATGTACCGCCAAATTTGTTTCCGAATTAGCATCTTTAGAAACAATAAGCCTTTCTTTACTCCCTTTATATCAACACGATAGCATGAATGAGGAAAACAAAAGAACTCTGACACACCGTTGTAGGCGACATTAAATTGGCACAGTTTTACTGCGGTGGCTTTGAACTTATCCGCGTACTTTTAGGTTGTTCTTGGATCTGGTTTTGGCATCCTTTTTATCCCAGATTGTTAGCTCCAGGTGTCAACCAAACCGCGGGGAGCTTCTTGTCCTTAGCAGACACTGATTATGTTGCGTTACGAACATTGAGCGTTAGATTTCTAAGTCCATATATAGCCATTCTCGCTAAAGCCCAGCGTACTTTCATTTTGCTATTTAATTACACTAGACAGTAATCATGCGGGAAGATAAAACGCACCTACATCTAAATATTTTTTTGATAACGTTCTATCAATACCGACAGACACACACCAATAGATGCTCCAACACTTATCACGATCAAATAAGGTATTCCAAGAAAAGATATGAAAGAATACAAAACACAAGGAACAATGAGCAAGAGCCCTGCTTCAACGCAACGAAAACCAAAAAACACTAGGTACGCTAGCAAAAGCAATCCAACAGTTACCATCCATTTTTCTAACGGGCTGAACTTCAAGAACAATGGAATCAATATCGCAATGCCTAATACAATGAATCCTATGTAAATTAGATTCATCGCATTTTAGTGCTCATTATCATGAAAAATAATTCGTCCACATAACATCACATATTATTTCAATTTCGCACAGGATTTTCCAGCAACAGAACACTTAGCACAACGGCATCTAGATAGAGTGATGGGTTCTGGCGTAAGCCAGATTCTGCCGTTCTGCCAATGTTAACCGTTGCTGCTGGTTATGTACGCCTCATTAGTACAAGATAATACACAATTCAATATGTAAGAATAATGTCCGTTCTAAACTAGCTGTCTTTGTTTATTTGTTTAACAGAATCCCATTTTTCAGGTGATTTGTTTCTACTAAACCATTTCATACCTTTTGATATCCATCTGTCCCGCAAAACCGAATGTGGTGTTGTGGCATCATCGTATCCAAATTGTGTACCGCAACAAGGGCATATCTCTTGGTATTTATCTTCTACATTTCCTTCAAGACCATAATAACAAACTGGACAATCGTGCTTAGAATCTTCCATAGTTGGATGCTGAATAGCCATAAACGTTGATTCATCAAGTTGCTGCTGTTTTCTGAAATATATCGGTTATCGCTTGCGGGTAGGCGCTGACGAAATTGGCGATTGTTGTAAAGTGCGGTGTAACACCTCCTGCCAGCGCCATAAACTTCACGTCCGTTTTACACATTGACTCGATCACACGACTGGAGGTGGTTCTGTGATAGTAAGCGAAGAAGATTACACGCAGCAACGTTGCTGGTGAATAGGCTTTGCGACCACTGTGCGCAATGTTGTATTGATAGTACAGCAGGTTGTGGCGTAGCTACGTACGCTACACTGTCAATATTGTCTGTTGCAGACACTTAGGTTTGTGGTACAGCGATAATGTTTCAATTCCGCTAAGTGCCAACTACAGTTTTCGAAACGATCCATTAATAAATTCTAGTGAGTAGTCTTTTTAAACAACAAGATATCCTTGTCGGGTACATACAATACGAAAAACGACTCATTTATATTCGATGCGTTATGTCTCCAACAATTCAATGGTGATGCCTCGGTAACAAATCGCTTTGCACCACCTGACTTCATGTAGCAATCGCTCTCTGACTTGAATCTGATGCCCAGCATCGAAGCTTTGAAACCTGAGCCAACAATAGCAGCGGTAACATAATGAGAGGATCCGTCGGAACCACGCGGTGCTGCCCACTTCCAGATCACTTCGGATTCGCCAGTAAACTGCATATCAGTGTAATTTTCATATTCTTCGATAAAGAAAGAGTCTGAATACCAGTTAAAGTGGTTGATCCAATAATAAAATCCCAAAACAACAAATAGCACCACTACCGCACTAATAAATAGTCTGGACAAGGTCAAATTGATTCTCAGTGCGTGTTTAATCTAGGCATACTGACTTTCTGCTATCAGCCGAATGTGTGTTATGTCTCGATCATTCTACCAATACGATAGGGCACATAACGCCTAGCTCAACTGCATATTGACAGAGCGGCTGGTTCTGGCGGAGCCAGGT
>CAYPMR010000048.1:29572-30734 GCA_964411665.1 uncultured Granulosicoccaceae bacterium | reverse complement strand
GGTTTTATGGGCCTGAGACAAGATAAGTGTTGCCCCATCATGATAGTGTTGCATGGCACGGTGTGGTAGCACTCTACCGTCGTCACTTGTGAAATCACCCACCGCAATAGTCCTGCCTGATTCGATCACCTGAAAGGCTGGAAAAAATAAATCCTGGCTAACTAACAGTTCTTCTATATCAGCAGGTGACAGTAGCTGGGAAAAATGCGCTAACTCTGGTCGACTGATATAACAGGGGAGTTTTTCCCAATAGGTAGAAAAAAATTCTGCTTGCTGGATGGGTTGAAGAATTTTATGCGAGAGAGATTCAGACGAAAGAAATTCAGGCGAATGGCTTGTTTCTTCCTTGTCTGTCATGCAGCCAGTTTATCTGCCAATTGCCTGTTGTTCAATTGGACATGTACATAAAACTGTCAATAGTCAATTTTTTTGCGAAGGCTCTTTACCTTTCCACGCTTGTTCTTGGAGTCTATGCGCCTTTTCTGTGATCCACGCGTTGGCTTTGTTGGTTTTCTGGTTTTTTGTATGGTGGTTGCAGCATTTATGATTTCTTTTAATCGTTCCAACGCATCTGCTCGATTCTTTTCCTGGCTACGGAATTTTTGTGCTTTTATAATGATTATCCCGTCTTTGGAAATTCTCTGATCACGGTAGGACAGTATTTTTTCCTTGAAACTATCAGCTATCGAGGACTGACGAACATCGAAGCGAAGGTGTACCGCTGATGAAACCTTGTTGACATTCTGTCCACCAGCGCCCTGTGCCCGTATCGCATCGAAATCAATCTCCGACAGCTCGATATAACAACCTTGTGTGATTTGAAGGCGATTGCTGTTTTTATCGTTGTTGGGCATGAGATACGGTTATTGGTTGACTGTACTCAATCCGGTGCGCTCTTGCTATGGCGACTTCTAACACGCGGGTTCCGCGGCCATTTTTTTCGAAATTCATTTTTTTTGAAATTCATTTTTATCGAAATTGTAAGGCCGGCTGCTCTAATTGAATTACCAAGTCATTGTAGATGAATTATTAGTAGTATGAAAATTCGCATTAGTTTGTTTTTCCGTTGATCGGGGCAGCCGGCCTGGTGCTAAAGCTCGCTAGGTTGCGTCAGTATTCACTGTAATAGCCAGCGACGATAGCCAGCGACGACAACCAGCGA
>CAYPMR010000048.1:0-29472 GCA_964411665.1 uncultured Granulosicoccaceae bacterium | reverse complement strand
GCGTCAGTATTCACTGTAATAGCCAGCGACGATAGCCAGCGACGACAACCAGCGAGGGTTCAAGTGCTTTTCTTTAGCGCCAAACCAATGAAGGCTTTATCCCTTTGCTTCGGACTTGATCATTGACAGTGAATTCCTTATACAAGGGGTCAGTACCGGGGGTCTGAAACCAGACCACAGCAACAACTGAATCAAATTCGTTTGTCACATCTATTAAGTGGCTGAATTGTCCATCCTGCATTTGTGCGTTGACAATACAACTTTCATAGTTGACATCGAATGCGCTCCCATCCTTTGCGTAGTCGGTGCAAATTGAAACAGACCCATCCGTCCCGTCGGCCTCTGCGATATCGAAATTTACAGCGATATTGCGTGAGGAGGCGAGATCGAATGTTGGATCGATTTGTAGCTCGTTGGTGTTGGCTACAGTGGTCGATGCCGCGTCTGGTTCTTGTGAAAGGGCTGCGCCGAGTGAAGGTGCTTCTGAATCGATTATGCCTTCATCGTTTACGCCGTTTTCGCTGCCTCCGCAGGCACAAAGAAGAGTGCTGGCCATGATTATTTTTTTTAGGTGTTTCATTTGAACCTCCTAGTTCTTGAATAGCAGTGCCGGATTGGAATTTTCCGGGTTATACCAGTAACTGCTTTGCAGTCCATTAGATTGTGCGAAGTCCTGAAATTGTAAATAGGCATTACTTAGGTCCCGATATTCAATCGGATAGTCCCAACGTGTACCGATCTCCAATGCCCATGGCATGCCCTTGGTTGTCTGATAGTACAGGCCCTGTTCAGGTACTGAAGCATCATCGCCGGCTTGAGAAAACAATTCACTATCGAATGCTTCAGTTGGTGCCTGATTTTTAAGGTGTACCTCGTAAGAACGTCCTGGTGCAGTCGCGAAGTGACCGCCATGCCAGGCACCGGGTGTCGCGAATAAAAATGGATCAAGCAGGCCACTGATGTCAGTTGTAACAGGTTCTTGAAGAGGAATTGATGCACGAAACTTCATTTGTACATCGGAACCACATCCTGGTTCGGTCCGGTAGAACATGCAAAGATCTTCGCCTGCGTTGACATAATCCCAAAGGTTATAAGATACGATGATAATTGCCTCATCTCGTCCTTCCTCCAGTGGCTGGAAATCAGTGACTGCTTTGCCGTTGATTTCCAGTTCCATGTTGCCTTCATCTATGTTCGATCGACTGACACCAGGCAGACGAATTGCGAAACCGTTGTGATACGCGGCGCCAACGGCTGCAACTTCTGCATCGATGTCTACTCGCGTTACTCCGGCGTTTTTGCTGTAGATGGCCGAGCGCATGTAGACCACCAGATCGTTCATGTCGTAGTCGCCTTCAAGTGGCCAGTTGTCTTCAAAGGCCAATGTCGTCCAGCTGGTTGCGCTAGGATAATTGGTGACAACAGTTGCTTCTTCGATCAGCTTGACTTGATAATCCTCGACTTCACCGTCAGCTACACCACCGGTTGGACCGACATTTGGTATGGATGACAAACGAAATCTTGCCCAGGAGCTTCCCTCAACCAGAGTGGTAGGAATGTACATGTGAAGTGACTGTTTCCCGGGGTTCAGAAAATAGTTGTAAGAAACTTGTTCGTTGTCGTCGAAGGTACCGCTGCGATCCAGGTCTATCCATGCATTAAGAAAACCTGATTTTGATGAATTAACAATGACAACAGTGTTGCGGCCACCTGTAACACTGGTGGCGAATTGAATACCATCATCGTCATCAATACTTTCGTCATCATCATCAGATAGAGGGAATGCGGCTGCATCTGACTCACCATCGATAGCGGCCCCCAGAAATAGCCCGGGGTCGCCATCCAGGCCGTGGCGTGCACCATTGTCTGCGAGTGCCGTGCCGTATGAAACTGGTGCGTCGCCAAAGTCAATATTGTCATCGGCCACATCATTTAACGGTGCTAGTGCACAGCGCCACCCATCATTGATGCTTGAGGAAGGTCCATGCGCAAAAGCCTCCATTGAATAGTCGCCTGATGCGATTGCTATCTTGAAGATTTGACCGTCTTTGTTTCGGCTAGCATACATGTTGCCTTCTGCATCGAAATAGCTTGCACCGTAACCGCCACTTTCACCTGTCTCTTGCAGAATTTTGGAGTTACCTGTCTCGAGATCAATCTGGTACAGGCGTCCATTAGAATTTAAAGCGTAGGCGAAACCATCAAGTGGGCTAATCGCCATGTCAGCGATGGTAAGATTGATCAAAGACCCGTCTATTAACTTTTGTGCTTGTAAATATGTTGGTGAATTTTCATCAACGTCAATACTGTACAAGCCGGCATTCGAATGTCTGCGATGTACATAATATTTTCCGTTGCTCGGGTGCATGTCGCCGGTATAGAAATTCACATTATCAGGTAGATTTTGTACATCAAGTGGCTCCAACGAGAAATCAGAGTGTATTCTGACTGGACTTTTGTGTTGGTAGCTCCACCCATAGGCAAAGTTGTCCACTGGATTAAAGCCAATACCGTTAACCGACTCCTTAACCCCCATGTCTTTGGCTAACACATGGTAGTCGCCAGTCACCAGATTTACGCCATAAGTGGTCGCATTTGTTCCCTGTGTTAGAAATGCTTTTGTTGAACATTGTTCGAAGGCTGCTGCATTTATCCCTTGGGATAAAAACATAACAGGTAGTATTAAAAGTGATCTTTTCATCAGATAGTCCGTCTTATGTATCTTCCGTAAAAATAAATAATTTGAGCAGTTTCGAGATTAACGGCCGTCGAAAAAGCCAAATCTAAACCATAGAGTGACATGGTTTGAATTTTTACAAATTCGTGATAAAGTCTTAACTGTGAAGCACTTCTGGTAGTTGTGTGATCTCGGAATCGAAATATTTACACGATTGCTGGTGCTGTGTGGCAGATGCAGAGTTGAAGCAAGTTAGAAATGAGTTGGTACGCGCATTTATATTGATATTTTTTATATCTGTTTTGCCCAAATACGTCTCAATAATTTGCAGTCTTCATTAAGGTGGTATTCTTGCCAACATTCCCGAAAGTGATGGCAAGTATTTAAAGATCAGGCAGCTTTATCAAGTGACGCATCAGGACGATTGAGTATGAGTTCCCTGATCATTGACTCAAGTTTGTCCGGATCAAATGGTTTTGACATGTAGTTGTCCATCCCTGCTTCTGTACACTTTTGTGCGTCCCCTTGCATGACGTTGGCAGTCAGGGCAATTATCGGAATAGTGTTAAGCGCATCATTACGTTCGCGTATAGCACGGGTTGCCTGATATCCATCCATGACAGGCATTTGGCAATCCATCAAGATCAAATCATAGTGATTGGTTTCGATGTGCTCAATAGCTTCTTGCCCGTTGTCGACGCACTCTACATTAAAGCCCATTGTTTCCAGCAATCCCTGGGCAACCATCTGATTTACAGGATTGTCCTCAGCTACAAGAATCCTGCATTGGGTGTTATCGAATACCCTGCCACCTGCAGCTGAACCACCTGACTCGGAAGTTGGTTTCGTTTGAATTAATGCAAGGTTTTCGGATGAAATTGATTCAGGCGATACGATTTCTTCGCGGCCGGAGTATATAGCCGTTAGTCGTTCATAGAAGGATAATATTCGCAGGGGTTTGATTATGCCCGGTATCGAACTATTTGTGTTGCCGGCATGGATATCAGTTATGTACTGTAGTTTTACCAGCCTGTCTATATATTCTGGATAATCAGATCTTATGGTATCCATGAATGCAGCACTGTTATTGTCATTCGTGTCTGAACTAACCAGAATAATATCGAATTCCGTTTGTTGTGATCTGGCATCTTCCAGAATTGATAGGCCATGTTCAGCTGAATTTGCTGTTATATGCTGAGCTTGATAGAAGGACAGCAAATTGCCGATTGCCTCTTGGGAAATAGCTACAGGATCAATTGCCAGTATATTCGTACCCTTTAATTCGTATCCAGGTGAGGAGTCGCCGGTATTTGCGAGTGAATGCTCTAATGTTAATTCAAACCAGAATGTACTGCCTTCACCTTCTTTCGAATTTACACCTATTCTACCTCCCATACCTTCTGCGAACTGTTTACAAATAGCGAGTCCTAACCCAGTGCCACCGAATTTCCTTGTTGTTGATTCATCTGCTTGCGCGAAGGAGTCGAATATCCTGACCATAGCAGGTTCGCTCATGCCAATTCCTGTATCACAAATGTTAAATTGAATTTTGTAGTTATCTTGTGACTCCATTAGATGAAGACGAATCGCAACATGACCTTTTTGCGTAAACTTGATCGCGTTGCTAATAAGGTTGGTTAGTATCTGTCCGATCCGGGTCGGATCGCCGCGTAAGTACTGTGGCAGTTCGTAGTCAATCAGAGTGACAAGTTCCAGTTTTTTCCTGTGTGCAGATTCTGCTTGCGCTGCGCAACATTGTTCAATCAGTTCATGTAAATCGAAATCGACAGACTCAAATTCCATTCTTCCTGCTTCAACCTTGGAGAAATCCAGAATATCGTTGATAAGTTCTAGCAGGCTGCGCCCGGAGCTGGCAGCTGTTTGCAAATATTCTCTTTGAGTTGACGAGAGGTTGGTAGTTTCCAGCAAGCCTAACATCCCCAGAACACCGTTTAATGGTGTTCTGAGCTCATGGCTCATATTGGCGAGGAAATCAGATTTGGCATTCGCCGTGTCTTGTAATTCATTTTCTCGTTGAATTCTGAATTGCATCAAAGAGCCGAACTCGTTGGCTCTGCTTGCGAGCATTCTCAATTCTTTTGCAGCATCAAGTTTTAGCGGTTTTATCTTTCTGTTTTCTTGAACAATGCGCATCTGATATTGAATTTTCTCAATCGGATTCAATACGAATGAGTTCAGAATCATTGCGAACGCAATACCTAAAATTGTAAGAAGCCCAAACAACATAAAATAGGTGTTGTTCAGCAATTGTTTAACACGTGTTTCAGCCCAGGATGCATCCCAAAACAGTACTAGTTCACCGAGATGTTCTTTATTGAATTCAATTCGCGATGTGGTTGTGATTATGCTGTTTATGTCCTTGAGAGATGCTGGATCTGGAATCCCTGTTTTGGCAATCGCAAGTGGAGCATTAGTGTAGGTAGCGATGATATTACCGTCCACATCGTAAAATGTTGTACGTAATAGTTTGCTATAGCTGGTAGCTATCAATTCCAGCGAGGACTTGATGCCTTCTTCGTCGTTCTGACGCACGGCAGGAGCTGATAAGTTCGATACCAGATGTGAGAGCTTTTTGGCTTCATCTCGAATCGTTTGCCTTGATTCGGTTGACTCTACTCTTTTTAAGGCATGAGTCGTCAGAACTGCAGCAGTAGCGAAGGCGAGTATTAAAGCCAGCAAGAGCTGTGTGCGTAATTTCAGTTTGTTGAAATAGCGCGTACGCATTTGAAATTGGTGCTAAATCCTGTACGTGTTTGAATTTTTCACTGCGAAACGCTTCACAATTTATACAAGCGCGAACAGCGTGGCTCTAATAAGGTATCGTCCCTTGGGGTTAAAAGTGCAGTGAATTGATGTTCGGATGGATGATGAATCTGGTATTCGATCCAGTGAAAAAAATTGCAGATAAGGAATAACGCACCATTCTTTATCCAAGCCGCACTTTAATAAGGTTTTTTCTGGTCGAAATGACTAATAGTGACATTTTTCGCATAAAAATCGGTAAAGCAGGCAGCTAGTGGGCCGATAGCAACATGAAATTATTTGCATATTTGTGACGACATGATCTCTAATCAGAACCTTTCATATGTACCAGACGGTGATCCGGACGATCCTCGCAAGCAGATTGGCCCAAACCCGATGTTGGGTATGGCGTTGCTGCACGGTCTGGGTGGTATATTGTTTATCGCTTGGTCCATCTCTGGAGCAAGTGCTTTTGCAGGGTTAATGCTTACGCTAACAGTGTTGGTTGTACTCGGAAATTATTCTCTCAAATCGACTTTTGTCCAAAAAGAATTCGAGCAAAGACGAAATACAAATGAGGTGTCAGATGTTGAGTCAGATGAGCAGCAGACAGGTGTGCAACCGGAGGTGACATCACATATTCAAACACTCCAAAACCCTATGGAATCCCCGACGGTTGAACATGAGAAAGATAAATTGGCTCGAGTGATCTCTGAAGTAATAGCTCAGGAAGATCAACTGGCTACTGACATTTTAACAAATAATGCAAATAGTCCTTGGGGATCTGAAATTGAACAACTGCGTAAAGCAGGATAGTTTTGATCGAGTGATTTCAGATATAACGACCTTATGATTTTGGGGCATGCCAAGTGAAGACTAGTGTACGAATTGATGCTGATGCGGTGCAGACATTGCTCTCGCTACAACAGACTGGCAAGCCTGATCTTATCGATAAAATTATAGGATTATTCGAAAGTAATTCCCCTGATTTAATTGATGCCATTGAGCAGGGTTTTAAAAATGGCGACAATGGCTCTGTACGTGCTGCAGCTCATAGTCTTAAATCCAGTGCGGCCTATATAGGCGGCGCAGAGTTGTCTTCAATGTGCAAAAAGATTGAAAAAGCTGCTGCTAATGACAGTCTGATAGAGGAAGAAAAGACGGTCAATACGATATCTGATTGCTATCGCATGACACTGGCAGAGGTAAAATATTTTCTTGATCAATCTGGTAATGCTGCGTAAACCTCCAGCTTCCTAAACCCTGGTTGTTAATACACCTGCGCCCTGACGGCAAACAAAGATTGTTTGATTTCAAGTCTATTTCCAGGACGGATCTCGTTTCTCGATAAACGCATCAACTCCTTCGAGGGTATCTTCAGCCATCATGTTGCAAGCCATCGTATCGCCTGCATAGGAGTAGGCTTCCTGAAGTTGTTTTTCCAATTGTTTGTAGAACATTTGTTTGCCGGTTTGAACAGCTACAACTGGTTTGGCAGCTATACTTGCACATATCTCAGCAATACGCTTGTCAAGTGCAGACTCAGGTACATGATCGTTAATCAGCCCCCAATCGCGAGCGGTGGGCGCGTCGATGAAATCACCGGTAAACAGCATTTCGAATGCCCGTTTCCTCGATATATTTCGCGATAGTGCAACTGAAGGTGTGCTGCAAAAAAGTCCGATATTTATACCCGACACAGCGAATCGGGCGTCATCCGATGCGACTGCCATGTCGCAAGTTGCAACCAGTTGGCAGCCAGCAGCTGTGGATATTCCTTGTACTCTGGCAATGACAGGTTGCGGCAGCTGGATCAACGCCAGCATAAAGCGACTACATTTTTTGAATAATTCCTGATAATAGTTTTCGTCAGTCGTGGCGCGCATTTCCTTTAAATCGTGTCCGGCACAATAGGCTTTGCCGTTTGCTGCCAACACAACGACTCTGATGCTGTCGTTGCCGGCAATATCATTGAGTTCAGTCTGTAGCGCAGAGAGTAATTCCTCGTTTAATGTGTTGAATTTTAGTGGGCGGTTTAAAGTGAGGGTTGTTACGCCGTGAACGTCAGCACGCAATAGGGGTGGTGTGCAGTTATCGGGATGTTGTTGTGAGTTGCCCATGGTTTGCCTCTTGTGATGTATTTCTATATTTCATACATAGCTAATATTCGATAATAGCATGGGATTCGAGGCTCGGTTTTTTTAACAGTCCCGGTAAGTTTGCGGGCTACTGTTAAACGATAAGGTACTATTGAATAATAGTGTTCTGTGAATTGTGTCTGAGCATGTCGATGATCAAGTCAAATCGATCAAAACAGTGCTTGACGCAAGGGCTTGATGATTCACAATTGCCGAATTAACATTGGGGGATATAGGTCGGAATGAGTGAAAAGGGACAATCGATAAAAATCACGACTGAACAATTCGACGAAATAATGGATGATCGGTTGCCCTTTGGGCGCATGCTCGGGTTGCGTCTGGAAACCATTACTGACGAATACGTCGTTATGCGTGCCGAGGTAAATCAACAACATTTGCGCCCCGGTGGTACAGTCGCCGGGCCTGTCATGATGGGATTGGCCGATGCCGCAGTCTATGCGCTTATTCTTAGCCGTATCGGGCCTGTTGAACTTGCTGTTACAACTAACTTATCGATCAATTTTTTACGCAAACCAAAACCTGCAGATTTACTCGCACGTGCCTCGATGTTGAAACTTGGAAAGCGTCTGGCAATTGCGGAAGCGTCCATTTATTCCGAAAAACTGGATAGTGAACCCGTGGCGCACGTCACCGCTACTTATTCCATACCGCCGCGGGTTTGAGTCAGTTCCAGACGCCAGACTGCTCAAGCTCCTCAATATTAATTGGCAGGCGCTTTGGCAAGTAATGCACTAGCGGCTCTGGAGGTGTTGGGGCGACCGAGTTTATCCGAAATAAAGCGGCTTGCCTCGAGCAGTTTTGGCATGCTTATACCCGTATTGATGTGCATACCTTCAAGCATATACAGTACGTCCTCGGTCGCTACGTTTCCGGTAGCCCCTTTTGCATAAGGACATCCACCCAAACCTGCCACCGCTGTGTCGATAACTGTAATACCCAACGGTAATACTGCATGTATGTTGGCAACTGCCTGGCCATAGGTATCATGAAAGTGTGCTGCTAGTTGATGGACTGGCAGATTGGTTTTTAAATGATTGATCAGTTCGTAGGCTTCAGTGGGAGTGCCGATACCGATGGTGTCGCCCAGAGAAACTTCATAACACCCTTCATTGATCAAGGCTTCAGCCATGCGTGCCACAACATTTTTGTCGACCTTGCCGGCATACGGGCAACCAAGGACGCAGGATAGATAGCCTCTGACCGGCAGTTCCTCTGCAAGTGCTGCTTTAATAACTGGTTTGATTCGTTCGAGACTCTCAGCCATCGTGCAGTTTATGTTGCGCTGACTGAATTCATCGGTCACTGCTAGAAAAACTGCAACCTCGTCGACCTTGGCAGCCAGCGCATCTTCCAGGCCGCGCATATTAGGTGCCAGCGCCGAGTAGGAAACTCCAGTTGAGCGCGTGATGTTGCTGAACACCTCTGTGGTACTCGCCATTTGCGGTACCCATTTTGGTGACACGAAACTACCGGTCTCAATGCGCTTGAAACCGGCGGCAGACAGTTTATCCACCAATGTGATCTTGTCTGCAGCTGTCAATGCCACCGCTTCATTTTGTAACCCATCGCGTGGCCCCACTTCAACCAGGGTAATCGCATCACAGATACTGTTTGTCGAGTCTATTTGTGGATTAGTCATGTCCTTTATCTTTCAAATTACCTACAGTTGGTCTGATACTATTGTAATCCATGTACTCTCTTATACTGGATACGGATCCTGGCGTTGATGATGCAATGGCGATTGCATTCGCCTGTGCACACCCGAACATTGATTTACTCGGCCTGACGACAGTATTCGGTAACGTCAGCGTAGATCAGGCGACGCGTAATGCGTTGGGCCTGCTGGAGCAGTTCAATCATGGCGATATTCCTGTCGCAACCGGTGCTGCTTCGCCGCTTTTTCAGGATCCTTTGCCTTTTCCGGAATTCGTGCATGGTAGTGACGGTCTCGGCAACATCAATCTACCCGACCCTGAACGCTGTGCTGTCGCTTCGTCTGCTGCTGAATTTATTGTTGAGCGTTGTGCTGCGAGTCCGGGTGACGTGACGCTGATTGCGGTCGGTCCCTTAACCAATATTGCGCTGGCTCTACGCCTTGATCCACAACTCCCAAAGCGTGTGAGACAACTGATTGTTATGGGTGGTACGCTTTATGAGGCAGGTAATGTCTCACCTGTTGCTGAAGCAAATTTTCTCGCTGATCCACATGCTGCTGACGAGGTGTTCGCCGTGAACTGGCCTGCGACGATTGTCGGTTTGGATGTCACACATCGGGTAATGCTGAATGCTTCTGATCTTGCCCGCATAGGCAAGGGCAGTAAGCGCTATGGCAAAACCCTTCATGCCGCCAGTGCGTTTTATATGGATTACTACCACTCGACAACGGTCGGCCAGCTAGAGGAAGAACCAGCGTGTGCCATGCATGATGCAACTGCCTTGATCTATATGCTGCAGCCAGAGTCATTCACAACTGAAATCGGTCCAGTGCGTATTGTTAGCGAAGGAATTAGCAGAGGACAGCTTACGATGGCACGTAAGGGTTACCGGTATTTGTTACAAGATTGGGAAAATCGAGATGAAACCACAGCCTGCGTTGGCGTGAACCCAGGGCCCGTGAGGCGCCTTTTTATCGACACTCTTGTGTGCTGACGGCGGGTGGATCATCGCTGCATGGATTGCCAGGTAGTGCAGGCATGACACAGTTATAGCGATTGATCGGCTTCTTTGGCTGGTTTTACATTTTTTTTATTTGGTAACCACCGTACTCTATTCGTTTCCCCGGATAACATGCTAATGTATCCAGTGGTTCGATCAACACACAGGTATCAGCGGTTGCACTCATCCCTTAAATTTCTCCTTACCGGTCTGCTTTTGTCGTCGCTGCTCGCCTGTGGATGGGTGGATTCAACGGGTGTTCAGCGGGGAGATGAACCGGTTGTTGAACTCTCGTTTAACAACGTGATTAACCTGATCGAAAACGAAGCCATGTTACTTGATCCAGTGCAGAGCGTTGACCCTTTTGGTGAGATCGTTTTTTGGCGCTGGTCGGAAAATCCGGTTAATCAGGGAAATCTGCAGCGTTGTGCAGGGGTCAATGGCTTTAACCAGCAATTTGTTCAGAACTCTCTGGCACAAGCCTGTACCACATCTGCCGGTTGTGCAATGGAGTTTGAACAGAATACGCAAAATATCGAAGGGTCTGCACGCACCGTGTTCAGACTAGTGCCCCCGTTATTACGTGCCCCCGTTGGCGTCGTATATCAGCTGTTTGGAACTGACGCCGATGGTCTTGAAACCGTAAACGACTTCACCTTCTGTCTGATCGCTGTCAATGAGGCACCTGATGCACAGGACGATATGTTTATTGCTCTCGAAGGTGAAATGTTTACTACCAGTGCAAATGGTCCGAATCTTTTAAGTAATGATTCAGACGATATTGATATCAGTAATCTGGCCTTACGGGTGTTACCGGAACCTGTCGTCGAACCGCGCTTTGCAGCCAGTTTTGAAATCTTCCCGGATGGTAGTTTCACCTATCTGCCAGTGGCAGGCTTTAGTGGGAACGATATGTTTACCTACCGAATAACGGATGGGTTTGCTACCAGTGAGGCTGTTGCTCGTCTGAGCATACAAGCCGCTAATGCGGAACCTGTTCAGCTTGATGATCTACCGGCTCTGGATCTGATTGAAGGTTTAGCCGTTGATGAAGTGTTAGCAGAATTTTTTGTCGACCCGGAAGGTGGATCACTTGTATTCAGTGCTGAAGGTTTACCACCGGGGCTAGTGCTTGATGATGAAGGTAACCTGAGTGGTACTGTCAGTGCCGGTTTTACAGGCAACTTTACCTTCACAATTTCTGTCACTGATGGCAGCGCAATTCTTGTCAGTGAGGCTAGTGGAACCGTCGCGCCGAATCTGCCGCCTGTAGCGAGAAACCTGCCGGGGCTTGAGGGTCAGGAAGGTCGTGTATTTATTTTTGACGCCAGTGATTTCTTTGAAGATCCTGAAGAGCAGCCGCTGCTTTATGCACTTAGTACCCCGGCCGGCCTGGCACTCAATATTGGTGCTGGTAGTGGTGTGGTTTCGGGTGTGCCATCAACAGCGGGGCGCTTTCGAATCACTGTGAGTGCCAGCGATGGTGTTAATCCATCTACACAGCGTGTCGCAATACTGGATGTGGACGCAATTCCTAACCGGGTACCTGTGTTCTCAGGTGCAATTACCAATCAAAGTGCGATTGTCGACGAACCCTTTGAGTTGGTAATTGTCGCCACGGACGATGATGATGACGATTTGACTTTCTCACTGGCTGGCACTGCATCCCGGTTCATCGACATAGATGAGGAAAGCGGTGAGATCGAAGGTGAATTCACTAGTGCTGGCACTTTCCGCGCAAATATAAGAGTCTCAGATGGTACGGATACAACGGCGGCAACCTTTCTTATTTTTGTCGAAGAGTTGCCAGTTGTCACGCCTGCCGTAAATCAGATACCACAGGCTGTCGATATTCCTAACCGTCAGGTTGCCGGTGGATTTGCATTTACAGTCTTTGAGCAATTTGATGACCCTGATGGTGATACCCTGACCTTCTCTACAGACGATTTACCTGTTGGGGTTACTCTGTCAGATGATGGGGTTATATCAGGCACTGCTTCGGCCGCCAATGCCGGGAATCATTTCGTTGTGGTAACAGCAAACGATGGGCGCGGTGGAGAGGTATCCGATGGTTTTAGGCTCACGATCGTGAATTAAATAGCGCGAGTTTAGCCCGTATGGCCCGTATGGCCCGTATTATCTTCGTTTTCGGCGTGTAGAATCGACCATGCTTTTCAAATCGAATGAATGCTGACACGGACTCAAACTAGAACCCATCTCGAAAGACTTGCCACTACTTGCGCTACGTGCCTGTGATCATCAAACGCAACTTCGTCGTGGTGTGCCCGGTTGTAATAGCCACACGTTTTATTATCGGTTGCCATTTTCCATAGCGTCAATCCTGCCTTTTCGGTGTCTGGAAAAGGCTCGCAACTATAGTTGGTATACAAACAGGTACTTATAATTCTTCGCCAGGTACGAAATGCAACTTATTTCGAGCTTAAGTCGCCAGTTGTTCGAGCGCTAGATAGACTGATGGCATCAATTATTTCGATTAACGACCTATCAACCGGTTTTGGTTAGAACGTATATGACTGACACAAGATTTGATACGCGAGATGTCGGGTTAAACCACTGTGAATGAGAAGGGGTCAGACACACGTATTCTATTGGTAAAGCACTCAACAGGGTGGGACTTTGATCGTTGTTCAACCTGGCTGCGCTCAAACGGTGTTAATTGCGATTGGTGCTATCCCGCAGATGGTGATCAGTTCCCGGATCCAGCTAACTATAGCGGGGTTATTTCTTTTGGAGGCGCTGTGAGTGCCAACGACGATGTGTCTTTGCCATGGATTAAAGATGAATTGCACTTCATCGAAGCTTGTATGCAGAACGAATTACGTTTTTTCGGCATTTGTCTGGGCGCGCAATTGCTGGCACGGGTCCTGGGTGCAACGGTCAGACCGCATTCTGATGAGGTGCGTGAAGTGGGATTTCATCCGGTTTACCCAACTGCACATGCTGGGGACTTTATGCAGCAGCCGCTCACCATAATGCAATGGCACGGTGAGGGTTTTGATCTTCCGACCGGTGCAACGCTAACTGCCAGAGGAGAGGTGTTTGAGCAACAGGCTTTCCACATGTCCGATCATGTCTTCGGTGTCCAGTTTCATCCCGAGGTCGATCCCGCCGTGCTGGCGCTTTGGCATGAGCGTAACAAAACCCGCCCCGTCAATGTGCTTACCGAAGAAGAGCGTCAAGTGATGATGCGCGAAGCTCATCAACACGACGCCTCCATCACCGAATGGCTGGATGGTGTGCTGCGAAACTGGACCTCCAATCCTGAGCTGTCCGGCAAGACGGGGTGACATTTCCCTAAGGCGGGTACAAACCAACAGGCGGGTCCAGCCAGGAAATTAGGCTGAGCACGGGTAATACATTATCCTTTACCCATGAATGCCGATGAATCCCTACTGGGTACTTTGTTCGTTTGCCTGATGGCTGCGGCTCTGGCTGTGCCGGGTGCACAAAAGCTGGGTCTCGGGCGCGTGCTGGGATACCTTGTGGCTGGCATTCTGATAGGCCCTTGGGGGCTTGCTATGGTGCGAGAGCCAGTAGAACTGGAGTTGCTGGCTGATATTGCCACTGGCATGTTGCTGTTTCTTATCGGTTTTCAACTGCAGCCCGAAACCCTGCTTAGACTGCGCGGTCGAATTCTGACTCAGGGCTTGCCATTCTGGATTGTATCAACAGTGCTTTTCACGTTGATCGGATTGTCCCTTGATCTCGAATGGCCAAAGGCTGTAGCTGTTTCAGCAGCGCTGGCCCTGTCCTCACACACGCTGATCTCTGAATTTGTCGAGATTAAAAATCTCTCCGGTTCGTCACGAGGTGATCTAGCCATCTCTATAACGACAACGCATGCACTACTTTTCTTGCCGTTGATGATTTTGTTGCCGCTACTTGGTTTTGGTAATCCGTTGCAGGAACCGGTCGGGTTGCAGTCTGTACTGCTGGATCTGGCCTTGAGTGCGCTCGTCATAGCTTTCGGGCACTGGGTGTTTAAGCACGTGCTTCGCTACATCACAGCGACACAAGCCCCTGAGCTATTTCTGATTGTTGTGTTGTTGATGCTCATAGGAGTGTTGCTGTTGTTTATCAGCTTTGGATCATCAGTACTTCTTGGCGCCTTACTGGCCGGTTACGTGATGGCAGCCTCTGAATTTCGTCAGGAGCTGGCATCTACTCTGCGACCCTGGCGAGGTATGTTGTTAGGGTTTTTCTTTATTACCTTGGGCGTGTGGATTGATTTTGGTTTGTTGCTGCGTTATCCGCTCATTGTGCTCGCCGTACTTGTGGTCATGCTGGTATCTAAATTACTGGTCGCCTTAGCCATCAACTATCTGTCCGGAGATAAACAACGACCCCATTTACTGACTGCCATGCTTGTCGCGCCAGCAGGTGAACTTTCGTTTGTGGCTCTGAGTATTGCAATAGCTTATCAGGCTGTGGATCGACAATTGGGTAGTGGTCTGGTTGTTGTGATTGCCTTATCGATGCTACTCACACCCGTTATGCAAATGCTCTACAAGCGTCGGCGCGCGCAATTGGTTGGTGGTGTGCAGGACGTGATAGGTCAGGCTGGCGCAACTGATGCGGGCCTGCAGGAAGCGGATCGGTCGGCCTCGATTCCCGCTACCGAGAAGGTTGCGTATTCTCACGCTAAAGAGGTGCCGGTTCTTATTGCCGGATTTGGGCGTGTAGGACAGACTGTTTGTCGGCTTCTGGTATCGGCAGGGATGCAACCGACGCTGATAGATCACGATCCTGAGCGCCTGGCAGAAGTTTCCCGTTTGGGGTTTCGTACATTTTGTGGTGATGCATTGCGTGTTGATCTGCTGGAGCAAGCCGGGCTGGATTATATGCAGGTACTGGTCATTGCGGTGGATGATCGCAGGCGATCCATGGAGCTGATATCTCTAGTGCAGGATAGATTCCCACATGTCAAACTGGTTGTACGCAGTACAGATCGTTACCAGCAGGTGGAGCTTGCCTGTATCGGTGTCGACAGCAGCCATCGGGAAAATTTTGAATCTGCCGTATTGTTGGGTGAGGACGCTCTGGCCTCCATTGGTATCGACTGGGAAGAATCAGAACGTATCTCGGAAGCGTTTCGCGATCACGAAGCACGCTTGATGGATGAGGAAATACAGCGTGGACGCGAACGGGTGCTTGCCGGAGAAGCGGTGTATAGCCCTTCATTGGCGCTGGGCTATACGCAAGTTAACGGCAGTCTCGAAACTTTGTTGTCACTCGACAGCGAAGCCTTTGTCCGTGAAATTGAACAAAAGAGTGCGATCGATGAATAAACGCACAGAGGGAGTTCTCAATGAGTAGTCAAGAATCGACAGTCGCAGGTTCAGGTCCTACGTCCTCGTTAACGGAGTTGCTTAAAAAACACGATGTGTCGCTGTCAACAGTTAAGGCGAACAAGATATTGCTTGAAAAAGGCATATTGGAAGAGG
This sequence comes from uncultured Granulosicoccaceae bacterium, assembly GCA_964411665.1. Classification (GTDB taxonomy): domain Bacteria; phylum Pseudomonadota; class Gammaproteobacteria; order Granulosicoccales; family Granulosicoccaceae; genus CALFCE01. Next base: position 13,753 of record CAYPMR010000048.1, on the reverse strand, counting down.
CCGAACGAGTGAGCAGCAAATCCGGCAAAAACAAAAAGTATAAAGTCCTGACCGACATTGGGCTTGGCTACGGTATCAATCGTGAAAGTCGGCATTCGGACCAGACATCACCCTACTACTATGACAATTCCTTCCCACAATTAATAACCCTGTTGCTGGAAACAGACGACCAGGCATGAGTTGCACCGGCACTATGGATGATGGATTGGAACGCCTGTTATTGGATGGTGCTCCATTTATCGATGTCAGAGCGCCTGTTGAATTTGCACGCGGTAGCTTGCCCGGTGCAATCAATTTGCCCTTACTTGATGATGAGCAGCGAGAGCGCGTCGGCATTTGCTACAAGACATCTGGCAGTGATGCAGCAATAGCACTTGGCAAATCATTGTTGACACCGCAACTGCTGGCTGAGCGCCTGCAAAAATGGGTTGCCTTTATAAACGATAATCCTGAAAGCCACCTGTTCTGTTTTCGTGGCGGGTTACGCTCAAAATCTGTGCAGCAGTTGTTAGCTGAGAGCGGCCATGAAGTACCTTTAATTTCGGGCGGTTACAAACGGATACGTCAAGCACTGCTTGATACGATTGAGTTTACAGCGAACAACCTCGACTTACTGGTGCTAGCGGGAAGAACGGGGAGTGGCAAAACACGCCTGTTGCAACAATTACCTTCTTCCATAGACCTTGAAGGATTAGCGAATCACAGGGGGTCGAGTTTTGGGCGGCTACTCGAACCTCAACCGACAACGGTGTCTTTTGAAAATTCACTGGCAATCGAGCTGCTGCGCCATCAACGTCAACAAATCCTTGATGCCGCACCTTGCAAACCGGTATTGCTGGAAGATGAAGCCCGATTGATTGGGCGTATTGCACTACCGATATCCCTTAAAAAGCGAATGGAGACAATGCCTGCCGTATTGCTGGTAGAGCCTCTAAGCCGGCGTATTGCAGTGGCCAAGTCAGATTACGTTGATGAACTCTCAGACATATACCGCCTTCATTACCACAAACACAAGAAAAGTCATCAAAGCCGCGAAGAGGCCGAACAGCAAGGTATGGATGCTTTCGCAGCTTACCATCGCAATGCGCTCGGTAGAATTCGTAAACGTTTCGGTGGTCAAAGAACAACCGAGGCATTACGTCTATTTGACAGAGCCTTTGCAAGGCATTGTCGTGATGCCGGCACAGACGATTACGATGATTTTATAGCGTATATTTTACAAAGCTATTACGACCCGATGTACGACTATCAGATGAATGGCAAGCATCGTGACATTGTATTTTCAGGTGATGCCGCGGCCATTCTGGACTGGTATCAACTAACTTTTGTACAACCGCGCCAGTCAGCTGCCATACGACAGCCTGCAAACTGCTAGTCCAAATTAATTCACCCTAAAATGAAAGCCGTCTAATGCAGCATGTTCCGATTCTGAAAGATATTGTGTTGCTTGGCGGTGGGCACACGCATTCCCTCGTTATAAAAAAGTGGGGCATGAAACCCTTGCCGGGTGTGCGTTTGACGCTGGTTTCACAAACTGCTCTGACGCCTTATTCCGGTATGTTGCCGGGCTTTGTAGCCGGTCATTACACGCGGGAGGAGACACATATTGATTTGGCGCGACTATGCCGCTGGTCGGGTGTGCGCTTTATAGAAGCGCGTGCCGATGGTGTCGATACCCACACTCGTCGATTGCTGCTCGATAACCATCCAGACATAGAATATGACCTCTTGTCTATAGATACAGGTTCGACACCCGATGTTGCAAGTGTGCCGGGTGCTGCAAATTTTACTGTTCCGGTCAAGCCGGTTTATTTGTTTGAACAAAAATGGCAATCGCTACTGGATCGTGTACAGCTGCATACTGACAATGCAAATACAAAAGACGCTGATAAAAGTAGTTTGTCGATAGGTGTTGTCGGTGCTGGTGTTGGCGGTTTCGAGTTGCTACTCGCTCTTGATCATGCGCTTAAACAACGGTCAGCGAATTTCAAGCTCCATTGGATCGTGCGAGGTTCGCAGCCCTTGCGCCAACAACCTGATCGAGTAGCTAAGCTTGCGCTCGATGAGTGTGCAGCGCGTGGTATAGAGGTACACACAGGCTTTGCAGTTAAAGAAGTTCAGCAAAATGTTCTTTCCTCAGAGACAGGCGCGTCACTCAATCTGGATGAAATGCTCTGGGTCACTGCAGCCCGTGCACCCGCATGGCCACAGACGTCCGGGTTCGCAACAGATGAGCGGGGATTTATCAAAGTCGACAAAACGCTACGCTCTATTTCCCATAACGATGTTTTTGCCACCGGTGATATTGCCAGCCTGCCTTCCCCAGGTGTTGCCAAAGCGGGCGTTTTCGCTGTGCGTCAGGCACCGGTATTGTTTGATAATCTACGTCGCGCTGTTTGCCAGCAACCATTGCGTAGTTACCGTGCGCAAAAGAATTTTCTGACATTAATATCGCTGGGTGATAAATCTGCCATTGCCAGTCGTAACGGTCTCGCGATTCGCGCTGATCGAGTCTGGCAGGCAAAGGATTGGATAGACAGTCGTTTTATGCAGAAGTTTTTTCTGTTGCCCGAGCGAAAAATGCCAACACCGAGTGTTGATGATATACCAGCAGGTTTACTCGCAAGTCGTCACTCAGATCCTGAAAATACCCTGACGGGCGCTTCTGATGACGATGACCTGATGTTTTGTGGCGGTTGTGGTGCAAAAGTTGGGGCCGATGTGTTAGCGGGCGTTATTGATCAGCTGCAACCTGTGCAAAGTGCATCGGTCACTAGTGACGGGCTTGCTGATGATTCTTGTACGATACATCCAAAAGGAAAGTTGGTGGTGCAGTCTGTGGATCAGTTTCGTGCCAGCTTTGATAATAATTATTTGTTTGGACGCATCGCAGCTCTGCACGCACTAAGTGATATTTACGCCAGCGGAGCGCAACCAGACTCGGCACTTGCATTGGCAACCTTGCCGTTCGCAGATGCTGCCATCCAACGCAGGGATCTCTCTCTTATGATGACCGGCGCTGTGGAAGAATTAAATCGCGCTGGCTGTATGCTGGCAGGTGGCCACACGGGTATCGGTGCTGAGGCGATGCTTGGATTTACCGTCAACGGTTTCGTAGCTGACGAGCCGCAGCCCGATTTATCGCAAGATACAACTTGCCAAGCGGGTGATGTTATTGTGTTGACCAAACCGCTGGGAACCGGTGTTGTGCTTGCTGCCGATATGCGTGCTAAAGCCAGCGGCGCTGATGTTCAGACAGCGATACGTTCAATGTTGCAGAGCAACCGGGAAGCTGCTGATATTTTTGCCCAGCATCATGTGCGAGTCATGACTGATGTCACAGGCTTTGGATTGCTCGGACACCTGACTAATCTGTTGCGACGCCTGCATAGTGATGGTGTTTGTAGTGCTCAACTTGATCTTCAAACCATTCCGTTTATGTCAGCAGCTCTTGAGCATGCGGCAAACGGTATTCGAAGTAGTCTTTACACACAAAATGCAAGTGTACTGGCAGGAATCAATTTTGTTCAACATGGACAAGCAAAAGAGAGTGCAAAAGTGAACGCTAATAAAGATCAGAGAGTGCGTTTTCAGCGCGAACTTCTTGTAGATCCACAAACCAATGGCGGGCTTCTCGCTATTGTGCCGGCAACTGACTCTTCAAGTTGTGTTTGTGCACTTGTTGAACACTACCCTGATGCCGCGATCATCGGTACCATGGGGTCGCAGCAGGCTTCCCCGGACCAATCGATTACGATATCTGTATAGGTTATTGTCATGAAATTAACCACACCTGATCATAAAGCCCCTGAGGATGCTGCTCAGCGACTGGCTGTGCCTCCAGTCGTCTGTTATCCGCCAGATTCCCTGCAGCCTGCGCCGCTTGATGAGTATCGAGCTTTGCGTCAGCATGCTGTTCAATCTCAACAGGTAATTGTGCCGCCTCGGGACGCAAGATGTTTTGAAGTACCTGCAGGCAGTTTCTTCAGAATTACATCCGTCGAGGGTTCTCAGGTGGGTGATTTGAATCTCTGGAGCCTGAACGATCCAACTGAACGTTTTTACTCAGGCAAGACTCGTGCGCTGCATGGCACTCATTTAAGTACCGGTGACAGTTTATGGTCCAGCTTTCCCGCTTTGCGCAAAATGGCTACCGTCGTGGAGGATACGCTCGACTGGTATGGCTTTGATGAATTTGGTGGTGCTGTCCATGATGTGATCGGAACCCGCTGTGATCCCTACACGCACAATTTGCTAAGCGAAGGTGATCATTACCATTATTGTTGTCACTCCAATTTAACGCGTGCGCTTGCCAGACATTTGCAGCAGGACCGTCGTGCGATCGAGCCGCTGGTGCATGATGTGTTGAATGTGTTTATGTGTACCGGTTTTATGCGCGAGACGGGACAGTACTTTATGAAAGCCAGTCCAGTGCGTCCGGGTGATTACATCGAATTTTTTGCCTGTATGGACTTACTGGGTGGTTTGAGTGCCTGTCCTGGTGGCGATTGCTCCGATTCGCACTCAAGCGATGCAGCAAGTTGCCACCCCTTGCAAGTCGATATATTTACGCCACCGAGTGACCAACTGACGTCGTTTACAGTCTCGGCAGAAAATGGGTATGACAGAACTCATGGTCCGTCTTAGTTAACAACCCAATGGCCATCGCAATAGACTGGGGATCGACTTCCTTCCGCGCCTACCATTTTGCCGCTGACGGAAGTTTGCTGGAAAAACGACAGGCTGATTGCGGTATACGTGAAGTGAGTGATCGCAGTGAAGCCAGTCGGCATGAGTGGTTTGAGAATATATTTTTCGAGCATTGCGGCGACTGGTTGAGTCAACAATCAAACCAGTCTTTTTCCCCAGTACTATTGAGTGGCATGATTACCAGTCGCAACGGCTGGATTGAAACGCCTTACTTGCCGTGTCCGGTCAAACTGCCTGCGCTGATAGACAATGCTGTACCTAAAACCTTACGCGACACCCGATTGGTATTTTTACCCGGCGTATCTATTGGTGGAGGGGATGATACAAAATCTGCCGATGTGATGCGTGGTGAAGAATTACAACTTATCGGTGCGACGGAATACGAAAAAGAAAGCCCTGTTGGTTTTTATGTGCTGCCAGGCACGCATTCCAAATGGATAAAATTTGATGATGGTTGCTTGCAATCATTCCATACCACACCAACAGGCGAACTATTCGCCACCATTATGCGGCATACGCTGATAGGTGCGCTATCAGAGACTGATGAATGGGATGTTGCTGTATTTCGTAGCAGTGTGGAACAGGGGTATCATTCAACACAATTTCTCAGCAGGCTTTTTGGTGCCAGAGCAGGTGTGCTTCTGGAAAAAATTCAACCGCAATCTGTCAGTGCTTATCTCTCCGGTTTATTAATCGGACGTGAAATACGAGAAGGGCTAGATATGCTTAACGATGTGACTGGTGACTCTTCGGACGAGGCTGTCAGCAGCGGGATAACTGACAAGACAATTTCAATTATCGGTGAACCATTGCTCTGCCAACGCTATACCGATGCACTAAGTACCTTGGGGATTGCATCGCGAGTGCCCGACAACGATATGGCTGGAGATGGTTTTGCCCGGTTGCTGAGCATTATGGAGAATTCAAACTGAACACCGAAACCGCACCTGAATCAAAACAGTGGCAAGACGCAATTGATACCTGTGGGCTGATTGCCATCCTTCGAGGTTTGCTGCCCGAAGACGCAAATGATGTCGGTGGTTTGCTGGTAAACACGGGGTACACAGTGATAGAAGTGCCGCTTAATTCACCACGCCCGCTAGAGAGTATTCAACAATTATCAGCAAACTTCGCAGCCCATGCCGTCATAGGTGCTGGCACAGTATTGTCAGTTTCCGATACAGAGACATCAATTGCAGCAGGAGCCACTCTCATCGTGGCGCCTGATCTGAATCCGGATGTCGCGGAAGCTGCAGTCAGTGCGGGTGTTACCTATTGTCCCGGTGTAGCAACGCCATCTGAAGCTTTCGCAGCGCTTGATCTTGGTGCAACTGCACTGAAACTGTTTCCGGCAGAACTGCTCAAACCGGAGGTAGTCAAAGCCATGCATGCAGTTCTCCCACCAACAACCCAGACTTTTCCTGTGGGTGGCATCGACACTGACAATATGGAAGCCTATTTGTGTTCAGGTGCTTGCGGCTTTGGCCTTGGTTCATCATTGTTCAAAGTGGGTAGATCGATGCAGGAAATGAGTGAGTGTGCAGAACGCCTGCAGCAGGCTTACCGTGATGCCTGCCAGCATTTGTCAGATGCGCCTGCAAACTAGAGTTCCGTTAATGACTCCTACACCGCCTGAAGATGAGAAACCTGATCGACAAGGGACTGGTTTCTGGTCCGTCGTACAGAGTGTTTTGGCCGCAGGTGTTGGCATACAGTCCAAAGCAAATAAAGAACGAGATTTCAAACGCGGCAAGGCGATTCATTTTATCGTCGGTGGTTTGATTGGAACACTGTGTTTTGTTGTTTTAATTTTTCTTGTAGTCCAGTATTTAATCCATAGTGTCAGCTGAGCATGTCTATGAAATTCTACGATTGTGCAACTGCACCCAGCCCGCGTCGAGTACGCATGTATATTGCAGAAAAGGGGCTGGACATACCGGTAGTTGAAGTCGACCTTGCGAATCTCGAGCAACACTCTGAAGCCTTTCAAAAAGTTAATCCATCCCGTACCGTTCCCGTGCTGCAGCTAGAAGATGGGCGCACATTGACAACCTCGGCTGGCATTCAATGCTATCTGGAAGGTTTACATTCTGAGCCACCACTGTTCGGACGTGATGGCTTCGAGCGCGCCTTGATTGTTGATCTCGATTGGAAAATCGAGAACGAAGGTTTGCTGGCGGTGGGTGAAGCATTTCGTAATCGTGCCAAATCCTATGCTAATAACGCGCTGACTGGAAAACATGAGTACAGACAAATTCCGGCACTGGTTGAAAGAGGTTTAAACAGAACGGTTCAATTTTTCAATTGGCTGGATCAACAACTACAGGGTAAGGAATTTGTTGCCGGTGATGTGTTCACTGTTGCGGATATCACCGCTTACATCACCGTCGATTTTGCCAAATGGGTGAAACTACAGCCCGACCAGGAACTTAAAAATCTGCATCGCTGGCTGGAAACCGTTGCAAACCGGCCCAGCGCCAAGGTCTAAACCCTTCCTACTATGCGGATTGTCCTGTTCCGGCACTATTCTTGATTTAAGGTAATTATTGTACAGATCTGTTTTCACAGACCAGCTACCTTCCAGGATTTAATGTGAACAACGCAGACACTGCGCCAACGGCCAACCTATCAGAAAACAGTGTAACCAGCATGTCGCCTGACAAACTGGCGGCACCGATGTTTCTGTTGACGCTGGTTTTCCTGGCAATTCTTGCTGGCTTGATTGTGTGTCTGGTCGATATTCCGCGTGTTGCTGAACTGGCAGCAGTTGAGACAACTGAGTCGGTAGATGCCGTTAGTACTTCAGAACTCGCAGGTCACAGTAGCAACCAGAATACACTTCAGGCTGGTGCGAAGAATTTTAGCTTCTGGCTATTTTTTGCTTTGATGTTGATCTGGCCGATTTACTGGATTGAATATTTCTGGTTGTCCCGATCCGAGCGACAGATAACCACGACCAAGAACAACGCAGCTCAGTCTGAGTTGATGCGACCGTTAGCTTGCCTGGTACCGCCACTCAGACTGGGTTCCGTGATACCCAGTAAAGGAAATCGTCTCTGGCTACCCATACTCGGCTGGCAAATGCCGGGCAAAGTCTTTCTGGAGCGCCTGGAGAAAAAAGCAGCACGACCAATGTTACTGGTTGCCTTTATGATACTGCCGGTATTGTTATTGGAATATGCTTTCAGCAGTCTCGTGCAAGCCAAACCATGGTTGCAAATGACATTGCATACTGCGACTGGTTTTATCTGGTGGAGCTTCACCATTGAATTCATCATCATGGTGAGTGCTACTGATAGAAAATTTAACTACATAAAAAAGAACTGGATAGACTTAGTCATAATCGTGTTGCCACTAGTGTCCTTTCTACGCACGATCAGAGTATTGCGCCTCGCTCGCCTGGCTCGCATCCAGCAAGTTTCAAAAGTAACCCGTGTCTACCGCATGCGTGGACTGATTGCCAAAGTTATGCGCGGCTTGATGTTAATGGAACTGATCAATCGACTCTTGCGTATCAAACCGGAAAAGACCCTGGCCAAGTTGTATGAAACCAAAGCGGATAAGGAAGAAGAGCTTGCGGCACTTCAGCTTAAGATTGATGCTCTTGAGGAACAAGTGAAGTTAGGCTCTTAGTAGCCTTACTATACATAGACTATTCCTCCGATTGTAATCCTAACTTCCGTCATCCCCGCGCAGGCGCAGTACTGTCCGGAATAAAATCGAGGGGATGACGGTAGGTGGTTCGCTACATTGTGTGGTGCGTAAGGATAAAAACGCCTGCTAAGCACCCACAGCAACAGCATCTGCGTCTTGCGCAACATCCTCATCTTTATCAACAAGTATTAACAGCGCCGGCAGAAATAGAAAGTCCACAATCAAAGCGATGGTTATAGTCACCGCCGTTAGTGCGCCCATTTGTGAATTAACCAGGAAGTTTGATTGCGAAATGACCGTAAAGCCTGCGACCAGCACGATGGTTGTCACGGTTAGTGCAACGCCCACGGTTTGAAATGCATAGCGTACAGCATCTTCGGCATTCATGTTTCGTTCGCGTCTTGCTCTGAGATACTTTGAGAGAAAATGAATGGTATCGTCGACCACGATGCCGAGCGTCATTGCAACCACTACCGAGACTGCTAATCCAACCTGACCGACAACCAGTGCCCAGATGCCGAATGCCATAAGTGCAGGGGCGATATTCGGTATCAGGCTGATCAGGCCGAATTTGACGGAACGCAGTGCAAACACCAGGATGAGCGATATCAGTACCAGCGCTATCGAAGTACCGGACAGCATGCTGATAATATTACGTAGACTGATGTGTGAAAACATAACCGTAGGGCTGGCACCTGAGGTTGAGATGTCGGGGGTATTTTTGTCCATCCATTCACCAACACGCTTTTCAAATTCCAGCATATTTTTGGTTGACATGGTGTCCAGAGAAGCCGACAGGCGGGTTGCAGATTTATCAAAGTTAACCTGATTGTTTAGATCGAGGCCATAGGGCAGGGACATCTCATACAGCAGCATGTACTGCGCTGCCAGATCGTTCTCTTCGGGTAACTTGTACCAATCGGATTCGTCGCCATGCATGCTGCGGTTCAAGCGACGCATGGTCTCGGTGAAGGCAGAGACGTTACGCACCTCCGGTTGCTCCTGCAGATATCTTTCCAGCAATTCAACCTGAGCGAGAAATTCCGGTTTGCTGACACCGCCTTCACCTGCACTGTTAATTGAGTAATCAATAAAGTACATGCCGGCCATCTTTTCGGTAATACGATCTGTTTCCACCCTAAATGGTACTGTCTCGTCGAAGTATTCGACGAACACATCATTGAGTTCATTCTTCGGGGTCATAATGGCTGTACCGATCATGATCGCCAGCATTCCCCAGAACAACGGTTTACGGTAGGTAATAGAAAAATCTGCCAGACGATCCATGATCTGGCTGGAACGAGATGTTTTGGTTTTTGTCTTGGCGGGTAGTATCGCCACCAAAGCTGGTAGAAATGTTACAGACAAAAAGAAAGCGAGCACGACACCCACGGCTGTGATGTTGCCAAGATCGCGAAATGGTGGTGCATCACTGGTATTCATACTTAGAAAACCGATTGCCGTAGTTATTGATGTCAGCATGATCGGTGTGAAATTGATCCGCAGACTTTCAACGACGGCAGCGTGTTTGCTCTCACCTGTACGCAGGCCATGATAGAAGGTAACAAGAAAGTGCACACAGTCAGCAACTGCCAGTGTCAGAATTAATGTCGGGGCACTCATGGCAGCCGGGGTTAGCTTGATACCAGCCCAGCCGGCAGCTCCCATGCCACCAAGGATAGAAAGAAAGACTACTGCCACGGTTGTCAGCATGGCGATTGGACTTCTGAGGAAAATCAGCACGCCAATAATAATGACGGCAAAAGCGGCGGGTATCAGACTGGATATATCCTTAAAAGAGGCTTCCGGGAAAGCCTGATTCATCATGATGACACCGGTTGAGTAGTAGTTGATGTTCGGAAAGCGCGCTTGCATATCAACTATTAGCGCACGGGCCGCTTCCACGGTCTGTGTAGTTGCGATCTGCGGGTCACGTGAAGCGAGTTCTTCCGGGCTGAGGGTTGCGCGTTGTTTGTCAGTCAGCTCTGGCGGTAATTCGATAGTGATATTGATACCGGTCGTGCCACCGTCCTCTGACAGCAGGCGGTTTAACAGCAAGGGTTGCTGTAACGCTATTTGACGAATTTCTTCCAGTTGATCTGCGCCCAGTTCTCCGGCTTCCTCAACAAGATCTATTACAATCAGATCATCCTCTTCGCCATAGATGTGTTGATAATTTGTTAGCGAATCAACACGAACGGTAAAGGGGAGTTTCCATGCTTCCTCGGTGAAAGCCGCAACAGCCGATAATGTGTCATTGGTGAACACATCGCCCGACTTGGGCTCGAACATCACCAGGATATTGTCGCTGCGCGTATAGTCAGCCTGCAGTTCCTCATAAGCGACCAGCTGAGGGTTGTCCGGACTGAACCAGACCCGGTAGTCATTGGTGAAGGACAGAAAACGCCCACCTGAGGCGAGTGCCAGTACGCAGATCAGGCTGATGAGAAGAACTGGCCATCGGAATCTGATTAAAAATTGCGCGTAACGTACCAGCATAATGTCTCCTGTGAATTCTTTGTCTTTATTCCTTGTGACCCGCATTCTATCCTAATGTGGGCACATGATAATTTACCGTAATAGTATTAAAAATATTCCGGGTTTGCAGTATTGTCGTCAGCCCAACCATAGACACAGCGGACTTTGACTCAGTAGAATTGAACAATCATGCGCAGTCACGACAAAAATTCTGATTCAGATCAACCACTGGTAATTAACAGGGGAGCACCTGACGTCAGCACCAGCGATGTTATGTTGATACAGGAGACACTGGCGGTTCAGGGTTTGTACCACGGTGAAGTGGATGGAATTCCCGGTAGCCTTACCTTGCGAGCTGTCAGGGAATACAAGAAACGTCAGAAATTACCCGTCAATAATGTGCTGAATGCAGAATTTGTATCACTTCTTCGCCAGTTCTTTTAGCATATATTCTTGTCAGAAGTTTTCCTGCGCGATTTTTCCTGTGCGATTAATGGTTTGTGCTGGATCCGGCGATCTGTTGTTCACGCATAAATATATAAATGCCACTGGTGATGATGATTGCTGCACCCACTAGTATCCAGCGATCAGGCAGATCATTAAACAGAATATAGCCATATAGCGTCGCCCAGATTAATGCTGAGTAGCTAAGTGGTACAACGGCCGCTGCTGGTGCACTACGAAATGCCTTGATCAGGCACAGGTGACTGGTACAACCGAGTAAACCCATCAGACAGAGCAACAACCAGGTGTTGGCGTCTGGAGCCAGCCAGACGCTGGACACACCGGCAGGCTTTAATAATAACCCTAAAGAAGTCAGTAGAACCCCTACCAAAGCGGTATGCAGTAATGTGGTCTGATCGTTGTCGTAGATGCGCGTCTTGCGTGTCATAAGCTGATATAGAGCGTTGGTCAGTGGTGCGATCATCAACAACAGATGCCCAGTGGTGAACGATTCGCCGCCCGGGCGAATAATGATCAGAGCTCCGATAAAACCTGCCAATACACCTAACCAGCGCCTTGGGCCGACTCGCTCGCCAAGAACCGGTATCGACAACACGGTGACATAGATGGGACTCAGGAACATCATGGTTGAAGCTGTGGCAAGAGATGCTTGAGACAGGCCGGTGAAAAATAATCCGGTTGTCAAGACCAGAAGAGAGGAGCGAAAAATCTGCAGTTTCAGATTGCCGCTTTTCAGTGTTGCCAGCATAGCCGTGCGTTTTATGCAGGCAAGTACCAGTGTCATCGTCAGTAGATGGAAGAAGAAGCGCGCCCAGACAACCTGTAGCACAGGAAAGGTTTGCATCAGGTGTTTTGCCACTGTGTCCATAGAGACAAACAAAAACATCGTACAAAGCATCCACACGATGCCTTTGGGGATGTTTTCAATATCAGTTGTCATAAATGCCTAGGTGTTTCTCATGCCAGCGTCAGCTTCACTGTACCGATCATTAAGGACAGTACAGCCCCGCAACTTAGATACAAACGCAAGCGACCGAACCAGGGCGGTAAATCACCTTTTCCTGTTGCCCGCCGATCAAGCAGATACTGAAAAATGAAACCCACAGCCAGCAGTACGAGTGCAAGGGTCTGGTTAACCATGAAATGCAGTAGCAGGGCGAGCCATCCGATGAGGCTGGGTATGACTGACAGTATCAATGCTGTCCACCCGGGCTGCAGTGAATTGCGCGTAATAGCTTCACCCCAGCGAATGCCGCCGAGGAAACTTAGGATCACAGCGCCGTAAGAGACTAAAGCTGCCGCAAGCTCAAACTGATAGCTGGAACCGACTACCCATAATCCAGTGGCCGGTATCAGGAAGGGTATCAGGCCTGAGAATCCGAGAGCGGCTGCAGAGGCAGGGATTGATGTGCTTTGACGCTGTGCATTGGCGTTGGATCGATTACTCATGCCGGATCTTGATGACTGAAGTAGCGTGAATTCTAGCCTGCGGTTAAGATCGTGTACACGATGATGGCAGGTTCAGACCATGAGATTAAAGAACAGTCGCCTGGCGATGGTTTACCGGTGCTGCCGGCCGACTACTATCTGAGCAATTTTCGACGTCTACTGGGCTTCGTTGTCGATTCCTACAGCGACATTCTGCTGCCCGAAGAAGTTGCATTTGCTGCCGATTTCGCTGCACTTCCGGAAGCGGCTTGCCGATTGTATGTCCGGTTATTGTGTCGAAAGCGCAGCGTATTTCGTTTGGACAAGCTGGCATACGCGGAAATTGATGATCTTCCGGGCGCCGCGCGAACTCTGGAGAGGCAGGGTTTTTTAAGTATAGATCCCAGGCTACCCATCGACGAAGCAGCAGCGCTTTTCACTAAGGCTGAACTGGTCACTCAAACACTGGAACACACAAATTACTCCCCGGGTGAGCTTGCTCCGCATCGCATGAAGCGCGCTGAGATCGTCGACTTGTGGTCGTCATTGATGGTCGTAGATGATTCCACCGAGCCGGCGATCTCTCTGGCACCCTTGACAACAGCCGTAGCCATCGAAAGAGAAGAATTTTTCGATGTCTACAGATTGTGCTTCTTTGGCAATCCTTATCAGGATATGACTGAGTTTGTCTTGCACGATCTGGGTTTGACTCGATTTGAAAGTTATCCACTGGATAGATCCTGTCGCGCATTTGATTGCCGCCAACAATTACAGGCCCATCTTGACTACTATCGATTGCAAGTGGCATTGCCTGCCTATCGGGATTTGTCAGTTGATGACCTGCTCGCCGTGGAGAGACTGTTACCGGGTGCGTTTGATGGAAACCTTGAACGACGAATTGACAGAATGCGTTGTGCACTGGCGCGGCAACTTGAGCGCATGGAGGAACTGCAACTAGCAGCACAAATGTATCGTCGCTGCACGCGACCGCCAGCGCGCGAACGACGTATTAGATTGT
>CAYPMR010000047.1:0-31267 GCA_964411665.1 uncultured Granulosicoccaceae bacterium | reverse complement strand
CTTCCTGTGTTTACTCGGTATAGCGAAGATCAATCGTTGATTCCTCAGCCATATGTCCGCTCACTTTGATTGAATCGCCATTCCTGAATGGCTGGTACAACAAGATCAGTATCCCGGCTAGCAAGTTTGAGATGACGATCAAGAGCTTTCAAGCGCACGAAACATCCGGGCGACTGGATCAAATAAATTTTTTATTCTGGTCCCGTGATTCGTAAAATCTTTTTAAAAGGCTAAAGGAAATTGTGCAGCAACCACGGAGAGAACTGCAAGTACCAGCACTACACTTAGTGCGATTTGTGGCGAAGGTGGTTTGCTGTGTTGTTGGCCTCGCCGCATAGACTGAGGTCCCAACAATATCGCCGCCAGGAGGCAACCGGTCACCACACCCCCGAGATGCCCCAGAAAGGAAATGCCGGGTACCAGTAATGGCAAGAACAAGTTCAGTAATATGAGGCCAAATGTGGGTGTTTGTAATAGATTCACTCCACGTGACCACATGGCCATCGTCATGCCCGAGGCAATACCTAACACGGCTCCGGAAGCGCCGAGGGTGGGTTGGCGCCATCCCAGCAACATAACAGTCAACGATGCTCCAAAGAGAGTCCCAAAGTACAAAATGGCAAATCGACGCGACCCTATTCCACGCTCAAGCTCTGGACCTAATGCAAACAGTAAATAGCCGTTGAAGCCGACATGAATCAGACCTCCGTGCAGGAAAGCCGAGGTCAATACTCGCCACCACTGGCCTTGCGCCACAGCGGGGCCATAGAGAATCCCTGCATTTTCCAGTACACCAGGTATAGCCAGTTGACCCAGGTAGGCCAAAGCAATTGCAATTAGTAGCGCGGTAGTAACTGGTGCGCGGTCCAACTGTCCAAGTGAAAAAAATGACAATGTAATTTACCTGCTGAATTATGGGATATCAATTATGAGGCCACAGTAAAAACTCATTCGAACAGTGTCTACTGTCATAGTACTATCAGCATAGCTCGGAATACCGATTTGCCTTTCGAAGAGTTTGAATATGACTGATGATAAAACAGCGCTCAAATCGACCATAATTAAAAATTTTGGCACGCCCTGCCCGGTCATAGACCTTGATGTGGTCGAGCGCAATATTGCAACAGCCCAAGCTCGCTGTGACAAAGCCGGGATGGCAAATCGGCCGCATATAAAAACACACAAATCCCCGTTGCTGGCAAACATGCAGATTGCTGCCGGCGCGCAGGGAATTACCTGTCAAAAGCTGGGCGAGGCCGAAGTGATGGTGAATGCCGGAATTACCGATATCATCATTGCCACCAACCTGTTGGGTGCTGCCCGCTCAGGTCGACTGGCTGCGTTGCAAAAACGGCTACCGTTAAAAGTCTGTGCTGACAATCCGATTTCACTGGCTGAATATTCAAAAGCCGCCACTCAGGCTGATCGAGTAATGGATGTGTTGATCGAATGCGATACAGGACAGTTGCGTGCAGGTGTGGAGACTCCTGTTGAAGCCCTTGAGCTTGCAAGAATTATCAAAGCAGATCCCATGCTCAACTTTGCCGGATTGCTATTTTATCCACCGCTTGATGGTTGGCCGCGGACCCAGGTTTTTTTTGATGAGGTTAGTATCGGGCTCAGTGAACTTGGCATGACTGCAGACATTGTCTCGACTGGTGGCTCACCGAACTTCGTTAATATTGGAAAACTAAATGGCGCTACGGAACATCGCGCGGGAACCTGCATATTTAATGATTTGATGCAGATTGATGCCGGGGTCGCAACGCTCGATGATTGTGCCTTTCAGGTATATACCAGCGTGGTCAGCCGTAGTGGCTCCGAGCGGGGCATTTTGGATGCAGGATCAAAAACGTTAACTGCGGATAGTGGCGGGATGGACGGATATGGGCTAATCATCGAGCATCCGGCTGCGCGCATTCACAAATTTGCAGAGGAACACGGTTTCCTCGACCTATCGAAATGCAATGACAAACCGGACGTTGGCGATATTGTCAGAGTGGTACCAAACCATGTTTGCGTTGCGGTAAACATGGTCGATCAATTGGTAGCGGTGCGTGCTGGAGAGATTGTCGAAGTGATCCCGGTTGAAGCGCGCGGTAAGTTGGTGTGATATTTTTGAACAAAGGCGATTCCAGACGCTGAAATGTTTTGATATTCCGTTCCTGGAGCCAGTTGAAAAAGCCAACAGTGTCGTGCTGATATCTGGTGATTGTTCCGGCAGCATATTGGTACCTCATCATTATTTTTCTTCGCCTTAAAGATCATCCTGCCATGGTTCCATCTGAGGTTTTTAAATCATATGAGTATTAATATAATAACTATACTGGGAATATTTTTGGAAATTTTGACAGAGCACAAGCTTAAACTCGTTACTTTGAGATCTTTGGTTGATGTTGTGGATAAAGATCTGGCTGACAGCCGCCGATCCATTCCGGTGTGACTAACAGGGTTTTGGATTTGCATCCTGTATAGAGAGCTGGAAGCGGTGACTAGCCAACTCACGTGCGTGTTAACGTCTCTGAATCAACAATGAATCATGTGTTTTGAAAAGGCATTACATAAAGTATTTCTGACTCTGTCCGTATGTTCGCTGCTCGCCTGTGGCTCCGGTGGAGATGGGGCTAATTCAAATGCTACTGTTGAGCAGTCGGATTCAGCCCTGGTTGACTTGGGTTCAGCATTGAACGGAACAAGCCCGGATCTCGGTGTCACACCAATAGGTACGCCAGGTGACCCCTTGCAGCGATGGCAGCCTGAAAGCGGCGCAACCTGGCAATACCAGTTAAAAGGGCAAGTGAATACCGGTTATCAGGTGGATGCTTACGTTATCGATTTATTTGATAACAGCAGTACCTTAATCGCTGAGCTGCAGGCTCGCGGTGTGCGTGTGGTTTGCTACTTTTCAGCAGGTTCACATGAAATTTGGCGTGACGATCTTGGCGGCATACCTGAATCAGCTATAGGCATGAATTTGGATGACTGGCCAGGCGAACGATGGCTGGATATAAGAGCAGTTGCTGTGCGACGATTGATGTTGTCACGTTTGGATCTTGCTCGGAGTAAAGGCTGTGATGGCGTTGAGCCGGATAACGTAGATGCCTTTGAACAACAATCCGGTTTTCCACTGAACTACGACATACAACTTGCTTTCAATCGGTTTTTAATAGACTCTGCTCACATAAGGAATCTTTCCATCGGATTGAAAAATAACTTGCAGCAGGTTAACGATCTGGTTGATGACTACGATTTTGCCATCAATGAGGAATGTTTTACTTACAGTGAATGTGATTTACTAACGCCATTTGTTGAGAGAAACAAGGCTGTATTTCATGTTGAATATCGGCCAGAGCTGTTTGATAGCAATAGCTCGGTAACCAGTCTTTGTTTGAACTTGCAGAATCAAGGGCTAAGCCCGGTATTGTTGCCACTCAATCTGGATGACTCCTTCCGCATTAGTTGCCAGTAGCAGTTTCACCTATTTCCATAAGTTTTGGCGCCAATGGCGAGATGCTCGCAGTCAGTTCAAATTTTCAAAACAGTTCAGCGCAGCGACTTAGCAATTTGAGAAGTCTGGTTTACGCTTATCAAGAAAAGCTTGCAACCCTTCAGCAGCCTCTGAACCAAACCTTGCGCGATTGATGCGATCTGCCTCTTGCCAGAGATGCGTACCAAGTTCGTTGTGTTCTGCTGCATTGACCAACTGTTTGATTGACTGAATCGCTTGCGTTGGCCCTGAAGCGATTTTCTCCGCGAGTGCAGTAGCGGACTTCAACACCTGCCCCGTTTCCGCCAGCTCATTTACGATACCGAATGCGGCAAGCCGTTCACCTGTTATGGGACGACCGAGGATACAAAGCTCGTTTACCAATTGTCTGGGCATTGCGCGTCGCAAGAAATAGGTGACACCGCTATCAGGGCTTAGACCAACCTTTACATAGGCTGCTGTAAACCTGGAATCCTTTGCGGCGACAACAAAGTCACAGCTGAGTGCCAACCCCATGCCTGCACCTGCGGCACCGCCCTCCACGGCCGCAATGACCGGTGTCGGGCAATCGACGATTGCGCGGATCATTGCGTTTAGTTGATCGGTGTTGGATGTCACAGCAGACAGTGGTCCTTTGGCACTGTCTTTCAAGGCATTGATGTTGCCGCCAGAGCTAAAGAAGCCCCCTGCACCTGTCACAACAATGGCGCGCACATTCGCTGCGTTACCTGCATCGACAATAGCGTCTTTAATCTTGCAATACACATCGAGACCAATTGCGTTGCGGTTGTCTGGACCATCGAGGGTCAGAATTAAAACACTGCCGTCTTGACGCGATAGGACGTCACTCACCTTTGTCATGTCTTGGATCTCTTTTTTAGTGATCTATGCCAAAAGACGTCAACAACGAATACCTCCTCGGTATGCGTAAAGGGCTGACAGATTATGGTGCTGCCAATTATTCTGTGCCTGAGGCGTGCATCGCTGAAGCTCTGCACGTGATGCTGCCTGGGGGCGCGACAACCCGGCTGATAACTGACTGGATTGATTATCGCGCTAACGCAATAGCTTCGGCAATAGCATCAGTTTTTTGTGCAGGCGCCATAATATGGACACCGGCAAGTCCTGGTATCTCGCGATATTGCGAGATCATTTCTGCACAGATTTTTCTGCCTTCAGATTTGGCGTCGGATGATTGCTCGAGTCGCTTGATGGTCGTTTCGGAAATGGTAACGCCATACAAATTCTCATTCATCCAGCGAGCTGATTTAGCCGACAAAATAGGGCCTATACCGAGCAGAATACCCAGTTTCTCGGTGATGCCTTCATCACGCAATCTGGCGATGTAGCGCTTGGCAATTTCTGTATCGAAACAAAACTGGGTTTGCGCAAACTGCGCGCCTGCATTAATTTTTGCTTCCAGTCCGGTTGGCTTCCAATCAGCTGGCGGGTCGAGAGGCATATCGGCGGCACCCACAAAAAAGGGCGGACGATCAGTGATCGTCTTGCCGGAAGGCATACTGCCATCGACACGCAGTGCTGTGGCAACACGCATGACCTCGCGTGAGTCGAAATCAAACACAGGTTTAGCCTTTGGTTGATCGCCTTTTGCCGGATCGTCACCCATCAACACAAGCAGGTTATAACAACCCTGCGCTGCAGCGCCCAGCAGATCAGCAGTGAGTGCGATACGGTTGCGATCACGACAAGTAATCTGCAGTACCGGTTCATGCCCTGACGCTGCGAGAATTGCCGATGCAGCAAAACTGCTCATGGTGGTGGCAGCACCAGCGCCGTCTGTTACGTTGATGGCATCGACAATACCGCGTAACACCTCAGCCTCTTCCAGCAAACGGGTTTTGTTGGCAGACAGTGGTGGAACGATTTCCGCGGTGATGGCAAATTCACGGTTTTCGATTTTGGCGCTGAGTTGGGTCATGAGTTATCGGTTAGCTATAGTGTTTAAAAACCATGACGTTAGCATATTTATGCGATTCGTCTGTGGATTCGTCTGTGGATTCGTCTGTGGATTCGTCTGTGGATTCGTATGTGGATTCCTTTGTAATAACCAGGACCATTAAACCGCCAAAATGGAATTTTCAGAATCCTGGTTGATCTTGCTCGATTGTGATTGCTCTTTTGCCAATCAGTTAAAGTATGCGATGCCGCCCAGTATGAATAACCCGAGAAAGATTGTCTCGCATGTGATTAGAACAATTGCTAATCCACCGACACTACGGATCGTTTTCAAGTCTGTTTTCATACCAACAGCTGCGATGGCTATCAATAATGCCCAACGTGAAAAATCACCCAGAAACATAGAGAGCGCAGAGGGAACCATCCCGAGGGAATTTAATCCTGCAAGTATAAAAAAAGCAATGACGAAGCCGGGGATTAGAGGAGCTTTTTGCGCGGGCTCTTCGTCATTTACATCTCGAAATAGCACCGCAAAAAGAAGCACTATCGGTGCTAACATACTGACTCGAATCAGTTTAACCAGTGTGGCAGTATCACCGGTATTTTCAGAGACAGAAAAGCCGGCACCAACCACTTGCGCAACGTCGTGAATCGTACCACCTAGAAATACACCGATGGTTTGCTCATCAAGGTTAAGCTGCTGGGCAAATATCGGGTAGGCTATCATAGCAACTGTGCTGAGAACGGTGACACTGAGTACGGTAAATAACAGATTGCGCTCGGAGTGTTCGTTCTTTGGCAAAACTGTAGCAATTGCTATGGCAGCCGATGCTCCGCAGATCGCTACGGAACCACCGGTTAATAATGCCAGTCGCCAGCCTCGGCCCAGTAACTTTGCTCCAACCAGTGCAAACAGGATGGTAGCGACAACCGCTGCGATGATCAGTATTATGAGGTTGGCCCCAAGACCAATTAGCAAGTCAATGCTAATACGAGTCCCCAACAGGGCTACCCCAAGTCGCAGTACGGTTTTTGCGGTGAACTCGATTCCGGCAACACACCGCCCTTCCTCTGCGAGAAAGTTAAATGCGATACCAAGCAACAGAGCCATCAGCATGGCCGGCGCGCCATAGTGCTCAGACAGAAATTGTGCGGTGACGGCAACAACTACCGACACCGCAATACCCTGGCCCAAGCCTTCCAGCTGCGGGTAAGGGTTTAAAATACGTGATAAAAACACACGTACAGACACGCAACTTACCTTGTCAATTGAGGGCGCATGTCCGCTTTGTTTACACCGGCTACCTTATTTGGAGTCGACATTGCGTCACGTCGGAAGGGTTCTCCCAGCTCCTGATTTAGCACAACCTCAATGAACGTAGTAACACCATTGTTCATCTGTTCTTTTACAGCGACGTTTATCGCATCTGTAAGCTCATCTGTTGTTGTCACCTTTACACCTTTGAGGCCGCAGGCATCGGCGATCTTTGCATATTCAACACCCACGTTCAGTTCGGTGCCGACGAAGTTATCTGCATACCATAATGTGGTGTTGCGCTTCTCTGCGCCCCATTGGTAGTTTCGGAATATCACCATCGTAATCGGTGGCCAGTCATTTCGACCACAGGCAGTCATTTCATTCATGGAAATACCGAACGCACCATCCCCGGCAAATCCGACAACCGGCTTGTCAGGACAGCCGATTTTCGCACCGAGTATAGCGGGTAAGCCATAACCGCAAGGACCAAACAAACCGGGGGCCAAATACTTTCGTCCCTCCTCAAACATGGGATAAGCGTTGCCGATAGCACAGTTGTTGCCTATATCGCTCGAAATAATGGCTTCATCAGGTAGTGAATCGCGAATTGCCAACCAGGCGTCGCGAGGTGACATACGATCTGGATCGCGCTCACGAGCTCGTTCATTCCAGTTAATCCCGGGATCATTGTCTTCCTCGTGAATCATCGACACAAGTTCCTGCGCCCATCTGGCTTTTGTGTGTTTCACCAAATCTACACGCTCAGTTCTACCCGTATCACCGGCAGTGGCGCTAAGCTTATTCAGTAATTGCTCCGCCACCTTCTTTGCGTCCCCCTGAATAGCGACAGTAACAGGCTTGGTCAAGCCAATACGCTCTGCATTTATATCAACCTGAATTAATTTAGCCTGTTTAGGCCAATAGTCGATGCCGTAACCTGGCAAAGTTGAGAAAGGATTGAGACGCGTGCCCAGCGCCAGTACAACATCGGCCTTGGCAATGATTTCCATCGCGGCCTTTGAACCGTTGTATCCCAACGGCCCCATAGATAGATCATGTGACCCGGGAAACGCATCGTTGTGTTGATAGTTACAGCACACAGGCGCGTCCAGCTTTTCCGCAAGTTGTCTCGATGCATCGATAGCACCGCCAATAACAACCCCGGCTCCGTTTAGGATCACCGGAAATTTTGCTTCCGATAATAGTGCGGCAGCATCGCTAATGGCCTCTTCACCACCACCGGGAAGTTCAAGCCTGATCACTTGCGGGAGCTCGATATCGATTACCTGTGTCCAGTAATCTCGCGGTATGTTTATTTGAGCTGGCCCACAAGCCCGCCAGGCCTGTTGAATGACTCGATTGAGTACCTCGGCCACACGTGATGGATCTCTCACCTCCTCCTGATAAGCCACCATGTCTTCGAACAAAGCCATCTGTTTGATTTCCTGAAAGCCCCCCTGGCCAATACTTTTGTTAGCAGCCTGTGGTGTTACCAGTAACAACGGTGTGTGATTCCAGTATGCGGTCTTTATCGGTGTGACAAAATTGGTGATGCCCGGTCCGTTCTGCGCGATTGCCATGGACATTTTTCCAGTGGCACGTGTAAAGCCATCAGCACTCATCCCGGCATTGCATTCATGAGCACAATCCCAAAATTTGATTCCAGCCGCGGGAAACAAGTCGGAAATAGGCATCATTGCAGAGCCTATAATGCCAAACGCATGCTCGATACCGTGCATTTGCAGAACCTTAATGAAGGCTTCTTCAGTGGTCATTTTCATAATTAATCATCTTCATAGTTAAAGCTCAGAACTGGCATTGCAACGCTATATTCGCCTGATTTGAAGCTTTTGATTGTCGTAAATGTTTGTTGTTAACCTGGGGCGTTCGTCGAGTACAGTGATCCAATAACGCTCTGATCTAGCAGTGATTTGCGTTGAAAATACGCTAACTGAGATACGCAAATAGTCGCCTTGCGGTATCCGTGCCTACGAACCGTCCATCGCGGCAAGTAAAGCCAGTGCCTCGGCTATGTACTAGCTACTGAAAAAACACAGCACGATTAACTAAAACCCGATCTCTTCATCTCAGTGGTCGAAAGTTACACTGAATACTGAAAATCATTTCTCAGCAGGTGAGAGAGAACAATACAATTGTCTCACTATGCAGTCACTCAGTACAAATAGACCGCCCCGGGAGGCTTCTGCGGAGTTGTCGAGCTGGTTGCCGTTCACACCAATTGCCGCACTGTCTTCGCCGGATGCGCCTATGGCCAGGGACTGGCTATCACCACTTAAATTGACTGATCTGCCGAATCCATCGAAATCACTCGAGTTACTATCATTATTGCAGGCTTTTAAGTAACCGATAGCGGCCTCCAAGGTCCCGGTTATAAATAGTTCGTTGGAATCCACGCACCCTGCAGAGTTACAGGCCTGTACCAGGTAGCGTGTATTGGTACGATTGAAAAGTGCTGATGGTTCTGACAGTTCAGTGTCCGGATCAGTTGTTGTTGCTGTAATGGCAGTTGTTGTTTCACTGGTTGTCTGTTCATCAGTTACGTTTGCAATTGAATCGACAGGCTCACTTGAAACATCGTCAGCAACAACCGTATTGATATTATCTGAAAGTACGGTATCAGCAGAATCGGCCCCGTTGGAGGAATCAGCCAGGTTTGACGCGCCCTGCTCTGCTGAGCCATCGCTCTGCGATCCAGTTTCGGTGACTGAGGGAGAGCCACCACCGGATGAACCGCCACAGGCTGCTAAAAACAATGTCAGCAGGAAACTGAAAGACCTTGGTTTAAGGGGCCGGACATTGGCCTGTCACTGAAAGACAGAGGAGATATGACTGAATGCGGCATGACTTGAGTTCGTGAGTGCTTAATAAACCGGTTTTACGCTATAGAAACAACCATTTAGGATATATTTCGCGAATATAACGATGGCCGGCTGGCCCCTGCGTGGTATCTGCCCTGTTTTGCGACATAACCCGCAGCCCCTCTTGTAACTAACCAGTAATATATTATTTGGGAATTTAATCCTAAATAAATATACACTATACCTCCGTATTACTTACAAGCCTTATCAGTGGAGAGCCCTGATGTCTTTTCGATTACTTATGTTTGCTGTGTTTGTTTTCGCGTTACCTTCAATTAGCGAAGCACGCTTTACCGCTATGGATTACAACATCCGCTCTCAGACATTTTGCGGCTTGCTTGAGGACGGGCGATCAGAATGCCTCGGCGCAGGGCAGTTTCGTGAGCCAGCGTTGTTAAGCGGTGATACACAAGAGACTTACTCAGATTTAGAGATCGGAAAATTCTTTAACTGTGGTATCACGACATCAGGTGTGGTCTCTTGTTGGGGGGATGGTGAAGAAGGTCAACTGGATGTGCCTGAGTTTGATACGGCGGTTGTTAAACTCGAAGCGGCAGATTTTCATGCCTGCGCAATTGACAGTGGCAACACGCTCAAGTGCTGGGGTCAGGGGTCTGATGGAAACCAATTGGATCCGAATTCCCTGCAAGGCTATATCGATGTGTCGACTCAGTTCAGAGAAATCTGTGCTCTGAGGACTGATGGTGGAATTGATTGCTGGTTTCAATACCCGGACCTTATGAGTCGAACGATCAGCGGTGCACAGATGATGAGCATTTTATCGTCACCGTTAGTGAGTCTTGAACATAATTTTACCCGTTACTGTGGTGTGCAGGCGACAGGTTCTGCTGTGTGTGTACTTAACAATCAAGGAATGTTAAGCACTCAGGGTATTTTCAGTAATGGCCCATACGCTGAAGTTTTCGCTGGCAGACCAGAGTTCGGTTTGCCCCACTGCGCACTGACATCAGCCGGTGAACTGGACTGTGTTAATGATGAATCCGGCACGGTTACCAGAGATTCTGGACTTTACCGGACTCTTGCTTATGACAGTGTTTCAACATGCCGATTTACGATCGAGGATCGATTGGAGTGCAGTGCTGGCACGGTTAATAGCGACATAGATAATCGCCAATTCCCCGCGATTGAACAGACCTTGAACGGTGAACGTGATATTCCCACGGTAGAATTTACCAGTGTTGAGTCTTACGGCTCTGCAGTAGAGCTGTTTTTCGATAGTTCAGAGAGCAACACGATTATCTTGAACGCCCAGCACGACGTGCAAATTTTTCGCGATGGAGAATTACTGCAAACGACTAACAACAATGCATCCTATTTTGACAATACTGCTGAGCCGGGACGTGAATATGTCTATACGGCTCGGCATATTCATTTATATGGACAAACAGGTGAGTTTTCGACGCCGATTACTGTAAACACCGCTAACAACAATGCTGTTGTTTCGTCTGAAAACAATAACGCATCAAGCGATCGCTTGAGTTCACCTACTGGCCTGAGAACAGAAATCTATTATTTCGATATAGAGCTGTTCTGGGATCGTAATTTTTCTGGTGCTGTTCGCAACTATGAAATCAGAAGAGACGGTGAGCTTGTCTCATCCACCCGCGGCACTTCTTACTACGATGGCACGACCACCAGTGGTGAGCTCTATGTTTACGATGTTATTGCAGTCGGACACGATGACAACATCCTGGGATTTGAAAGTGTGCGTGTACAGATTGGCGAAACGCAATGCAGTATTTGATCGAGAACTTCATTCGGAGTAATAGCGTTTGTATTTTGACGCTCTTGTGCGACACAGTCGTGACGGAATGATGACTCTTGAATAGACATACAGAGTTGTAATCGAAATTGTGCGCAGTGTTTTCACTTTGATACAGCTCTATCCATTAAACTTTTATCTTTAAAAATACAACGACAACTCGCGAGATGCCGTACTGACATGTCGCAACGAAAACGACTAAAAGCTATGACTACCTGCAGCGATACTCCAATAAGATCATTAAGAGCAACCTGGTCACGATCCTTGAGCGCTCTGATGATGTTGTCCGCTTCTTTCTTGCTGGCTCCGTTTGCCCAAGCATCGACCTTGTTCGGTGAGGTTCTTCAGGCAAGTGATTCAGCGTCCGGTAATGCATACGGCTTCAGCGTTTCAATCTCCGGTGATACCGCAGCTATTGGTGCGTGGTTTGGCGCAGGCGCGGTTTACATCTTGCGGCTGGATCCGGACACAGGTGCATGGCAGGAGACGCAAAAGATTGAGACACCTGCGGTTGCTGCAGGGAGAGGTAACTTCGGATTCACTGTCGCGCTTGAGGGTGATCAATTGGTTGTCGGTGCACCTAACATACTGCTAAGTCGACCGGGTGGTGTACCAGGTTTCGCCTTTATTTACCAACGCAATGCCGTCGATGGTGCGTGGGAATTAGTGACGTCAGTTGAAGGGCAGGCAGTCGGTCCCGATGATTTCCCTCCTCAAGGACTGGGTAGAGATGTTGCTGTTGATCAAGGTCTTGCTGCTATCAGTCGGGATAATGGAGAAACCGAAGTCGTACGAAGAAACGAAGTCGTACAAACTTACGCACAGGACTCGTTGACGGGCGTCTGGGTTCAAACTAATACACTGTCTTTTGATGATGCTGACATCGTGTCAACAGACGTTGATGCACTGGCGCTTGATGGCAATCGTTTAGCGGTAGCTATTGAAACTGAAGATTCCAATGGGCTTTCCAGATTCGAGGTTCGTCTGTTTGATTACAACCGCGAGCTGGATAGTTGGATCGAGTCAGATCGTCTGGATGAATCGTCCGGTTTACCTGCGACTGGTGGTTTTCGCGGTTTGGCAATGGATAACAATCAGTTGCTTGTCGCCGGTGGTGCAGGAACATCGCCAATCCTGTTTTTGTATGACACGGAAACTGCACAGTGGTCACCTGATAGCAACTTCAGCTCTGATGTGTCCAGTGTTAGTTCTCCGACAGGATTGTTTGTTGATATTGAAGGCTCACGGGTTGTACTGGCAGGCGGCAGCGACGGCAACAGAGTCTTTGAGCGGGTTGCCGCGAGCGGACGTTGGGAAGAGACGCTACAGCTCTCAACCGCTTTGATTGCTGAGGAGTCGCCAAGTATAACCAGTGTGGATCTTGAGGGAGATAGCATCATAATTGGCGTGCCCTATATCGAAGGCTTTACCGGTGCAGTGGTGGCCTATCGTCTGGATGATCTGGATTCGGACGGCATTGCTGCAGCTGATGATAATTGCCCTGCTGACTTCAATCCGACGCAGGACAATTTTGATGAGGATCTATTGGGTGACGTCTGTGATCTGGATGATGACAACGATGGTGTTGTCGACAACAATGACGGTTTTCCCCTCGATCCGGATCGAGTAGATGCACCTGTTAGTACCGGGTTTAGCGAAGTGCCGATAACACCCAATCCAGTTTGGCCATTCGGCAGCGGTATAGCGCTAGAAACTGATTACCGCTGGCCCGCCCTGCCCAACGCAACCTATTATGTCATCGAGGTGCAGCACAACAATGCAATTCGTGCTTACGAGCCAACTATTGCCGCGAGCACAGCTTGTCTCAACAATCAATGTTCATACGTTAAAAGTGATGCGGCCCTTAATGGTGCAAATCGTTGGCGCTTACGTGCCGGTAACGATGCGGGTGTGTCCCAGTGGAGCCCGTGGGTAGATTTCTTTGTAGGCCAGCCTGCGGTTTCAGGCGGCAACCCTGCCGTTGCTGTAGCCTTTACTGAAATTCCGGCTGTGCCGGAGCTGCTAATGCCATTCGGTGGCAACAGTGGTGCGGTAGCTGATTACGTTTGGTCCGCTGTGCCCGGTGTCCTCGAATACGCTATTGAAGTGCGGCACGAGGGTTCCATTCGCGCCTACGAACCCTCTATTCCGGCAAGTGAAGCCTGTATTTCCGGGCAATGCACTTTTACCAAAAGTGATGCAGCACTTATCGGTACTAATCTCTGGCGCGTACGCGCAATAAACAACGTTGGATCATCTGAATGGAGCGACTCTGTCAGTTTTGGTGTCAGCCAGATTGCCGATGACCCAACCGCACCCAGTGATGCATTCATTCCAGCAACACCAGTGCCGGTATCCCCTATTAACGAACTTAGCGCCCAAGCTGCCGACTATCGCTGGGGCGAAGTTACAGGTGCCACACTCTACGCTGTCGAAGTACAACATATGGAAACCATTCGAGGCTATACCAACAACTTGTCAGCATCGGAGGCTTGTAGTGCTGCTGGATGTATCTATACCAAGCCCGATGCTGCACTGCAGGGTGATAATCGCTGGCGTGTCCGCTCCGGCAATAGCAATGGATTTTCTGCGTGGAGTGAATGGCAGGATTTTACGAATCCTTAATATGAATCCGATAAAAATCTGTCAGATAGTCAGTAACAGATCGTTGCGAATTCGACGAGCCGTAGTTGTAAGTGTAACCGTGCTTCTTACACCGTTTGCGGTATCCGGGCAAGAACTGGGTGAGCCATTCCCTGGTGCAGAAATTCTTCCAGAAACTGTCCAAATCGAACACACCCCCACAACAGCTTGCGCTTTGCGAGCGTCTGGGGAAGTTTTTTGTTGGGCAAGAGACGAGGCCTTGCGCAACATTTCTGATAATATTTTTCCCGACTCTACTGATTTCTCAGAACTGAATGCAGCTTTAAACAACGACATCGCCACCATCGCATTGAGCGAAATCCAACTTTGTGGCATAGGTCGAGTATCCGGCGTTGCTTGCGTGTTGTCCGACCGCCCCTCGTTCCCCATCGAAATTCGCTCGCTTGAAAATCCACCAGAACCCGATGCTAGCTACCTGTCTATTTCAGACCTTGGGTCTTCTATTCTAAATGTCTGCGCCATTCAAGTTGACAATCGCGTTGTATGCTGGGGGGATGGTTTTCGTGCCCTTAACGAAATACCACCCGAGGCCGCTTTTCTACAACAGGTTGACCTTAGTTTTACTCGCGCTTGCGGGATAGATTTAAATAACGCGGTGGTTTGTTGGGGCCGCCCCCCTAACACCTCAGCAAGTAGTAGTATTGATAGCCAGTTCGAAGATGTTGATATTGCCTCCATTGGACCAGCCAGGCAGATTTCGTTGGGGATTCTTGGTGCCTGTATTATCAACATGAACGACAGCCTTGAATGCTTTGGGCAATTTGCTAGTAACACGGATGTATTCGCGGATCAATCGTTCTCAAACATCGATATCGTAGGTACTATACAAAATCCTACTTTATGCTATGAAACCACGAACGGCGAAAAAGATTGCGTAACGCTGGTTCTTCCAGAAGATTCAATCTCTGAATCGGTATTTGCGCCTGACACAGAAGTACGATTAGTTTCCTGGTACTTTGACAGGTTGTGTTACATAACGACCGGTGAAGTAATGAGATGTACTATTTTTGATGCCGGATCAGGTGCGCCATCAGAACCTGATCAAAATCAATTTCCAACGGCACCACAGGATCTTAGCGTAGATCTCTTTTCAGAAACTCAGGGGGAGCTTACTTGGATTCGACCCAGTGAAAATCGTCTTTCCGATGAGTTTGCCACCGGGTACGAAATATTTCGTGACGGTGTTTTGATCGATCGCTTACCTGTTGTTACAAGTTATTTCGACAGCAACGCAAACCCAACTGCAAGCTACGAGGTTCGCGCAACTCGCGGACGTATAGCTGGGGACTCTTCTTTCGTAAACGTTGGTGGTTCTAGCGGCTCAGGCTTGCCAACGGATCCATCGCTGCCAACAACACCTACTGTACCAACAACTGCGCCGCCAACCCCAACGTTACCGGTTGATAATCCTGGTGCAATTCAACTCAATGGCACTGTCTATTCATCTACAGCCCTCGAGTTGTTTTATGGTCAGGGCCGAGCCGGAGGGACGGCAATCCGATATAACATCTTCCGCGACGGCGAGCTTATTCGTGAGAATAGCCGTGCAACGAGTCAGTTCGAAGCAGGTCTCGATGTGAACACGACCTACTTCTATGAAGTGGAGGTCCTGTTTGAAGGTAACGTCATTTCTACGGCCAACATAACACTGACGACTTTCGATGACGGCAGCGGCACCGCACCCACAACGCCTGAAAACAACCCTGTTTCCCCTCCTGACCTTACAACGCCATCAGATGTAACCGTCATGTTGTCCGGTGCAGTGTATTCATCCACTGCATTAGAACTGTTCTGGAATCGTTCATCGGTATCGGGCGTGACCTATAACATTTTTCGAGACGGTGTATTAATTCGTGAGAACTCTCCTGCGATAAGCCAGTTCGAGGCGCAGCTTCCTCCCAATAACATCTTTGTGTATGAAGTAGAGGCGGTTCTCGATAGCGCTACTGTTGCATCCAGTAGTATCGCGTTTGATACGAGTTCCGGTTTAGTCTTTGGACCGGATTCACCAGGTCCACAACCACCCACGACAGGACCACAACAGTCCACCGTAGCCCCTATAGAATTAACCGGCGCCGTTTTCTCGTCCACAGCGTTGGAATTATCGTGGAACCGTGATGTTATCCCCGGTGTTACTTACGACATCTTTCGAGATGGTGAGCTCATCAGACAAGATAGTCCGGCGATCAGCCAGTTTGAGTCAGGCCTCCTTCCAAATACAAGCTACTTGTACACGGTAACGCCTCATTTGAATGGTGTTGAACAAGCTAGTGAGACGATAGTGCTATCCACACGCAGCATCTAGCTAAAAGCAGAGGCCCCTGGAATCATGGCTGCTGATAACATGTCTTCAATTCTTGTGTGGCGAATACCAAGTGCACGATTTTTATTCTGGCACTACGGCAGTAACACGATCTTCGGCGCGTGAGTTTTGTTCTGGTGTATATCCCTGAATGCTTTGTCACCGTCACGAAGAGGACGTGTCTCTATCCAGTCAAGTGAGCCGATGGCACCACTGGCAATGGCGCTCAGTGCTGCCTGAAGATCAGTCTGCGTATACGTATAGTTGCCCATCATAGTAATCTCCTGAAGCGTCACTTTTCTGATGTCGAGTCCAGGTTCGTTATCCTGCAGACCAATATGGGAGATTACCCCACCCTGACGGGTGTAACGTGAGGCGTCATGTCGTGTAGTCCCTGAACCGACAGCGTCGATGACTAAATCAAAGCTTGATTCTGCCGGTAGCTGTTGGCTGAGCGGGTCAAATACATCGCAGCATCCTGTTTGCTCAACCGTTTTACGCCTGCTAGCGGAGGTTTCTGCGAGCATGATTCGCGACGTGCCTTTTTGATGCAGGAACAGCGCTGCAAGCAGTCCGATAGCACCGCCACCAATGACCAGTGCGGTGCTTTCACTTAACGGGCGATCCAGAACTTTCTCAGCCAGAACAATACCGTGTAACGAAACCGCTGCAGGTTCCATCACACTTGCATGCACCATATCAAGCGTGTCCGGAACAGCTATCAAATTCTGCTCTGCGATCGTGACGAATTCAGCTAACGCACCCGCATGGCGCATACCGATGATTTCACGTGTTGCACACAAATTGGTTCTGCCACAAAGGCAATCGCGGCATTGCCCACAGGTGACCAATGGGTTGATCACCATACGCTGACCAGCATATTGGCCGTCAACGACTATCCCGGACGCTTCGTGTCCGAGGATAAGTGGTGGCACGCGGCGTTCATCGTGACCGTGGTAGGCATGCATGTCTGAGCCACAGATACCACTGGCTTCAACTTTCACCATCACCTCGTTGTCAGCTGCAACGGGTTCAGGTTCGTCCCTGAAAATAACCTCTTCAGTACCAGTGTATACAAGTGCTTTCATAGTCATCTACTTTGCGGTAAAGCCGCCATCAACAGCGATGGTCTGGCCGGTAATGTAGTCTGAAGCATTTGATGCTAGAAATACGGTCACGCCATCAAGATCTTCAAGCTCGCCGTTGCGCCCTATGGCTGTCTTGGCTGCCAGGCTTTTAATCGTTGCATTGTCGTCGAATACGGGGGCTGTCAGTTCGGTGGGGAAAAAGCCCGGTGCAATACTATTGCAGTTGATCCCATCGCCAGACCATGCTTCGGCCATTGCACGAGTCAGCTGACTGATACCGCCTTTGGATGCACCGTAGGCGATGCCATTGGTAAACGCACGGGTAGATTGCAAGGATGCGATATTGATGATGCGACCCCAGCCTTTATCCCGCATACCGGGTACGAGTTTTTGGGCAAGGAAAAAGGGTATAGCCAGGTTAAGATCGAGTGTCTGTCGCCATGAGTCGAGTGTCACATCGTCGGCGTGCTGGCGTAAATTGACACCTGCTGTGTTGCATAAAATGTCGATCGACCCAAATTGCTTCGTGGCTTGAATTGCTAAATCGTCCAGAGAGTCTGTGAGCGACAAGTCAGCACACAGCCCTTTGCCCTGTCCGCCTGCTTTTACGATTTCAGCAATGGTGCCGTCCAGACGATCAGTACGTCGCCCTAGTGCAACAATATCAGCACCTGCTTTTGCTAATGCAATGGCCTGTTGGCGGCCAATACCGGATGTCGCACCGGTGACAAGTGCGACTTTGCCAGATAGATCAAACACGTCAATGGATTGCTTGTGAGTTAAAAATAGACGCTATGCCTTGGATGCGACCGATTCCATGAATCGATTGCGAATCACTACCGGGTCCATCGTGATGACCGGAACCTTGATGTTGCCAGATTCGCATTTGGCCACGATGATTGTCATCTTGTTACCGTCAAGCGCGGCCTTTAGGACATCTGCGGTATCTTCGGCACTGCACTCAACAACATTTTCACAACCACATGCTTTTGCCACTGCGGTTAATGATGTTTTTTTACCCGCATAGGTGGGTTGATCTCCGGTCGATCCATAACTACCGTTGTCGATGATCAACAACACAAAATTATCAGCTACGTTATTGGCAATAGTGGGCAGAGTGCCGAAATTTGTTAGCACCGAGCCGTCACCGTCAATGGCAACAACTTTTTTGTCCTGCGCCAACGCTAAACCCAAACCAATGGATGATGACAAACCCATGGTCCCGAGCATGTAGAAATTCGATGGCTGGTCGTCAATCGAATGTAATTCCTGGCTGGGCAGTCCTATATTACAGATCACCAGATGATCAGAAATTACCGGGGCTATGTCGCGTAGAATTTCGGAACGAATCATCTTCAGTACCCCTGCCAGAAAGAAGCATCTGTCAGTATAGCGACAGGCTTATTGCACATGAATGTGTGTTTTAGAATGGCATCGAGTTCATCGACATCAGATTCTTTGTGGAAGTGGTAAGTGGGAATATTCAGTTGCGCCAGTAACGCTTTAGTATGTACGGCCATTTCTACCTGGCAGGCAACGGGTTCTCCAAGTTCACCCCGGTAGCTAATTAGCATGGGCAATGGCATGCGGTAATACTGTGTAAGCGTTACCAAGGTATTGATGGTTACACCGATAGCGGTATTTTGCATAATAATAGCTGGCCGCTTACCCCCCATATATGCACCGGCACACAAGCCCATACCCTCGTCTTCTTTATTAGACGGTATGTGATAAATCGATTCATCGGCGTCTATTGCATCGATAACCCCTGCTAGCTGCTTGCACGGCACAGTGGTAACAAAGCTAATGTTATTAGCCTTGAAGTCTTTGACAATTTTTTCACTCACTGACACGGTTGTAATTTCCTCAGGCGTTACTGCAGTTGAAATTTTTCATCGGGAAAGTATTTGGCTAGACGAATATCGGCGGTTCGAGCATGGCCTTCCATGCCCTCCAGGCGCGAAATTCTGGCAGTCGCTTCTGCTACTGCCTTTGAGCCCTCGCGAGTGGCTTGTTGCCAGGTGACGATCTTCATGTATTTGTGTACCGACAAACCACCGGTGTATTTGGCCGAGCGGCCGGTTGGCAGCACATGGTTAGTACCCGATGCCTTATCACCAAACGCTACGGTGGTTTCTTCACCTAGAAATACTGATCCATAGCACTTAAGACGTTCCTTCCACCATGGGATATCACGGGCTTGAACGGTTAAATGTTCTGGTGCGTATTCATCAGAGGTTTGCGCCATCTCTTCGCGATTTTCACACAAAATTACTTCGGCGTAGTCACGCCATGCGGCTTCGGCGTTCACTCGATTAACTTCAGGTAGATCAGCAATTAACCCGGGCACTAACTCGAGTACTTTCTCTGCCAGCAGACGGTTATCGGTGACCAACCAAACGGGCGAGTTATAGCCGTGCTCTGCCTGCCCGACCAGATCCGCTGCAACAATCTTAGCATCTGCAGAATCGTCAGCAAGGATTAAGCTGTCTGTCGGACCTGCGATCATATCGATACCGACTCGACCGTATAAGATTCTTTTAGCTTCAGCAACAAACTGATTGCCCGGCCCCACTAACATATCGGCTGCAGGCAAACCAAACAGTCCAAACACCATTGAAGCAACGCCCTGCACGCCACCCATTGCCATGACCTTATCAGCACCACACAAGGTGGCTGCATAAACAATGGCTGGCGCTACACCCGAATCTTTGGCAGGCGGCGAACAAGCCACAATATGACCACAGCCGGCAACTTTTGCCGTGGTCACCGTCATGATAGCGCTGGCAACATGCGAGTATCGTCCACCAGGGATGTAACAACCGACCGAGTTACACGGAATGCTCTTTTGTCCCAGTACAAAGCCCGGTATAACTTCAAGCTCTACATCAGAGATGGTTTGCTTTTGCACTTCGGCAAAGCGCTTGACGTTGTCGTGTGCAAAGGCAATATCGTCTTTAAGTGCTTGTGGTACAGATGCACAAGCCGCTTCAACCTCGTCATCAGTTAGAAGAATATTGCCTTCGTACTGATCAAACTTTGCGGCATAGCGCATGGCGGCGTCATCACCTCCTTGTTCGATATCATCAAGGATGCCTTGCACGGTATCGCGTACGTCTGTCGCGTCACTACTTGCTGTTTTAGTTGCTTTTTTAAGATAATTTCTGTTCATTGAACGGCCATGCTATAGGTAAATTTTATCAAAAATGAGGGGCGATAAGACGGGTATGTCGCTGTAGACCTTCAACATAAACTGTCGAATACACTCTAGTCTGATTAACGGCTATTTTACAACAATGTAAGCGCTTACATTGCAAGTGTAAGCGCTTGAAATGGGAAATGCAAGCGCTTACATTCGAGCAGTTTATTTTATAGCATGGAGAGGCTCGACGACTTCTACAGTGCGTTATTTGAAGAAGCTTTTCACCCCAAGATTATTGACATGAAGAAGCCGAACTACCCGACGATTGAAGATGTAGCCCAAGCTGCCAAGGTGTCGACCGCAACGATCTCTCGGGCAATTAATGATCCTGCAAAGGTTGCGAAACCGACGCGCAACCGTATTGAAGCTGTGATCCGCAAGATGGGCTATACGCCCAATCATGGTGGTCGGGTGCTGGCATCAAGCAAAAGCAACACCGTCGGCGCCATTATCCCTACCATGGCAAATTCCATGTTCGCTAGCGGACTACAAGCGTTTCAGGAAAAGCTTGCAGAGTCGGGGATAACTTTGCTTGTGGCCAGTACAGGATACGACAACGAAAAGGAATTCCAGCAGATTCGGTCGCTTATGGCTCAGGGTGCAGACGGACTGCTACTCATTGGTGAATCTCGCGCACCGGAATCTATTGATTATCTGACTTTGAGAAAAATCCCTTACGTTATTTCCTGGAGCTACAAGTCTGACCCTGCCCGGGTGTTCGCAGGTTTTGATAACAGCAAGGCGGCTTACGCCATGACTCGTCAGATTCTAGAGCTTGGACATCGAAAAATAGCGATGATCGCTGGAAGCTCCAGAGACAATGACCGCGCCAGCGAACGAATAGAAGGTGTGAAACGCGCAGTAAAGTCGTTTGGCAACAACGCTAAATTGACAGCGATCATTGAAACGCAATATTCGGTGGAAAACGGTGGAAACGCTTTCGAACAATTGATGTTCCGCTGTGAGCAACCAACTGCGATAGTGTGCGGAAATGACGTGTTAGCTGCCGGCGCGGTGGTGAGAGCACAAAAAAAAGGCATCAACATACCAAAGGAGGTTTCAATCACCGGGTTTGATGATATTACTCTCGCATCCGTTGTTACTCCACCGCTTACGACTGTCCGCGTACCCCAGGTAGAAATGGGTGGAGCAGCAGCCCAACTTCTGCTAAAGCAAATCTCCGAAGAGGCACAACCTGCGAGCATAGAGTTCGACACCGAAATTGTTCAAAGGGAGTCGCTCGCCGCCCCGCCTTCTCTGTCAGATTAATTTCAGCGTTGCAGAATCTCATTGAACTGGGTCTAAATCCAATAGATCGAGTAGTACAACCGGATCGATCTAGTTACCTGCCATTGTCCGACCCCTGTCATTGTCTTGGAGACGAGCAATAGCTGACTGCTGTTGTTCTACAATAACCCTGACCAAATCGGGCATCGAAATTACGCCAGCCAATTTATCGTTATCAAGAACCGGAAGATGGCGAAATCCTCGATCTATCATAAGCTCCATGCACTGATCCAATGTATCGCCAAGAGATACAGACACTACATCGTTAGACATAATCTCTATAACTCGCGTTTCCTCGATGTGTTTATCGCTAAGGACAACGTCCCGGGTAAAATCACGTTCTGACATCACACCAACAAGTTTCTCATTATCCACAACCATCAAAGCACCAATATTCTTTTCTGAGAGTATTCTTAGTGCATCAACGACCGTTTGATCAGGCTTGATGGACCATACTGTAGTGCCTTTAATCGAAATTAGATCCTTAACGGTTGTCATTGTGATGCATCCCGCTATCTTTGCACCCTGCGTGCTAGATCCTCCTGGAAACAATGTTGTTAAATCCAAGTCTGTTACCTGTGAATTCCATTCTTTTGTCATGCAATCCTTAATATCGTCTTCCAACGGAAGAATACCGTTATTGGCATAAAATTCAGTACGAATAAAATGAATGACATCCCAGTGTTTTTGACTTAGATTCAGACCTTCTTTTTCGGCAATTTGTGACGCAACATCTTCGTTCCATTCAGAGCGGTGCTTTAAGAAGCCGTCAATGTTTTCGTGAGCTCTAACTATTTCATGGTGATTGTTCATAGAGGTTTCCTGGCGCTTTGCTGGATTTCAATCCTTTAATTTTGAGCAGTAAGCAACGATTTTCATGTATATCTTCGCAAAAATGCCTGAATCCTTGGGTAAAAATACAATGTGTTTTAATCTGTGCTGATTGTCAATCCATAGTACAACGTAACTGCTTATCAGTAGCCGGGATTTTGCACAGAATATTTCTATATCCCTATTAGCTTCAATTCTTGGCTTTGCTTGCAGTACTGGTGGTAAGACTGTGTCCTGTTTCGATTGTTTGAATCCTTTAAAGTCACCGCCACCCATTAAACAATAACGTTTTCGATTGATTTTGGATGATCTGTCACAGCTTCCCAGCCGTCTTGCGTAATGATGAAACTGTCACCCACTTGTGCGCGGAACGTCTCTACCGAAACAGAGCCGTCAACTGCCAATACCATGCCGGGCTGCAGGATGGTTTGATCGCCTGTAACCAGTTGCGGGGTTTCAAGAAAGCTATAGCCTGTGGCGCGTCCGCAGCGAAACGGATAGTCATAACCTGCATCCTGTATTACTTCTGCATAGGCTGCGTGTACGCTTTCGGCGGTGACCCCTGGGCGCATCGCATCAAGCGCGGCCCTCTGGCTGGCGACAGCTACTTCGTACACCGTTTGTTGAGTGGCATCACCAATCTCGCCTATCCAAAACGTGCGATCGAATCCGAGTTTAAAACGGTGGAAGTTGGTCATGCCGCAAAAGCATAAAAATACCGGCTCGCCGTGGCGCATAACTCTTGTGGATGCCCGGTGATGTGTTTTGGTGATGGTGTCACCAGAGGCCATGATTTGTAGAAAGTGTGTGTTCGGCGACATGTCAGCATCACTGTAATGGGATGCAAGAAGTTCAGCGGCTTTACGTGTACCAGCCATTGAAGTAGCCAGTGCGACCTCGTATTCAGGCACACCATCAGCAATGGTATCGCGCCCGGCCGCCATCATTGTATTGGCGACCATTCCTGCATGACGGGCCAATTGCAGTTCTTCTTCAGATTTGATCATTCTCAATTTGGCTAGAATCGGTGTGGCGTTTGTTTGTTCTTGCGACTCTGCTATTTGGTTTATGTAGGTACGCACTAACGGTGGCATGTGCTCAGGTTCCAGTGCAAAGCGTTTAGCGCCGCGCAGCGCGCCGGGGAGTTCCGCGCGCCATTCATCCCCCATACCATCATTCCAGGCAACTATACGATCTACCCTGGCTGCGTCTTGAGCAGTGTTTAAATCGATACTAGGTGTGATCAGCAAACTGTCGCCGTCACGTGACACAACAAGAATTGTTGGGCGCCCGAACTCCATGTGCAAGTAATCGTAGTAGCCGGTGAGGTAGTAGACGTTGTCGTCATCGGTGATCAGTGCGACGTCGATGTCAGCTTCAGCGAGTTGATGGCAAAAAGCGTTCATCCTTTCAACAAATAGTGTCATGTCAGCAGCCTGGGGAACCATGGTAAATATGCATCAAATGCAGTCAGATTTTATAAACTTGCCGTTGGGTTAAACGGTTTGGTTCTATTCGATTTTTTGTACTATTGAAGTTCCGTGTGATGGCAAGATCCCTACATTACTGGATCTGTGTAAAGTTCATTTCATTAACAAACTGGTATCAATTGATACAAATTGATCTGCTGCATTGATCAATGAGTCAGCAGTTAAACATTCAACACCATAAACCTCGACCAAAGAGTGATGTTTTGTCTTAATCCGATCCACCAGCAAATCAAAATCACCATCA
Organism: uncultured Granulosicoccaceae bacterium; assembly: GCA_964411665.1. GTDB lineage: Bacteria > Pseudomonadota > Gammaproteobacteria > Granulosicoccales > Granulosicoccaceae > CALFCE01. Next base: position 6,835 of record CAYPMR010000047.1, on the reverse strand, counting down.
CCTGACACCAGAACGATCACATCACTGTTTTCGGCATATGCCATCGCATCCAGAGCAATGCCAACATCCCAATCGCCTTTCGCGGAACCGTCAGAACGCTGGATAAAGGGTTTCAGCTTCACTTCAAATCCAATTGTTTTTAAAATATTCTGAAATTTGATCTGTTGTTGGTCCTGGCGGTCAATCGCATAGGCTGTTGCCTGGACCAGCTTTCTGTTTTTTGTCGCAGCCGTCCAGAATTTGCGGTAGTCGAAGTGGCGCCTGTAAGCGTCTCTGGTTGTGTAATAGACGTTTTGAACATCTATCAATATCGATACTGTTTCCATCGAATTTTATTCGGCTAGTTGCTTTTTTTGTTTTTCCAACTTCCTAGTGCAAGTGTTTATCTTTCTCTAGCGCGGGTATGTCAAAATCATCGGATGCTGAGATAACCTTCAACGCATGGCGTTGCACCTTGATACTGTATTCATTTTCGGTGGGGTACTTACCTTCCTTGTCAGGCCACAACATGACCTGAGTGCGAAAATCCGTTGTTTGGTAGGCCTCTATCGCTACGCTAATGTAGTCCTTATAGCAATCGCGATCCAGCGGCTTGAACAACACCTTGAGGTCGCCCCCGAGAATGTTCTCTACGGGTACATGCAAAGGCAAGCTTTCGCCCTCCTTTATCGCAGCAGCTGTCGCACTTAAAATGCCGTGGGCGGATTCTGCCGGGAGTCCGAAGGTGATGATCTCAGGATGATTGTAAGATTTCTCGAAACCGATGGTGTAGCTGAATGATTCAATCCCATGGACTTGATCAGTATCGACATACATAAACGACCATCCGTAGGTAGTCATGTCGGATTTGGCTTTTTTTAGTATGTCGTCAAAACTCATCAGATATCTCGCAGGCAATCATTAATGAAATATACACAAAAAGTGATTCATGTGGCTATGATGTTAGCTCATAAGAATTACGGGACATTATGATCACTAAAATTGTTCAAAAAGACCCCGATCGCGGAACTCGTGAGTTCGAACTGGTTGACGATACGATTGAATACAGGATTTCAAGCCCGTTCGGCGATGAGGAGCTATCGGTTGTACTGTCTGTGTTGTCCCCGGAACCAGTGGTAGATGGATCGATGATGTATTTCCTCAGTGAAGTCAATCGCGAGGCTTTGATCAAATTATTCATTGATTTGCCGGATGCGGAGACGTTCGCGAATTTTATACGTACTGTAAAGCAGCGCATTAAAGAGGAAGATTTCGGTCAGTTAGCCGCAGTTAATCGAAAATCCGTGATTAATCAGGAGCAAGTCGATACGACCATTCGTATGTTGGAAGCTAACCTGGATCCCACGAACATCGATGAACTTCTTGTGACTTTGCGCAACTTGTCTGAAGCACCCGATGACCTTGAGCGACTTAACTGTGTTGTGGATGCGTTCAATGATCTTGGCGTGCAACAAGGCCCGGTGCTGACCTATGCGCCTTTTTTTACTACCTTGTTATCAAGCACAGACCTGAATGATCTGAGTTAGGAATTGGCGATTCATGTGCAAAGCACTAAGATAAGTAATGACCGCAAACGTTGAAATTTACGGTACCAGCTTCTGTCGGCATTGCCTGGCTGCGCGTAAGTTACTGGATTCAAAGCAGATCGACTACATCGAATACCTGATTGATCTAATGCCATTGGAGCGCAGTGAGATGCTGCGCCGCTGTAGGCGCAAGAAGGTGCCGCAGATATTGATAAATGGCGTTCCGATTGGCGGTGACGAGGATCTGATGGCGCTTGATGCAAGCGGCGAATTGGACCGGCTATTGAATCCTGATTAATGAAAAATGGAATATTACTTGATCGATAGTGGCAATTGGTTAAGCGATAACATCAGGTAATCAGAGTCTTCAACTGGGCAGATCTTTGGCAGCTGCCAAAACCTCATCAACATGTCCGGGTACCTTAACCTTACGCCACTCGGCTCGGATCACACCCTTGCGGTCAATTAAAAAAGTTGAGCGCTCAATACCTTCGAACTCTCTACCATACATATTTTTCATTTTTAGAACCCTGTATTTACGACATGTTTCTCCAGTTTCATCCGACAGCAGATTAAAATTCAGCTTTTCCTTAGTGTGGAATTTTTCGTGGCTTTTGATCGAATCCTGTGAGATACCGATGACAAGAGTATCTGTTTTGGCAAATTTCTTTATCGCATCTCTAAAGTTTTGGCTTTCGGTCGTACAACCCGGAGTAGCATCACGTGGGTAAAAATAAACAACTACGTTTTGGCCTTTCAGGCTACTCAGTCTGACAGATTTATCGCCAGTGGAAGGCAAATTGAATGCCGGTGCAGCTTTTCCGACTATTGCTTCAGTCATTTTATGATTCTGCTCTTTAGTAAATCGCGTGTGCTTATCTCACCTTTTTCCAGCATCGAAGCACGTTCGGTTGAGGTAAGACGAGTCAGCTGGATCATGAGTTGGAGTACAATAAATCAGATTAAGTCATTTTACTCGAAAAGCTCTTGTAGTAAACACGGACGTCTGACCAGACGTTTCAAAAACGTTACTGCATAGGAAGGAAAAGCAACCATGGAAAACATGCCTGCATCCCGCTATACGAACAATTGTATCTTCGAACAGGAGAAGCGCACACTATTTCGTCGTCACTGGCAGTTATTTTGTCATTCAGCACAACTAAAAGATCATGGTGACTACGTCAGTGGTGACATTGCAGGTATGGCAGTAATGGCGATACGCGGTAGCGACGGGGAGTTGCGTGCATTTTTAAACGTTTGTCGCCACCGAGGGGCAAGACTCCTCGAACCCGGTGCAGGTAACTGCGATACGCTGCGTTGTCCTTACCATAACTGGCTCTATCGAACGACTGGCGAACTCAAACATGCGCCGTGGTTTGGCGAAGATGAATCTTTTCTTATTGAAGACTGGCCGCTTGAGGCGATTAAAATTGAGGTGTGGCGTAATCTCGTATTTATAGCAATCGAGCCAGACATCAGTTTGTTCGATCAACTTGGTGCCACAATAGATGAGCTTACCGATGTACCGATGGAGGACTACAATCTGGTAGAGACCAAAGAGCTTGTTTTCGATGCAAACTGGAAAATCTATACCGACAACTTTGTAGAGGGCTATCACATTCCGGGCATTCATCCGGAGTTTTTTAAGGCAATTGATTTTAGTAAGTTCGAAACCACTGCAGTCGATGGCTTAATAAGAATGACCGCTCCACCGAGAGGTGATTTGTTTTACCAGGGCAGATGGCTTTGGATGTGGCCAAACTGGACATTGTCATTGTTTGATGGGGGGATGAATACATCGCGGATCAATCCGCTATCGGCAGGTAAAACACAATTAATTTATCGTTTCTATTTTAGTGACATAAGCGCAGCAGGAAAAGCCGAGCGACAGCGAACGATTGATGCGAATATTGCTGTTATTGAAGAGGACTTTTCCATCTGTCTGGCGACCCATCAAAATTATCAATCTGGTTTGTACAATCCGGGGCCGTTGTCGCCACGGCATGAGCGAGGCGTTGCGTACTTTCAGAAACGCTATTGTGAAGAGATGCCATCGATGGCTGACTGATATCCATGAGTAATCAACGACATTTATCTGGAAGATCTATGCGCAGTAAAATCTTTGCAATCGTCACGCTTATAGTAAGTTTCTCTATAGGCTGTAGTAGTAATGGGGGTACGACAACAACAGACGATAATCTTGATGAATTGTCTGGTGAACAGACTGCCGCAGAAGCGGATATGTCTGCTGACAGTGAGACATCAGACGTTGGAACACCGGATAGTTCGCAAAACGTTGAATCCACACCCACCAATCCACTAGAGGGTATAGGATCAGTGCAGAGTATAGGCACAGGGTTTCGTTTTCTTGAAGGACCAGCTTACAGATCAAGTGACAATTCACTCTACTTTAGCGACATCCCCGTAAACACTATATTTCGCCTGCTTCCTGATGGCTCTATAGAGCCCTTCCTTGAAAACCAACAGACCAACGGACTCGCGTTCGACCAGCAAGATCGTCTGCTCATCGCCACGCAAAATGCCGTACGCTGAGTCGACAGGAGGAGTCTGGTAGTGTCGTAGTGTTGGCGGATCGTTTTAATGGGAGTTTGTTTAATTCTCCCAATGATCTTGCGCTACATGACAATGGTGATGTGTACTTTACCGATCCTCCCTTTGGTATAAATCCAGAAACAAGTGAGATTGGTTGTTCCGGTGTATACCGTTTGACAGCTGATGGAAGTTTGTCACAGTTCTGGTGTAATGGTATCGAGACCCTGCCTAACGGCATTGCACTCTCCCCGGATCAAGATCGATTATACGTCGCGTTTTCGTCGGGTGGACAAATCCTCAGCTGGCCGGTTGCAGAAGATGGCAGTGTCGGCGAGGTTGAGACGTTCGCGACAACTGCTGGTTTCGCGGATGGCATGGCAGTTGATGCTGAAGGCAATGTGTTTGTGACATCAGTTGCCGGAGTTGAAGTCTTTGCTCCTGATGGCGCGCTTTTGGGAGTGATTGAGGTTCCTGAACAGCCTGCAAATTGTACGTTCGGCGGACCTAGTGGTACTACGCTGTTTATAACGGCGAGATCAGGATTGTATTCCGTGGAGCTTCAATAAATTTTACGGACTTAGCATTTGAGTCGTTCCACCGTTGTCCAGACTAATCCGACCCGCTTCAAGTATTTCCGTTAGCCACTGCGTGTCCTGAATGGTGGCTAAATCAGAGCGAGCGTCGCAAATTGTGGCTATGCCGTTGTTAATGTCATTTGCACTTTTAACAAACGATTCAATACTTCGATATCCATAACCTGATTGACCTGCGAACTCACCCGCTGCCGATGGTGTGTATTTCATGTATAGCGGATTGGGTGATGCTAATCCTGTTGCATCGAGCGCTATTGTATAACCCCTATGTGCTTGGTCTACATTGATCTCGCCAGTATGTCCAGCGTAGAAGAATCGTTGTTGGGAATGAACATCACTCTGAGAAGCTATCCATGATGCTGTATAAAGGGCAGTGCCTAGGTTTCCAGTTGCTGTGTTTTTCCATTTTACGATAAGCGTTATTGAATCTTCTGTATCCAGCCCCTGTTCTTGTGCTACGCCGGTGGATGACATTGCCGTCACACTGACTGGTGTGGCAAATTCCTGCACGGACCAACAGTGGAAGTCAATATGATGAGAGTTAAGGTAGTAACTGATATCGCTTGACTTGCCGGCCCAACCCGCGAACGTTCCCAATTGCGATTTAGGTTGACTCATATAGGAGTGATAATAACTGAAGTCACCCATCCCACGTATTCGGTCACGTGCATCTATATAGATAGGGTCCCACCGTTTGTGAACATCTATAGCCACTAGCACATTGTGTTCTTCTGCTAGCTGCTGAAGGTTCTGATGTTCCTTTACAGTTTTCACTAAGGGTTTCGCCATCAACACGTGGCAGCCCCGTTTCACTGCTTCAGCAGCTATGGGGAAATGTGTATCATCAGGCGTGAACACTGTGACGACATCACCCTTCTCCATTTGACCTAATGCATCAACATAGGCATTGGGATTATTTTGTACATTGTCCGCTGGGTAGCTTTGGAATCCAAGATCAAGGCCCTTGTATACGTCGCCGATCATCTTCTGCATATGATCCCGAATCTGTGGAAACTTCGTCCCATTGGTGCCGACCATATGAAGCTGATCAACCAGTCCTCGTTTTCGCAAATCAAATAGGGTCAATGCGATCACGCCCGCACCCTTATCCGATTTCCCACCTTGGGCGCCCACAACTCCTGTCGTGTATTCGCCAGTACCGATCATCAAAACATTTGGTTTTTTCATAGTCAGCTATGTTAAGCGAAATTTTTATCGATTGGATCAATTAATGGGGCTGGACCATTGTAATCGAACACTATTTAATCAAAAAGTGACTAATTCCCTGGCGCTGGTGAAATCTTAGCCTTACTTGCAGGAACCTCTGATTGCCTACCTACTCTGATAATAAAGCTACAGATGTAACGCATCTTATTATTCAGGATTCCGAATCAGATGAAACAGAGTCGACTCTCTTTTCTTAAGGTTGTTGCACTATCACTAGCACTCTGCGGCTTTTTACCCTTCGCACATGGGCAATCATCAAGCTCTTTACCCGATTATGTGATTGAAGAATATGGGGAGGCTCCTGAAGTACCTACAGGCCCGCTGTCACACGCGTTACAGATTTCCGCGGCATTGGCTTTTATCGACGGCACAAAGCTGACTAGATGGGGCGATAATCAGAAACAGGCTCTCACCGATATTGGAAAGTCTGGCGATCCGCGGCTCGCATGGGTAATCAGTGATATGTTGCGATTCACCACCTCCAGGCGAAGGCACAAAGCACTGAGTCAAGCCGCGTCTGATTTGCTGGGCAAGACATTCAAAGGTCGCAGCTCCTGGCACAGTGTAACGAGTCACTTGCTTGCCTGGGACATTCCCGCCCCGCCCGATTATCTTGACTATAAGCGCACTATTTTTACGTCGAACTTTCCCGGTTGGGACAAATTATTTGTTGAAGGTTCTATCGACTGGCGGCTTGTGTCCTGGGGTGGCGTACTGATAGACAATCGCGCCTATAACGAGACTGACACCGTCTGTAATTGTATTGCGGCTGCGGATAACCCGGATGTGACCTCTGCTGAAGATGCCAGATGGATAAAAGATGATGAAATTGTTTTTGGCATCGAGGTAAACGGGGAATCTCGTGCCTATCCTCGACGAACCATGGAAGTTCGCGAAATGGTTAACGACACGCTTGGCGGGCGAAGCCTCGGTATC
>CAYPMR010000046.1:0-31411 GCA_964411665.1 uncultured Granulosicoccaceae bacterium | reverse complement strand
AAACCACACGGTTTCCAGCGACTTACGAAATTGATTACATCAGAGTCTATCAGCGAATTTAGGGTCTGGAATTGCAGAATTGTTGCGCTTATTCGTAAGCGCAAATCTGTAACAGAATCCCTGCGTCTTTGCATACATCGCAGTCTTAACAAACTACGTGAATGTGTCGCAAAATTGACAATGAATACCCTCGTTGTAAACACAATTGAAGAAACAGATACAACACCGGGCGTGCCGGACACAGTTGTAACAATCAGCGTCTGCCATCTTCCAGTACATGCAAGACATGCTCGATCGTTTCTCTGCGTGTCAGTCCTGTCTCAGGTAACACATCATCAAGCTCTGCTGCTTCCTGATAATTGTTAAGTTGCTCCAGGGTGAACTTTAATGATGCCAGTGGCATTTGTCGTAACAGGGAATAGAGTGGTTCTTTGGGGCGGAAGGTAGTCTTAGCCCTTGGTGGGGATTCGAGTTTGAAGTCATGAACACTCATGACTGCATTCTACGGGAATTTAGCGGATTCAGGCCCATACCCGAATGCCGCCATTGAGAAAATGAGAATGGGTTACAGGTTTTTGTGTGAACCATCACAAAGCGGTGGGTTGCCGCTTACCTTGCAACCACAGAAAAATACCTTGCCTGATTTTTCTGCTGTGTATTTAACCGGTGTGAATTCTGTGCCCTTGTGTGAGCCATCGCAGAAGGGTTGCTTGCTACTCTTGCCGCAACTACACCAGAAGTAGTTCTGGCCCTCTTCTACCTCGACTGGGTAGGGTGCGTTTTGCGGACTTTCAGGATTGCTCATGTTGTTACTGCTCGGTTATGTGAGATAAGAATCGTGGAGTTAAATCGCGGATTATTATCTCTTGCTGCCAATGAATGATGCAACAGTCGATTGCAAAATCTTATGCCTAGGATTCATCCAGCTGCAACAGCGTGGATCGCTCGTTGACTGAATCTCCTACCGCGTAGCCTATCTCTGTTATGGATCCAGCGGTTGGCGCTGTGATCGCGTGTTCCATTTTCATCGCTTCCACCACCATCAATGTCTGACCTTCGGTGACCTGGTCACCGACATTGACGTTAATTGCGATTACTTTTCCGGGCATGGGTGCGCGCAGGCTACCGGCCGAATCGTCGCTGTGACTTCTGACTGAAGCCAATGCGTTGTGTTGCAGGCGTAGGCTGTGTGGCCAAAGTGTGTCATTACCTTCCGATTGCGTTAGGGGGTAGATGATGGTGTTGGTTAAAGACTCGGCGATAGTTGCAGATAGTTGTTGTTGATTATTTTTATCTGCAGTCTCCGTGCTTACAACTGCATTCACGCGCAAGGCTGAGTTGTTATAAGTTGAAAGCTGTTTAACACGCAGTTGTTCAACCCTCCAGACTGATTTTTTTTCTTTTTCCTGCAGGGGTTCGATAGATACTGTGTATTGATTGGCTGCATCATCCATCTGAACAGCTACCCGACATTGCTTGTCGTCACTCAGCCACAAACTTGAAGAGGTGTTGGAAGTATTCATCCGCCAACCCGATAGTTGATCGGAGTGGTTGTTTAAACGCTGAAAACGCGCACAACTGGCAATTGCTATCGCAGCTTTGGGATCTTGCCATAGGCTTTGATCTGCGTTTTCATTTGCAGCTTCCAGCGATTCAATAAAACGGGTAGTCACACCGCCTTCTCTAAAACCGGGTTGTGCTAATAAATAACGTAGATACTGCAGATTGGTCGTTGGGCCAACAACCACAGTGTCAGCTAGTGCATTGGAGAGCTTGTCCAAAGCATCCTGTCGCGAGCTACCCAGTGCAACAATCTTGGCAATCATTGGATCGTAGTTAACCGATACTGTGTCACCCTGACGCACTCCCGTTTCAATCCGTAGAGTGGGGGTCTCACCCTTAAACTCAGCTTCAGCAAATGACAGCACATCCAATCGGCCACTGGACGGTAAAAATTCATTGGCCGGATCTTCTGCATACAATCGTGCTTCAATCGCATGGCCAGTAGCGTTTATCTCATTCTGTTGGCGTGGCAGTTTTTCACCCTTAGCCACACGAAGTTGCCATTCAACCAAATCAACACCGGTGATCATCTCTGTCACCGGATGTTCTACCTGCAGGCGTGTATTCATTTCCATAAAGTAAAAACTGCCATCGGTGTCGGCAATGAATTCAACTGTACCAGCGCCGACATAACCTACCGCGCGCGCAGCGTTGACTGCCGCTTCACCCATTCGTTGTCGGGTTGCTTCATCAAGGCCAGGTGCCGGGGCTTCCTCCAGTACCTTTTGATGTCTGCGTTGCACGGAACAATCACGTTCAAACAGATGCAGGTGGTTATCGTGGGTATCACTGAAGATTTGTATCTCTATATGGCGCGGTTGTTCAACGTAACGCTCCAACAACACGTGATCATCGCCGAAGCTCGATAGTGATTCGCGTTTGACTGCGTCCAGCATGGCTTCAAATTCAGCGCTCTCCTGCACGATACGCATGCCTTTACCGCCACCACCAGCACTCGCTTTCAACATAAGAGGAAAGCCGGTATCGGTTGCTGCATTAATCAGGCTTTGTGTGTCTTGTGCATCACCGTGATAACCGGGCAATACAGGAACATCGGCGTCCTGCATCAACTTCTTGGCAGCAGATTTTGATGCCATGGCATCCATGGCTGTAGCCGGTGGACCGATAAAAACAATGTTGTTCTGCTCGCAGGCGCGTGCAAAGGCTGCGTTCTCGGATAAAAATCCGTAACCGGGATGGATAGCTTGAGCACCACTGTTCAGAGCCGCTGCAATAATGGCGTCGCCTTTAAGGTAACTCTCTGCAGCTGTTTCACCACCAAGAGATACCGCATGATCAGCCATCTCTACATGCAAGGCATCAGCATCGATATCAGAATGAATAGCGACTGTACGAATCCCTAATCGTTTGGTCGTGCGTATGATGCGACAGGCGATCTCGCCACGATTGGCAATCAGGATACAGTCGAACATGTTGTTCATGAGGGTATCCATCCAGGTTTGCGCTTTTCCAGAAAAGCGCTGATACCTTCACGGCCCTGTTCACTGGCTCGTGCCTGCGCTATGGCGGTAGCAACATCATCAAGCAAGGGATTGTCGATGCCTTCACTGTCTGACAGTCGTGGTGATACCCAATTGATTAGATCCTTTGCGGAGCGTTGTGCTTGCGGGCTGCATTGCAATAATTGATCGACAAGTGCGTCGACAGTTGTCACCAATGCATCCGGTTCAACCACCTGATGCACCAGCCCGATGCGTAACGCTGTGTCAGCATCAAAACGTTCTCCGGTAGCAAAATAGCGTCGTGCAGGACGTGCGCCTATAGCGTTTATAACAAACGGGCTTATGGTTGCCGGTATCAAACCGAGACGAACTTCAGTTAAGCCGAATTGTGCAGCAGAAGATGCGATACCGATATCACAACATGAAACCAGTCCCACGCCTCCGCCTAAAGCAGCACCTTGTACAGCAGCAATGGTCGGACAAGGAAAGGAGTCCAGTAGCTTAAGCATTTGCGCAAGTGCATAGGCATCTGCATGATTTTCTTCTTTGCTGTAACTGGCGCTGCGTTTCATCCAGTTAAGATCTGCGCCGGCTGAAAAGCTTTTGCCTTCGGCTTGCAGAATGAGAACCCGGGGTTCTTCACAAGCGCATTCGCGTAAATGGTCAGTCAACTCGTCGATAACCCCATCATCAAACGCATTGTGAACTTCACTGCGAGCCAGTGTCAGGCGGTGTACGCCGGATTCATTGCTTTCGTGGATAACGTTACCCATGTCTACATCCTGAATACGCCAAAGCGCGATTCTTGCACCGGCGCGTCGAGTGATGCTGCCATTGCCAATGCCAGGACTGATCGCGTATCTGCGGGCGCGATGATGCCGTCGTCCCAAAGACGGGCGCTGGCATAGTAGGGGTGTCCCTGGCTTTCGTATTGGTCGAGCAGCGGTTGGCGAAATTCGCGCAGCTCATCATCTGTCATGGGCGTGCCGCGTGCTTGCATCGCATCCATTCTTATTTGTGACAAGACGCCTGCCGCCTGTTCTCCGCCCATCACCGATATACGTGCGTTTGGCCACATCCATACAAAACGTGGATCGAAAGCGCGGCCACACATGCCGTAGTTACCGGCACCGAAACTCCCCCCTACGATCACCGTAAATTTAGGCACCTTGGCACAGGCCACAGCCGTTACCATCTTGGCGCCGTCTTTGGCGATGCCACCGGATTCGTATTTTTCACCGACCATAAAGCCGGTGATGTTCTGTAAAAACAATAAGGGAATACGCCGTTGCGCGCACAGTTCGATAAAGTGTGCGCCTTTCAATGCGGATTCTGAAAAAAGTACACCGTTGTTAGCTACTATGCCTATGGGGTGACCATGTAACTCGGCAAAGGCACACACCAGGGTTGTGCCGTAACGGGATTTGAATTCATTAAAACGACTGCCGTCAACCAGGCGTGCAATTATCTCGCGACTATCGACTGGCGTGCGTGATTCTGCCGGCACGATACCGTTTAATTCTTGCACTGGGTAGAGGGGTTCATCGAAAGAGGGAGTGGAATTGCCATGTAAAGCAACTGTGTGAGCGGCAGCGGGGCGATTCAATGTCGAGAGTATGTCTCGCGCAGTTGCCAGTGCTTCTGTTTCATTGTTGGCAAAGTGATCAGCAACTCCTGAACGACTGGTGTGTACATCGGCGCCACCCAGGTCTTCAGCAGTTACCACCTCTCCGGTTGCTGCTTTTACCAATGGAGGTCCGCCAAGGAAGATTGTGCCATTGCCTTTGACGATAACACTCTCATCCGACATGGCCGGTACATAAGCACCACCTGCAGTGCAGGATCCAAGAACAACCGCAATTTGTGCTACGCCATCAGCTGAAAGCGTTGCCTGATTAAAAAATATGCGGCCAAAATGATCGCGATCCGGAAAGACATCATCCTGCAATGGTAAGTAGGCGCCACCGGAATCAACCAGATAAAGACAGGGTAGGTGGTTCTGTCTGGCTATCTCTTGCGCACGCAGATGTTTTTTAACGGTTAACGGGTAATAGGTGCCGCCTTTGACCGTTGCATCGTTGGCAACGATAACGACAGGTCGGCCATGTATCCAGCCGATACCGGTAACAATGCCAGCGCTTGGCACATCATCATCGTAGACATCGTGTGCTGCCAACTGTGAGCATTCGAGAAACGGTGAGCCTTCATCAAGCAAGAGATCAATACGTTCACGCGGCAATAACTTGTTACGTGCTCGATGCTTGGCGACTGATTTCTCACCACCGCCCAGCATGACCTGTTGCACACGCGCCTGCAGGTCTTCAACCAGCGATTGCATGTGCTGGCTGTTTTGCAGGAATTCATCCCCTGTCGTATTGATGTTGCTTTCAAATGTCAGCATAGGTTGATCTATCAGAGAATCTACCAGAGAAATCCGATTGTTTGCCGGTTTCGCAATTGCCACCAACCCCGGGCTATACGGTACACAGCAAGGGTCGCAACTAACATCAGCAGCGTAATACTGCCGTTACCTATCCAATGCAAAAAGCCGGCTATATAAGCAGGTGCTAACACCCAAAAGGAAATTTTTTGCCAGTTAAAATGCGATTCTGTCAGTGTGCCGCGTACTTGCTCGTGTTTTGTATGGTTAACCAGCATGCCAATCACCGCCGTGATACCAAAAAGTACATGCAGGGCTTGTAACAGATAGACAAGATGACCGAGGCGCTTGGCGTCTTCTGGTAATGGCAGGTCCATGCTTAATTGTTCACTGATTTATCACAGTGCTAAGCCGCACGATCAGGCAAAGCGCGGCTGATAACCAGACGTTGCACCTCCGAGGTGCCTTCATAAATCTGACAAACGCGTACATCGCGTGCAATACGTTCAACAGGGAAGTCACTTAAATAGCCGTACCCACCATGTATTTGAATGGCAGCTGAGCACACTTTTTCCGCCATTTCACTGGCAAAGAGTTTTGCCATCGATGCTTCGGTCAAACAGCTTTCCCCTTTGTTGCGTAAGCCGGCAGCTCGATGTGTCAGCAAGCGTGCCGCATCGATTTGAGTGGCCATGTCGGCGAGTGAAAAGGCGATGGACTGTTGTTCGAAAATGGGTTTGCCGAAAGCAACCCGTTCTCCGGCAAAGTCGAGTGCCGCCTGATAGGCGGCGCGTGCCATGCCGATTGATTGGGAAGCAATACCGATACGACCACCTTCAAGATTCGAGAGGGCAATCTTGTAGCCTTCGCCGGCTTCGCCCAGCAGGTTGCCAGCAGGTATCTTGCAATCATTAAAAATGATCTGACAAGTATCGGATGCGCGTTGCCCCATTTTGTGTTCGGTGCTGGCGACTTCGTACCCTGCTGTATTTGTCGGTACGATAAAGGCTGACATACCGCGCTTGCCGGCAGTTGGGTCGGTTACCGCAAAGACGATGGCAAGATCTGCGGTACTGCCAGAGGTGATGAATTGTTTGGTGCCGTTAAGCACCCATTGATTACCCACCATTTCGGCGCGTGTCGAGATCGCCGATGCGTCAGAGCCTGCCTGTGGTTCTGTTAAACAAAAAGCGGCAAGCTTTTCGCCGCTGGCAAGCGCTGTTAAAAATTCGTCTTTTTGTTCATCGCTGCCGTAGTTAAGAATGGGTAAACAGCCAACTGAATTGTGCACGCTCATAATGGTTGAACAGGCACCGTCTCCTGCAGCAATTTCTTCGAGCGCCATTGAGTAGGCGATGTTGTCGGTAGCGGCGCCACCGTAGTTTTCAGGTACCAGCATACCGAGCAAACCCAGATTGCCCATCTCGCGAATGGCCTCGCGCGGGAAGGTTGCCTCGCGATCCCATTGCGCTGAGTTAGGTGCCAGTTCTGCCGTGGCAAAGTCCCTCGCCATATCGCGAATCATCAGATGTTCTTCTGTATATTCCATAATATTCCTGAACGCCCAACCGGTACTGTCTGTCATCTACAGGGTGTCAGGAGGCAAGCTCCAGTGCTACGGCAGTCGCTTCGCCGCCACCGATACACAGGGCTGCAACACCTGTTTTGAGTTTGTGCTGTCGCAACGCATTGACCAGTGATACCAGGATGCGCGCGCCGGATGCACCGATGGGATGACCCAAAGCGCAGGCCCCACCATTAACATTGACGCGCTCTTCATCCAGACCCAGCTCGCGAGTGGCAGCCATTGTCACGACAGCGAAGGCTTCGTTGATTTCAAATAAATCGATGTCTTCTACCTTCTTGTCTATCTTTGCCATCAGCCGCTCAACCGCACCTATGGGTGCCGTGGTGAACCACTGGGGCTCATGGGCATGACCGGCGTGGGCTGTTATTGTCGCCAGATATTCAATACCGTTTTTCTCTGCAACAGAGCGCTTCATTAATACCAGTGCTGCAGCGCCATCGGAAATGGATGATGAATTAGCAGCGGTGACAGTACCGTCTTTGGCAAATGCCGGGCGTAGTGTTGGTATTTTTTCCAGTTTGGCTTTCGGGGGTTGTTCATCAGAGTCGACAACTGTGTCACCTTTACGTCCCTTAACTGTAAACGGGGCCAGCTCTTTAGCGAAGGTACCATCGCTAATGGCTTTTTGTGCGCGCTTGACTGAACGTATCGCAAAGTCATCCTGTTGCTCGCGAGTGAACTGATAAAGTGTGGCGGTTTCCTCGGCAAAGGTACCCATCAACCGTCCTTTGTCGTAAGCGTCTTCCAGACCGTCGAGAAACATATGATCCTGCAAGGCTGCATGACCCATGCGCAAACCCGAACGAACTCTGGGTGCCAAATAGGGTGCGTTGGTCATACTTTCCATGCCACCTGCGATCATCATTTGATTGTCACCGGCCAGCAGTGTGTCGTGAGCCATCATCACGGCCTTCATGCCGGAGCCACACATTTTATTGATCGTTGTGCAACCGGTGTTCAACGGCAGATCGGCGCCTAGTGCCGCCTGGCGTGCAGGGGCTTGTCCCTGACCTGCTGGCAACACACAACCCATAATGACTTCCTGGATTTGTTCGGGTTTTACACCGGCTCTTTTTATGGCATCAGCAATGGCTGCGGCACCCAACTCGGACGCAGTGGCATCGCTTAGCGCGCCCTGAAAACCGCCCATGGGTGTGCGAGATAAGTTGGCTATTACAATTGGGTCGTCGTTGCTCATAATTTAATAATCTCTAAAAACTGTTATACGGTATCCGAGAAGAGCTCGCGGCCAATCAGCATACGTCTGATTTCGGACGTGCCGGCGCCTATTTCATAGAGCTTTGCATCACGCAGTAAACGTCCGGTTGGGTAATCGTTTATATAGCCGTTACCACCGAGTGACTGAATAGCTTCAAGTGCCATCCAGGTCGCTTTCTCGGCTGAATACAAAATCACACCGGCAGCGTCTTTACGACTGGTCTCACCTCTGTCGCAGGCAGCAGCCACTGCATAAACATAGGCTTTGCAGGCATTCATGGTGCTGTACATGTCTGCGAGTTTCCCTTGCATCAGTTCGAATTCACCAATCGATTGGCCAAACTGTTTACGCTCGTGCACATAGGGCAGAACGACATCCATACAGGCATCCATAATACCGAGCGGGCCGCCGGAGAGAACCACTCTTTCGTAATCGAGGCCACTCATCAGTACTTGTACACCGCCGCCTTCAACGCCCAGCACGTTTTCCGGGGGGACCTGGCAATTCTCGAATACCAGTTCGCAGGTGTTTGAACCGCGCATGCCGAGTTTATCCAGCTTTTGCGCTGTGCTGAAACCTGTGAAATTTTTCTCAATCAGAAAAGCGGTGATGCCCTTGGGACCTGCATCCATATCGGTCTTGGCGTAAACCACCAGGACATCGGCATCAGGGCCGTTGGTGATCCACATCTTGTTGCCGTTCAACACATAACCGTTGCCTTGTTTTTCGGCGCGAAGTTTCATACTGACTACATCGGATCCGGCACCCGGTTCACTCATAGCAAGCGCACCCACCTGCTCACCTGTCACCAGGCCGGGCAGGTAGGCTTGTTTCTGTCGGTCATCACCATTGCGGAAAATCTGATTAACGCAAAGGTTTGAGTGGGCGCCGTAGGAAAGGCCAACAGATGCAGAAGCGCGACTGATTTCCTGCATGGCGAGTGTATGAGCCAGATAACCCATTTCACTACCACCGTACTGTTCACTGACAGTCATGCCATGCAATCCGAGTTCTCCCATTTTTTCCCAGAGATCCATCGGAAATTCATTCGTGCTGTCGATATCAGCAGCACGCGGGGCAATCTCTCTTTGCGCAAACTCGGTGACAGTGTCCACCAGCAACTGCTGCGACTCATCGAATCCGAATTTTAAAGCCGGGTAGCTCGCAATCATAAATTCTTATCCATTGGTATCAGGGTCAATCAGCTTTAACTGTTTCATGCAGTCGGTTTCAAGTTTTTCTATCTCGCCAAGAGAGTCCTGTAAATCCTGTTGTTGTGATAGTAACTGGGCTCTGGTGTCCTGCAAATGTTCAATCATTGCCTGCAGTTGCTTGCGCTCACCTTCGCCATCTCGATTATCATATAAATCGATAATCTGTTTTATGTCATCGAGCTTCCAGCCAAGGCGTTTACCTCTGAGAACCAGTTTCAGACGGGTTCTGTCAGCGCGGTTATAGATGCGTACCGAGCCTTCGCGTCGTGGTGACAGCAATTGCTTGTCCTCATAGAAGCGGATGGCACGTGTAGTGATGGCAAATTCGTGTGCCAGCTCGCTGATGGTGTATGTGTTCGAGGACATAAACAAATAATAGGTTGACGTTGACGTTAACGTCAATTAAAAATAGCAAATGAATATATTGTTTAAATTTATTGCTGAAACGGGTGCTGGACCCAGTTGTCCATAGTAGTAGTGCCCGCTAGGGCCAGCCTGTCGCTATCGTTGCATGAAATATTTCGCATATTTTGACCAGCAAAGCCTGCAGGTACGGACTGTTTTGCGATAAAAGGTTGTTTCTGCCGCTAATCTTTTTAGTGAGCAGTGTAATTACCGTTTTTGGCCATCCCACAGAGGTCTCGCATGTCATCGAATGCAAATATGCCTGCCGCGCGCAGTGAAGATGCGCCCACCCCCATGGCAGATCTGGACCAGCCGGTCAGATTCGTCACAGCTGCCAGCCTGTTTGATGGCCATGATGCATCCATCAATATCATGCGCCGCATGTTGCAGGCCTCGGGCGCTGAAGTTATCCATCTCGGGCATAACCGTTCGGTGCAGGAAATTGTGACTGCGGCAGTTGCCGAGGATGCACAGGGGATCGCGGTCAGCTCCTACCAGGGTGGCCATGTTGAATATTTCCAATACCTGTTTGATCAATTGAAAGCACTGGGATGCGAGCACATACGCGTGTTCGGCGGTGGTGGTGGCGTCATTATCCAGGAAGAAATCGATCAACTGCATGACTATGGCATAGCGCGAATCTACTCACCTCAGGATGGTCTTGAGATGGGTTTGCAGGGCATGATCGACAACATGATTACAACCGCGCGCGGCGTGCAACGTCACTCGCCCGAGGTTGAAAATTTTCGTGACACCGACACGGTGAAATTAGCCAGACGCTTAACTGCTATCGAGAACGGTGAGTTAAGCGCTGCCGTGCTTGGAAAAATGCAAGAGCAGGCAGCCTTGCTTGAAGCCTGTCCGGTCGTTGGCATCACCGGTACTGGTGGATCAGGTAAGTCCTCGCTAACCGATGAATTGGTCAGGCGTTTTCGGCTTGATCAGGCTAACAATCTTCGTATTGCATTATTGGCTGTTGATCCAACACGGCGTAAAACCGGTGGTGCTTTACTGGGTGATCGAATTCGTATGAATGCGATTGATCACAAAAATATTTTCATGCGCTCTCTGGCAACCCGGGAAGCTGGAAGCGAGGTGCCTGAGTATCTTGCTGATATTGTCAGCGCGACCCGTTTGTCAGGTTTTGATTTGGTCATTGTTGAAACACCGGGCATAGGTCAGGGGGACGCCGGCATTGTGCCTTTGTGTGATGTATCCCTGTATGTAATGACGCCTGAGTTCGGTGCTGCAAGTCAGCTTGAAAAAATTGACATGCTTGATTACGCCGATATTGTTGCCATTAACAAAATGGAGCGTAAAGGTGGACAGGATGCTATGCGCGATGTGGCCAAACAGGTGCAAAGAAACCGCACGGCTTTCGATCGGCGACCGGAAGATATGCCGGTGTACGGCACGATTGCAGCGCGTTTTAATGATGATGGTGTCACTGCGCTTTATCATGAGTTACGCACAGCGTTGGTTGATAAAGGGTTAACCATTCAAGAAGGT
The DNA here is from genome assembly GCA_964411665.1 of uncultured Granulosicoccaceae bacterium. GTDB lineage: Bacteria > Pseudomonadota > Gammaproteobacteria > Granulosicoccales > Granulosicoccaceae > CALFCE01. Next base: position 20,070 of record CAYPMR010000046.1, on the reverse strand, counting down.
GCGCTGGCGCCAGTAAAGGGAAAAACCAGCACGCGCCAATCAGCGATTATTCCCGCCAGCCGTGAACGTTATCTGGCAGAAATTTCTGAATGCATACGTGCTTATAAAACTGCGGCAGAACAACAGGCTGATCTTGCCCGCGAGTGCCAGCAACTGCAGGCCAGTCAAAAAATGTTGGGTACTGACGCTGTTGCTGCAAGCTCGGATAAAGACGCCATGCAAGCGGCCTTTGATACAGCCATAACCCAGCGCGCTGATGCGATGTCGGCCAATGCGGTTAAGCTACTGGAGCGGTGGCCGGAACTTGCGGAGCGTTACAAGGCAGATGAATTTGTCACAACTATTCGTGATCGCGAGCTACGGACGAAGCTGACGTTCGATAGCTTGAGCGGCACGCAGATCCGTAAAGTCTCGGTTCCACAATTTAAAGACCACGGTGAAATACTAAAATTTTTACTGCTTGAAAATCTACCCGGCTATTTCCCGTTTACCGCAGGCGTCTTTGCGTTCAAACGAGAAAATGAAGATCCGACCCGTATGTTTGCCGGTGAAGGGGATGCGTTTAAAACCAACGCCCGATTCAAATCATTATCAGAGCACACTGAGGCGAAGCGTTTATCTACAGCCTTTGATTCTGTAACCCTTTATGGTCAGGACCCGGCACTGCGCCCGGACATCTATGGCAAGGTCGGGAATTCCGGTGTATCGATAGCGACCGTCGAAGATATGCAAGTGCTTTACGACGGATTTGATTTGTGCGATCCGGCAACGTCCGTTTCAATGACCATCAACGGTCCGGCACCCACCATACTGGCATTTTTCTTTGTCACCGCATTTCGCCAGCAACAAAAGAAATTCCAGGACGAGAACAATCGCGAACCCAATGCAGATGAATTAGCCGAGTTACGTGCCTGGACACTGGCTAATGTGCGAGGCACTGTACAGGCCGATATCCTCAAAGAAGATCAAGGGCAAAATACCTGTATTTTCTCAACTGAATTCAGCCTTAAAGTCATGGGTGATATTCAGCGTTACTTTGTTGAGCACAAGGTACAAAATTTTTATTCTGTATCAATCTCTGGCTATCACATTGCTGAAGCGGGTGCTAATCCGATAACGCAACTGGCGCTGACCCTGGCAAACGGGTTTACCTACATCGAGTCCTATTTAGCCCGCGGTATGCAGATAGATGATTTCGCGCCTAGTCTGTCATTCTTTTTCAGTAATGGTATGGATCCGGAATACACAGTCATGGGTCGTGTTGCGCGGCGCATCTGGGCGATTGCCATGCGTGAGCGTTACGGTGCGAATGAGCGCAGTCAAAAACTCAAATATCACATACAAACATCCGGACGCTCCCTGCATGCGCAGGAAATGTCATTCAACGATATCCGCACCACGCTGCAGGCGTTGATCGCGGTTTACGATAATTGTAATTCGCTACACACTAATGCCTATGACGAGGCCATTACAACGCCGACTGAAGAATCGGTAAGACGAGCGGTCGCGATTCAATTGATCATCAATCGCGAATGGGGACTGGCACAAACCCAGAACTCCAATCAGGGCAGCTTCGTGCTGGAGGAGTTAACCGAGCTTGTCGAGGAAGCCGTGCTGTCGGAATTCGAAAGAATCTCTGAACGTGGTGGTGTGTTGGGTGCCATGGAAACCGGTTATCAACGCGGTAAAATCCAGGACGAATCGCTGTACTACGAGCACCGCAAACACGATGGCAGCCTGCCAATCATTGGTGTGAATACCTTCCTCAATCCTGAAGATGTAGAGCCGCAAGAGATAACATTGGCGCGCTCGACCGAGGAGGAAAAGCAAAGCCAGCTGAATCGTCTGGCAGAATTCCAAAAAACCCATGAAAGCCAGGCGGCAGCCGCGCTGGATAGGGTGCGTCAGACGGCAATCGAGGATGGCAACGTATTCGCCGCACTGGTAGATGCTGCCGAGCACTGCTCGCTAGGTCAGCTAACGGATGCGCTGTTCGAAGTCGGCGGCCAATATCGGCGCTCTATGTAAAACTTCTGCCTCGTTTGCCGAATTTCCAGTCTGCCGGCGAATGCGGCGAAGCACTTGATTTTGCGCACAATTTGGTAAATTTACCCCCTGAGAAACCCTATCGCACCGCGAATATCAACGCTGTAGCCACGAAACCTATGCATCCTTACACTATACTCTGACAAAGTGTTGGCGCTATTGGATACGTATTGAATTCGCATTGGATTCAATAAGGGTGCGTTTTTGGGTTAGGGAAATGATCGGTAAGCAGCAGGATCATCAAAGTAGAGTTGAACGAGTCGCCGTCAAGGACGAGTGGCTGGTTTACCGCGCCTGCAGTACAGGTTATGCAGAGGCACTGGGATTTTCCTCGCCAGATATGGTTATCGGGCGTACAGACTTTGATCTGCTGCCAAGGGAGATTGCGCGGGTTCAACTGGCTGTTGAAAGTCAGGTGGTGAATCTGGCGCAGGCAGAAATCACGTCCTTATCGCTACCCTCAGCCCAGCATGATCAAACCGTGCTGCGCACACCCATATTATCTCCCGATCGTGAGGTTCGCGGTCTGGACTTGCGTTTACTTGATTCCCCGGGCGAATCATCAGGCCCACCGCTTGACTACCATGCGTTGATACATACAGGTCTGCAGGGAACAATCGTAATGCGTGGTGGCAAACCGCTATTCGTTAATAATCTTGCTGTGCAGATGTTTGGATTAACAAGCGCAACGGATTTACTCAGTAAGCCAACGCTCGCACCGCTCTTTGCATCTGAAGATTGGAATCGTTTGAGACGCAATTGCGATGCACTTGAAAGACAAACAATGGCAGGTTCCTATGCTCGACTGGTAATGAATGCGGTCGACAGCACTGGGCACTCCATGGTGTTGCTTGTTAACGCCGAAGCGATTGAGTGGCATGGTCAGTCGGCAACGGTATTATCACTGGTAGATGTCGGCCAACAATCTTTGCCCGCATTACCATCTCCAACAACACCTGTAGCAGGGCTTAGCCAGATAACGCGCTCTGAAAACTCTGCCAGAGACGAACGCTACAGACATTATGCACAGGCCTCTGCGGATTTCTTCTGGGAAACGGATGAAGCACTGCGCTTTACGCTTGTACGCAGTGAAATGACAACATCGCCCGGGATACCCATCGATGAATTGCAAGGCCAGCCCCATGCAGACCTTGCTGATATTAGTGGGGGTATCGAAGACAGTGATCACTGGTCTCAACATCTGCGTGATCTGAAAAATCATCGCCCCTTTAGGGATTTTGAATTTAAATGGCAGGTTGCCGAGGATAACGTCAAGGTTATTCGTTATAGCGGTATTCCAGTTTATGACGGAAACTCGGTGTTCATTGGCTACCGTGGCACCGGCCGCGACGTAACCGCGAGCACGCTGCAGGCAGAATCCATGGCGTATCACGCCAACCATGATGCTTTAACCGGCCTGATCAATCGTCGGCATTTTGAGTTTCGTGTTGAGAAGGCATTGAACGAGGCGCGCACCGAGCGTAAATCGCACGCGCTCTTTTTTATGGATCTGGATAATTTCAAAATCGTCAATGACACCTGTGGACATCTCGCCGGTGATGAGTTGTTACGTCAACTGTCAGCGTTGATCGATAACCTGGTGCGCAAGAGTGATTTGTTTGCCAGAGTCGGGGGTGATGAGTTTGCTGTCTTTTTATATAACTGCAATGTGGCAGAAGCGTTAAAACTTGCTAATCAAATCAGAAGTGAAGTCGAGAACTTTCAGTTTCTCTGGAAAGAAAATCGGTTTAGAGTGGGTGCGAGTATCGGTATGGTTGTGGCGGATGATCGTTGGGAGAGTCTGACCGCTTTATTCAGCGCTGCCGATTCTGCCTGTTACATTGCCAAGAATGAAGGCCGTAATCAGGTCGTGGTTTATCGCGAAGCGGATGGCAACAGCAGCAACCGCAAGGTTGAAACGCACTGGGTTGAAGAAATAAATTCGGCACTTGATGAGAATCGCATCATCATAGCTACACAAAAGATGCTGCCGTTCAGGCACTTGAATGAAGCCGGCTTAGCATTGGATGGCGCAGCTACATCAAGCGGCGGCCAAAGCAGTGCCTACTTCGAAGTCTTCATGCGCCTGATTATGCCAAACGGCGAGATGGCACAGCCAAAAGCATTTTTACCCTCTGCTGAGCGTTACGGCCTGGCCGCACAACTTGATTCAACAGTAATTGATGTAACGCTTGAATGGTTAAGGAAAGATCCATTACTGCTACAAAAAGTCAGACATTGCTCCATCAATCTCTCCGCAGGCTCGTTTGCACAACAAGGTTTTGCAGAAGCCTTAATTGAACACATAAAAGACAGCGGCGTACCACCACAGAAGTTGTGCTTTGAAATGACAGAGACAGAGACGATTGCAAACCTGTCTGCAGCCTCGGAATTTATGGACAAGCTTGCCAACATAGGTTGCAGATTCGTACTGGATAATTTCGGCGCAGGACTGTCATCCTTCGCCTACCTAAAAGATCTGCCAGTAGACTTCCTGAAAATCGACGGACGCCTGGTTCGCGACATGCTCGATGATCAAATAGATTTCACTATGGTCAGAGCCATTAATGAAGTAGGGCAGTCACTAGGCAAGCAGACCATCGCAGAATTTGTCGAGAACGATATCCTGCTTGAAGCCGTACGTGAGATTGGAGTTGATTTCGCGCAAGGTTATGCGATTGAAAAGCCTGCCACTGTCACGCCCATCGATCGGTAGTATCTGGACAACTTCTTTTAATATGAAGTTAATTGGACAAAAATACTTACAAATATATTTAATTGCACGTATATTTGTCCAATGCACAACGAAAGCTCTCCAAAAAAGACTGAAGAAGCGCTCGCTATATTCCATGCGAATGGAGGCACGCTTAGAACAGGGGATGCCTTAAAACTCGGAATACATCGCCGAACCCTGTATAGCCTTCGAGATTCTGGAAAACTGGAACGTCTTGATAGAGGGCTATATAGGGTAGCTGACATGCCTCCGCTTTCTGCGCCTGATTTGACCATTGTTGCCCACAAGGTCCCAGATGGTGTTATTTGTTTAATTTCAGCGCTCCATTTTCACGGAATAACGACACAGATACCGCATGTCGTATCAGTTGCCCTAAAACGGAATAAGGAGCCACCTCGGCTCACATTTCCGCCGACAAAGTTTTTTTTCTATTCTCAAGAAGTTTTAACCGAAGGAGTAGCTGTACATTTAATTGATGACGTTAAGGTTCGTGTATTCAATCCAGAGAAGACACTGGCTGACTGTTTTAAGTATCGAAATAAAATTGGTTTGGATACGGTTAAAGAAGCATTAAATATGTACATAGAGAAAGGTAAACCAAAACCGAGAGACCTTTTAAAGTTCGGCAAGATCTGCCGAGTAGAAAAAATAATGCGTCCTTATCTTGAAGCTTTGCTTTAGTGTGTGATGACCAACCCTGTTGTTGCATCAATTCATCAAAGACTGCTTAATAAAGCACGGCAGAATAGACGCCCGTTTAATGAAATACTGCAGTACTATGCGATCGAGAGATTCCTTTACCGCCTCAGTCAATCAGACCATGCAGGACAATTTGTATTAAAGGGTGCTCTTTTGTTTCGAGTTTGGAACGATGAAGATAGCAGGGCGACCCGTGATATAGATTTTTTATCCTATTCAGACAATTCGGTTGATTCAATATCTGAGATAGTTAAAGAAGTCATTGAGCAATCTGTACCCGACGACGGTATAAGTTTTGATGTTAATTCTGTTGAGGCTTCACGTATTCTCAAAGAAGCAGACTACGAGGGAGTTCGGCTAAAATTCAATGGGCATCTTGGTAATGCAAGTTTTCGGATGCAACTGGACATTGGGTTCGGAGATATCGTTTATCCCGCTGCGTACATAGCTGAATACCCTGCATTACTTGACCATCCTCCACCGCGCCTTCGAGTTTATCCGCGAGAAACAGTCATAGCAGAGAAACTGGAAGCGATGCTTCATCTTGGCGCTCTTAATAGTCGTTTAAAAGACTTCTATGATATATGGGTTCTCTCTAAGCAATCCTTCAATGGATCGGATTTGCAAACTGCTATAGAGAATACATTGCTCAATAGAGGGACCGAAATTTTCGCTTTTAGCGAACTCAAAAACGAATTGCTTGATTCACAGGATAAGCAGGCTCAGTGGACAGCATTCATACAAAAAACGATGGTAGTTGCACCCGAAGAATTTGCTGCTGTTTTGAACGATATTGGGGATTTTTTGGCACCTGCAATTGAAGCAATTCGTAATCAGGAAACTTTTGACTTAGTTTGGGAAGCCGGTGGCCCTTGGCGAGAAAATAAGCCACATGAGCCAGCTTCAATTTAAAAAATCTATCTCAAATGCAGCAAGTCATCAATGCAAGCGATAATCCCCGGTCTTCTCTAACACGGAATTTTCCGACAGAGACAAATCCTCAAAAAACTCACGTGAGTTTTTTTGTTCATCTTCTAGCTCATCGTCAACCCAATCATCCAACCGATACCCACAATGTGGTAATGCCTTACCATCCGGTCGTCTGAAAAACAGCTCCCCCGATTGATCCCGCTGAATAGAAAACCCACCCTCATGCACCAGCTTATGGTGGCTTGAACAAAGCAAAACCAGATTCTCAACAGCCGTCTCACCACCATCCGCCCAATGCTTGATATGGTGCGCATCAACAAAGCGTTTATGATTGCACCCAGGAAACGCACAACCTTTATCCCGCGACCATAGTGCACGGCGAATGGCAGTTGTTATCGTGCGGGTGCGTCGACCGATATCCAGCGGTTCACCCCGAGCATTTTCGATGATTGGCGCGATAGAGCCATCGCAACAAAGGCGACGGACAGTTTCTATAGGGTATTGCGAGGTAGCGTTGTCTGGGTTGGTTGAGTTGGTAGGATTATCAGAATCGGGTTGCTTACCAACTAATGCATTCTCGTCCACATGTATCATCACCAGATGATTGTCTGCGCTGGAGCTGGATCGAGATTCATCGTCTTGGTTATTTCCAATGCCAGTGCCCGATAAATAACCCCTCATAACATCAACCAACGCATCCACCTGCATCGCCGCCCATTTGGGCTGTTCGCCTGCGTCTAAATGGGCAGATTGATTAGAGCCGTTTTCAACGGACAATTGAACCGCTGCTTTTTCAACAGCCTTCTCCAGTAACTCACCTTCCTCAATCGGCAATTCAATGGAAAAATGCATAGTGCCCTTAACCGTATCGTGCCACACACGAAACTCACGTGAGTTTTGTGCAGCCTGCGCCACAGCAGTAGATGCCTTTTGCGCGTTCGAGCGTTGCTTGCAATGCTCAGTCAGATGCAATACCGACATACGCCGAGCCATTTCAATAAGATCTGCCTCATTCTCCGCTGTAGCCACACGCGTTATCACCCGCACCTTTGAATAAGATAAATTCCCCACAGCAAACGCTTCAGATATCAATGGCAATTCCTTTAACGCATGCGCCATACGCAGCTTCTCCCGCGCAGCACCAGTACCCAGATCACACCGCCATTTAAGCCAGGCAACACCATCAGTAAAACTCCACTTCATCCATCCCGCACGCTCATCAAACTCCCGAATCAACACAAGTAACTGATAACTGGATGCATTGAGAGAACGATTCAAACGGCCGATAGCGTCATCCAGCTCCTCAATTTCAGCATGCCGTTTGTGATGCTTCCAGATTTCACCCATCACGCCTTTTGCGTTGGGGTTGTAGCTGATTGGTAAATTATTTTGAATGGATTCGGAAGCGGGGGAGGGAACGACAGAGTGTGTTTGCATGGTCGATTTCCTTAACTACTGGATGAATATTCAGTATATAGAAAAGCAAGAAATTAGTCGATAAATTGACATTGTTTGTAATGGAAAAACTCACGTGAGTTTTTTGGGAATAGAAGAGAACTGGCTGCTCAAGGTGCAGGATTAGAACGAAACGCATTTCGTCATAAACTAAGAGCAGATCCTGTAACGCTTGAGAGCGACGATCATAGATTGGAGGTGGTAAACTGTATCGGTATTGCAGCATTTGCCTAATCTTTAGATTAGGCAGCCTCAAACCAATTCTGACCCGAGATGCTACCCGCCATGCATCTATATCCGCTGTCACTTTTTCTAGTGCTACTCTTTTCGCTGCCATCACTTGATGTCGCTGCCCATTCCGGTGGCGTTGATAGCAATGGATGTCATGCAGGCCGACAACCCTATCATTGCCATCGCGGCTCATCAGGTGGGTATGTGGAACGAAGAATTCTCGGCTATGGAGAAGGCCGTGATCTGGACTGTAAAGATTTTAACAATCAGCAAGAAGCTCAAATATTTTTTATTCGGATGGGACCGGGTGATCCGCATGGCCTGGATCGTGACCACGATGGAATTGCTTGTGAACATCTACCGTGGTAACTAAATTAGTCTGAGACCTTCGTTTGGTGCAACGCGTAGTCATCGCTCTACTTAGTGTAATCGGCCTGTGCTTCGTAGTTGGTACTCGGAATAGGTAAGATAGGACTGAATGATCGTATATCAAAAAAATCGAGTTGAGTTCATTCGCGATGTTCGCGATGACACTATTGCTGAGCAAGTTGAGCAATATGTATACGAGAAGCTGGGAAGAAAAACGCCGAAGAGCGAAATTGGTTCGTGGCAAAACTCTCTTCGTTATATGCGAGATGTTGTAGAAGACCCGGAAATTCCTGATGATTGTGGTATATCAATCGAATATCAGGTGCCAGGTACGAATCGTAGGATTGATTTCATCGTCTCAGGCGAAGACGAAGCCGGTAGAAAACAAGCGGTAATTGTAGAGCTGAAGCAATGGAGTTCAGCCGAAGTAACCAATATGGACGGTATGGTCAGAACGTACTTAGGTAGAGCTCAACAATTGACCCGACACCCGTCTTACCAAGCATGGTCTTACGCCAGCTATCTCGAATCTTTTAACGAAAATGTCTATGTAAATAAGATCGGCGTTCAACCTTGTGCTTTTCTTCATAACTATCCCCAAAAAGAACAAGATCTATTTAATCCTCTTTATCAGAACCATCTAGAAAAAGCCCCACTTTTTCGTAAATCCGAGGCTGCAAAATTAGCAGATTTCATAAAGCGATTCGTTAAAAAAGGCGATAGTGGAGCGGTTGTTTATGAAATTGAAAATGGAAACATAAGGCCATCTAAAGCACTCGCTGATTCTCTTGTAGGGATGATCAAAGGCAATCAAGAATTTGTATTGATAGATGAGCAGAAAGATGTATTTGAGATTGCCAAGGCTAAGACGATCGAATTGTCGAAAACTAAGCAGTCAGGGAAAGTTGTAATAATTATCGAAGGAGGGCCAGGAACAGGTAAGTCTGTAGTAGCGATTAACCTGCTGGTCAACATACTAGGGAAAAGACTTAACTGCCATTATGTGACAAAAAATTCTGCCCCCAGGGAAGTTTTTCAGGCTAAATTGACAGGCACATTAACTAAGAGCCAATATTCCAATCTTTTTAAATCATCTGGTAGTTATATTGATGGTAAGAAAAATGAATTTGATCTACTTGTGATAGACGAAGCCCATCGGTTGAATGAAAAATCAGGGATGTTCAAAAAAGGTGAAAATCAAATCAAGGAAATAATAAATGCTGCACAAGTAAGTGTGTTTTTTGTTGATTCGAATCAACGCGTTGCATTCTCCGATATAGGAACACCAGAGAACATTGAAAGTCAGGCTAAAGCTTCGGGTAGTGATACTGAAATCTTACATCTTTCACTTCCTTCGCAGTTTCGATGTTCAGGATCTGATGGTTATCTCGCTTGGGTAGATAGAACGCTTGAAATTAAAGAAACACCGGAAACATATTTCGGTACTGATAGCTATGACCTTAGGATCTATGATAATCCGAAGAAAATGTACGAAGATCTTTTAGAGCTTGACGCAAATGGAAAGTCAGCAAGGTTATTAGCTGGGTATTGTTGGGCGTGGGTTAGTAAAAAGAACCCATTGTATTTTGATATCGAATTCGAAGAGTTCGATTTCCATATGCGTTGGAATGATTTTAATCTCGGTCAAGGATGGATAATGCATCCTGAAAGCGTAGAACAAGTAGGCTGCATTCATACATCGCAGGGATTGGAAATAGACTATGCGGGTGTGATTATCGGAGCTGATCTGAAAATCAAGGATAATATTCTAACAACAGACCCATTGGCCCACCCTGGGCAAGATAAAAACTTTTCAGGCTTGCGTACTCGTCTGAGACAAGGTAAAGCCGAAAAAGAAAAAGTCCTTCAAGAAGCGGATCTGTTAATAAAAAACACCTATAGAACATTAATGACACGCGGCATGAAAGGTACTTTCATTTACTGCGAAGACCCGAATTTACAAGAATATATCAGGCAATCAATTTCTAATAGAATGAACCAGGCCTGAAATAGTTGCACTTTCAGATCTTATTGAATGTCTTCCAATTTAAAATGATATAAATCGTGAAGCGATCTTACTATTCAGCCCCTGTTCCTGTTTTTCTCGATGAGTCGGTTGATGTCATAGTAGGTCGTCTGTCCGATCATACGGTCTCACTTTCTACGCCTCCATCTCTACAGCAGATAAACGCTTGGAAAAGCCAGATTGAAATTTTACAAAGCAAGCTTGCTCGTATCCCCAATGCACATATAGCTTTTGAGTACGTTATTCCTCGCATGGGCAAGCGTGTGGATGTTGTCGTTTTGTATAACGGGCGAATATTCGTTTTAGAGTTTAAAGTGGGGGAGCAGAAGTACCCAATAGCAGCGCTTGAGCAAGCTCTTGATTACGCATTAGATTTAAAGAATTTTCATGAACAAAGCCATGAAAGAGATATTGTGCCTATCCTAGTTGCTACCCAGGGTCATGAGGTTCTAGCTGACTACAGCGCGAGATACGAGGATGGAGTTTTTCACCCATTCAAATGCAATGGTGAGAACTATCTGGATTCAATCTGGGTATTGAATGAAACACATGGGGACTACACACCGCCTGTCGATGTACCAGCTTGGCTTGATTCGATGTATCGACCCACGCCTACCATCGTTGAGGCTGCCCAAGCATTGTACGAAGGGCATCAGGTCGAAGATATAACCAGGCCTGAGGCAGAGATGCCGAACCTTACCCGAACTGCCAATGAAATCAATGTTGTGATAAGTGCAGCGAAAAAGAACCATTCCAAAGCCATTTGTTTTATTACAGGCGTACCAGGATCTGGAAAAACGTTGGCTGGTCTAAATGTGGCTTGTAAGCGTTCAATTACCGAAGATGGTGATCATGCGGTGTTTCTTTCTGGAAACGGCCCGCTAGTGAAGGTACTTCAGGAAGCCCTAGCTCGCGATAAGGTCAGGTTAGAGGAGCTAACCGGGAATAAACTTCGAATAGGCGAGGCTCGAACTCAAACGAAAGCGTTTATACAAAATATCCATAATTTTCGTGATGAGTTTATCGGAAGTGAGAACGCCCCAGTCGAACGGGTTGTGGTTTTTGATGAAGCGCAACGTGCTTGGGACAAGCATAAAACAAGTCGGTTTATGGCTGATCGGAAAGGGATACCTGATTTCGATCAATCGGAACCTGAATTTTTGATCGGTGTGATGGATCGTATTGATGACTGGGCAGTTATAGTTTGTTTGGTTGGAGGAGGGCAGGAAATAAACACCGGCGAGGCAGGCTTGAGTGAATGGTTTGACGCTCTCAAAAAGAAATATTCTAGTTGGTCTGTCTATGTATCTGATCGATTAGAAGATCGTGTATACACAAATGGTGAAAAAATATACGAAGGTCTGAATTCGGAAAATCTTCATACACGTGACGACCTGCACCTCGCGGTTACAGTGCGTTCCTTTAGGGCAGAGCGTCTGTCAGACTTTGTCGGGCATCTATTGGACGGTAACCGTCAAAAGGCGAGTCAGCTAATAGAGCAAATGAAGGGTGAATATCCTATTGTAGTCACGAGAAATATCGATACCGCTCGTAAATGGTTGCTCGAACAAAAACGTGGCACAGAAAGTATAGGGATTGTTGCGTCTTCTGGAGGCGATCGCTTAAGGCCGTATGGCGTAGATGTGAAAAGATCTATTGACCCGGCTTTATGGTTTCTCAATGATGCTGATGATGTTCGATCGTCAGACTTTCTTGAGGACATAGGTACTGAATTTGATGTGCAGGGGCTAGAACTTGATTGGATTTGTGTAGCATGGGATGCCAACTTGCGGAGAGTTGGTGATGATTGGGAGCACTACTCTTTCAAAGGGACTAAGTGGCAAAACGTCAAAAAGGAGGTCGCTCAGCGCTACCTGTTGAATTCCTATCGCGTTCTCCTTACCAGGGCGCGACAGGGGGTGGTGTTATTTGTACCTCCTGGGGCTGAAGGTGATGTTACACGGCTGCCAGGATTTTATGACGGTACCTATGACTATTTAGTATCGAATGGTATTGTCGAAATTTAACCGGGCTTCAGTCTCAGTTATGCCTCTGCTTGCAGTTTTGCTTCCCTAAATGCTATCGGACTGAATATATCCGCCTCGAAATGACCGGTTGAATGCGCAACCCAAAGCTGACATTAAAATATTGATTAAATGAAGGAAAATTTCGATGCGGCCATTGAATAGATCAGGTGTCAGACGGTCGGGGGATGACTATCAAGATCTCCTCGCTCTAGAGCTTGTTGTAGATTGGCTTGAACATCCGGATCGCTACCAATGGATAAGGTTGGAAGCGAATGATTTTGCAGGATCATTGGATGATGTTACGGCGCTTCGGTTAGATGGGAAGTTCGTTGCCAGGCAGATTAAATGGACATCTGATCCCAATGCGCATCAATTGTCGTGGGATTGGATTTTAGAAAAAAATCCTAACAAGCCAAAAAGAAAAAGTCTTCTGGAAAAATGGTCGGAGTCGTTTTTTTCTTTATGCCAGAACTATGAATGTAAGGAAGCGGCGCTTTATACAAATCGACAGATAGAAGGGGGGTTCGCGCAATTACTTGATGAGCGGGGGCTTATATGCCTAGACAATCTTGCACGAGATACAAAAACTGAAATCATTTCCCAGATTGGTTCTGAAGAAAAATTCACAGAATTCCTGACCTCATTTCATTTTAATGCTGATCATCCAGATCACAATGTTAAGAGAGAATCATTATTCAGACGTTTTCAAGGCTTGGGTGGCGACCAGCAGGGTTTTAATAACCTTCTGAATAACGTTCGGGAGTGGGCTAAGCTCAAAAATAACCCCATTGTGCTGGAGGAAATCCGGCGAGCTGCGCGGTGGAATGTTCTGGAAGATATTCATCAGGGATTTCATATTCCTGAATCGTATGTGCTACCAAGTAATGATTTTCACAATAGTTTCAAACAAAGGCTTTTAGTAAACAAAGAACCTCTCACTGTTTTAAAGGGTGCTCCTGGAGTAGGGAAGAGCACATATCTTAGTTTTGTAAAAAACGAGCTTGAGAGCGAGGATGTTCATGTCGTGCGCCACCATTACTATTTGTCCCAGGATGATGCGACAGGTGACCGTTATTCCTGGTCTATCGTATCGCAATCATTGATGAGTCAGATACAAGAGAACTGTTGCAGTTTTTTAACAGATATTGCTCACCGGAATCCGGACCCTAAAAACATTGGTGAATGGTTGGATCAATGCGGAACGACTCTCAAGAACGAAGGCAAACCATTTGTAGTCATTATAGATGGCCTGGATCATGTCTACCGAGACCGAAATACGACAGATCCACTTCTGGGAATGGTCGATAACCTTTTTCCCGTTCCAGAGAATGTCGTTCTTGTTCTGGGCACACGTGATGTTGATGATGCATATTTTCCTCAGAAATTTTTAGACGAGAGCGCAGAAAACGTATGGTTTGAATTACCATTTATGAATAAAAATGCCGTACGAGGTTGGATTGAGTTTCATGCAGCACAGGTAGGTATTCTTGGGGGCACGCAGCAGAGAGATTATCAACTTGACGCCTTATCGGAAGCGCTGTTCCAAAAAACAAACGGTTATCCTCTCCATTTGACTTATACACTTCAGGCGCTTCTGGATATGGGTCAGGGAGTTAATGACACAAATATCGCTGCTTTGCCTGCGTGTCCTAATAATGACATCAAACAATATTACGACCGTCTCATGCACTCTCTTGATGAGAGCGGACAAATCATGTTGCATATTATATGCGCTTGCGGTTTTAAGTGGCCGAATGGAGCACTGACCGAGTGTTTAAACCCAACTTACGGTACGATCCCTGATATCAAGAAAACAGAAAATAAGATACACCATCTCCTGCGGATCGACCGCATGGGACTAAACGTTTATCATGTCAGTTTAGAAGAATATGTTCGTTCTCTTCCAGCACATAGCGCTGTTTTAAAACAAGCCTACCCCCTCGTTATCAATTGGTTAGAGGGTAAAGCGCCGGTCTTGTGGCGCTGGTCTTATCTCTGGATTATCAAAAATAAAAATGATGAAGAAAATCCTCTTATAAATGGCCCAACAGAGGAATGGCTAGCCGACGCTTTGCTGAAAGGGTACCCGGTATATCAAATTGAAGACATTCTAAAGCGCGCTGCCTGGGCTGCGCTGGATAAAGGCAATCTTGTCAGAACATTGCAACTTAGTCTTATGGGCGAATATGCGCGCTCAGCTACTGAATTTCAAACAAACGGTCTGCAAAGGTTGTTGTTTTGCCAGCTTCAAGAGGGTTGGTCGGATTCAAATCTCAAGACAAGACTTTTGTCAGAACCTTATTTGCTAGGTGATGAAGAGTTGGCGTTGTGTGCTGAGACCTTCAGCCAAAATGATCAGATTGAAAATGTACGTGTTTTTAAAGATTTTTTTGAGAGCGAATCTTTTGTTGATAAACCATCCAACCAATTTGGGCGCAATCAAGAGCGTAGGTATGATACTCACTATCTGGACATTATTGCTTCATTAAAACCCGAAGATGCCAACAAGCTTTTGGATTGGGTGCGCAAATTTGATAAGGGTAGGATGCATTACACGAAGCATCTTCAGCGTCTTGCGTCCCTGAATGCCACCACTGCGCTACAAAATATTGCTAAATCAGATCTTGAACCTAAGGAAGCATGGGTTACTGCTCGCTCCCTACATCATTTCGCAAGCCACCAGTCAGTTCGAATCAGTAGCTGGGAATTGTGCGACCAGGTTAAGAAAATCCCAGTAATGCAAGTGCGCTTCTTCATTGAAGGGGTTAGGGATGAGATTCTATGCTTTTATGAGCCAGATACCGAGATTTTTAATCAAAGTTATCGAGAACTTTATGGCCCTCAGCCAGAATTGACAGGTTTTTATCATGACGTTTTCTTTTCTTGTCTTTTCCTTTATTTGCAGGCTGTCGGGCCATTTGAAGATATCTGGCTCAAGAGGCTAGATGTTCATGGCTGGGTTATGGCTGAATGTGCGCGACTTGCAGACGCAGCGAAAAGCGCTGCAGATAAAATTCAGGATGGTGATATCCCAGATGCCGCATGGTTTTATACTCAGTTTGAGAATGTCGATGTGCCGCGAAATATTCATCACTCGCAGGAGGGGACTTATTGCCGCTATCTTCAGTTGGCTTTAGTAGATATTTCATATGATCTGCAGCTTCTTTCTGGAAAGAAACATCTTGAAACCAAGGATGTAAAAGCTATTGTGGTGAGCAAGCATTTTCGGAAGGAAAAGTGGTTGGAAAATATCATTGATTTGAGGGTCAGAGATTTCCTATGCGAAAATGCTTTGAAATGGTTCTGTGAGCAGGAAGAGCAGGAACTATTCGAAACCATCAAGCCATTTAATGAACGCTATGAAGATTACATGCGGTTGGCGCAGATTTGCACTTTGCATGGACAAAGCGAATTCTCCGAAAAATACGCGATTCTGGCAGTCCAGGATGCACTGGCCGTTAATTTTCACAAAGACTCTTTCTTATTCGGACTGTCTGATATTGTTCTTGATTGCGCCAAAGCCGGAATAGAAGAATCCAAGGACTGGTTGTCCAAGATCGGGCCCTTTATTGACCAGGTAACTGAATGCACAGATGGCGATGAAACCGATCATGTGCAACTTGATTTTGGGGAAGCCCTTCTGCACATACAGCCGGAAAAATTCTCTGCTTTTTATAAGCGATATATAGATGAAGAAGAATGGTATCGAAGCGACAACCTTCTGTCCCGTTTTAAGTCTAATGTTGATGCGGATGATCCCCTTAATAGAGCTATTTTTGAAACATACATCGAAAGAAAAGACAGGGAGTATTCTTCATCTAGCGATTTTAATGACCGAGAAGTAGAGCCAATAGATTTTTCTGTTTATCCACCGGACCGGATGGAAGATTTTTTGAATGATCTGGATCAGCAAAACCGTATCTTTAACAAAGATTTTTTTCAGGGCTGGTTCGATCATTGGTCGGTTCAGAGCGGACAGAAACCCAGAATACTGGAGGCGATGCGGGCAATCGCATGTACTGGCACAGACCTACCTTTCCGAACAGGTGGCTTTTATGACCGTATGCTGTTGCTTGCCCAAGAAGTCGCAGGAAAAAGTCAAGCTTATGAAACTTTACTTCAGGCGCACCAGGCGGGATACGGATGGTCTGTGCATTATGGTCGTGAAGATGCTGAAGAACGATTTTGCCTCATTGCACAGCTTTGGCCTGAAAAATGGCTCGATTTCATTAAAGATACGGCTTTGTCGCGCAGAGCCTATTCACGAGAGCAATATCCCCCATCCATCGGTCTTTCCAGGCTTGTGCAATATCTGTTGATTATAGGCGAGCACGATTTGGTTGTGCAGGTCGGTAATATGCTAACGAATTTTACATTGGAAAGATGTAAAAACATGGCCTTCCCCGAATCGCCTTGGGTTGAAGCTACGGATAATCAATATGGGTTTATTCCTCTCCTTTTTCATCGTTTAGATTGGCCTGATGTCAATGTCAGAAAAGAAGCTTGCCAACAAATATTAACGCTGCTTCAGAACAATCAATTTCAAAAAAAAATCAAAGATTATTACTGGCTTTGGCTCTCAACACGTGTTTTTGAATCTCAATGCGTAACTTCAGTTGTACTTTTCTATAAATGTCACCGTGAAGATAGAAGTATATTCGACGACGAAGACCTGGAAAAACTGATTGCTTCTATTCCGGTTCCTTCGACCTTGTCATGGATGTTACTCACAGAGCTAAAGGGCGCACCGCTGGATCCTAAGCCACTGTACTCTAATCTGCATTCAGGTAACGCGCCGTGTGATTACGAGATTCCGGATTACTTCACGGATTATAAAACGGCTTTATTGCCACCTGTTTACGATATGCGTATTGATGCTTTGCAGGGAAAAGGTGCCTTTGGGTTCCGGCGTCAGTGGGCTTACGAAATTACATGCCTGTATGACAGGGAAAATATCGAGACGCGTTACCCTTATGCGCACTATTTTATTGATCACGGGATCCAAAAGCGCTTTTCAAGTTTTGACCTTCCTCAATCAGAGGTCTTTCGTTCCGGTTATTTAAGAGCATTGGCCTGGGCTTTTGATAACGAACATATCGATCAAGCGGATTTGATGTGGAATGCTATGGAATTTTGTCCTGTCGAGTTTTGTAGTTGGCAAGCCAAACCTATAGAAAAGCCTGATTTCTGGCCGCAGATTGAAAATACATCCGAAGATATCGATCAAACGCCAGAGCAGGTTTTTCAATCTCTCGAAAAGGTTCTTTCAATCGATCGCGATGCAGAATATCTTATTGGTTCTGCTTCCGGGCCTATTACTGTTGATTTGGAGAACTATGGTGATGTCGAGATATTCTATGATTTGGAAATTTATGGCCTCTTTCAAAAAAATGTGGAACATGATGGAGATGTTAATCCAGAGGAGGTTGTCGAGCAGATTCGACAAATTGAAAGCATTCATGCCAAGAGGCTAACCTCAAATCTTGAAGGCCCATTACCGTTTATTGATATTAATGAGAAATTGGCGACTTCAGCCGGTGCAAGCTTTGCACCATCTGTCTTTGCACTTCGTGCGGCTCCAATAGCCCGCTGGCAAAATGAGCAGATGTATCGCGGCATCAATATTGCCGCACCTTATCTTGCGGAAGATCAACCTATGCTAGTAGCGATGAATAATAAATTGCAGTTGGATTCTGGTGATATAGTTTTGTCAGAAACTGGCTACTGGTCTTTTGATCAACTGGATTACTGGCCACAAGACTGCCCAGCGCCATTGGGTGTTTATACTAATGTTTCAAAAGAGAGGATACAAAGTTTTTGCGATCTGCATAGGGTTTCTTTCTGTTGGTTGGCGCAACTTACTTTTTATCAGAAAAAAGAACGAAGTGAAGCATTCTTGAAAAAGAAATTTTATAAATTCTATGGATTAAGCCCTATAATATTGTCCATTTAGACAGGCAACTTCATATTGTGCGTTGGTGAGATTGTTAACGACCGCTTTTAGCCAGTTTGTTGACTAAACGAAAGATTAGTAGGCTGATCAGTGCCCTATACAGCAAGTGTTGCCTGCCAAGTAACTAGTCCAATCCCAAATCCCTAACGATATCCATTGTCGAATTAATTTTCCTACGCTCGACGCCATACCTTGCGCTCAATATATCAATTATCTTTCGTAGAGTGATTTCGAAGCTGAATTGATTGACAGTATTTAAGATTTGATGTTCTATGTATCTGGCTAGATTCACCTACTACACTGAGTTGTTGGGCATCCTCAGGTGGGATCTCAATTGAAAATTCTTTTTCAATATCAAGTATTAGTTCTACTGTATCTAGACCTATACTGATTCTGTCTCAAAACGTTTATATATGAAGTTTGCGTTATACCAGTTCCGACAGTGCTGGTATTGGCCTAATCTCATTCTTCAAACGAACTGACCTGCTTAAATCTTTTCACAATGCCAGTTCACGGACATATTCGGATAGTGAATTATGAATGCGAGTGACATCTGAATCTGAGAGTTTGTTGGGACGTTTGCGCACGAAGTTAGGGATGCCTTGACTGTTGAGTGCCCATGGCTTCCCCTCGGCAAAACCTGCCGGATTAGATGTAAACCAGCCAGGAAAGGCCAATATAGGCTGTGTCGCTACGGGTTCACCCGTTCTTTGTTCCAATAGTTCAGATAAATAACGTGCATTGGCAACTGCTTGCGCGATATGGCCATACTTATCTGGGCACCCGTTAATCTTTAATGTATCGCCATCACAAACTATTTCTGTTTTACCTCTATCAGGTTTTGACATGGTTTTTGTTTCAATCATAAAAACACCTTGTTTTGAAATAACTACATGATCGATATTAAAGCCTTCACAAGGTATGTCATGAATCACTAATGCGCCGTCGCTGCGCATTGCCTCCAAGTGCTGTCCTACGGTCATCTCACCCTTTAATCCAAGAACGTGCGAATTAATACTTTTACGTTCTTTGTGGATTTTTATTCCGACGACTACAGTGACTACAAAAGCGACTACGCTCATTAATATGGGCGCTGTCGGTAGTTCCATGAAATGGCGATACCATTCCATTAAAGCGTAAACAATAGAAGAAACAGCGAGGACTAGATATACATCTAGATCATCGATGCGTTTCCTAATTTGTTCCGAAACAGATTGCCCAGGGTTGCGCAGTGGGTTGACTTTAAGTGGAGTTCGCATGAGCCGGATACCAAGGTGATACAAAATGGTAGCGGCTGAAACAATAGCGATACTTATCGCATTTGCGAGGAAGTGAGGGGTCCAGCGCGTCCCCTCATTTTAAACTGCAATATAAATCTTTTGTAGGCCCTAATCCTTAGAAGCACTAAGCCCAGTCTGCGCCGTCCCAGAAGAACTCTCATCCTTCCCAAGCCGCCATTTATGAAAACGCTTCATCCACCCCAAAATCTTCTCCGGCTGATGCGCGCGTTTCCATTCACCGGCAACGTATTTGTTTGATTCAGCGAGAGTGGGGTAAATATGAATAGTACCCAGCACCTTATTCAAACCTATATTGTATT
>CAYPMR010000045.1:23218-32651 GCA_964411665.1 uncultured Granulosicoccaceae bacterium | reverse complement strand
TCTGGCCCTACCACTATGCCGGTACCATGGGACTGGTGCAGCGTGACAGTATTCAGCGCATGCGTAATTTATTAGGCAGTTCCCAACAGCATGCGACATTTTGCGTAACTTTGGCTGATGCCGGTTACAACGTTGGGGTCGGGGCGAAACGCGGTGCTGATGCCCGCCTAATGAAGCACAGTGATTTGATTGTTATCTGGGGTGGTAACCCGGTCAGTACGCAGGTCAATGTCATGCATCACGTCGCTAAAGCACGGCGTGACAACGGTGCCAGGTTGATCGTGATTGATCCGTATTTGACAGGTACGGCTGCGAAGGCGGATCAACATCTGATGCTGCGGCCCGGCACTGATGGGGCGTTGGCCTGCGCGGTGGCACATGTGCTGTTATCCGAGGGGCTGGCGGATCGTGACTATCTTGAGCGTTACACAGATTTTGATTCACAGGTAGAACAGCACTACCAATCAAAAACGCCTGAGTGGGCAGCAGGTATTACTGGTCTGACCGTCGATGAAATTGTTCAATTTGCACAAGCCTTTGGCGCCAGTAAGAAATCATTTATTCGTTTGGGATACGGTTTTTCTCGCTCACGAAACGGTGCGACCAATATGCATGCAGCAACCTGCCTGCCCGCCATAACAGGTGCATGGCAGGTGCAAGGCGGTGGTGCACTCTATGGGCAGGGCGCTCTGTACGCTATTGATACTGCGCTTAACCAGGCAAGTGATCGTCCAGCAGATACACGGGTTCTTGATCAGTCCAGGATAGGGCAGATACTCTGTGGCAATCCGCAGGATCTCGCCAACGGGCCGCCGATCAAAGCTCTGTTTGTCCAGAATACCAATCCTGTAGTCGTAGCTCCCGAGAGTCGTGCGGTGTATAAAGGTTTGCAACGTGATGATATCTATACTGTGGTGCATGAGCAGTTTATGACAGAAACAGCGCAACTAGCTGATATTGTGTTGCCCGCTACAACTTTTCTTGAACATGATGATATGTACCAGGCGAGTGGTCATACCTATTTTCAGGTGACGCGTAGTCTTATTGAGCCTTTAGCTGAATGTCGCAGTAACCACAGGGTCATTTCTGATCTGCTCAAGCGTCTTGATTGTGGAAGCGTCGCTGACGATCTGTGTGAACGTGAATTGATGGATCAGATGCTCGCCAGATCCGACATGCCAGACAGCGAATCTCTGTACGAAAAGCATTGGCATGATGTGGCTTTACCATTTGAACAAACCAATTTTCTGGATGGTTTCGCAACGCCGGATGGCAAGTTTCACTTTAAACCTGACTGGTCGCGTGTTGGCGATAATTGGCAAGGGTTGCCAACATTGCCTGATCATTGGGAGTCAATCGATATGCCAACTCAGGAGAAACCTTTTCGACTGGTGGCGTCGCCGGCCAGGCAGTTTCTCAACACATCCTTCACAGAAACACCGTCTGCTCGTAAAATGGAAAAGCATCCACATCTGAAAATTAATCCTGTTGATTGCGAGCGCCTGGCTTTATTGCAAGGGGATTTTGTCAGTGTCGGTAATGAACAGGGTAATGTAGTGTTGCAAGTAGACAGATTTGATGGGGTGCAATCTGGAATAGTTATCTGTGAAAGTCTGTGGCCAAATTGTTCGTTTGGATGTTCCACCGACAAGAGTGATAGTAGTGGAATTGATTGTTCAGATGATGAGGGAGTGTTGCTGGGTATCAATACACTGACATCAGCAGAGCCTGGTAAGCCTAATGGTGGAGCTGTTTTTCATGATACAGCAGTTTGGGTACGCAAAATTGAAAATCAGTAATCTCTAGCTGAAATCTGTTTTCCATTAGAAGCCATCTCAAAATTAGGGATTGTGCGTCACAACAAGGCGCATGCCGACCGAGTAGCGTAGTGTATATGCGCAGTGTATATGCGCAGTGTATATGCGCAGTGTATATGCTCAGTGTATATGCGCAGTTTATATGTAATACATGCGCAACGCAGTTGTGGCGTACAAGATCAATTTTGAGACGGCTTCTAATTATACGGCTTCTAATTATTAATCCGCTTTCAGTATGATGTATGAACCCAATATCTTTAGATGAACGAGAAAACTGAAATTCTATCTTATAAAGAATTGTCGAGCACGCGACTGATCGAAAGTTTATCACTGGCCCGCCTGCTTCCTGCATGGCAACCATTCTATGATTCTTTTCCCTATTCGGGTGGATTGTCCAGGCGCAGTGCCGATGCACGTGGATGTGTCGATCCCGAGCTTGGTTTTTTTTGTAATCGCGTGCCTAAAGCTGCTAATTCTTCGGTTGTTGCCAGTCTTGCCAGTCTCAAACTACAACGACAGGTTGGATCAAGAGAAGCCAAGCGTTTGTTCAAACGACCATCTGATTTAAGCCATGACGATATGCTTGTTTTTTCTAAGTTCTTTAAGTTTACAATCGTGCGTAACCCGTATACACGAACATTGTCAGCTTATCTTGATAAGGTAAAACGTAAACAGGAAATTGGAAGCTGGCGTGGCAAGGAACATGATTTTTACAGTTTTCTTCTCTGGCTTGAGCAGGGAAAATTACTGAACAATGCGCATTGGGCACCGCAAACATCGATCCTGTTGTTGCCCGTGAACGAGTTCGATTTTATCGGTCGGGTTGAATCACTGGATCAGGACTTGAGCTACATATTGCGGCGTCTTAATGGCAGTGAGGAAGGTGCTGATATAAACCCGGTATTTTCGAACGCAACAGGCGCAGAGGAAAAATTAGCCAGTTATTATTGTGAGAAAACAACCAAGCTGGTAGAGAAGCTCTACCATCGTGATTTCGAATTGCTTGGTTATAGTAAAGATCTTCTTGCCAGAATCACATAGTTTGAGGAAATCCTTGAGGAAATCTTTTTTGGTAATCAGTGACTCATCCGCTGGTTGCTAGCTTAATTGTCAGAACTGGCTTTTTCTGCAAAGCGACGAACCGGTCCATTCCAATACTTTCTAGCACCTACAGAGGCGCAAAATATAGCCGGAAATATGAAAATATTGCGACCGCCTATCCAAAAATAGATAGCGGTAATGACAAACGAGAGGACTGCGAAGCCAATCAAATAGCGTTTGTCCGTACTGTTGAAGATCAGTTTGGACTCATCTGCTCCACGGCCTATAGCGGTTGGTGCGGAAGCTGCGCTGGTAGCGTTTAAAGCTTTATTCCTAGTCGATATTTTTCTGGCGCGTGCCTTTGAACGGCGAGTGCGTGAACTTTTTGTCATTGTTCTTTTTGAGCATCATCAGATCAATAAACTGATACCGCAATTTTGAGACCAGTCTGTGACTCTTGTTCCAATTGTTTAAAGGTCAAAGATGTTGCTGGCAATATCAATCCGGTCGGTGATCAGACCATCAGCTCCTTTTTGATACAAGTCGATCATTTTTTCAGCTGAGTTTATGGTCCAGTAGTTGACTGTCAATTTCTTTCGATGCAGAAAATTTATAAAGTCTGGAGTTGCCAGATCAATCCTGAATGGGCCTAGTTTTGAACTGGGCGGAATTTGCAGTGTGCGAGGATGGATTGTTGTGTCGTCATTGCTGTCTCCTTCAAACAGTCGATCATGCAGGCTGTTTATCCAGCGACTGATACGTCGACGGGACATATATAAATCCATCGTCTCGTCACGCGTTGTTGTCGTTGTGATATCGGGCGTGGTTTGCCGGATTGCATGAATGATGTCGGCATGAAAACTTGCAAGGGTTGTGGTTGCGCTGCGTCCTGTTTGTTTAACTTTGATAGCTACTTTTTTGGCAAATTCAGGGTCAGGATGTTTGATCTCTATGCTCAGGGCAGTGTCGTGATATTCTTCTAGAAATTCATCAAGTGTCAGTATGCCTATTCCCTGGTCTCTGTAGGCGTCGCCTGATAAGTCCTTGAAATGATAAGCTGCATCCAGAGATTTTAGTTCTCTAAGAGAATAATCACTGACAAAACCGCTGCCATTTGTTGTTCTGTCGAGCTTTGCGTCGTGGTGTAACACCGGCACGCCATCACGACTTGTTCTGATATCAGTTTCAAGCACATCAGCGTTGTATCGACGAGCCAGATCAAATGCAGCGCGCGTATTCTCAGGTGCGAGTACTCCAGAGCCACGGTGCGCGAAAATTTTCGGGCGTTTGTTAGTCTGACTGGCTATTCTCGTTTTTCCTCAATAAATTTTATTCAACTGGAGTATAACGTCGTTGGCTCGTGTCAGCATTTCCGGTTTACCCCCGCAGTCTTGTGTGCGCCGACAAAGCTATTACATACTTGACAATTCGTAATATCAGGTATGCTCAGGTTTAGCCCGACTCCGTAGATGTTGGCTTTTATAACTTATATTTACCAGAGGTTCTTTGGGAGTAGCTCTAATGGCGCTAGCAGCAGAATTGCTGGAACAATTGAAAATCGAATTGAAACAGAGCGGATTAACCTATCGCGATGTTGCTGATTCTTTGTCGATCTCGGAATCGAGCGTAAAAAGATTATTCCGTGAGAGAGATATGAGTCTTACTCGCCTCGAAAGTATTTGTGCTTTAGTCAATATTGACTTGCGCGTATTGACTGAACGTTGTGATCAGGCTAAGAGGCAGCTGATGGCATTAACCTGGGAGCAGGAACAGACACTGGTTGGTGATGAGATTTTGTTTTTAATCACGACCCACATTATTTACGGCTGGTCTTTTCAGAATATCCTGGATAACTATGAAATAGACGAATATCAGGCGCAACAATACCTGACTACGCTCGATCGGATGAAGATAATTGAATTATTTCCTGACAATCGCACTCGGGTGCTATTGTCACCTGATTTTGAATGGATAAAAAATGGGCCGATTCAGGCTTTTTTTGAAGAAAATTTGCAGGGTAGTTTTTTGCAATCGGATTTTACCGGTAGTGGCGAATTGCGCCTGGTCGTGAATGCATGGATTTCGTTGGAAAATATCACCGCATTTCACGAAAACATGCGGCGTCTGGTACGAGAATTTGAAGCACATAAAGTATATGACAAGCATACGCCACCTAAAAAGCGACGTGGTACAACTTTACTGTTGGCCATCAGGCCGTGGGCACTGGAATTATTTGATAAACATCTCCGAACCTGAAGTGCGGTAACAGGGCTAGCTGCATCTGATAATTAAAAGCACGCTCGAAAATTTATTTGTTTATATTTTGATCGACTACCGGTTTTGATTGGCCAAGACGTGCTTCGCGAAAAATAATATACCAGGCGCTGGCGAAAATAATCACCGCACCCAGCAAGGTGTTGCTACTTAATAGATCCGCGAAAAAAATATAGCCAAGTATTCCTGTCCATATTAATCGTGTGAAATCAATAGACATGACTACGGCTGTATCTGCGAGGCGCAAAGCACTGGTCATAAAGTAATGGCCACCTGAAGCGAAACATCCCACCAGAAACAACCAACCCATTTGTGTTGGTGTTGGCCACTGCCAGACTGTCACTGCTGGCCATATTGAAAGTAACGTAAGACCGATAGACATCAGAGCGACAATACTGACGGTGCTATCGGTTGTGGATAGCTTTTTCACCAGAGAGATGCCGACGCCCCATGCCATAGCCGATAACATGGCTAGTAGTGCGTAGCGATTGAATCCCTCGAGTCCTGGTTGCAACACAATCAAGACTCCAATAAGGCCTGCAATAATGGCAAACCAGCGTCTGTAACGCATGGGTTCACGTAGAATTATCCAGGCAGACAAAGTCGCAAAAATGGTTGAGCTGAAACTCAGCGCTGTGGCGTTGGCTACGGGTACCTTCGAGAGAGCATAGAACCACGACAGCATGGCAATAATGCCGAAACTGATTCTGATCAAATATAATTTTGGCTGATATGTTTTGAGAATGCTTATACCACCACTACGTACGATCAATGGCAGCACCGCTATCAGCCCAAACAGGTTACGGAAGAACACCACGACGAAGGGGTGCAGCTCGGCTGTCAGGTAGCGGACTATGACGTGCATGGTCGCCAGCAAAATGGTTGAAATCAGCATGAAGAAAAGAGCGCTGATCACTTTATTGCCGGATACGTATTCGATGAATCGAACTTTACGGGATTCCGTTGAGTCAGAAATATTGAAAATTCTCAGTGAATGCAGCTGGTTCCAACAATTGTTTACTATACAGCAACAGTAGCATAGTAAATCGTTGTTATATTATGTTGCTTATCGAAATTCCAGTGCTTCTATTCACAGAAAATTGAGCTTTCTGAACCTGTACGGTTACTGGGTTTATAATAATCATATGTAAATTGAAATATTTTATTGAAGGGTTCTAATCTGATGAAATCGTCGACTTCTCTTAAAGCGCCAAGTTATTTTAAAACGCCAAGTATTGCGCGTGCAGTGATATTTTTTATCGTAGCTTTTCTGGGTTCCGTAGTGTTCGCTGCAGAACCGGTCAGTAAGTCAAAGGCCGGTGTTGCGATAGGTGGGCATGATGCGGTGGCCTACCATAGCCTGGAACGTGCCCCGCAGGCCAAAGCTGAAAAGGGTAAAAAAACCTGGGTTGTTGAACATCTCGGTGCCAAGTGGCGATTTGGAACACAAGAAAGCGCAGACCTGTTTGCTGCTAATCCAGATAAATATCAACCTGCCTATAACGGCCACTGTGCAAATGCGCTAAGCCTGGGTAAAGGATTAGTAAAAACAAATGGCAAGGTGTGGGAAATTTTCGGTGACGAGCTACATTTGTTTTATGCGAAAGCCGGTCGTAAACGTTGGGTAAGCGTTGACGATATCAGCGAATACAAAGCTGCAGCAGATAAAGCCTGGGCTGAATTGTCGAAGCAATAATGATTCTCAAAAACTGTCTTCTGGTGTAAGCAGGGAGGCGCGCACAATTGAGCCAGCTGGTTGAGGTCACGTTGATACTCGTATTTGGTTGGGTCGATAGTTGGTACCACCGATGTATTTACTTATAAAACCTTCCAGCGCTTTTCCTTGTGTGTTCTTTTGAGACCTCAGCCCAGTAATGGTGCGTTTAGGTCACGTTTGCGTATTCCGTCACACATTAGTGTTGTCGGAAGCGACATACATTACAAATCGCCCAAACCTACCTCTGTAGCCTTATGAGGCACGAATAATCGTTCATAAATGGTTTAAGATAGCCTGTTGAAAGATGATTAGTGACAACCCGCGGATGTCAATCGGATGCAAGTAAAGCTAATAAAATCGATAACTTACACGCTTTTATGCGTAACTTCCTTGCTATCAACAGCGGCATTGTCAACACCTGATCTGGAAGACTTTAACCTTGTTTTCTCAGATGAGTTCAATGGCAGTGCGCTTGACGCAAGCAAGTGGAATACGTCATTTTTATGGGGCCCTTACCTTCCTATAAATAATGAAGAGCAGCTCTATGTTGATGAGCTGGGCATCAATGCGAATCACCTCCAGAGTAATGGTGGTCAGACACCCAGCCCGTTCGAGATGACTGGTAAAAGTCTTATAATAAAGGCGATACCCGTTACAGATACCAATCAACTTCCCCCGCGTCCTGCAGAGAACGACCCTGTCTGGAATAATTATCCAGAATATCGTTATAACGGCGATGATCCCACTGACCCTAACGATACGTTTTACGACCCAGCTGAGGTTAATTATCTTTCCGGGATCATCACATCCTACGATGCCTTTCGTTTTACACATGGTTATGCCGAGGCCAGGGTAAAGCTGCCTGCTGGGCAAGGGCTATGGCCTGCATTCTGGTTGTTAAACAGCTTCTATGTTGAAGATGTCCCGGAAATTGACATTATGGAATTCCTTGGGCATGACACGGAAACCGTCTATCACACTTATCACTATTTCGAACCGCAAAATGGTTGGGCGCAGGTTTCTACGCCTTCATATACCAGTAGTCATAACGATTTTACTGCTGACTGGCATACCTTTGGAGTTTCCTGGGACCCTACTGAGATTATATGGTATGTGGATGGCGTTGAAGCACGACGTATTACGAACAACGAATATACAATTCCAAACCAGGCAATGTATGTTCTGGCCAACCTTGCAACGGGTGGTAACTGGCCCGGTACTCCGGATGAGACAACATCGTTTCCAGCAGAGTATGAGCTTGACTACATAAGGGTGTATCAAAAAGATGCACCTAACACAATTACTCAGGCTGCACTGAATCGCGATTACCACCTGATGTTTGAAGATGAATTCAGCGGTAACTCGCTGGATACTAATAAATGGAATACGCACTATCTGTGGGGGCCGTACTGGCAAATAAATAATGAAGAGCAGTTTTATCCTGATGTTGGAGACACGCATGCCGATCAAAACTACGCTACGCCTCCAGTATCGGTGAGCAACGGCACACTCAAACTAATGGCGGATGCCATTGATAGTGATGATCTACCAACTATGCCATCCATTACCAGTAGCGCTTTTCAGAATAACGTCGAGTGGCGTCACAACGATGCGTATAACAACCCGAACTACGCCAATCCCACAAATGATCCTGCGCAAGCTGCTACCGCCTTTCTTCCCAAGTACACGTCTGGGCTGATCACAACCTATGATTCGTTTAAATTCACTCATGGTTACGCTGAAATAAGAGCGAAGCTGCCACAGGGTGATGGTATTTGGCCGGCCTTTTGGCTACTGAACGGTTATTACGTCGATCAACAGCCAGAGATAGACATTATTGAGGTCAGGGGAGAGAACCCGAACGAATTGGTGCATTCGTATCATTTGTCACCAACAGATGGTGGTCCACCATTTTATACATGGTCAACATTCTCAGATGAGGCTGGTGGTTTTGCAGATGAGTTTCATACCTATGCGATTGCATGGGAACCGGGCAAGCTGGATTGGTATGTAGACGGTGTTAAACGACACACACATACTGGCCCAAGCGTATCGACACAGAATATGTATGTGATTCTGAACCTGGCTGTCGGTGGGAATTTCAATTTCGCTGCAGTGGATGAATCGATTCTCCCATCTCAATTTGAAATTGACAGAATCCGTGTTTATCAATTGGATCAGGAACCCGATTTAATTGTACCTCCTCCTGAGGAACCGCGATCGTCACCGCCAGAAGTGCCAACGCTAATATCTCCATTGGAAACCGTGCCGACAGCAAGTCCGACGTTTAGTTGGGAAGATCTGGGTGGGGCCGTGAATCGCTACGCGCTTCAGGTGTACGATCGAACAGTACGTAGTTGGGTACATAGGAAAATTTATCATTCTTCGGAAATCTGTGCTGCAGGGGTTTGTAGTCAAGCTATAGGAGAGTCATTGGGCTATAGCAATAAGCACGTATGGCGGGTTCGGGCTTACAATGCAGCTGGCGGGGGTGAGTGGACCTCACACCAGCAGTTTGGTTATTTACCGTCGTCACCGCCAGAAGTGCCAACGCTAATATCTCCATTGGAAACCGTGCCGACAG
>CAYPMR010000045.1:0-23118 GCA_964411665.1 uncultured Granulosicoccaceae bacterium | reverse complement strand
GGCTTACAATGCAGCTGGCGGGGGTGAGTGGACCTCACACCAGCAGTTTGGTTATGTGGAAGACGCTGTTAACTGATACTCAGAATCTCTGCTTTATTGCCCTAACAGCCTCCAAAGCCGACTCTAGCGCTCCTTCCAGCAGCCCACCACTGCCACTAACAAGTTCGGTGGCAGCAAGTTGAACATTGCCCTGCTGCAGCGACTTAAGGTTCTGCGGTGTGCCATAGGCTGGATGTCCATCGGGTGCATTCACATCCAATTCTGTAGCAGTCGCAGTTTCATCAATCCAATCCTGCAACCACAGTTCATCTGGATTTGCAGCAGCGTCACCGAATAGCCGAATCAGTTGTTTTTGAATTTCCTGCTTTAATAGAATGTCTTGCCCCTTACGCATCGTTGCTGGTACGCCAACAAAACCAAACAGTGCACCGCTTTCGCCGTCGGCAGGACTTGCGTCGTGTATTTGTGCCAACGGCCCACGGTGGCTAACTGCATCTCCTGATAATCCTTGTTCCCGCCAGAAAGGTTTGTCATACCATGCCATGGCTTTAGCATGGCCTGCCATCCAGGTGGGAATGTTCAGCATGCTTTGGCGTTGTGATTCGCTAAGCACCTCCTTGAGGTCAATAGTCGTTGCTGCGAGGCGTGGGGGCAATGCAATAACTACGTGTTTGGCGGTCATTGTTTTTCTTTTCTCACTTACAATGACTCGAAGCGATAAAAGGTCATCTCCGTTCGTTGCAGCATGATCTGTATTTACCGCCTGTACATCACAATCAAGATGCAAACACTCTGCAGGCAATCGATCAGCAAGTCCATTTGTTAACACACTGAAGCCGCCATCAATCCGGCGAGCCCCTTCCATCATGGACATGGATCTGCGCGTTGCTTGACTGCCAGTTGCCTCTTCGAACAAGAGATCACCATCGCTATGCTGAAGAAACACAGTTGCCCCCAATTCTTTTGCCAGGGCTGTGATTAGTGGTTGGCCGTCCCAGAACCAGGCAGGTCCGAGATCAAAATGCCGATCAGCGAAAGTTTTAGTAAGGATGCGCCCACCGGTGCGTGGGCGTTTTTCGAAGACACATACATTGAATCCATCTTTCACCAAATGATTGGCGGCAGATAGTCCTGTCAGACCCGCACCGACAATGACGATGTCGTAGTCAGCGCGTGCAGACATGGCAGCAGAGCGCTATTGATTAAGCTTTTTTTTGTAGAACTAGTTTATGCTGTTACGCGTGTCATCCAATGCCGCCTGCACGGCATCGAACATTTCATCAATCTGATCATCTTCAATAATCATCGGTGGGCAGAAGGCAACCCCGTCACCAGGCGTGGCGCGTAGCATCACACCATGTTTTCTGGCAGCGGCTGCAACTTGTGCGGCAACTTTATCGCCGACCGGATATTGTTCTTTGGATTCCTTATCGCGAACTATCTCTATTGCGCCAATCAATCCAACCTGGCGGCATTCGCCAACCAGTGGATGATTCTGAAACGCCTGTATGCGCTCGGCAAAACGCTCAGAACGTGCACGTACAACCGTTACCAGATCCATCTCTTCGTAAATTTTTAGTGTCTCGAGAGCAACAGCTGCTGCAACCGGATGCCCACCATAGGTATTACCCGTACCGAACATACCGAGTTCATCGGATAGTTTGGCCAGTCCGTTATAGATTTCTTCACTGAGCAACACAGCACCAATCGGTAGGTAGGCTGAGGATAGCTGTTTGGCCACTGTCATCATGTCAGGTTTGATACCGAAAGTTTCAGATCCCCACATGTTGCCAGTACGCCCAAAGCCACATATAACTTCATCTGCAATAAACAGGATGTCGTACTTTTTAAGTACCGCCTGTACTTTTTCAAAATAACCCTTGGGCGGTATGATGACGCCTCCTGCTCCCATCACCGGTTCAGCAATAAAGGCTGCAATGGTTTCTGGTCCGGCATCCAGAATGTCGTGTTCAAGTTTCTCTGCCAATCGCGTGACATAATCCTCTTCGCTTTCACCGGGTTTTGCGCCACGATAATAGTGTGGTGTGTCTGTATGAATAACGTCTATGCGCGGCAGATCAAATCCATCCTGCACATAGGGCAGGCCAGTCAGACTGCCAGCTGCGACCGTGATGCCGTGATAAGCACGTTTACGCGCAATGAATTTTTTCTTCTCCGGTCTTCCTATTGCGTTGTTGTAGTACCAGACAATCTTGATAGCACTATCAACTGCTTCGGAACCTGAATTCACAAAGTAGGCGCGCGAGATGGTGTCCGGCGCCATCGCTGTCAGTTTCTCTGCCAGCTCAATGGACGGCACGTTAGCGTGGTGGGTGAAGATATGCGTGTAGGGCATTTCCTGCATTTGTTTGGTCGCAGCATCGACCAGACGCTGCTGACTGAAACCGAGACCACAGCACCATAGCCCTGACATTCCCTCGATCATCTTCTTACCGCCTTCATCCCAAACGTAGATCCCGTCACCTTTTTCGATGATTTGCGGGCCGTTCTTCTGATGCACAGTCAGGTTTGTATAAGGGTGGAGCACATGACGCTTGTCTTTCTCGCCCAGGGCGCTGGCTGTCGTTGCAGTTGCAGTTGCCATAGTGAATTCTCTTGCGGTCAGCTGAGGGGTTTACCGACAGGGTAAGCCGGTTCAGCATGTAGTGCAATGGGAATGGACCTTTGGTCAATGCTAAAATACAGCCTTTGTCCCCTGTCAACTCAGTGTCAGACAGGTTGCAACCAGCCCTGACAAATCCGATTGAGGACACGCGTTATGTCTACCCAGCCACCTGGAGTTACAGAATCGCCCGCTGCGTCAGCAACCGCGAATCCGTTACCCGCCGATAGAGCTGCTTCTGACCAGTTGAGCGTCAGGCCTGCAAGCAATAGTGTTTCTGCTGTAGTGAGTGCTCTGAAAGACATATTCGGCGAGCGTTGCAGTACCTCTGATGCTGTCAGACTGGCGCATGGCAAAGGTGAGTCCTGGCATCCACCGGAACTTCCCGACTGTGTCTGCTACCCGGATACCACACAGGAGGTGTCGCAGATCATGGTGCTGTGCCATCAACACAAGGTACCAGTTATCCCGTTCGGAGTCGGCACCAGTCTGGAGGGGCATACTCTGGCGCCGCTTGGTGGGGTGAGCATTGATCTGACCCGCATGCACGCGATTCTTGAAGTAAATAACGAAGACATGGATTGCCGTGTGCAGGCCGGAGTGACGCGCAAGCAGCTCAATGAATATATCCGCGATACCGGTCTGTTTTTCCCGATTGATCCGGGTGCTGATGCAACCATTGGCGGTATGACTGCAACACGCGCATCAGGTACCAATGCAGTGCGTTATGGCACGATGCGAGACAACGTCATCTCGCTTACCTTCGTTAATGCAAAAGGTGAAGTGGTGCGTACAGGTTCGCGTGCACGCAAGTCTTCTGCTGGATATGACCTGACCCGCTTGTTGGTAGGCTCCGAGGGTACTCTGGGTGTTATCACGGAAATCGGCTTGAAATTGCACGGCATGCCCGAAGCCATGATGGCAGCGGTTGCCACCTTCCCTGATCTTGATCATGCAATCAATACAGTCATACAGACCGTGCAGATGGGTATTCCGATAGCGCGAATAGAGTTGGTCGATGCCACCTATATGGATGCGATTAATAGCTATTCGAGCACTGACTACCCGGTACGTGACACGCTCTTTCTGGAATTTCACGGCACCGACGAATACGTTAAAGAGCAGGTCGACATGTTCACCGATATCGCCACGGAATTTGGTGGCAGTGACCTGCAGCATGCTCGTAAGGAAGAGGATCGCAATCGGCTTTGGCAGGCTCGGCATGATGCGTATTGGGCAATCCTCGCAAAATACCCGGGCAAGGACGGCTTTACCAGCGATGTATGTGTGCCTATTTCAAAATTGGCTGAAATCATAGGTTACGTTAACGAGCAGGTAGAAAGCAGTTTTCTTGATGCACACGTTATCGGACATGCCGGGGATGGCAATTTCCATATGATCTTCTGCATTGATCGGGATGATCAGAAACAGGTAGATGAGGTCTATCGAGTTAATGGTTTGATGATAAAGAAAGCCATTGAAATGGGAGGTACCTGTACCGGGGAGCATGGTGTTGGCACTGGTAAGCTGAAATACCTGAGACAGGAACACGGAGATGAAGCGGTCGAGATGATGAAAGTTATAAAACAGGCACTGGATCCGGAGAATATCCTCAATCCACTTAAAACGATAAGTGTTTAGCATTTTCCAGCAAGGCATAGCCGGGACCTATGAGCACTGTGCCGCGTATTGCCAGATAATCAGCTACTTTTTTCACACAACACTCTATTTGCGCCTGGTGGCGGCCGTTACCACTCTGGTGTGTATACGCAGACGTTAGCAGGTAAGGGATACAGCGAACGTTATATCGTTGCTAGAGGAGCTGCTGTGCCGTGAAACAAATTTTGCTGGTTGATGATCAAGCGCATGTATTGAGAGTTCTCAAACGAAGTCTTGAAAATAGTGGCTTTACTGTTGAGGTGGCTTTGGGTGCTGAAGTTGCGCTCGATATGCTTTGTGAATCTGCTGCAGTGTGCGGTAAACCGGAATTCGATGTGGTGATTACCGATTTGGATATGCCCATTATGAATGGCTGCGATCTGGCTAGAGTTATTGTCGAGAGTTATGGCTCTAACACACCATTGGTGTTGGTGACTGGTGATTGTGATGAGAATGAACAGACTGACTGGCTTTCCAATCTCGCAGGTGTCGAGCAGGTTAAAAATCCGATGAGCCTCAATTGGCTCATGTCGCGCTTAAATGCCTATTTTGGACGCTATGAGCAGCATCTTGTGTCCTGATCTTTTTTGATCAGTTAGATTAAGTACGGTCAGAGTACGGTCAGTTTCCCTTTCGTTTTTGCATAATCTCGTAAACAATATTCACTAGCAGCGTTAGCAACAATGCACCCAGTGCTGCTGCCAATAGCGCTCCCGTCAATTTACCTCCCATTGTTACATCAAATATATCGCGAAGAAACAACCCGAAAAACGAGCCGATAACACCGGCGACGACGTTCGGCAGATAACGCAGCGGATTGCCACTGAATAAACGCGTGGTCGCAATACCGATAATCACACCGATAAAAATAAATAAATAGGGGCCAATAAGTCTCATAAGTCGGCAAATGGAAGAAATGGATGGACTGACTGTACAATGAACAGAGGATAACTGTCGAGAAACGGGTACTTGGTGAGCAATTCTGGCGAGCAAGAAGGTTTCAGCGCGGCCGATCATCGTGAAATGATCGACGCGATCAACCAGCTCATGCCTTTTGGGAAATTCAAGGGAACGGCGCTGCTCGATTTGCCGGAGCCATATATTGTCTGGTTTAAAAGCCGGGGCTTTCCTGAGGGCAGGCTGGGTCGGCAAATGGCTCTGGTCTACGAGATAAAACTGAACGGCCTGGAATCCACTTTTCGCCCGTTACTGCAGGCAGTTGACCGGTCTAATAACCACCCGGATTGACCCCCACCCACAGTAGTCATGACGTCCGGGTGTTGATGGTCTATTGGGCTTTTTCAGTTGCGCCTCAACAGGGTAGTGGCGTGGTTAACCGTGACTGGTTGCTACAACCTGGGTCACCTGGCTTGACGAAGGCCCGGACGCGGTTTACTCTAATATCATGTCCTGCAACTTCCACCCATATACCGACGTCTCGTTCGC
Source organism: uncultured Granulosicoccaceae bacterium (assembly GCA_964411665.1). Taxonomy (GTDB): domain Bacteria; phylum Pseudomonadota; class Gammaproteobacteria; order Granulosicoccales; family Granulosicoccaceae; genus CALFCE01. The sequence goes on along the minus strand of CAYPMR010000045.1, from coordinate 17,390 downwards.
CGCTGATCTTCTGACAGTGTCGCCTACAGCAGTCTGTTCGTTAGCTGTTTCGGCCCAGTCCGTTTGTGTGTTGCCCGGCAAATCTCTGGTGCTTGCCACCCGCCAGCTACTATCCCGTCGACTTACCAGCCCGGCCTCCGCCTGAGATTCAAGCCGAGCACCCGGTAGCTGTCAGACAAGTTTCATATAAGCCACCGAAAAAATCCTGCTTGAGTCCCCGGAGCGTCGGGATGACATCAATCTGACTGTTTGCATCGGCATAAGCCTTTGGCCAGAACAGGCAGCCATAAGCCCCAATACAGTTACCGATAGCGCCTATATTTATTTTTTTGCTGATCGGAAAACTATCAATACCAGAGAACAGGACACGCGCTATGCATTATGCAACAGCTATATTTAAGAGATCTCCGTGCGACCACCTGCCCGTGGTTGACCGTTTTGACATCCAGCAGGCGGCACCTGCTACTGGGAGCTTTTCATGAAGGTTGCAGCAAGCCATAAATACAAACCCTTCCCGCCGATAAATTTGCCAGACAGAACCTGGCCCGATCGCACTATCACACAAGCACCACGATGGTGCAGTGTCGATTTGCGCGATGGCAATCAGGCGCTCATTGACCCCATGGGTCATGAGCGCAAGCTGCGCATGTATAACCTGTTGCTGGAGGTTGGATTCAAGGAGATCGAGGTTGGTTTTCCAGCAGCTTCCACAACGGACTACGAATTCGTTCGTTACCTGATTGACAATAATCTAATCCCGGATGATGTCACGATCCAGGTGTTAACTCAGGCACGGCCTGAACTTATTGCACGGACTTTTGAATCTCTTAAAGGTGCGAAACAAGCCATACTGCATTTGTATAACTCAACATCGACCGTGCAACGGCGAGTGGTTTTTCGACTGGATCGTGCTGGCGTCAAACAGATCGCGGTTGATGGCGCGAAAGTAGTGCGCGAACATGCTGAGCGTCAAACGGATACTGATTGGACTTTCGAATATTCGCCAGAGAGTTTTACAGGTACCGAACTTGATTACGCGCTGGAAGTATGTGAGGCAGTAAACGAGGTTTGGCAGCCCACGCCGGAACGTAAAGTTATTCTGAATTTGCCAGCCACTGTTGAAATGGCAACCCCGAATGTTTACGCCGACCAGATAGAGTGGTTCTTGCGCCAAGTATCCAATCGTGATGCTATTTGTCTTAGCGTACATCCGCACAATGACCGAGGTTGTGCTGTCGCAGCAACAGAACTTTCAGTTATGGCAGGTGCTGACCGTGTCGAAGGTACACTGTTTGGTAATGGTGAACGAACGGGTAATGTCGATCTCGTGACCCTCGCGTTGAATCTGTTCAGTCAGGGAGTTGAGCCAGAGCTCGATTTCTCGGATATTTTCAGTGTCATGCGCACGGTAGCCCATTGCAATAATCTCCCTATCCACGAACGTCACCCCTATGCTGGCGATTTGGTGTTCACAGCGTTTTCGGGTTCACATCAGGATGCCATCAATAAAGGTCTTGCCGAGCGCGAGACACTGGATAGTAATCACTGGGATGTGCCCTATTTACCCATAGACCCTCTGGATGTTGGTCGAAGTTATGAAGCTGTTATACGCGTGAATAGTCAGTCGGGTAAGGGCGGTACGACTTTTATCATGCGGGAAGATCATGGCCTTGAATTGCCACGACGATTACAAATTGAATTCAGCCAAACGGTGCAACAGTTGAGTGAGGAGACAGGTGCAGAGGTCACCTCTGAAGCGATCTGGTCGGCATTTGATCGTGAATTTATATCGGCTGTCGAACCACTTGAATTCCTGGAACATAACAGCCAGGCTCTCGATGAAGACTCACACATGCGTGAGCTGCAAGCGGTCGTAGCTTTTCATGGTCAGCACATTTCGGTGGAAGGTTGCGGTAACGGACCGATTGCCGCTTATGTGGATGCGATAAATCGTATGTTTGATGTGGATTTTCGTGTGGTGGATTACAAGCAGCATGCAACCGATAAAGGCGAGGATGCGCAGTCTGCCTGCTATGTCGAAATACAGGCTGGACAGTCAGTGACTCGTTATGGTGCTGCATTACATTCCAACATCGTAACTGCCTCCTTAAAGGCAGTTACCAGCGCATTCAACCGTGCGATAAAAGCAAAACTTCTAGATCCACAATTATCAGGAGAAAAACATGCAGAGTAAACAATATGTCGGATGATGCTTTACATGACGCAGCACTGGAATACCACCGCTACCCAAAGCCGGGCAAGCTGGAAATCAGTGCGACCAAAAAAATGGTCAACCAGCGTGATTTGGCGCTGGCCTACTCTCCCGGCGTTGCAGTCGCTTGCGAAGAAATTGTTAGAAATGCAGGCGCTGCATCAGAGCTGACTGCACGCAGTAATCTCGTAGGAGTTATCACGAACGGCTCAGCGGTTCTGGGCTTGGGTGATATCGGTGCACTGGCATCGAAACCGGTCATGGAAGGAAAAGCAGTTTTGTTCAAGAAATTTGCTGATGTTGATTGTTTTGACCTTGAGCTGGATACCTCGGACCCTCAGCGATTCATTGATGCGGTCGCTATGCTTGGCCCAACTTTCGGTGGCATAAATCTGGAGGATATAAAAGCGCCTGAATGCTTCGTCATTGAAGAGCAGCTCAGAGAGCGCATGAATATCCCTGTCTTCCACGATGATCAGCATGGTACGGCTATCGTTGTCTCAGCTGCTATTCGAAATGGCTTGCGCCTGGCAGGAAAAAAGCCTGCTGATATCAAGCTGGTCTGCTCGGGTGCAGGTGCAGCGGCTCTCGCCTGCCTTAATTTACTGTGTGAGTTCGGTGTGCAGCTTGAGAACATTCATGTGCTGGATATTGAAGGCGTGGTCTACAAGGGACGCGAAGTTCTCATGGATGAATACAAGGCCCGCTACGCACATGAGACAGATGCTCGCACGCTCGATGATGTTATCGCCGGGGCTGATGTGTTTCTTGGTCTCTCTGCACCCGGTGTATTAAGTGGTGATCAGGTTGCACGCATGGCAGAGAATCCTTTCATTCTTGCGCTCGCGAATCCGGTGCCGGAGATATCGCCCGAAGCTGTGATGGCGGTGCGCGACGACGCGATAATGGCTACCGGTCGATCGGACTATCCCAATCAGGTTAATAACGTTCTATGTTTCCCGTTTCTGTTTCGTGGTGCGCTGGATGTAGGGGCAACAGAGATAAATATAGCGATGCAGCTTGCCTGTGTTGATGCTATTGCTGATATCGCAAGGCGTGAAGCTTCAGATGTAGTGCGCGATGCTTACGGGGGCGAACCGCTGCGTTTTGGTAAAGATTACTTGATACCCAAACCCTTTGATCCGCGCTTGATGACAGAAGTGCCTATGCGAGTTGCCCGTGCAGCTATTGAATCCGGTGCTGCGACACGACCTATTGCTGATTTCGACGCTTATGAGCGCAAATTGGAAGAGTTCGTTATCCGTTCCGGGCTCATTATGAAGCCGGTGTTTGATCGTGCGCGCGAACACAAACAAAGGGTGTTGATTGCCGAAGGTGAATCAACCCGTGTGCTTAATGCTGTACAAGTATTGGTTGATGACGAGATTTGCACGCCGATTATCATGGGTCGCACGGAAACGATCAAAACAAAGATTGCTGACATGGGGCTGCGTCTTGAGATCGGTCAAGGTTTCGAAGTGTTTGATCCAACCAATAATCCGGATTTTGATCGGCATGTGACTCTTTATCTTGAACTGATGGAGCGTAGTGGCGTGTCGCCCGAGTATGCACAGAATGTTATTCGTACCCGTTCAACGGCACTGGGTGCATTGATGCTACGCCACGGTGAAGTAGATGCGCTGGTTTGTGGTGCTCAGGGTGCTTATGCACGGCATTTACGTTATTTATGCGATATCGTTGGTTTACGCCACGATGTCATGGATTGTTCAGCATTGATGATGATGATTCAGGATAAAGGCACGTACTTTCTGACAGATACGCATGTCACTGTTGATCCTTCGATAGATGAGGTGATTCAAACAACCGAGATGGCTATGGAAGTTGTGCGCCGTTTTGGCATGGAACCGAAAATTGGCCTGCTGTCACACTCGAATTTTGGCAGTCGCAATAACGACAGTGCCGTTAAAATGCGCGAAGCGCGTGCTGCGTTAAAAGAGAAGTATCCAGATCTGGCTGTCGAAGGCGAAATGCATGCAGATGCTGCGCTGGATGAGTACACACGCGAGCGCATTTTTCCGAACGCCACTTACAAGGGTGGGGCAAATCTACTGGTGATGCCCAATCTCGATTCAGCCAATATTGCTTACAACATGATTAAAGTTGTTGGTGACGGTGTCACTGTCGGTCCCATGTTAATGGGAATGGCTCGACCCGCGCACGTTGTCACCGAGTCAATCACCGTACGTGGTATTGTCAACATGTGTGCGATAGCTGCTGTTGATGCGATAGATGCGCGTGGTAGAAGTGTTTCTGAACTTGGAAAACGTCGAGCGAATTTAATCGTTTGATTCCCTGTTTTAGTGCCGGTATCGTAATTGAGTCATCTTGTGTTTATCTTCAGATAACATCGATATCTGATCTGTATCGATGAGCAATCATACTGAACAGCAAGCGCAGACAAATGGCAGAAGTCACTGCTGTCAGCAGATGCCAGATTGTGTGTGTGCCAGTTTGACCAGGCGCGAAGTTGCCAGCGGTTTGCAGATTGCAAATCTGTAAATCAAGAGCGCGAAAAATTAGTGCCGTTGTAAATGTCAGGCTGGCCAGCAGTAGCAGACGGCGCCGAGTCGAGTGATTTGCATCAGAGCCTTTCACAGATGCGAGCAAAAAAAACAATAGTCCTACCGTTGGTAGATAAAACAGTGAATGTGCTAGAACCTCTGGCCATTGGGCAGCAATTGCGGTTGTTGTTATCCAAACAAGTAGCAGAATAGCTATTGTCGCCGGAGAACGGTTGCTAAGGGCGAGGAAGATTACTGTTGTCAGTATGACAAAAAGACAGATCGGTCCCAGATCAAGCATATGAGTGATCGTTGTAGGGGTTGCGTGGAAAAAACTGCTGCCAATTCCAATGAATACTGGCAACATAACGACTATATTCATTGCGTGTCGCAGTGTTTGTGGCATGGGTACAGGATGCTTGCTGGAATTCAATCGTAGCCAGGTGGGCAGGGAATAGGCAACAGCCAGCAAAAAAGCCAGATTGCTCGCTGTATTCAATGGTTCCATTCCATTGGAGAGACGTTCGCAATAGGGCACTATCATTACAAAATCGATCCCATGGTTGATAGCAAGATCGTTGATTGGAACATCGCCCATACCAGCATCGGCTGTTAAATTTGTATTTGACACGATATATTCAGATGCCAGAGCATACTTATCAGGAGTAAATATCCGGAATGACTGTTGATCCAGGTACAGAGCTCGAGCTGTTTCTCGAAAAACTACATAGTGCACCAGAAAATATTGAGTTCACTGACACGATTGCCTTGGTTAATGCTTGTTATGAGTTTACTCCAACCGCTTTCCGTAACGATACAATTTTCAATCAACCGGGACAAAATGTCGGGAGCTGCAAGATTTTCGCTTTTGCGCGCTTGCATGATCTGGATAAACAGCAAACATTAGCGTGTTTTGGTTCCTACTATCGTGCTGACGTACTTAAAAATCCGGATGCAGAAAATCATCAAAATATCCGGCAATTTATGAAAACTGGTTGGAAAGGGATAGAATTTAACGACGTACCCTTAAGAGCAAAATAGCGAGCAAAATATTGAACCTATATTGAACCTATATTGAACCTATATTGAGCCTATAAGGTAAACAAAAATTCTTTTTATCAGGACACTCTAGCCAAGCCGATAGCGCAGTGAAAATCCAATTGCCGCTAAACCAGAGAATCAAATACAACTGTCACTCGATATCAACGATTCGACAGGTAGTGCAACGCGTGTATTGGCAATACTTCGCTGATTTGTTACCCAACCGTTTATTCATTCTCATAGCCATCAATGGATGTTTTGTCTTCAACTTTGCTTATGCTACAGATCCGGCTGAAACTCCAACTGATCAACAACTACAGGCTTTTATTGCGGATCCTGTAAAAATCTATGGCAACACTGCTGTTTATCAGGTGTTTCGTGATGGCAAGGAGATTGGCAGACATGTTCTGACTTTTACACTCGCGGACAAGGAGCTGACAATTTCTGTAGATTCCAAACTTGCAGTGAAAGTGTTGGGTGTGACGGTATATCGCTACCGTTACACTGCCGAGGAAGTGTGGAGTGGTGGAGAGCTGGTTTCTGTTATCTCGGGTATCAAAGATAACCGCAAGGCCTTGCAAACGATCGAAGCGTTAAACCGGGGTAGTTATTGGACTATCAAAAAAAAGGGTGTTGAGCGCACATCATCATCGCCAGAATTTTCCACCAACCATTGGCACCCGGGAGCGTTATTTGCGGCTCGCATCTATCATCCTTTGCATGGACGCGTATATAGCGGCAACGCCTCTGCTTTTGGATGGGAACGTGTTGTTAGCGAGGATGGTGTTTCTCGAAGTGCAAGAAAATTTCGCTACAGCAAGGGATTCAACGCTGATGTTTGGTACGACGAACACTGGCGTTGGTTAAAGCTCGAATTTGCAGCGGATGATGGCAGCCGTATTGTATACAGTTGTATTTCCTGCGGCGAATCCTAGCGCGTCTGCAGTGCAGTTATAGCACTGTCATGGTCAACGCTGAGATCAACCCGATTAGCGCACCGAACACTGCGCCCCAGACAACCAGCCAACCCAAATGTTTTTTTATCATCTCCTCTATGATTTCTTTGACCATTTCAGGGGTTAGCTGCTGCAGTCGGGTTTCGACAACTCTCGCTATTTTGTCCCTGAAATCATCGCTAGTTGCCATACTATTTATCTGTGCGTGAACTGCATTCTGAAAGGCCTCTGAACGTGCTGTTTCTGCTAGAAATTTCTCCATTCTGGTTTTAAATGGTTCGCGCATGCTTTCTAGTGCATCCGCGCCACCGACCATACCCAGCATGGCACCAAAAGAGGATTCCATGATAGTCATTTTCAATTGATCGTAAGCTACATCCAGATCAAGCCCTTCGATAAAGGGTGCAATATCGAATTTTTTCTGGCCACTTTCCTGCGCTTTGTCCTTTAAGAGTGTCTCGTTGACAACCTGTTCGCTAAACAAGTGTTTTGTGACGAGAACCAGAATACCGCTTTTAAATTCCTCGAAATGCAATGGGATGACACCTGACCCATACAAGCCTGGAACACGCTCGAACAACATATGAATCGCTAACCAGTTGGTTAGAGCACCGGACAAAGCGAATAGACCGACAGTACGAACAATGCTTGCAATTGAATCGGGCAGAACGAAGCTGATCAGAATGATGAGTAACGCGATTAGATTCGGAGTTATATTTTTGTTAAACATATAAATTGGAAATGTCAGTTCGTACGACAGGTATTTGACTCTTGTTGCATTTCAATCAGTATCGAAAATAGATGTTCAGCATATTAGTTCATTGAGCCCCCTGATCGCTTGCCTTGGTTATATCGGGGTGTCTGTTTGTGCTTTATTCCAAGGCAGTATGGTGTCAAAAATCCAACCCGAAATAAAGTGCTGAGCGTGTGAATATTTGTGTTCTGACACGTAACTGTATTGTGTCAGCGTTTTTTATTCCGGTTATCATTTGCTCGTTAAAGGAATAACGATTTGTTTTGGTGAAGGATAATAGCGTACGGGAATTTTTGTCTAATTTACATTTGCGCTTTAAATGTACTGTGACTGTGATGCGCGAGAAGATTTATAAATCTAGAAAATCATTTTGTTATGGCGCTGATGTTCAAAATCGTTTTTTTGTTTAAGAGATTGATTGGCCCGAGTCGACTATCGAGTTCACTTGTCGGTCTGTTTTTACTGCAGCTAGTAACATCTGCCGCATATGCCAATACGCCACCTTCCTTTGATCGATTGGAAAATGTCAGTGTAGCAGCTGATGGAGTTGTCGAATTTTCAGTCAGGCCGCTTGATATAGACGGTCATGTGCCGGGTCTTTTTGTGGATTCCGCACCCGCTGGTTCGGAATTTAACGATAATGGTGATGGTTCGCGCACGTTTCGGTGGCGACCAAATGAATCGCAAATTGGTCAACATCGAATGCTTTTTGTGACTGTTGATGCTCTGGATACATCATTGCGATTTAGCCAGTCAGTGTTCATCGATGTAGTGGCAGCTGAGCCGACACCTGTTGCGCCAGTTAATTCCAGTGCGGGCAACACTAGTGGTAATGCGATCACAAATGCTGCAAGTGCGGCTGATGATTTGAATCAATCGGGTTTGCAGGTTGTCACGGGTGATCTACTACGTGTAGACGGAAATTACCTGCCGCGTATAAATTTGGCCAGTACGTTTGTTAATGCGTCAGCTGATCAAGCGCTTGATGTTGTTGTTTCCGCTACAGACAGCGACGGGCCCATTCCGGCGCTTGTAGTTCATTCATTGCCGTCAGGTGCAAGTTTTAATGACAATGGTGATGGCACTCGTAGCATTGATTGGACGCCATTGCCGTGGCAACTTGGTCAGTTCAGAATCGTGATCGTAGCCAAAGATGCGCTTCGTGACGATCATCGAGTACAAACCGAGTTAACAATTAATGTCACTGAAGCTCAACGCAATAACACCCAGGCGAATAACGCAGTAGTTCAAGATACAGTTCAAAATTTGGTGCAGAATGTGCCGACTGAACAACAGCAAGAACAACAGCAAGCATCTACCAACAACAATTCATCGAACCGACCACCTTTTTTCGATGGACTGACCAATCAGGTCGTGGCTCTTGGACAAATAATTCAATTTGTCGTTGCGCCGCGCGATCCCGATGGTGATGTTCCTGGAATGTTTGCTGATCGTCTACCGAATCGTTCTACCTTTAAGGATAATTTTGATGGCACACGTACATTGACATGGCGTCCCTTTCCAGTCGATGAGGGTGACTATTGGATTACGTTTACTGCTGTCGATGCTCGTGATGATTCCATACGTACACACCAATCCATAAAAATTACTGTAGAGAACCGGGGTGGTTTCAACTTTGAACCGGTAATTAACGGTATCAATAATCCTGTCATCAGAGCTGGCGATCTTTTACGTCAGAAGGTTCAGCCTGTTGACCCGGATGGAGAGGTACCGCATCTGTCTGTTATCAATCCACCAGAAGGTGCAACGTTTGCAGATAATGGTGATGGCACACGTACGCTGTTCTGGCAAACAGACGCCAGCGATATCACGGAGTTTGGTAATTCCGATAATCCTCATACGGTTGATTTTCTGGCTGTTGATGTGCGTGATGCGTCTTTGCGAGATGATCATCGGTTATCGATATCCGTGGTTGAACCAAGTACCCGCAACCGCACGGGTGAACGACTACGTGTTCTCGCTGAACGGCGCGGTTTACTTGTTGGCTATGCAGCTATGCTGGAGTCATTTTCATTGGCAGATGCAGATATATATCTCGATATTGCAGCCGAGGAATTTAATATCGTATCGCCGGAAAATTCGCATAAGTGGGGTTGGATACAGCCGCAACGTGGACTGTTCAGGTTTGAGGACGCTGATGCATTGGCAGACTTTGCTATTGATAAAGGAATGGTCTTACATGGACATCCGTTGATCTGGTATACCCAGCTACCTGGTTGGGTAATGTCAATGGATCTTCAGGATGCTGAGACCATCATGTATGAACACATTGATGCGCTGGTTTCGCGCTATCGCGATAAGGTGGCTTTGTGGGATGTGGTCAATGAAGCACTGGAAGAGGATGGCACTTATCGCAACTCCGTCTGGTTTCAGGCAATGGGTCGGGATTATATTAGTAAGGCATTTGTCAGGGCTCGCGAAAGGGATGCCGATAGCATACTGGTGTACAACGATTATGACGTTGCATGGACCGGCCCGAAGTCAGATGGCATGTATCGCTTATTGCAAAGTGAACTTGATCGAGGCACGCCGATAGACGCAGTTGGTTTTCAAATGCATTTATGGACAGACTTTGAAGATTTTGGCGATATGCGGGATAACCTGCAGCGCTTTGCCAATCTCGGACTAGACATTTATATCACTGAACTTGATGTCTCCATGACGGCCAGAGGGCAGGAACAGAGACAGGCGCAGGTATATGAAAACGTTGTGCGTATTTGTCTCGAACAGCCTGCCTGCAAAGCGATCCAAAGTTGGGGGTTTACTGATCGTTACTCATGGCGTTACAACCACAGGCCACTTCTGTTTACGGAACGCTATCACGCCAAGCCTGCCTACTATGCCTTGCAGCGTGCTTTGTCGCGTTAACCGATTATTGGTATATCTCTGAGCTTTCGATTCAGCGCTACTGATCCTGAGCTATCAGTTTTTATTGAATAGGTCCTTGTGCAACGACAGGTGTCGCTTTTCCAGGGATTTATTGGGCTTGGTGGTTGCGGCTGTCGAGCGTCTGGGGCAACATTCGGTGCTTTAACCGTAAACGAGTTTAGTGATTATGAGCACGACAGACGCCGCAGTGAAGGTCAGTTCCTGGAATGATTTTGACCCTCTAAAACACGTTATTGTCGGGCGTGCTGATCATACCTGCATACCACCGTCAGAGCCGTGCTCGGAAGCGAAGATACCCGAAGACAGTGATATGAGTGGGCTATGGGGCCCGCGTCCACTTGAGACCGTCGAAAAAGCCAATCAGCAGCTTGATAACCTGGTAAAGATACTAACCGACCTGGGTGTCAGGGTGGACCGACCTTCGCCATTACAATGGAATCAGGCGGTCCACACGCCTGATTTTCAGACTGGATCCATGTTTGGCTGTATGCCGCCACGCGATGTACTGCTGACGGTTGGCCAGGAAATCCTGTTAGCAGCCATGTCTTTTCGCAGCCGTTATTTTGAATACCTCGCTTACGAGCCCTTGTTGTCGAGCTACTTTGATCAGGATCCACAGTTTCGCTGGGAACAGGCACCCAGACCACGGCTGTCAGACAACTCGTACAGAGCGGGTTATTTCGATGATATCACTGAAGATGAACGCTTAAAGCGCACTGCTGAATTGAATTTTGTTACCAATGAAAATGAAATTCTGTTTGATGCTGCGGATATCTGCAGACTGGGCAAAGATCTATTTTGCCAGCATGGTCTGACCACCAACAGACGCGCGATGGAGTGGTTGCAAAGACATTTTCCCGAACTGCGTGTGCATGCGGTGAATTTTCCGGGCGACCCATACCCCATCCATATTGACGCTACCTTTGTGCCTTTGCGCCCCGGTTTGATTATCAACAATCCGGACCGGCCATTACCCGAGAGTCAGCGACGCATCTTCAATGACAATGACTGGGAAATCGTTGACGCTGCCAGACCTATACATAATTCACCACCGCCACTTTGTTACTCCAGCGTTTGGTTATCAATGAATTGTCTGGTTGTTGATCACAAGACGGTCATTGTTGAGGGCTCTGAGACACGTCAGATGGAACAAATGGACAAGCTGGGTATGAATGTCATACCCATTGAATTCCGTGACGCTTATCCGTTTGGTGGTGGGCTGCACTGCGCGACGGCTGATGTGTACCGTGAAGGTAGCTGCCAGGATTATTTCCCGAAGCAGACTGCCGGCACTCAGATTCGTTCTTAGTATGAAACTACTCAGCAGGCGAACTTGAACTACGACGTCGGCGTGTGCGTCTGGCGCCTCTGCCGCTGGCCGAGCCTGCTGCTACTGACAGATCGCCCTGCATTTGTGCAGTAGCGCCTTTCGAGACCTCACCCAGAGAGGCGACAATTTCGCCGAGATTCGGTGATTTAGCGGGAGTTCTATTGTCTAGCGCTTCGCGCATGGCACGCAGGTGATCGGGTGTGGTGCCGCAACAACCACCGATGATCGAAGCGCCAGCATCAGCCGCCAGACAAGCGTAGCTCGCCATTATCTCCGGTGTGCCGTTATAGACGATTTCACCATCGACATATTCGGGCACTCCGCAGTTGGCTTTGGCGACCAGAGGGACTTGATGCGAACAGCTTTTTCTTGCGGTTGAAAGATTATTGACTGCGGCTAATACTTCAGCGGCTCCGACACCACAGTTCGTGCCAACCGCATCTGCTGGCACTGCTAAAGAACTATTTAATTCGATGACATCGTGAGCTGTGATACCCATCATGGTCCGGCCATTGGTATCGATACTGACGGTAAACACGACGGGCACAGGTAAATCACTACAGGCTTGCATGGCAGCAATAATTTCTTCACGTGCTGACATGGTCTCTACCCATAAAACATCAACACCGCCAGCCACTAGCGCTTCGGCCTGTTCACGAAAACCTTGCATGGCCTCCTCGGTTGACACTGGACCATTGGGCTGGAGTATTTCGCCAGTCGGCCCCATCGATCCGGCAACCAGTACATCACGGCCTGATTTTTTTACTTCGTCACAAGCTAATTCTGCAGCGCGTTGATTGAGTTCCGTTACACGCTGGGAAGCGTCATGCAAACCCAGTCTGAAATGCGTACCACCAAAGGTATTTGTCAATATCAGGTCAGAGCCGGCTTCTATAAAGTTTGCGTATAGCTTGCGTACCCGATCCGGGTGATCCACATTCCATAGCTCTGGTGAATCACCGGTTTGCAATCCCATAGCGAAAAGATTGGTGCCCGTGGCGCCGTCGGCAAGTAACACGCCTTTGCGCGCAATCGCTTGCGTGAGTGGATTGTCGTTTCCCTTGATCTGTATGGTTTGAGAATTCAATGGTCAGCTCTGTTCCGTGTATGGTTGGTTTTAATCCGTATTAGAATTTTAAAACACGCTGGAAGTTGGGCGAGAATGTCTTTTTTCGCATTTGCCGCTTGCCTTGATCCGATTTTATTCAAGCCGAGTCCGTTGTTGCATCAAGGTTGTTGGCATTCTTGCCGCGTTAGCGCCTGCACTATTGCTCCGCTCTCCACTGCAGTAACGCATTCACATGGCTATACGCTGCATGCTTGATCTCAATTGGCGTGACTCTTTGAGCTTAGCGTATTCTCAACGTCCTGGGTCTCATGTAAAGACTCGGTAACGTTGCTGCCGCACTTACTGCAGCACTTACTGCAGCACCGCCGGGTTTTCACGCTATTATCAGTCCATAAGCTGAATAAGGTAATTGAATTGATAACTAAATGATCACCTGTTCACACTTTTCAATCTCTTAATCCCGTCTTGAACTCTCATGATCCTTGGCATAGGTAAAAATACTCCCAACTCAATAGATACTATTAATGTCCCTGGCTATGTAGGCAGTATGGGGCTTGTGGCTTGTCCCGGTATAAGGGTGGGTGCCGCACAGCCCTACGGCAAAAAGAATCTGGCAGTGGATGTACAGGAGCTGGTCGATTGGGGGACGAATGGTGTTGTCTGTTTCCTCGAGCCACATGAGCTGGCAATAGCTAAAGTACAAGAATTGCCTCAGCTGCTGCAGGAAAATGGCATCTGGTGGCGCCAGCTGCCCATTGTCGATATGGATATTCCGGATCAGAAGTTCGAAGATATATGGGCCGAAGAAGGGGAGCTGATACGTCATGCGCTGCGCATTGGCGAACAGGTTGTATTTCACTGTTATGCCGGTCTTGGTCGCACCGGTATGATGGCTGCACGCATTCTAGTCGAGATGGGAATGGATACGCAGCAGGCGGTAGCTGCGATCAGGGCGAGTAATGGCCGTCGCATACAGACTGATGCACAGGAGAATCTGGTACATACCTGTCGTTCCCTGTACGAATAGTCTGTGCGCTCGTGTTGGCGTTTCGACACTCTACAGATAAGTAAGAGTCGAGCTTGTCGAACTCAGCGGGATTTGTTTCTGATATTTTGATCGTCTGTCGAGTCGTATTACTGCGCTGTATGGGTGCATATCGTTCGATTGGGTAACATTTCGCAAATACCTTTAGCATTGCGGGTAGCCGAACAATAACTACAGAGACTATCTCTACACATGGCCAGTGAAGCGAGTAACAACGACAAGGAAGGTGCAGCCAATGCACCACGACGCAGCAGACGTCGCGGTGGTGCTAGTGCGAGGGAAGCCAAGCGTGCTGCTCGCAGTGCAGGTAGTGCATCAAGCAAGCCCTACATTAAACGAAAAATTCCTGTCTACAATATCCTTGATGAAGAAGGTCTCGCACTGATAGAGGCGAACGCCGATCGTGTTCTTGAAGAGATCGGTATCGAATTTCGTGATGACAAAGAAGCGCTACAGACCTGGCGAGACGCAGGCGCGGATGTCAAAGGTGAAAGGGTACATTTCCCGAAAGGACTGTGTCGTGCGCTCATTACTGAAAACGCACCGTCAGTTTATACACAACATGCTCGTAATCCTGCCAAGTCAGTTCAAATAGGCGAAGACAACGTTGTTCTGGTGCCAGCCTATGGACCTCCATTTGTCAGTGATCTTGAAGGGGGTAGACGTTATGCCACGATTGAGGATTTTCGGAACTTTGTAAAACTCGGTTATCAGTCTCCCCAATTACATCATTCCGGTGGCACGCTCTGCGAACCGGTTGATTTGCCTGTTAACAAGCGCCATCTCGACATGGTCGAAGCGCACCTGCGTTTCTCTGATAAACCTTTTATGGGTTCTGTGACTGCACCTGAACGTGCTCAGGACAGCATTGATATGGCAAAAGCCGTTTTTGGTGATGCATTTTATGATGAGCAGAGCGGCGAGCCGAAGACGGTCATGACCAATCTGATCAATGCAAACTCACCGATGACGTTCGACGATACGATGTTGGGAGCTGCGAAAGTTTATGCAGCTAATAATCAGGCTTGTGTTGTATCTCCGTTCATTCTCGCTGGTGCCATGTCACCTGTGACTGTTGCTGGCACCTGTACACAAATTCTTGCAGAAGCAATGGCCGGAATGGCATTTTGTCAGCTGGTAAAACCTGGAGCACCGGTGATCTTTGGTACCTTTGCGAGTTCCATTTCCATGCAATCGGGCGCGCCGACGTTTGGTACGCCGGAACCTTCAGCTGTCATGTACATTGCAGCGGCGCTAGCACGTCGCCTTGGTGTACCGTTTAGAAGCGGGGGTGGATTATGTGCATCAAAAATTGCTGACGCCCAGGCTGCTTATGAAAGTGCCAACACCTTGCAGACCGCAGCTTTGGCTGGCGTAAATTTTATGTTGCATACGGCTGGCTGGCTTGAAGGTGGCCTTGTTATGGGTTACGAAAAATTTGTCATGGACAGTGATCAGGCAGGTATGCTCGGTGTTCTGCTTGAAGGTGTAGATCTAACCGAGAATGGCCAGGCATTGGATGCGTTAAAGGATGTTGGGCCAGGGCAGCATTTTCTTGGTTGCGATCATACACAACGTAACTTTGAATCTGCCTTTTACCGATCAAGCATTGCTGACAACAACAGTTTCGAGCAATGGGAACTGGAAGGCTCTAAAGATTCAAGAGTACGTGCACACGCACTTTGGCAGCGAATGCTTGATGAGTATGAAGCGCCACCACTTGATGCAGCAGCAGATGAAGCTTTGAGTGATTTTATTACCCGCAAGAAGGCATCGATGCCTGATGCAAACTACTAGAAGCCATCTCAAAATTTTAGAGATGGTGCGTCACAACAAGGTGCGTGCCGACCGGGTAGAATCCGGCGTCTCCTTTCCCCTTGGTAGATGCAAATACATGAGCAAGACCAGGCGCTCCCCTTGAGCGGTGCGCAGGCTGCAAGCCAAGTACGTCAAATAGCTGTCCCTGATGATCTGAAATCACCAGATCCATTCTTTTGTTGGTTCCACCATTGTCGCTTTCAACTCATTTAGCTTCGTTTATTCGAGGTGCCACAGATTAGGCGGGGCAAACCGTTGAAAATTAGTCATACCTCTGACACAAACCCTAAATAATTAACTTGTCAGTGTGCGCCTTCTTGGCGTAATTTACACGACATTGTGATTTCCTATCAGGTGATTTTTCGGTGATTCCAAAAAAGGCAGGTTCACAGACAACTCGTATCGGGTTTCTGTTATTGGATAATTTCTCCCTCATAGCTTTTACTTCGGCTATCGAACCGTTGCGTATGGCTAATCAGCTCAGCGGTGAGCCGCTATATAGCTGGGCAACAATCGGCGAATCCAATGAAATGATAACCTGCAGTAATGGTTTAGCGTTCGCTCCCGATTACTCTATCGCAACGTTTGATAACACTGATGCCTTTGATGCGGTGATTGTTTGCGGAGGCATTCATATCCATCGTCTAGGCTGTGACACTTCGATTCAATGGTTGCGTCAGTTAGCCAAAAGTCAGGTTGTTCTCGGTGCTGTTTGTACCGGTAGTCATGTACTGGCACGAGCGGGTTTACTTGATGGTTATCGATTCACAATTCATTGGGAAAATATCGCCAGTGCTCGTGAGGAATTTCCGCACTTGATTATTTCACCTGAGCTTTTTGAAATTGATCGCGATCGATACACATGTGCAGGCGGTACTGCACCCATCGATATGATGCTCTATGAGGTCAGGCAACAACATGGTGCTGAGATTGCGACTGCGATTTCGGAGCAATTTATGTGTGAGCGGATACGTGATCAACATGATCGACAGCGAGTTCCGCTGACGCAACGTATAGGAACCAGCCAACCGAAACTTGCAGAAGCTGTATCACTAATGGAAGCGAACATCGAAGAGCCGATGACTCTCGATGAGTTGTCGCACCATGTTGGGTTGTCGCGACGTCAGTTAGAGCGATTGTTCCAGCGCTACCTCAATAGTGTGCCCACTCGGTACTATCTTGAACTACGTCTGGAACGTGCACGACAACTGCTGCTGCAAACCTCTAAACCGATTGTTGATATTGCACTTGCTTGCGGGTTTGTATCAGCGCCGCATTTCAGTAAGTGCTATCGCGATACGTTTTCTGTCCCACCGCGTGATGAGAGAAGGCGAGCAGCTGGTTTGCTTGATGACACTCCGAAAGCGTCTGGTGCGAATTTACGTAAGGCGGATGTAGGTTCTAGTGATCAGAATTCGATTGAAGAGAACGTGGAAAAATCTGCCGATCAGCAGGCTGCGGTCAGTAAAACTGTTAAAAGTAAAAAAGCCCCTGGTAGAGTGAGTCCGCTGCGTCGAACCACGCATCCTTCGATCAATAAGTCGAATGTTCAAGCTAATCTGCATAGTGCGACTTAGTTGCACCTGTCAGACATTTTTTGAAGAAAGTTTTTATTGTAGTTAATGTCGTGCGCACTCGGGTATTGCTTCGCTGAGGGCGCCGTTAATACGTCCCTGTAGTTAATACGTCCCTGTAGGTTTGGCAATCGCATCCCTGCGATTGACACCTCATCG
>CAYPMR010000044.1:0-32757 GCA_964411665.1 uncultured Granulosicoccaceae bacterium | reverse complement strand
CAACACCCTACGATGGCTCGAAAGAGAGCTGGATGCACAAGCTTCGAGCGGCAGATGTACCGGTACATTCTTTTGGCAAGTTACATTACAAATCACCAAACAACGACAACGGTTTTACCCACGAGCACCTGCCCATGCACGTTGTCAATGAACTGGGGTGGACGGTAGGCTTGTTACGCAAGAACCCGCCTCCCTACGATGTTGCAGCTGAGCTCGCCGAGGATGTCGGAGTTGGATCAACGAGCTATACGGACTATGATCTCGCCATCACTGAGGCGGCGAAAAATTTTCTGCTCAGTGAGCAGGCGCAAGCAAAACCGTGGGTCAGTGTCGTGTCTTTTGTCAGCCCGCACTATCCATTGACAGCCCCAAAGGAATATTACCAACTCTATGATCCAAATACTGTTGATATGCCATTGGGCTATAACGATTCAAATCTGCCGACACACCCCGAACTAAAAAGAGTTCGGCGCTTTTTTGATTATCAGGCCTACTTCACCGAACAACGCATGCGCGAGGCAAGGGTTGCCTACTATGGATTAACCACATTTATGGATAATTGTGTTGGTCAACTAGTAAATGCACTGCAAACAACCGGGCAACGAGAAGACACTCTGATTATCTATACATCCGACCACGGCGAGATGTTGGGAGATCACGGATACTGGACCAAACAAGTGATGTATGAAGGATCGGCGGGCGTGCCTCTGGTACTGAGCGGTCCTGGGGTCACGAAGAATCTGACCTCACACACTCCTTGCTCATTACTGGATATCCCCAAAACTATTTGTACCGCCGCTGGAATAGCGGCGGAAGATTGCGAATTTGGCAACGGCCACAATGATTCGCTAACAGATATAGCAATTGATGAAAAACACAAGCAACGCAGCGTGCTTAGCGAATATCACGATGGTGGGTCTTCAACCGGCACGTTTATGTTGCGTTGGGATAAATGGAAATACGTTTATTATGTAGGTGAGGATCCACAACTTTTTAATCTTGAGGCAGACCCCAATGAAACCAAAAATCTGACTCTTGACGTAGATGCGGTTACCTCGACACCTGAAACCAATGCCGAAGCCAACTCAAGGTCAACGATAAAAGAAATTCTCGCCGAGGGAAACAAGCGGCTGCGCGATATTTGTGATCCGGAATGGGTTAATGAACAATGTTTTGCTGACCAGCAAAGGCGTATTGAAGAACTGGGCGGTGAGCAAGCCTGCCTGAATACGCCAGTATTCAATCACACGCCAGCACCAACTTGAACAGCGACTAATCCCAGCCGTTGAACTCAACCTGCTTTACGCAGTTCCTCATCCGCCAATATCTCGTTGTGCGAAATTCGGTTGCGTCCCGCTTTCTTGGCATCATAAAGTGCCTCGTCAACAGCACTTAACAGTTGCTCCGCGCTCGTGAGCTTTGCACCTTTGCCAACACCTGCAAGACCAATGCTGATGGTGATTTTCAACTCCTCGGCACCGGATCGTGTGGCAGACTGTTCGACTTGATGGCGCAGGCGCTCTGCAAGCTTCAACGCATTTTTGACCGAGGTTTCGGGCAAAATAATGATAAATTCCTCCCCACCAAAACGTCCGGGAATATCGGTTCCGCGAACACAGGATTCGAGAATTCTGGCGAGAGTCTTAAGC
The DNA here is from genome assembly GCA_964411665.1 of uncultured Granulosicoccaceae bacterium. Taxonomy (GTDB): domain Bacteria; phylum Pseudomonadota; class Gammaproteobacteria; order Granulosicoccales; family Granulosicoccaceae; genus CALFCE01. The sequence continues at coordinate 31,108 of CAYPMR010000044.1, read as the reverse complement.
ACATCGTCACCGCCCTGATGACCGTAACTGTCGTTGATTTGCTTGAAGTGATCAATATCGAGCATCAGCACGGAAAGCGCAGAACCATAGCGATTGCGACGCGACACCTCACCATCCAGAGATATATCCATGTAGCGTCTGTTGAAGAGCCCGGTCAAGCTATCGGTACTGGCTAACTCACGTAAATCCGTATTCAATTCACGGAGTTGTCGATTGGCATCCTCGAGCATCGCATGGCTAGCAGTCAATTTCCGCAGCAAACTTGCGTTCTCACGTGCAAGTGCTGTAGCGCTGGCAGCGCGCTCAACTGCACTGATAATTGCTGCATGATCAACCAACGGTTTTGACAAATAATGATAAGCACCCAACTCCAATGCCTGCTTAACTGCGGAATAACCATCATGGGCAGTTATAACAACACTATTGGTATACTCATCTATAAGAGCAACCTCTTGCATGAGATCAAAGCCGGACATGCCTCCCATCTGAATATCGGTGACCAGGACATCCACAGTATGTGTGGCAAATACCGCAATGGCAGCTTCGCCGCTAAGAGCCGTTTCAATAATGAACCCCTGATCGCCGAGAACTAGCGCCAGGCTCTCTACAACCGCTGGCTCATCGTCAACTATCAAAATTCTGGAGCTGTTGCTCTTACACATGTGGAAACCTACTGTGCAGATGACCTGCAATAGCCATTACGTAATACTCATCCATCGGGTTATATAGCGTCCTCCAATACAATTCCTGCTTGTTTAGATGAATCAGTAAGTTGATTTGCGATCCGTGTCAAATTTAGCCGTTTAAACGACTCATCAAAACCCATCAATAGACACCACATAAAATGCAATTTATTACACACTCAGCAGCAGTATTTGTAAAACTCTAACCTGACGTTGAACAATCCAGTACATTGACGTGAATGCAGCAATTTCAAGTAAGCGGAGAAAACCGGAATGATTGATCTTTACACATGGGCCACACCCAATGGACGCAAGGTGTCGATAATGCTTGAGGAGCTGGGTGTCGACTACACGGCGCACCCGATCGACATCACCAAAGACGAGCAGTTTGCGGAGGACTTCCTCGCCATTGCCCCGAACAACAAAATTCCAGCCATCAGGGACAACGAAACCGGCCAATGTCTGATGGAATCTGGTGCCATTCTGGTCTACCTCGCAGCCAAGTATGGCAAGTTCATACCAGCCGATCCGCAGGCTCACTGGACGGCGGTAGAATGGTTAATGTGGCAGATGGGAGGACTGGGTCCAATGGCGGGTCAGACACACCATTTTCTGAAGTTCAACCCGGGCACTTCGGAGTATGCAGAGAAACGCTTCGGTGGAGAAACCGCCAGGCTGTATGGCGTATTGGACAAACAGCTGCAAAACAGACCCTTTATCGCCGGCGAATACTCAGTCGCTGATATGGCTTGCTGGCCGTGGATATCCCGTTTCGAGTGGCAGCAGATGGATTTAGACAAGTTCCCGGCACTGAAACGCTGGTACCTGGAGATCGCTGAACGACCCGCTGTTCAAAAGGGCTATCACGTGCCCAAGTTCACCCAGGACATACCGATTCCCTGATCGAACCACAAACGCGATTTGTGCTCGATTATCCGCAAATCACCCTCACTGCGTTTTTGGTTTATCTGTCGTTCAGACGGGCCACACCAAAGCTTCGGGTATCTACGGGTTCACAACTCGACAGATGGCGAACTCTTTGGGTTTTGCGACGTCAAAGACCTTAATCATCCCGATCCTCAACTCAAAAATTCGCTATGAATAAATCAGTTGTTCCACCACATGGCACTAAATTCGGTGCCAAAACCAGCCTCAATATCGCACAGCAGATCAGATCAGCCCCTGTCAGATTCCTGTTGGCAATGCTCGCGATGTTGCCAGTTTTTCTTTTACCAGCAACTTCTGTAATTGCCCAGAGTACTGAGACAGCACCTTCAGCGCATGCGATCGAACAGTTCGGTAAACCACCGGCAATTCCGGAAGGCGCCTTGAGCGATGAGTTGAAGCAGGCTGTTGAGACCGCGTTCTCCGATAGCATGACCGATTCAACCTGGGGACCGGATCAGGGTATCGCTCTAACAACCATTGGTGATTCCGGTGATCCGCGCCTGGCATGGTTAATTGCCGATATGATGCGTTTCATCCAACAGGCCGGATTAACCGCCGAGCTTGGCGCCGCCGCAGGAAAATTGCTGGGAATAGAATTCAGCGACGGAAATTTCTGGGGCAGAACAACAGACCACCTGATGGCATGGAATATACCCGAGCCACCAGACTATCTGCGTTTGAAACGCACTATTTTTACAACCATCGTTCCGGGCTGGGACAAAATCTTTGTCGAAGGTGACATCGACTGGCGGCATGTTTCCTGGGGTGGAGTGCTAATTGATGATCGTGCTTACGATACAACCGATGAACTATGTAATTGTATTCCAGCTGCTGATAATCCAGAAGTCACGGACGTCGCCGGAGCCACATGGCTGGAAGACGATGACATCGTATTTGGTATAGAAGTAAATGGCGAACAACGCGCCTATCCACGCCAGATAATGGAAGTCCGTGAAATGGTCAATGACACACTTGGTGGTCGCGATCTGGGTATTCCTTACTGCACCTTATGCGGATCCGCACAGGCCTACTTTACTGATGAATTACCCGACGGTGTTGAAAGGCCGGTGCTGCGTACCTCCGGTTTATTGATCCGTTCAAACAAGGTCATGTATGACATCACCAGCCATTCTGTTTTCGATACCTTTCTCGGCACTGCAGTGACCGGACCGCTAGCTGAGAAAAACATAAAACTCGCGCAAGCAGGTGTCGTCACAACCGACTGGGGAACCTGGAAGAAGGCCTTTCCAAAGACGACCGTATTAAAGGAAGAACTCGCGCTTGGACGTGACTTTGATTTCCGTAACAACCGTGATGCAAGCGGACCCATATTTCCTGTCGGCGATGTCGATCCACGCCTGCCCGTTCATGAAGACATCGTGGGCCTCGTCACTGCCTCTGGTGAACCCATCGCTTTCCAGCAGACTAAGGCTTATCTTGCGCTTAGCAAAGGTGAGAAAGTCGAGTTTGACAATATCTCACTGGTACTCTCAGGTGGTGGCGTCAAAGCAGTCGATAAGGACGGCAAGGATTTGGGCGGACATCAGGCGTTCTGGTTTGCCTGGTCGCAATTTTACCCTGAAACCAAACTCTGGCCGATGTAGAGCGGTACTGTTGTTTCTAAAGCTGCAAAAAAGTGCGAAAAAACAACGAACAAAATACAACAATTTTTCTATCGTACTAACTTGAACTTTCAGCAGACTATCTACTCTTAGTTATTAAGCGTTCGCAACTTTATGCAAACGCTATATCTTCTCCGAGATATCTGCCGATTCGAGGGCAACTACCGCCAAGGTAGGCTCCCTCACCTGAACCGATCTTCGTTTACGCGCTGATCGGTTTTTTTTGTCCAGGGTTTTAGCGCCTGATTATTTATTCCCGGGCAATTCGCACTGGCTAATCTCCAACACCATCATTTTTCAATCACCTGGTCGAATAACCGTTAAGCTTGTGGCCCAGTGCGGCAGATCCTCACCGGCCCGGACAACTAGATCCGGTATTTCAAAACACATTCCCTGGCCACCTGCCAATGAGCAAGATCAACGAGAATATTGCCGCATGCAGCTATATGGCAATTGCAATGTTCTGCTTCGTTGTAAACGATGCTGTCATACGTACTGTGGGCAAGAGCCTGCCACTGGGACAAATCCTGTTTTTACGCAACAGTTTTTTGGTCGTGTTGTTGATTTTGCTAATGATCCATCTCGGCCAATGGCGTCAATTGCCAACAATCCTGTCGCCGCGTGTGACGGCGCGATCGCTACTCGAAGTCGTTGGTTCCGTGGCCTTCCTCTACGCGCTTTTGCGAATACCTTTTGCCAACACGGCCGCCATACTGCAATGCCTGCCCCTCGCAGTAACCCTCGGTGCCACCTTGTTTTTCGGTGAACGCGTTGGTGTATGGCGCTGGTGCGCGATTGTTATTGGCTTCGCAGGCGTGGTGATCATTCTTCGACCGGGTCTGGAAGGATTCACGCCACCGGCACTTTGGCTGCTACTAACCGTGTTTTGTGCCGCCGGTCGCGATCTGATAGCACGCTCATTACCGCAGAGTATCCCCGCCTCGGTAGTTTCACTTTCCACCGCTGCATTAATCGCTTTTACAGGTGCGATCATGGTGGCTTTTCAGGACGAGTGGGTGGCAGTCAGCCCGAGTGTTGCACTACGCATTGCAGCTGCTGCGCTGCTGCTGGTTGGCGCCTATCAGTGTATTGTGCTTGCAATGCGAACCGGCGATATCGGTTTTGTTGCACCGTTTCGTTATACCAGTCTGCTCTGGGCTATTTTCCTGGGGTGGTTAATGTTTGATGAGCTGCCTGATCATCTGACCATAGCTGGCTCTACCTTGATCGTCGCAATGGGACTGCTAAGTCTGTATCGTGAAACAGTCATACGACGCAAGCCTATCAATCGTGAACGTGTTCGCTAGCAACAAGGATCCATACGGACAATAATGTCACTCTGAACAAAGGGCATTTTCTTAAATATAAATTTTTAAGTATCAGACCGATTATGAACTTACTCACCCATCTCCATTTACACACAAGACCCCACTTTGTGCGTACCAGGTTGCAGATTCTGCTAACCCTGAGTGTTCTCAGTACTGCCCTTTTCGTGCAAGCTGAAGAATTTCCGCTGCTGCCATATGGTACAGTCGCAGCAGTGGACATGACCGCAGCGAAGACGCAGGACGAACCACATGCGTTGACAACCGCCTGGTACAGCTGTGCGACCCAACGCTACCGTCATGGTGTACTCGGTGACGACATTGAAGGTGGCTGCCTGATAGCAACCAGTGCTGACGGGAAACAATACGATTTGCAACTGTTGGAACAGTATGTCTTTGAGGACGTGACACCTCGCCTTGCGGATATGGATGGAGACGGACAAGCCGATATCGTGACTGTTCGCTCAGATAGTTCACAAGGGGCAGCACTAGTTATTTATAGCCTGCGCGACGGCGAGCTGAAAGAAATCGCCAGCACACCACCGATAGGGCTATCCAATCGTTGGTTGGCACCAGCAGGCATAGCTGATTTCAACGACGACGGAATCAATGACATTGCCTATGTGCAAACACCGCATATCGGTGGCATCTTGCGCTTTTGGTCAATCACAAACGACGGTTTTATCGAACTTGGCAAACAAAGAGGATTCTCGAATCACTCAATCGGAGCTACTCGCGTCAGTATCAGCCGTGTTGACGACTTCAATGGCGATGGGGTTGACGATATCGCCCTGCCCGATCAAAGCGGCGCATCAACTGTCATCATGACATTGCATCCAAGGCTGCACGAACTGAAACGACAGGCCTTCGAGTTATCGTTTTTTGACTGAGCTTGTCTTGACCAGACAATGCACAGCTAACGACGGTATTGGCGGTATTGGCACAATAAACTCCACAGCATCACACTAATATGGCCGTTAAACATCTTGCCTTATTGGTAGTGATCAACCTGAGCTGGGGATTCAACTTCATTGCAGGTAAGTGGGGTACCGAGCAATTCGGCGCACTGACATTCAGTGCCGTGCGTTTTGCCATGGTGCTGATTCTGCTATTCCCGTTCCTGCGATTTGTTCCCGGTCAACTGCGCCGAATCCTGTTGATAGGATTTCTGCTCGGTGCTTGCCACTATTCTATTATGTTTCTGGCGATGAGCCTGACGAAAAACGTCTCGGCAGTTGCTGTTGCTGCACAGTTGATAGTGCCTTTCTCGACCATCCTCGCGATTGTGTTTCTCGGCGAACGAATAGGTATAACACGAACATCAGCTATTGCCCTGTCCTTTCTGGGCGTAGTCGTTCTTGCATTCGAACCTTTTGGACCCGAACATACTGTGTCACTGGTGTTGACCGTACTGGCAGCATTTGCGATGGCCGTAGCTGCGATCCTGATGCGTAGCTTGAAGAACGTTGGCGTATTCAACCTGCAGGCATGGATTGCGGTAGTGTCTACCATTGTGCTGAGCATCCTTGCACTGGTTTTTGAACCCCAGCAAATCCGTGATTTATCCCATCACAACTGGTTCAGCTATTGGCTACCCCTGTATTCGGCTGTGGGAGCGACTATTTTTGGGCACGGCGCCTTTTACTGGCTGTTGCAACAGTACCCGGTCAACCAGGTCTCACCGTTTATTTCACTATCCACCCTGTTTGCGGTCGCTTTCGGTATTACCCTACTCAATGATCTTATGACACTAAAAATTATCATCGGTAGCCTGCTGACAATCGCCGGCGTCACCATTATTGCGATACGCAACGCCAGCGATGATGTGCCGAGCGGGCAACGTGCGCCCCGCTAGCAACGCGAACTGACCATACCCATGAATAATAACCGCGAGCAAGGAGAGAATTTCAAACGTTGGGGCGCTTACGCGCTGGGTATGCTTTTCTTTCTGTATGCCTTTGTGCAACGCGTAGCGCCTAGCGTAATGACAGAGGAATTGATGCGTGACCTGCAGGTTGGTGCGACGCGATTAGGCATCCTCTCTGGTGCTTATTTTTTTACTTACGCCCTATTGCAACTACCGATTGGTCTGCTGGTAGATCGTTTTGGTGCGCGACGGCTATTAAGTGCTGCCGCCTTGATAAGCGCACTTGCATCAGCAGGGTTCGCCTTTAGCGACACACTAGTGTTAGCGACTGTCTTTCGTGCATTGACAGGCGCAGCAGTGGCCTTTGCTTTTGTCGGAACACTCAGTATTTTGTCCAATCATTTCGTGGCGCATCGTTTCAGCCTACTCGCAGGCATTCTGCAAAGCATGGGAATGGTAGGCGCTGTAGCCGGACAAGCGCCCTTGCGCTGGATGATCGAACAGCGCGGTTGGCAACAGGTATTCATAGATCTGAGCTGGGTGGCAGTGCTGTTAGCACTGGCATTATTTATTGTCGTACCAAGAAGACAACAGTCGATCCAGCGAACTGTCAGTTCAAAGGGCAGTTCAAAAAACAATTTACCAAAACCCCTGATAGCCAGTTTGAAACAAGTGCTTGGCAATCGTCAAAGCTGGTATTGCGCTCTGTTCGGTTTTGGCATGGCAGCACCTATGCTTGCGTTTGCAGGACTGTGGGCAATCCCGTGGGTTAGTGCCGCCTATGGTTTCGAGCCCGGCCATGCTGCGAGCATCGTTGCCTGGTTATTCATCGGTTGGGGCCTGGCTGCACCACTGGCCGGCTGGCTTAGCGATTTCCTGGGCAGGCGCAAACCCGTGCAAATCGGCGGCGCCTTAATCGCACTTGGCGCACTGTGTTTAACTATCTACCTGCCAAACTGGTCACCTGTGTGGCTTTGCGTCTTGTTTTTCATAGCTGGCTGCGGAGGTTCTACCATGATCGTGCTGTTTAGCTCGGTCAGGGAACTCAACAACCCTGACAACAACGCAGCAGCAATGGGATTTGCCAACATGTTCGTCGTTGGCTCTGGCGGTATTTTACAGGCTTTGCTTGGTTGGAGACTCGATGTCAATCGTGCTGGCGCACTTGCTCAATCAGGCCAGGCAGCTGAATCGCTAAACATCACAACGACACCTGTTTACAGCGCAGCAAACTACAGCAGCGCATTTACTCTTCTGATTGCAAGCAGCGTACTGGCAGTGGTTGCTGCTATGCTAATACGCGAATCCGGCTCTGGTCGAAAGAATGCCTGAAACATCGTCTGGAAAACCGCAATTCATGACCGCCAATTAAATTCTGGTCAAAATCTTGCGGTATACGGCTTTTGACCCGCATCCCAGGCAGCCACATGGCACTATAAAACGTGAAAAATATCAGTAGTCGTTCAACCGCTGGTAAAGCACTTCGCATCAATCTTGATGAAAAGAAGTACGGGACCATCGCCGAAATAGGTGCCGGGCAGGAGGTCGCTCGGCAATTCTTTATGGCAGGCGCAGCTGCCGGCACCATTGCTAAAACCATTTCCGCTTACGACATGACATTCTCGGATGCCATCTATGGCATTGAAGAGGGCGGCAGATATGTCAGCAAGCATCGTGTCGAGGCGATGCTCGAGAAAGAATTCGATCTGGTTATTGATCGCGTGGGAGACACACGACCGAAATCATCACGATTTTTCAGCTATGCAACAACAGTGGCTGCAAAGAGATTCAATAGTGACAACGAATGTCACGCATGGATAGGTATCCGCTTACAAACCTACCCGTCAGCCCCGCCCTCAGACATCATCATGCATGTGCGTATGCTCGAAAATACAGTCGAGCAACAGCAGGATTGTCTGGGCATTCTGGGCGTTAATCTTATCTACGCAGCGTTTTATTTTTTCGAAGACCCGCACAAGCTGATTGATTCTCTGACAGACAATCTGTCAGATGAACGATTCGAAATTGACTCAATTGAGTTTGCGGGCCCCTATTTTGAAGATGTTGACAATCGCGAGATTAATATTCATCTGATCAGAAGCTGGAAATCACGTGCCGTTATGTTCCAGCCTGACGGTAGTGTCGTGATACCTGCCAATATGCTGTACAAGAAAAATGTATTGACGATTCGCGGATCATTCAGACCGGTCACGCGCCTGAACGTCGATATGATCGAACAAGGCGTACGCAGTTTCGATCAACTGCCTGGCGTCACTAGCGACAACACCGTGGTGCTCGCAGAAATATCGCTTAACGATATGTACGGCAAGGATCTCGGGGCTAGCGAGAGTGATTTGATCGAGCGTGTCAGATTGCTCAATTCGCTGGGATATGCAGTGATGGTCTCCGACTACACACGCTACTTTTCGTTACGTGCATTCTTTCGCCAATACACGAAGTTACAGATTGGCATCGTCCTCGGTATGATCAATATCAAGCAAATTTTCGATGAGTCAACCTATGAAGGTGTTGAAGGAGGTATTCTTGAGGGGTTCGGAAAATTGTTTCCCGACAATACGCGCCTCTTTGTCTACCCGGAACTCGACGAGAACGACGAAATCCGCAATTTCAAACATATAACAGTGCCTGATCATCTACGCTACCTGTACCGACATTTGCTCGAAAACAAGTTCGTGTTCGGAATCGAATGCAGCGATGTGGAATTACTGAAAATCTATTCCAGAGAAGTATTAAAGATGATTGATCGAGGTGATTCGGACTGGGAGGCGCATCTACCTTCCGAGATCGTCAAGCAGATTAAAAAACGCAAGTTGTACAACTACCGTAAAACGAAAAAGAAGTCTTGATAAGTACAAATTTTGAACTTGATATTATCGGTAGTTGTTAACATACACACATGCTGTCATCCCTGCGCAAGCGGGTATTGAAATTCAGCTAAGGACAATGCCCTAAAAAATCAGTTAAACACCTGACCAAGCGACGGATCTTCGGAGAAAAGTTGCAGGGTGTAACCATGCTCACGTGCACCAACCCGGTGAATCAGGTTGTCATAACGTCCCTCTTGCCCGTAATCCCAGAGTGAATCACCGCAATTGAGCTGCTTTGATGTATTGTAAGTCGCGGATTTGCCGTCCTTAGTATCAAAAAGATCCATGGTGAATTTCCCCTGCAACACATAATACAGAGTAAACGCCGGATGCCCGTGAACAGTTGAACGTGCGCCCGCTTCCCAACGACATATCAATCCGGTCCAGTTGCCATCAGTACCTATTGTGTGACGGCTGTATTGAGGATGTCTCGCCAGATTTGCCAGTTTTCCCTCACAGGCACTAAAAGCACTTTCTATATCTGTTGAAATACTCTTTAACAGTGTATCTGATTGAGAAGTGCAGCAGTCACATAGCTCCCTTCCGCGCAACAAAGCATTAAAAACCTCTGCAAACTGGTCGCCCGCATCATATGTTTGTTGAATCACTGGCTGATAAGTATTTAGTGCTTGCATGCTGTCCACTCCTGCTCGAGCTTTTGCGCTTCAGTCACCCACAAGTCAAAAAAGCGTGTTATGTCTGTAGCGGTGACATCTTTGTTGGCGATCACGAGTCTGATGGTTAACACATCACCGAGATAAGCCTGATTAACAAAGGTACTACCGGCAGCCTTCAAACGATCTCTGACTGTCTTGTTGAATGTATTCAAGTTCTCTATACCCGTTACACCTGAAGGTCTGCTGCGGAAACAAATATTGTTTATCCATCGCTCTGACTGTACCTCAAGACCAGCTTCCTTTTTGATCCGTTGTTCAGCCCATGCAGAGAGTTTTAGAAAATGATCAATACGACTGCGAAAACCATCATTACCATAGAACAGATACTCCAGCCACATTTTGAACATGTCTACACGTCGGCCACATTGCAGAGACGATGGCCCAAGATCGTGACTGACACTCTCGTCATGAAAAATGTAAGACGTATCGCCAAGATTAAAGGCCTGATTCATTGCACCCGCCTGACGGACAAAAAGTAGCGAACACATCAGCGGTACACCCAGCATTTTATGCGCATCCCAGGAAAACGAATCTGCACGCGTACTACCTTCCAGATAATGGCTGGCATCACTGGCATAGGTGATAGCCCCGCCCCAGGCACCATCTATATGTAACCAGCAAGCCTGCTGTTCAGCCACATCAGCCAACTCATTGAATGGATCAAAAGCACCTTTTACCGTCGTACCAGCAGTGGCAACGATCAGACAAGGCGTAAACCCCGCTTGTTTGTCAGCACTGATAAGTTCCTGCAGCGCCTGAACATCCATCGCGCCTCGCTCATCGGCGGGCACCTTGACCAGCGAACTCAGTCCCAATCCGGCCATCATGACGGCTTTATCGGTAGAGTAATGTGCATCTTCGGATACATATATCCGCGGCTGCTCAACTTGCTGTAAACCGGTCTGTTTAAAATTCGGGAAACGCTTATGTAAAGATAGCAGTAGAGCCAGAAAGTTGCTGTTGCTGCCGCCGGTTGTGACCTGACTTTCCCAGTCACTCATACCGAGTTGGTTGGCGAAGACAGCACGCATTTCATTTTCGACCACAGTAGCCATCGGCGCTACTTCGAAGGTGTACATGGATGTGTTGGCCAACAACTCAATCACGCCACCAATCAGCGCAGGCTCCGACTGACCAGCCCACAGTTGATTGAAGTACAGTGGGTGAGCTGTCTTGACGCTATCGTCGAGATAGTGATCAACCATGTCCCAGACAACAGACCAGGATTCGTCACCGGCACTGTCTTTGATTGAATCAAGCTTGGTACGCAATTCGTCGTAGCTTTGACTCTCTACCACCTGCCCTTCGCGCAGACGCTGGCGATATTCGCTCATCAGGTGAGCTAATTCCCTGTAGGGCGATTGCTGTGCAATGTCGAGCATCGTTTGTGCGTGTTTTCCTTAGGATTTGAGCTTTACAAAAAGCCGCCAAAACTGGATTTTCCGTCTGCCATTTTTGAGCGCGTAACAGAGGCATAGTTCCGATAAAATTACGCAACTTTCGAGGGTGCAATGGATCTGAAGACCGATGCGGTTCAAATTCCGGAAAAATCGCGGATAAATCGGAACTACTAGACAGAGGCAGCCCTATCCAGTGGCAGAAATATCGCCACCTGGCACAGTAATAATAGTAAAAGCCGTGGGTAAAACGAAGTAGATGAGCAGACTGTAAAACGCTTCCATTTATATAATACTACGGCCACTGATTGGCTTGGCTGTCAACAACTGCGGCTGGGTGAAGTATCAATTGGCTAGCATGCGCACGGCCAGAAAGACCTGACATGCGACCTTGGCCTTATTGAGTTTGCTCCGCCGCTCCCTCACTAGCCTTGTAAGCCTGATCAAAACATTGAGCTGCCTTTTCTTCCGTGTAGCCGGCGTCTTCGTAGACCTGTTTCGGACAGGCTTCGATCAACTCATTATCAAGCTGATCCAGCACTATTCGCTCGGGCAAGGGAACCAGACACTGCTTTATCGCATCCTCGGATATCGACAGGCACTGTTGCTGGGAGAACCCCATACACTGCGTGAAGACTTCCGACCCGCACAGCGTCTGGTACTGATCGCGAGAAAGCTTGATAAGCAAAGTGCGAGACAGGCTTTCATCCTGGGAGGTGACGACACCGGGAATACTCAGGGTAACCAGTGCACACAGGCTCAAGGCAATAATTTGATAGCAACGCTCGAATGACATAAATATTCTCTTCTTTTGATAACCCAATCCTAACCGCACAAACGATGCAGGTCTGCAGGCTATCTGTCAAATATAGAATTGAGTACGAACTCCTTTGACACAAGTAACAATCTTCTGTGCGACAGGTCATTCATCTGAATTTTTGACAGGCTCAGTATAATTTTTCCGCACCTGATGCAGCTCCTCGATCACATCAAGCGTCCACGGACCACCACATATCGTGTGCGAACTGGGGACTTGGATTATCTCAGCACCCACCCCGGTGATATGCAGTACCGGATGTTCATTCATCGCCTGGGCGCGTGACCACGTACCCGCACTATAAGGAGACGATATCAGTACATCGGGCCTAAGCGTGACCATGGTCTCCAAAGACAGACTGCCATAACTCTCGATACCTTTATCGGAAGCCACGTTGTGCCAGCCAGCCTTATCCAGAATCTCGCCCCGCAAACTTGATTTACCCACGGTGTATCCGTTCGGATCATAAACAGCAGCACGAGGTCTTGTGTCAATCGATTTCGGCAACGCATTCAAACGTTCTTTAAGTGTGGCAATTATGGCTTCACCCTTAAGCGGTTGTTCAAGCCACAACGACACCTGGCTCAGGTTTGTAAACAACGCATCAATCGAATTGGCAATAGGCAGGGTTTCAACTCGTAAACCGACATTCCGCAACAGATTCAGGGTATGCGGGTTGGTGAACTGACCGGCGATGACCAAATCAGGTGCAAGACGAATGACTTCCTCGACGGTTCCTTTGTTGGTTGGGTAGTTACGCGCCGCCTTGAAGTGTACTGAAGCCGACGGGTTATGCGACAGATTGGTCAGGGATACGATTTGCTCAGGTGTTGCGAATTCGAGAACCAGCTGATCAGCACACAGATTTATCGACACCACGCGTGGTGCTGGGGCGTCAGTCGCTGCAAGCGGGTGACTCACTAGCAACAGGCTAAACATAAGACTGCCAAGCAAGCAGGACGCAACAGTGGTGAAAGATCGGATCGTGGAAAGGCTAAAACCCAATTTAAAAGTTATGATTTTCGCAGCTTTCATTGATCACCAAATCGGTTATCACTCAAGCGCAAGGGTATGATACCCGGCACATCGCCTGCCAACGATTGCACTTCAACACCGTAAATGTCGCGAATCGTATCGCCGGTTAAGACTTCTTTGGGTGTCCCATGTGCTACGCACTTCGACTGATCGAGCAGATACACATAATCACAATATCGCGCTGCCAGAGACAGATCATGTAAAACGACTATGCAGCCTCGTTCTTTGGATTTAAATGCCTGCAACAACTCCATGGTCTGTAGTTGATGACCAATATCAAGTGCTGCTACCGGCTCATCCGCCAGTAGTATGGAAGGTTCGGCAGCCAAAACACGCGCCAGCATAACGCGTGTCAATTCGCCACCCGACAGTGTGTTGACCGTGCGCTTACGTAACGTCAGGCAGTCTGTTGCCGTCATGGCCTCAACGATATGCCGATGATCCTCTGCGCCAAGAGCCTGCCAACGCGACAAGTAGGGCACGCGGCCCAGGGATACAAGATGCTCGACACTGACAGGCCAGTGCGCAGAAGCAAACTGCTCCATCCAGCCAATTTCTCTGGCGCGCTGATTGTCAGTGTATTTATGTAAGGCCTTGCCCTGTAAGTTGATGTCACCCTGCTTTAGCCGGATCAAACCGGCAAGCGCAGACAGTAATGTAGATTTACCAGCACCATTAGGCCCGACAAGACCGACCAACTGATTGCCATGCAGCGCTAGCGATACATCATTAACAATGCGTTTACCGGCACGCTCAACCGTAACGGCATCGGCTTGTAGCAAAACCTTGATGTCGTTATCTGTCACCCTAGCGGTATCCATGACGGCGACTTTGAAGAATCAGATACAAAAAGAAAGGCGCACCTACCAAAGAGGTCAACACACCCACTTTGAGAATCGCGGGTGTTGGCAGTACGCGCACACCAATATCGGCTGCCAGCAACATGGCACTGCCACCCAATGCCGATACAAACAATAAACGTCGCGGCTCAAAACCAACCAGGGGTCTTAACAAATGCGGTACCACCAAACCAATGAAACCAATCATCCCGGTAGTGGCTACACTGGCACCAACAGCCAGAGACACGGCAATGAAAATGCGCCAGCGTAACAGCGATGGCCGAACGCCAAGACTACTGGCGGTACGCTCACCCAATGTCAATGCATCAAGCTGACGTCCTATGCCAATCAACATAAACCAGCCCAACAAACTACAGGGCAACATCATGAAAAAATCCTGCATGGAGCGATCACTGAGATCACCCAGGGTCCACAGCACCAATTCGCGTATGGCAAACGGACTGGGTGCGAAGTTCAGGAGCAAAGAGATGCCGGCCGTAGCCAAAGCATTGATGGCAACACCGGATAGAATTAATGTCGTGACATTCGCATCACGACCGGCCAACACGTATACCAGTAGTGTCGCCAGTAGCGCACCCGTCATACCGGCTAATGGCACCGCCTGCGGATGAAAAGCTGCTGCGCCAAAATACAGTACGGTAACCGCGCCTAACGCAGCACCGGATGCACTGCCAATCAAACCAGGACTTGCCAATGGATTGCGCAGCAGCCCCTGCATAGCAGCACCACACAATCCCAGTGATGCACCCGCGACCAGTGCAATCAAGGTTCGAGGCAGACGAATTTCCCGCAGGATTATGGCATCAATCGAATCGCTTGCCGTGATTCCAGCAAGCGCTTTAACAAGATCAATGGATTCAGTGCCGATACCAAGGCTCATTACTGACAGTATTAGAACTGTCAGTATGAGCCCAGCTACCAATGTCAGCGATTTATTAATTGCTGCTCTCTATAAAAACGATATCGTTGGGAATAAACTGCGTTGCAATCTGATCGCCAACAACGGAATTGTCAGCTGGATCCAGCAAAATAAACCCCGGCTCATCACCGCCGACACCAACCCAAACATTACCCCTCGGACCGTTAGCAAGTGTTGTCAGGTCCATGCCCTCAAGTCCAGCAACCACACCATCTTCGAGCAGTCCCGTCATTGGAGAAAAAGAGCGCAAGGTGTTGTTTTGAAATCCACCTGATGTCACCACATAGCCGCGCTCTGCTGATGTGACGAGAGACGCATTGAAAAAGTCGTTGTTGGAATCCTCGGTACCGTCATCCAGCAACAGATCGAGCGCAAATGTATCAACATCGATCGTTTCCAGGCCCCCTTGATAGGGATCGCCGGGTACGTCGTTAAAATCGTTAAAGATATTACCGCGCGATGTCACAACCAGTTCGTTGAATTCTTCAACATATTGAAGCCCTTCAGGATTTGTTGTATTCAAAACGATTCCGTTCAGACCTTCCGTATTCATGCCAATCACCAGTTCCTCATCAGTCGCCGTGTCAAAGACAGCAACAGCGCCCATATTAGAGGGTGCAAATGCCACCAGTCGTTGCATCAGTACAAACAAGCGATCGTTCACAATGACACCAGCAATCGCATCAGGTTGTCCTTCGGAATCGTAGCCACCGATATCAATGGAACCCGTTATAAATTCAGCTTCACTGGTTGCTGCCGGATTAACAATCAGGATAGACGGGCTGCTTGACTGCAGCACGTAAGCTTTGGTTTCGCTAGCAAAGACGATCTCCTGCGTATTTGGCATCCCGCCATTAGCAGTCGAGAATTGGAAGACCGGTGTTGCCAGATCATCAGGCGAAAAGCGCGTTATTGATTCGATACCAAAACGCCCGATCTGATAGACATCAGTGCCATCTGTTGCGACACGAATATCTGACAGGGTTGCCGGTAAGGTGCCATTCGCCATGATGACATCGTCTATGACAATACGCTCTACCTGACCAGCAGAAAAGTCCGGTGCAGCCGCAGCAACAAAAGCAAAGACAGGTCCAGCTGGGGAATCTGCGTCACCAGTGCCTGTATCACCGACATCTGTATCACCAGCAGATATATCGTCCTCCTCATCATCATTCGATGAACATGCAGCCAGTGTTACTAGTGCTGAAAACAACATCATACGAACTGCCCACGCACTGAGTGAGCGGTATGGCGTTAATCGTTTAAACATAGTCAGGAACCCCGTATTTAAAGAGTGGTTGAAAAAGATAAAGTAACACTGCGACCAGGGCGCGGAAGACCGTTTAAGTCCTCTACGTTTTGATCACTTAAATTATTGACAGCACCGGCCAGATTCCAACGCCCAAGACGCCAGTCAACACCGAAGTTGTGCAACACATAATCCTCTGCTGCTAATACATTAGCGAGGTCATAAAATCGCTCACGCGAAGCACTGGTTTCCAAAAAGAAACGCGCCTTGGCGGTTTTATGTTGTAATCGCAAATAACCTGTCTGTTGTGCTTCACTGGGCAATTGACTACCGTTAAATGCATTGAATTCCTGTATGGATCTCGCATCCTGAAGTGTCAGGTTAGCGATCAGGGAAAGATTGGATTGGATTCGCCAATTCGATGAGAACTCAAGACCAACAATACGCGCCCGACCCACATTGAGAGTTCTACCTACCCCGCGTGAATCAAAAACAGTGGCTATCAATTCATCACGCAAGCTACCAAACAGCGACACATCGAAACTCAGATTCGATGCAGGCTTCCAAAGCACACCGATATCCGCATTCACACCTTCCTCGGCTTCCAGATCGCTATTGCCCTGGAACAAACCACGACTGCCAAACAACTCATCAAACGAAGGCTCGCGAAAGAATCTGCCCACATTGGCGCGATAGCGAAGCGTGTCAGAGAGGTCGAAACGCATACCAAGACTGGGACTCAGCACTGCCGAGCTTCGGCTACTGCGATCAAGGCGGGCTATAAGATCATACTGATCGTTGTTGGCTTGCAGTTTCAATGCAGGAGTCAGGACCAACCGATCATCCAGAAAATACAAAACACTTTGCGCAGTGGCATTTACTACTTGTCTGTCGACCTCATAATCAAGCGCATTTTCCAACAGATTTCGTGCAAGCTGATTTTCATTGCGCAGCTCTACATGAAAACTTGTGGTACGAACATCGCCGATATGCTCCCAGAAGGATGTCAGGCCGAGGGTCTGACTGTCAGTCTCGGTAAACTGAGCACCAAGACCGACCTGACTTAGCCGATCATCAAAAACATCTCTGTCATCGTGCCTGAACAAGGTATGACGGCTGTTCCAGTTACCAATCTGATCCCAAGTCTGGTTAATCTGAAAACGCAGGTTTTCAGAATCGAAACTTGCTTGATTGGCGGCTGAATTACGAAATTCAGGAATCCCTAAATCTCTCGTTGTACCTTGTAGCAACACATCGGTGCGTAAATCGGGAGACCACTGGGTGCCTGCTTTTATCAGGCTACTTATGCGCTCGGCCCCAGCGTTGTTACGTAACTGTCGTGTATCGTCGTTCAGATTAAGTGGTGTTCCGTTGCTATCAAGGAAGGGATAATCGTTATCAGATTGTTGCAGACTCAGTGCACCAACGATGTTCCAGTCAGCATAATTTGCACGATGGGTAAACTGCGCGCGCTGCGTATTAAAACTGCCAAGCCCCAGCAAAGCATGGGTAACACCTGCATCATCAGTGACTACCGGACTGCGCACATTTATCGCACCGCCAATAGTACCGGCACCCAATTGCACGGGCGCTGCACCTCGGTATATGTCAACCGACTCAACATTCAAAAGATCAAGTAATGACAGGTCGATGACAGCATTACCGCCACTGTTCAACTGTATGCCATCGAGATAAACACCTGTTTGGGCGGCGGTGGCAGCACGAACCGTTATACTTGAAAAAGTACCGAATCCACCTGCTTGCCGGCTTTGCACACCTGCTTCATTAGACAGAATATCTGCCAGGGTGACATCACGGCGACTCAGCTCACTTTGTTCAATGCGCTGATAGCTACCGGTAAATTCATCATGCTGTACTTCTCCTGTCTGTACAGTGTCGGCAATGATATCCAGTGTATCCAGAGTTTCCTGACTGTAGACACTCCGGCACAGGAGCATCACACAGCAACACACAGATAAAACGTGACAACCTTGTCGACGGGCACAGAATTTCCTTGAAGCGCGAGCGACGCAAACAGAACGGCATAGATACAGTGCTGAATTTATAACAGCAGTTGTAAAAGCAGTTGTGTAAACGCTCAGTTGCAAATCCTGCCACCTCAATAAATCGCAAGTTCAGTACACGCATGTCAGGCATTGGCGAACTGATACGCGCATGTGCTTAAACTACACGCCGATAAACCGATAAATAAATTGGGGGGATTGAGCGAAGTCAGGAGATGCTTCAGTGACACGTCGATAATTTTGGTGGTAAACCTAAATTACGCAAGTGGCACAGGAGAACTCTCGACACAAACACCCCGTTTGGTCGTATAGTCGTTCAGCATGGCAGGTCTCCTGGCTCACGACGGAACCATAGTCAGCAATCAAGCTGACAGGTGTCACCCCTTCCCAAACCTTAAATCTCCAACCTAATAGAGTCAGTTCAGTGGGTATCCCGGGATGATATGAATACGACATCAACGGGAAATGCGACACTTTCGTCGTTTACAGTTGCGGGGGCAGCCGAAGCATTTCACTTCGTTCCCTTTTGATCCTCGGAAGGAACCATTACTGTCGGCGCAGCATACCGGAATTCGCAAGGGATGGAAATCAGCCACCGGACATTAATGCTATTTACCGTTAAATAGTACAGGTTTATCTGAACAGAACTGCAATTGGGGCGCTGGGGCCGCAATGTAAGTGAGGTAAGTGATGGTCGAAAAGAAATTAAACCGGGCTGCATCTGCAGGCCAGATTCTGTAAGCCCAAAACTCGATCGCTAACGATCAAGGATGCCGCGCCAGGCATTGGCAGCCCGGCGGCATTACGCGAGCGACATTTCTTACGACGTTTGTGCCAGTGCCTCAAGTGCCGTGATATCGTGGACAACGTAGTTGCCGGGACGCCAGTTGATGACACCAAGCTTTTCAAGGTTTTTTAATTCGCGTGTGACGGCCTCCCGGTGCGTGCTTATGCGTGAGGCAATATCAGCGTGGGTTGGGACATCTTCAAATTTCACCGCTGAAATATCAGCTTCATTGGCTGCCTGCTTTGACATACGTAGCAATTCCAGCCTGACGCGTGAACCGACTTTTTTGGTGCTGTATTCATAGACGCGTCGCATTTGATTTCGCACCATATCGGCGAGCCGACACATAACAGCGCCCATGACGGCAGGATGCTCATGCATAATTTCTCTAAAGACATCAGCAGAAGCAACAGCTACCAGCACATGCGTTAAAGCCATGGCTTCACACTGGCGGGGCTTGTTATCAATTGCTGATAATTCCCCACACATCATACCGCCAGTTAAATCTTCGAAATGAACCTGTTTACCTGCCGGGGATACAACGTGGGATCGAACGGAGCCACTGATAATGAAAAAGACATCGGTTCTCTGCTCTTTTACACAAATCAGAGTTTCGCGGGGGCCGTACTCTCTAAGCACCATTTTCGACGCGACAAGCTCGCGTTCCTGAAGACTCAGCCCTTGAAATATATCGAATGAACTTAGCGCTGTGGAAGTTACCCTTTTCAAAATAAAGCTCCTGTACGTCTGACTGTCAACAACACTCCTAGTGATACCAATCAACAATTTGACGCTGAAATCTTACTTCCCTGTAATTAACACCTTTTTACATAAACTCTATTGAATTATCAACGCCATAGTGGGTCTTCCGTGCAATTATTAGCGTGATTTACTACTAACGTTTAGCCGAACCTGCAAAAACTAAACTAAAGATTAGGCTGATGGCCGCCTCTACGCCACATCAAGAGCCCTGGCTACTCTCACACTACTCTGGTCAAACTGGCAAAAAACGTTGACGAGACAGCCAGTACAAGGCGCAAATGGACGAAAAAGGACCAGTCGCGCCCCAGTGTATAGGCAATACATCAGCAGATTGAGCCAATTTCCAGCAGCACTAGCAACATAGGCTGTTTTTCAACAGCCTGCCTGATAAAGCATCTATGCCGGATTCACAACAGCTGCCACACTGGCAGGTTGAAACAAAAATGCCGTAAATACCACAAATGACGGCAGGATTTTCTAACCGGCATTCCAAGTGGTGTACCATCGAGGGAGGATAAACAGTTGTGCCGCTATTCCAGTAATCTACCGTGACAACAGAGCTAGCAAACAAGGAAATTCAAGACAGTCTTTACGCTGAGCTAATCACGCTCGTCTACAAGCAAAATGTACGAGCATTTGTACCGCTGGCTATCACTATAGCGCTCATTACCTATCTGCTAAGTCGTACAATAGATACCGCTTGCGCACTTACCTGGTTCGCAATAGCGTTCTTGATTTTGCTCGTTCGACTCGTGTTCCTGCATTGGATTGAAAATAGCGATAAATGGGGTTTTGAGAACAAACTGACCTGGATCTGCATACTGAGCATAATCAACGGTTCGATGC
Source organism: uncultured Granulosicoccaceae bacterium (assembly GCA_964411665.1). Taxonomy (GTDB): domain Bacteria; phylum Pseudomonadota; class Gammaproteobacteria; order Granulosicoccales; family Granulosicoccaceae; genus CALFCE01. The sequence continues at coordinate 10,402 of CAYPMR010000044.1, read as the reverse complement.
ATGCATCTTCGCTGATTTACTTCAGCGTACTCCCTGAAGTAGATCGTGCTATTTTGTCGATGATTCTGATGGCACTGGGCGCCGGTGCAGTAGGCACCAGTGCTGGTTATCAACCAATGTTCTGGTGTTACACCACACCCGTTATCCTGTCGTCAGCGATCAGCTGGTTACTCAATATTCAGTCATCCATCGAACAACACTATGCCATCTGGATCGGCATCTGCATGCTGTTCCTGCTCGCGACACTGGCATCGCTTAGTCATCACACCTTCCGGTATTTCAAATCATCAGTCATAGCAATTTCTCGTGAGAAGAACCTCACCCAACAATTGACCACAGCGCTCGAACAAGCGCAACAGGAGAAAGCCAAAGCTGAAGCAAGCAATCAATCCAAAGTACGGTTTCTTGCCGCCGCAAGTCATGACCTACGACAGCCTGTGCATGTGCTGACACTCTTCTCAGCTGCCTTACAACAGCAAAATCTAAGCGAAGAGGCAATAAAAATAAGTGATGACATGGACAAAGCGATTTCGTCGCTGGCATCACAACTTCATTCCCTGTTAGATGTCTCCAAGCTGGATGCTGGTATTGTCGAACCACGGCTGACCAGCCTATCGTATTCCGGACTTGTAGAGACACTGGTAAGAGAAAGCCGCTACGAAGCCGAAGTGGCCGGGCTGACGATCGCAAGCGTCATCGAGCCGGATATAAAAATTCTCTCGGATTCAATCATGTTGACCCAGATTGTGCGCAATCTGCTGACCAATGCGATCAAATACACCCATCGCGGCTCGATCACGGTAAAACTTTACAAGCAAGGCGAGAAAATTCTTTTGCAGATTGCCGACACCGGAGTTGGTATCGCCGAGTACGACCGGGGCAACGTGTTTGAGGAGTTTTACCAGGTAGGAAATACCCATCGTGATGCATCAGAGGGACTAGGCCTCGGACTCTCTATTGTGCAACGCCTGTGCAATCTGCTGGATGCAAGCATTGAACTGGAATCCAACATTGGTAAAGGAACAACTGTCACCGTTGCACACACCGTTAGTGATATTGCAACAAGTGGTTTAGCGCTAGCATCTCAATCCAATCCGCCAACAAGAAATTATGGCCTGAAAGTACATGTCATTGATGATCAAAAACTGATCAGACAGGGTACAACTTCGCTACTGAATTCTCTTGGATGTGACACGACCAGTGCATCATCAACGGCAGAATCTTTAGCGGTGGTTCGAGCTGATAATCCAGATATATTTTTAGTAGATCTAAGGCTTGAAGGTGGCGACTCAGGTTTATACGCAATTGAATCATTGCAACCGCTCTTCCCGGACGCCCAGTTCATAATGATATCAGGCGACACCAATCTGGAACGCCTGGGCCTGGAACAAAGAGGCGTTATTACAATGCAAAAACCATTGAAAATTGATGATCTCATGGAGCTGTTGGATGACATCAAAGCAGGACAATCGCAGAAAACCAAAGCCTCGTGAGACGAGTAACTGTCGTTGGATATCCAGTGGGTTTGAAAATTATCTGGCTGATCTATCCAACAATGATATTGCCGGTTCGCCTGACAAACCGATAGATTTTTTAATCATTGGAAGTGGTTACGGTGCTGCAATCGCAGCAAGAGAATTATCTAGCCAGTTTGCGCAAACAAGTTCAAGTGATGATTCAACGCCAAGTGATCAAAGCCATGAAAATGACCAAAGTGTTTCCAGGGAAATCGTTATTTTCGAGCGCGGAGAAGAGTATTTACCCGGTAGTTTCCCTGATAAATTCTCCGAACTACCTACCCATTTACGTATAAGCCCAACCCCCGATGGCAAACCCATCGGTACATCCAGCGGTCTTTTCGATCTAAGAACATCCAAACACATCAATTGCCTGGTCGCAAACGGGCTGGGTGGTGGTTCATTGATCAATGCCGGCGTGATGCGACGCCCACCTGCGCATGCGTTCAAAGAGCATTGGCCTGACAATATTACAGCGCAATCCCTTGAACCTTATTTTGATCAGGTTGAAGTGCTTCTTGGCAGCCACTATCGCGACAAGGTGAACCAGAAAAACATACCCATCTCGGTTGATCTGCAATCCGAACTCGACGATCACAGTAAAACCCGGATACTTGATCAACAAGTCAAACACATCAATACAAATACTGAACATTCAACAGATCGGTTCAGCTTTGAGAGCGCAGCCATCACCGTTGCACAGAAAAGTGGTGCCAATCAATCTGGCGTCTATCTCGACAAATGCATCAACTGTGCAGATTGTGCAACCGGTTGTAATCACAACGCCAAGAACTCTCTCGATGTCAATCTTTTGTATGAAGCACACACAATGGGGGCGACTATAGTCACTGGCGTTACTGCACTGAAAATCGCCAAAGTCGAGCAAAATACGGGCAGTAACTTATGGGTTGCGCAGTGCAGATATACCAATGACAAGCTCTTTAAGCGCGAACCCGGCAGCCATCCAGACCAGCCTGGCATTAACCATGTCTATGCCAAAAACATTCTGATTTGTTGTGGCGCGCTTGGAAGCACCGAGCTTCTTCACAATTCGTCCAGCACGCAATTACAATTTTCCAAAACCCTCGGCAGTGGTTTCTCCGGTAATGGGGATCTGTTGACTTTTTATCCGACACACACCCTGTCAGAGAGCATCAGGCCAAAAAGCTCAGCGCGTGAAACACAGTGCCCAAAGGAGCGCCACATCGGCCCTACCATCGGGGGCGTAGTGTCAATTGACAGTACCGCATCCGATGGTAGTGAGAGCACTGTTCTCATAGAAGAAATGGCTATACCCGGAACAATTCGCCCGGTGTTCGAAGAGTCAATAGAATTCGCACAGTATGTCAGACATTCATTCAAAAGAGATAAACACCGTCAAAAGGGTAATAGCCAAAGAGTGGATGCTCATGATGTCGATCATACGGGCATCTATGCCTCTATCGGTGATGACAAATCGCAAGGACAACTACTACCTGTCAAACCAACACGCACTGACGCAGATCCAACAGATGGGCGGTTGCGGATAATTTGGGGCAATCAAAATGACGACGCCTCACTCAATGATGAAAACAATGATGAAGAAAACGAAAACTTCGAATCCATTGACACATTGTTTCAGACGCAAACAACCTTTATAAATAAATTTTTCGAACAGAAAGACGATAAAACGCAATTACTGCCCAACCCCATGTGGCGAATTTTCAGACCTATTGGGCCATTGATAGAAAAGATCTTTGATGACGTCGATAGACCCAAGGTGGCGATGAGCGTGCACCCCCTGGGTGGATGTCGAATGGCAGATACCCAGGATACAGGTGTTACCGATGAGTTCGGCCGGGTTTTCGATGGTAGTGGGGAAAATACGGTACACGATGGGCTGTATGTGCTCGACGGTTCGATAGTCCCGAAAGCCCTTAGCGCAAATCCGGCGTTAACCATCAGCGCACTGGCGCTAAGAGCGATGGACAAGCTTTTATCAGAGCATGGTTTCAACGGTATTGAAAAAAACTCAAGCGCAGCACCTGCTGCCCTGTCCAATACAGACAAACTGCAGATCACGCCTGATTCAGAAAAAATCGCTCGTGAAAAAGTATCTCAGCGATTAAATACCCGTTCTGACAGCAGCAGGTTTACTCTGCTGGAGAGATTGACAGGCCAGCTGGAATTTAAACATAAAGACCAAAAGCACAGTCTGTTCGCAGAGCTGACTATTCGTACTGAGCCAAAGTCTTTACGTGAATTCAGCGATTCAACGCATTTCAAAGATAAAGACAACGACAGCTTTGTCGCATCTTCACAATGGGATCACCGGGGCTACACGACCATGCTGCGGCTATATGCATCCAAGGCCGACTATGATCAGGCAGAGCAAAATGCACTACTGACTCGCCCGATTTTGAATAGAGACGAATGGCAGGATGAAACCGGGTTTATGGCATCCGTTATGGAGAAACAAAATGACTGGGAAAAACATTTATCGGCAAACGCAGTAGCTATAGTCAAACTTTCCGGAAAAATTAGAGTTTTACATCAAAAGTCCTTTGACTGGATCAATCGCACCAAGTCCATAGGACGAAATATAACGTCGCTGGCCGGTATCCTGATAAAAACCCGCAGTATCACTCTGGCATGGAATGCAACCAAGTCCTTATATCTGACCTATACACTATCGCCTGTCGCCATCGCTTGTAGAACTACTGCCAATTCCGACATTAACAATCTGCTAGAGACTGTCATCAAAAAGGATTTTCAACGCGCGATCAACAGCGGCAAGGCCAAATCAATAGTCGTTGGAGAAAAACGCGTACACGCGAGTAAAGCCAATGTAATTGTCAGACAGCTTAGTGAAATACGCATTAATAAATTTCCTGGCTTGTTTGAAAGTAGACTGAGCAAGTGGAATCTGATTAAAGACGACAGCAATCAGCTATTGCTTGATCCAAAGCTGCTTGCATCGACCGGACACCCGTTGCTTGCTATCGACAATCAGAACAACCTGATAAACAGTTTCTCCGATCTGGCATCTTTCGGCATTTTTTGCATCAAGAAACTGCTGCCCGTCCACTTATTACCGCTACTAAGTGCCTATCAGAACAACACTTACTTTAAGAGCGATTCTTCAAAGATAGACAGGGCGCCCGGTTCTCTTGAGATTAGCACTTCGGCAGATTCTGATAACGGCAGAGATACCACCAGGAGAGCGGCAGAATCGACAGCCTATCAGTTGGAAGTACCCACCCATTTGGCTTCGCTACCTACCGGCGCAAGCACCCAGACAGACGACAAGGCACTCGTAACCATCGGCTTAACTCACTATCGAGCGGATGTGGGGAATACCCGGGAACATAAAGAACCACTGCTGATGATTCATGGTTACTGCGCTGGTGCCAATACCTACACGCACGAGTCCATTAATACACCGCTGGCTGTACCTCTACTTGAAGCTGGCCATGATGTCTGGGTGCTGGATATGCGAGATAGTTGTCGTTATTACAACCAGGCACTGCTCTACTGGACTTTTGAGCAAGTTGCCATGATAGACATTAGAGCGGCCATTGATTTTGTACACAAAACTACAGGCCAGGAAAAACTGGGCGTTGTAGGACACTGCATAGGATCAGCCAAATTCTCATTACTTATGTTATCCAGTAAAGAGCAATGTGAACCGTTTGACTATTACTCATACGAAATAAATCAACATTCGGGCAACCTTGCAATAACTGACTCTGACAAAGTCAACAAAGAAAAACACGCGGTAGATATTGCCAGACACCCATCGGAAAAAATCTCCAGAGCTGTGCTATCGCAAGTTACGCCGATTCTTAATGTTAGTGATGGCAATCTTCTGCGCGCCTATATGCTGGATAACTGGTTTAAAGCAACAACACTGATAACAGCCAACCTTGAAGAGACAGATTTTCCGGGTTTTGAACTCCAACCGGGTACGAAAACAGGAAAGAACAGTACTCTGATCGACAAAATTATAGACACAGCTCTTCAAACACTACCCTACCCGTATGATCAGGATGATCCTCGAATGACGGATGAGACGTTCAGCGAAGCCATGCTAACCAGACGACGACTGGATATCTTGTACAACAAGGTATTTCAACTCAAACACACAACCTCAAAAACGCTGCTTGCGCTCAATGAAATTTTCGGACCGGTAAACCTCCAGACGCTGCTGCAAGGCGTACACTTCGCTCGTGAGAGGCGTATCACTAATTATCTGGGCGAAGGTGTCTCTTTTAATAACAATCAATTGCTGCAACGCTTGAAACAACAGTGGACGTTCCCGACTTATTGTTTTATCGGCGCTGAAAATCAGGTGTTCGATGCCGATGGTTTCAATCTTTTCCAGCAACTTGCCTACAGAAATGAGTTAAACAACTTCCAATTTGCCAAACCCATAGCCGACTACGGGCATCAGGATGTTTTCATCGGTAAAAATGCCCATAACGACGTCTATCCATTGATACTAGACTGGCTTAACAACGGGAATCTTGTTTCTACAACTACAACCGCCACTACCACGGTTACCACCACTGCCACCGCTACCACCCCTACTAAAGGCAGTACAGCAAACCGGGCATCGCTGTTGAATCAACAAAATACCTATCGATCCATTCATAAGATTATTCATAGCAATATCCGGCCTGACCCTGAGGGCTTGACGATTACGCTGCGCTTAAGCGATATACCGGCGTCCATAACACATTTGCGCCTGGCGGCTAAAGAGCACAAGACATCAGAGCCCATCGCCCAGTGTGACATAGCGTATAGCATCAATAATCAGCCGACACAGGATGAACAAGAGGAAAATGGGCAAAGACAGCAAGCATCGAACACGGAGCATGGCCCTGTAACACAAGCACCTTGCAACCCTGAGAAATACGGCAGCGTCGATATTTCAACGGATGAGACATCAGTACATATCCAACTGTCGAAGGATACGCATGCTGATTTTTTTGACTCGCAAGGTCACATGCGAGCTATCGATATCGATTTCAAGGCAGACTATTTTGCGGCACTACCGCTGGAGTAACTCTTATGAATACAGACACTGCCAAAACCTTTGCCATCGGTAGTTGCCAATACCCCGGTAGTTTTTTTGATCAGGAGTATGCCTACCAGGCCTGGCAGAAACTCAGCGATGACAGCGGTTTATGTAAGGCCGATACCTTGCTGCTACTCGGTGATCAGATATATGTCGACGCAACTGCCGGGTTGTTTGACGAATCAGATTTTCGAAAGAAGTACCTGTATGCCTACGAGGCGCTGCATAGCAGAATCAATGAAGCGACTATTCCAAAAACCAAATACTCTTTAAACGATGATCATGAGCTAAATGAAAATTGGGAGCCGATTTTTTCCGGCTTTGCAGACCATAGTGACAACGAGAAAATAATAGAACAGGGGCTTTGTTACTATCACAGACATGATATTTGTAAGGGCCGCACAACCGAACAAGCTATTCAGGGCTTGGCTCACCCCGTATTCCTGTGCAATTCACGAAATAATAGATCACACAGACATGCAGGTAATTATCTGGATGCCCGGATGTTTAATGACCAACAAGAACAGGCGCTAACCCAGTGGCTGTTAGACAGTGATCCCTATCAAGTTAAAATTGTTTGCTCACCAGCGGCTTTGATGCCCCGGCTCCACTGTAGCGCCCAATCGCAAATTCCGGATTCCCGGGGTGAGGTACCGTTGCCGTTCAGCGCTTCCTGCCTGCAAAGCGACTCATGGGGTGGTTATCCAAGCTCTTTGACAGCTTTACTGCTATTTATAGCCAGAAACAACATACAAAATATTATTTTTGTATCCGGTGATTTTCATTTTTCAGCTGTCAGCAAGTTGATATTGAAGATTGCCAGCAAAACGACAACAGTCCATCTTGCTCATTGTTCAGCATTGTATGCACCCTTCCCTTTTGCCAATGCAAACCCGGGAAGCTACATTCTTGAGGATGAATTTTATCTGCCGGATATTGACCTAGGTAATTCCAGACTATCGGACGCAAAAAACAGGCATTTTAGCCAAGAGAGCGGACTGCATTGCCAAGTGAGTACTCAGATTGTTCCAGAGGGCGACGGTTTCTGCTTTTTGAGACAGCAATCGCCTACTTCACTAAAGCTTGAGTACTCCCGGCCAACATTAGAAAACAATCCGGTGTATGAATTACCTTTGGCAACGCCTGAATCAACTGACATTGTCCATGCGTGAGCCCAATGTAAAAATTCACCAGATAATATCAATACGCTATCCGCACGTTATCATTGTGTCTTGTTAGTATCCTCTTCCAGACCTGCCAGAAACAGCAAAGCTTCTGTTCGGTTACGGACACCAAGTGCTCTATACGCGGATGATAAATGTGACTTAACAGTGCCTTCTGATATATCGAGTTCTCTTGCAATAGTCTTGTTAGATGCCCCTCGAATAGCTAATAGAATAGACTCACGCTGGCGGTTAGATAATTCAGTAATTGGAGAGGCGTTATAGTCCCCTTTGAGTGAAGAACCCATTTTACCTATTTTACTATTGGCATCCGCCAGATCAGAATCAATCAACACTTGCTGCGGAAGATAGATTCCACCGGCAAGCACCAATTTCAGAGCCTGCATCAACAATTCTTTACTGGAATTTTTAGGGATAAATCCGGAAGCACCAGAATCTAAAACTGCACGAATTAGCTCCGGTCTGTCATCGCCTGACATGATCACAACGGACGTTGTTGGATACAAGTGGAGAACATTGGCAATAGCATCTGCCCCATCCATGTCGGGCAAATGATAATCAAGCAGAACTAAATCTGGCTCGAAGGCAGTTTGCGATGCAACGGCTTGGACCGACGCAATATCTCGAAACTCAACTTCAGGCGACAATTCCTGCAATAAATATTGCAAGCCTGTCCTGAAGAGCTCGTGATCATCAACAATCAAAATCTTCACGGGCACACAAAGTGATTATGTTTTTTATTTTTATATTATCCCTTTGAAAACATCCCTGATTCCTGACTAAACTTTAGTTTAGTTTCCCCGCCTCAGCTACAACTTTAGTTTAGCTTAGATTAGATTAGTTTTGACCTTGCTAATTAAACTGACTAAATATCGAAGCGCTCGTGTACAGGCAGCAACCACAGCTGGCAAGAGTCCTTCTTACCAGTACTGCCATGCAAAAGACATTTAACTCATACATTGCGTATCAGCAAGGATTCTAGCCTAGAAAGCGCTGGCAAGACAGCAGTTTCGCTTTTTTGTAAACCAATTACTGTGCGGTGAACAATTAAACGTATGAAACACATCTATCAAAGTATCAACATCGCTTTACATGGGATATTGTTCCCACTGTAGAACTATCGAAATCAATTTTTCAGACTTAGCCATGAGCAGCGTTTATTAGATTGTATTGATTGCGACGGTCAGCCAAAAAAGGATATTGCTCTCGCACTCTCTGAATTTCACCGTGATCCACCGTAATCCACTTTAAATCTTCGCTCTTTTCATCGAATTGCAGGGGCTGCCTGTTTGCATCACTCCAAGGATAGCTCATCACAGAATCCCCATAGTCCACCCCGGCACGATTCAAACTCAGGAAGAATATTTGATTTTCGATAGCACGAGTCATTACAAAGCTGTGCCAGCTATAAAAGGAATCGTCCCGAAAATAAGCACCGCAATGCAAAATGAAATCGACACCCTGATTCACCACCAGCGCTCGTATCAGTTCCGGTGTTCTGATGTCAGCACAAATGATTGGCGCAATTCGAAACCCCGCTTTTTCAAAATACCAAAGCCCGTCTCCGGCGACAAAATATTCCTTCTCCATCGACGCACCAAACTGCGCTAATTGCATTTTGTCGTAGTAGCCGACAAGCAAGCCTTCGCTGTCGATCACTGCCATGCAAATTCGAAAACCATCCTCTGCCCGTCGCGCAAAGCCAAACACAACATGTGTAGAAAACCGCTTGGCAATTTGAGCCCAATGTTGAAAAGACGGGCCATCCAGCGGCTCGGCCAATTGATCCAATTGCTCGAACGCAGAGCGTGAGTACTCGATACTGGATAACTCTGGCAAAACAACAATGTCTGCCACTTGCTTCGATAACGCATCAGCAACCCTGCCGGTGCTTGCTTGCAAATGCCGATCGCGCTCGAGTGCGGTCCTGGTCAATGGAATATCAAGCTGACAGGCTAGAATACGCAATGTGTCGGTTTCTGTTTTCATGGTCTTGGCACGCAAAGGCGGATTTAAAGTGCTAAAAAAGCGCTGGATCAGCCACCGCAACGAGGACACTGCCCATTCAATAGAATATAATCCAGCCTATTGAACAAGCCGAAGAAATGCCGAGCAGCTACGACTGATCTTAATGGGCTTTCAGTGGGCACTCCGTTGGCGCTCAGTTAGTTTCAGTAGCTCAGTTAGTCTCAGTAAATAAGACGGGGTCTGGCTTAATCGTTTTATCATCAGTATTTACACATTATCAAGCCCCGGCAAGCCCAACCCTCGATGATGGCTGTGTACCGGGGTCTGAGTACGCTTTTGCAAACAATCAGTGAATCAAGAACAGAATATCCATCCCGACAGCGCCGCCGAAGCCATGGTGCTTTTCTCCGGCGGACAGGACTCAACAGTTTGTCTGGCCTGGGCGCTCAATACCTTTTCCAGGGTCCACACTGTCGGCTTTGACTATGGCCAACGCCATGCAATCGAGCTCGAATGCCGACAGCAAGTGCTAAGCAATATTGAGGGTATCCATCAGCACTGGTCAGGTCGACTGGGCGATGATCAGCTTATCGATATGTCGTTCATTAAATCATTGGGCGAGACGGCTATGACCACAGAGGCTGCGATAAAGTACGACGCAACCGGCTTACCAA
>CAYPMR010000043.1:0-33272 GCA_964411665.1 uncultured Granulosicoccaceae bacterium | reverse complement strand
GTATGGAGTCTTGGAAACTGCCACTAGTATCATTTCTGGACCTTTCTATAAAGAGCTTACGATTGCCGTAACTAACGGTTAAATTTCAAGGATACACTGGTTGTCAGAGGGAAGTTATCTTTGTTTATTGCCGTGCGTACTCGGGAATTACATCGCTGAGAGCGCCGCGAGTATGTCCCTGCAGGCTTGCCTATCGTATCCCTGTGATAGATACCTCATCGAAGTAGTTTCCGGATACATATTGAATTTCCTTTGAAACTGGTTTTGTTGTAGTGTTTTGTGTGATTAGAGATTAATTCTTACGAGATCTACTTTTCAGCTAATCATGAATCCATGAGGATATTGACAATGAAACAAGAAGGCGGGTGTCAGTGTGGTGCAGTCAGATTCGTAACAACTGGTGATCCTGCCAGAGCGATGGCCTGTCATTGCACCGCGTGCAAACTAAGAACAGGAGCGCCCTACGGTATCGGCGTTTATTTTGACGAATCAGCCGTTGAATTTCTGCAAGGAGAGCTATCACACTATCAGTTCGAATCCGATACCACGGGTCGCTGGATTAAAAATGAATTTTGCACCAACTGTGGATCTACCGTTTCGTGGACTCTTGAAATGCGACCAGGGCTACGAGCAATAGCAGGGGGTTCCTATGATGATCCCGATTGGTACAAACTTGCCGCCCACATTTGGACGCGATCAGCTCGCTCTGATATGTGCTACCCACAAGAGATGGCTATTTGCGAGGAAGCACTAGTCTAGTTTCTGTTCTCTTGATCCCTTAATTGGTAAGTCTAATGTCCATTACCTATGGCATTACGCGGTGGATCTGGACAGAAAGTAAACTTTCAATGGATGAGCTTGATTAGTCCATTGCTGTTATCTCGATTAAATACATCACCATGACATGTTCATTGTCGTCAAAGCTGAAATGATAGGCATCTGAAAGTGATTCAACCTGTTTGATTTGTGGCAAATTATCTTTGAAGGTTTCGTTAAACTGATACAGATTAAAATCCAGTACGCGGCACTGAAAACCAGTTTTTTGCAATAATTCAGTGGTTTTATTGGCACCGAGCATGGAGACTTGCATGACGTATGCGATCCCGTCTTTGGCAAGCATTGTCGGTAGCTGAGAAATAAAATGGTCGAGTAAATTCCTTCCCCAATAATCGACATCACGGTGCCCACTGATTTTGCCGGTCGGATCGGTAGGCATTTGGTAGAGGCTGGCTACGATTATCTGGTAGGGCTTTTTAGGGGAAAATGTATATAAATCCTGTACAAGACCATCGACTGTGTCGGCCACACCATTGCGAAAGGCGTTGACCTTTGTGTTCTCCACAGATGCAGAGTTGATGTCAATCGCTGTGACATTGCTTGCACCATTGAGCGCTAGTTGCACTGCCAGAATGCCGGCCCCACATCCGATATCCAGACATGTTTTATCTTTACCAATACATTCCCGATATAGAAATTTCCAAATCAGGTAGCTGCCTTGTGTGGGCATAAAAACATTACTGTCGACTTGTAGATCTGGCAAGGGTAGGGGATAGAGTTCTCGCCCCTTTTTGTCAGTCCAAGCCGGTAAAGATTGTTGTAGTACCTTGGCAGAAACAGGTGTGCTGGCGATAACTGGCTCTGATGTTGGTGCCACTGGATCGGAAAGGCGTTTCGATAATAGAAGAATATCATCAGGCCCGATACCACAACAGCCACCGATTATCCCCGCACCCTGAGCTTTCCATTGCAGGGCCAAATCGATAAATTCCTGACGCGCGTCTTCATTGGCAAACTGCCACCCGGATTCGAGCGCCCGACCGAGATTTGGGTAAACGCCTAGCGGCACGTCAGTGAAGTCACGAAGCCAGCGCACGGTGTCTTCGACGCGATCTACCGGCAGGCAGTTCAGCAATATGGCTTCGACGCCCTGTTGTTCCAGTTCGCGAGCAATACGACCAAAACGATCACCTTCCGGTCCGCCCCACAGTTGGCCATGAATACCACAAGCGCCTTGTCGACAACGGCGAAAGCTTACCCAGACGGGCCAATCGTTTTCGATCAGTAGTTGTATAGCCTCCTGCGTCAGTGTTTCGCCTACCATGGATACTGTTTCAAACAGTATAAAGTCAGGTGGGTCTGTCTCGAACACGCGGAATAACAGCTCTAAGGTTGTCAGATCATTTTTGTCACAGACATCACCACCTATGCTGAATGCAACCGCTACCTGATTATTGGCTACGTTGCTTCGTGCGATAGCATCTCGCGCCAGACTTACTGAATGACGTGCCAAGTCCATCCAGTGCGCCGGGTCTCCGCGCATGGCTGATGTTGCGCCCGGATAGTCAGGTGCGGCCAGGATGGAATAGGTGTTGGTCGTGATGACGTCAGAGCCAGAATCGACATAGCTTTGATGTACACGGCTTACAATATCACCGTGCGTCTCCAGTGCCTCGAATCCCCAATGTGTGTCATCGCTAAGCTGAAACTCGCCGGGGATGAGTCTCTGGAGTTCAGTACCATTTGCACCATCCAGCAGGACGCATTTATCGTCGGCTAGTTTTTCTCTTAACTGCGAGATAGGACTCAAACTGAATGCACTCCAATTAAATTATTTTAAACAATGGATATTCAAAACACTCATGGCCTACAGCCTCGACAATACCAGATCTCTGATTTTTATGGATTCGAATATTCGTTTTGCTGTTCCGGGGTAATACAGTATCTCTGTTCCACGTGACGGAAAATATAAGAAAAAATAAATCGTCGCTCAATCATCTGAGCCGTAATATTCGATAAATGCGTTTAAAACGGAGCTTGTCAGGGGGGTACAACGCGTTCGCAGGTGATTCAAGATAGTACGAGCACAGGTAGCGACCTGCAACGTAGCGTGTTTATTGCGCCTTTAAGTGCTGGGCTGAGGAATGAGCGGGGGCATCAACTGATGTTCCCGGCTTTTTAGGGTTTTACGGCTATAGATGCTGTAGGTGCTTCAGCCTCGACGTGGCTTCGAGACAGACGATAGCGTATTTCGCCTACGATAATCAGTAGTCCAAGTGCAGCAAAAAATATCATATGGACTTTATCGTCTACTGGCTTTGCCCTTTTTAGCCGAGACGACGTTACTGGGACGCAGTTGGCTTTTCAAATTCCGTAACACATGGAAATCGCTGACAGAAATTGTTTTACTGTGATATTGCTGGCCATTGAGTCACGAAACTTCTTCAGGGGGAATCGGGCCTTTTTCCAACTGTCCAGTTAATCATGGCAACACCTGCAATAGCGGTTGCCAATCCAACGAACATAGATAGACTGATAGTTTCGCCGAGAAAGACTATTCCCAGCATCACGCCTACTCCTGAACGCAGATAACCCTGGCTTGCGACCCCCAAGGAGCCAAGCGTTCTGATAAGTCGAAAATAGATTAGTAGAGCGACTCCTGTACAAAAGACAGACAACATCGCAGCGGCGGCGATGGCTTTTGTTGATGGTTCAAGTGTCCAGGGGTGTTCTGTAATCAATGCCCAGGGAAGCACCACAACAGATGCACAAATCATGGTGCCTGTAGCGGTTGAGACTGCGCTTAGTGTATGGAACTGTTTGCCGTAAATCGCGGCACAAGCGTAAAGCATAGCTCCTGCCAGACAAGCCAGTTGCCCGGCCACCTGATCACCAAACCCTTCCAGAGCATCCTCCCCAACGAGAATAATCACGCCGATCAACCCAATTAAGGCGCCAAAAAGTTTCAGTAGGCTGACAGATTCGTGACGGGTCAGACATAGTGTTAAGAGGAAAACAAAGATCGGCGCTGTTGAGTTGAGTACGCTGGCAAGGCCTGCTCCCACAAATTGTTGGCCCCAGGCCAGAAGGGTCCAAGCGCCGATACTGTTGAAAAACGCTTGTATCGAAAATTTCAACCACATTGAAGGGTCTTGTGGAAGAGACTGACGTGTCAGTTTCATTACTGTAAAAAGAAAAATTGATGCAATAACAACCCGGGTAGCAACCAATGTTATTGGTGTTATTTCTGAGACGGCTATTTTTGCAAACAAATACGACGAGCCCCACAGCAGGGCAAGTAATACAAGAAGCGATAATTCAAGAAATTTGTTTGGCGAGGTGGTCATTCTGTTGATGGCTGCTGTCACAAACCGGGATATTGCACTGGGTAGAGTGCGAGAGCAGAATGCGCCTTTTATCGATTAATGCGAAGGCTGAACACGCTATTAATTCAGCCTTCAAATAGTGATTTGGATAGTTAACTGATAAATAAATTATTATCAGATTGAGCAGGTGCAGCGAACAGTACGGCCCTATTGACATCGAGTAAGCCAGCCATTTCAATAAGTTTTGCATCCTGTGAAAGTTGCTCGACTGCGTCGTCCACCCATACATAGGTATTGCTATCGGGAGTATGCTTTGAGCTGTAGAGAGAGTGGGTCTCAATCTGAAACGATCGAGTTTCACCGGACTTTAATATCAAAGGGTTGTTGTAACTGATACCGGTAGCATGAGTCAGATCTACATAGTGGTGGTCAAACACGATGTTTCCCGGGTCGAAGCCACTAAGTACGATTGGATTCCCGGTTTGATTAGAGAAAACAGCACTGCCATGTGGCACAGCTGAGCTCAGGATCAGTGACACAAGTAAATCATGCTGTGAACTAATACCGCGAACACTGGTTGTGTCGTGCTTTTTGTTGGCAGACGATGAGATGTTTTGCGAATAGCCTAAAGTCGAGTACAAGCCGAGATTGCCTGCTACTGCGGTGCCAAGTGTTAATTTTATTAATAGTTCTCGGCGAGTAATACTTGGGTACGATGACATAGCCAAACTCCTATTCGTGTGTGAATATTTAGAGTCCCCCCATAGGGGATCCGTAAATCCCCGCCTTTAGGCGGAGAACCATAAGTTGGAGATGATAGTGTAGTCTTTGACAATGGAAAACTACAAACGCAGCTGCCATACAGTATGGGATCTACAATATCACCGGGTGTGGACGACGAAGTAGCGGTATCAGGTACTGGGCGGAGACGTTGGTTTAAGGTGTCGAGAATTGGTATCGTGACCACGATCGTTAATTTCGACCCAACCACGCTGTGTAGAATCCACTAGCTGTGGAAAAGCAAAGCTGTTTGGACATTAATGCTAGGTGGCTTGGGTTCGGTTTGCACGGACATAACACCAAGCAAGGCTGCTATGCAGCCTTGGATTGAGAATGTTCGATTTCTGTTCTAAGGTTTTGACCGAATACCCGTGTCTGCTTTACATGCCGCTCACGAACATGCCCATAACCTCGAATTTGATCCGGTAAATTCAACAGTTGCTGAAGCAGGGCCGGGTCAGCGGTGTTGACTCTGGCCAGGGCGAATTCTATGTCACTTTCGTACTCAGCTAGAACCTCACGTGCCAGTCGCGCTTCCGCGTTGTGGCGAAACGGGTCCAGGAAACTACCTCGTAGTCCGCGCAATCGGCTCATCACAGCGAATGCTTTTAGTAACCATGGTCCGGCTTCTCCTTTTGTTACTTTTCCTGTGCGTTTGTCAGTTTTCGCAAACGGCCAGGCACCGACATGAAACGTTAATTTTATATCGCCTTCAAATGATGCGTTTAGCGCCGCCATAAATTCCGGTTTGCTATACAGACGTGACACTTCCCACTCGTCTTTAACCGCCAGCAATTTGTAATAACCCCGTGCAACGGCAGTCAGTGCATCATGCTCCAGTCCGGCCTCTTTACAACGCTCGATCATTTTGCTGTATCGTTTTGCATAGCGAGCGTTTTTATAGTCTGTCAATTCTCGCACGCGCAGGGCAATTGATTCATCCAGAGTTTTTGGCGCTTGTTGCGCTTGGTCCTCATCGGCTATGTACAGAGATTCGGCTGCGCGCCAGTCAGCAAAGGCTAGACGACCGAGATCAAATGCTTGTTTATTCTGTTCGATCTTTACTCCGTTAAGTTCTATAGCCCGTTGGATAGCCTCAAGGGAAAGTGGTATACCCTGCTGTTGCCAGGCGGCCCCAACCAATATCAGGTTGGCATACATACGATCTCCCATCACTTTTTCTGCCAACAATTGCGCACTCATACCACGTGCCCGATCGCCAAGTGTGCGTGTCAGACGCTGCAATTGCGCATCACCATTAAGTTGCCAGTCCGGATTTTTTGAAAATTCAGCAGTTGGTACGACGCTTAGATCAGTGACTGCTACAGCATGATCGAGTTTGAGTTTTCCGAGTGTTTCGTCACCCGCTGCAACCACCAGATCACACCCGATCAGTGCGTCGGCTTCAGACGTTGCGATGCGGGTTGCTTTCATCGCTTTGGGTGTAGTTGCGATCTTGATGTGAGAGTGAACGGCACCGTATTTTTGCGCAAGTCCGGTTATGTCCAGATTGGAACTAAAGTAACCGTCTGCATGCGCAGCGACAGAGAGAGTCTGACCAACAGTCACTACACCTGCACCGCCAATGCCCGACACCAGGATCGCCCATGAATCTTCTATTTTCGGAAGGTTTGGCAAAGGCAAATGACTGACGTCGATGTTTGTAGAACCCGCGTTAGATGTACGTGGTTGGGCGCCACTGACGGTAACAAAAGATGGGCAAAATCCCTCTACACAGGAAAAATCCTTATTGCAGGCAGACTGATTTATTTCCCGCTTGCGGCCAAACTCCGTTTCCAATGGCTCTATTGCCATGCACTGCGACACTGTTGAGCAATCACCACAGCCTTCGCAGACCGCTGCATTGATAAAGGCACGTTTATCCGGGTCGGCCATTTTGCCGCGCTTGCGTAAACGACGACGCTCGGTTGCACAGGCTTGATCGTAAATGATGACAGTTACATCGGGAATTTCGCGAAATTCCTGTTGTACTGATTCCATCTCGGTGCGGTGGTGCAGGGTGACTCCGTCATCGAACTGCTGATCACTGTATTTTTCGGGTTCATCACTTACCAGGGCGATACGCTTTACGCCTTCTGCCGTCACCTGTTTTATCATCAACTCAGGGCTAATCTCACCATCGTGCGACTGCCCACCTGTCATGGAAACAAATCCGTTGTGCAGCAGTTTATAAGTGATGGGGGCTTTGGCTGACACTGCCGCCCGAATCGCCATCAGGCCTGAATGGAAATAGGTGCCATCACCCATATTGGTAAACACATGTTTTTCATCGGTAAAAGGAAACTGCCCGAGCCAACCCGCACCTTCACCGCCCATATGACTCATGGAGTTGGTCGTTTCAGGGTTTCTAAGTGCCGCCATGCTGTGACAACCAATACCGGCCAACGCACGACTGCCTTTGATAACCTGTGTAGAACGACCATGTGGACAACCTGAGCAGAACGACGGTGGTCGGATAACGCCGGTAGCGCCGAATACCGGCAACTCGATCAGGTTGTTAGGCAGTTCAAGTCCACATCCGGGATCAAGTTGTCGTGCTACGCGAGTGATAACGCTAGCGACCAGGCCCGGATCGATTTCTCCTGCATTCGGGAAAGCACTTTCTGTAGATTGCGCTGAATAAACAGGGCCGGAAAATGTTTTTCCAACAATGCTCGGTGACAGACCCGAACCCCACAAGGCTGCCTTGATTTGATCTTCTAGTAGCGGCCGTTTCTCCTCGACCACGATGATTGTGTCCAGCCCTTGAGCAAATTCACACACGACACTATCGTCCAGTGGCCAGACCATGCCTACTTTTAATAGTCGTGTTTGCATGTTGGCTAATTGACCGTCGCGATAGCCCATACCTTGCAATGCTTGAGACACATCCTGCCAGGCCTTACCGGCTGCGACGATACCGATGCGAGCATTTGCGTCACCTTCGATAATGTTTAGCCGGTTGGTTCGCGCATACGTCAGAGCGAGTTTGATTCGATCCTCGTACAGAGAACGCTCCTGTTCAAGAAAAGGTGTGAACGGCTGTATACCCGGGTGCGGTATGGTTTTTTCCGGTAATACGATGCTCGGACTGTCGGGCGAAACCAACACTGAACCCCCGCCTTCAACCACATCCGTGACCAGTTTCATCCCGACCAGCGTCGAGCTGTAACGACTCATTGCAATACCCTGGAGTCCGTAGTCGAGTACTTCCTGAGGAGTGGCAGGTGCCAGTAACGGGATGCCAGCGGAGACAAAATTGAAATCCGAATAACAGGCAAGGGTTGATGACTTTGCGCCGTGATCATCACCCACCAGCAGAATGGAGCCACCCTTTTCACTGGTACCGGCCAGATTGGCATGGCGAATTGGATCCATTGATCGATCCATGCCTGGCGCCTTGCCATACCAGATCGAAAACACACCATCGACAGTGGCACCTGGAAACAATCCGACCTGCTGTGCACCCCAGGTAGCGGTGGCTGCCAGATCTTCGTTTAGACCAGGTTGAAAATAAATGTTATGAGCCTTGAGCACATCTTCGGCCGCCCACAGATCCATATCGTAACGACCCAACGGACTGCCGCGATAACCGGAGATGTAACCACCGGTATTCAACCCAACTGCCATGTCACGCTGACGTTGTGCAATAGGCAGCCTGACCAGCGCTTGCATGCCGGTCATGTAAACCCAGCCCTTCTCTTGATTGAGCCGATCACTCAAGGTCATGTTCAGGCGTTTGGCAAGTTGATTGCTCATGGTGCTTTATTAATAACTGCGCGAAGCTATGACTTGATTCGATTGACTTCAGTAGATGCCCGATCCAGGTAGACCCATGGGCGACGTATGGCGTCCTGTTTCTGGAATGCGGCAATATCGTCAATTCGCTCCAATGTTAATCCCAGATCGTCGAGACCGTGCAACAGAGCATGACGACGCATTTCATCCAATGCAAACGGGACAGCCAGTGCACCCTGCGGTGGTGATATCAGTTGTGTTTCTAAATCGATCGTGAAAGGCGCGCCGGGAGTGACCTTGGCAATCTCAGCAAAAGCATCCACCTTTTCGCTCGCCAGTTGAATTGGCAATAATCCGTTTTGCAGGCAATTGTTATAGAAGATCGCACCAAAACTGGGGGCTATTACTGCGCGAACGCCCATCGCTGCAAGCGCAGTGACTGCGCCTTCACGAGATGAGCCACAGCCGAAATTTGAACCAGCCAATAAAATAGGTGCACCTCGCCACGGTTCCTGATTGAGGACAAAATCGGGATTTTCCGACCCATCTTCACGGTATCGCCAGACTGCAAAGCATTTCTGTCCAAGTGCTTCATCGTCTAGATCCATCAGGTATTCGATACGAATAATAATGTCAGTATCGACATTCTGTTGCATCAAAGGAGCAGCTGGTCCGCTTACTGTGGTGAAAGGAATCATGGCAGAAAGGTTTGTTTCAGTTTTCTTACATCAGCAATTTCGCCGCGTATGGCAGCCGCGACCGCCATGGCCGGACTGACCAAATGGGTACGCGCGCCGGGGCCTTGTCGACCCACAAAGTTTCGATTGGAAGTGGATACGCATCTCTCGCCCGGTGCTACTATTTCGTCATTGGCTGCAACACACATTGAACAACTCGGCATTCGCCATTCGAACCCGGCATCGATAAATATTTTATCCAGACCTTCGGCCTCGGCCGCGTGTTTAACAAGACCCGAACCCGGTACTACCCATGCGGTGACACCCGTAGCCACTTGTTGGCCTCGGGCTAGCTGGGCTGCATGACGTAAATCACTGAGACGACTATTGGTACAGGACCCTATGAATACTCGATCAACCGGTGTGCCTTCGAGTTTCTGTCCAGCATCCAGCCCCATGTAATCGATAGCTTGTTGCCATGTTTCTCGGGTAGTGGAACTGGGTGCCATTGCTGGGTCCGGTACTGTCGATCCGATGGAGACCGTATGCTCGGGACTGGTGCCCCAGGTAACCTGTGGCTCAACTTCAGAGGCATCAATTTCTATTTCACGATCAAATACGGCGCCGTCATCACTAGCGAGGTTTTTCCAGTGACGAGCTGCATCATCCCAACATTCACCGCTGGGAGAGTAGGGACGGCCCTTGAGGTATTCAAGCGTTTTATCGTCCGCTGCAATCATGCCTACTTTGGCTCCGAACTCTATAGACATGTTGCATATTGTCAACCGGGCCTCAATATCCAGATCACGTATGGCGGTGCCAGCATACTCGATGGCGAATCCGCTTCCCCCATTAGCTTTGAAAGCACCAATAAGATGCAGAATCATATCTTTCGCTGTAACGCCATCAGACAACTTACCGTTGAATCTCACACGCATGGTGGGCGGACGTTTTTGTATCAAGGTCTGAGTGCCCATCACGTGATTTAATTCGGTAAACCCGATACCGAACGCCATTGCGCCCAGTGCACCGTGAGTCGATGTATGACTGTCACAACAGCACATGAGAAGGCCCGGCAAAGTAATCCCCTGCTCAGGGCCGACGACGTGCACAATTCCCTGAGAAGGAGAATTCAATTCGAACAGGTGCAGATCGTGTTCCTTTGAACCTTTGCGTAATACGCGCACCAGTCGGGCACCGCGTTCGACTGTGTTCTCATCACGATCGGGTGCACTGGATACGGAATGATCCGGGACGGCAAAAATCAATTCGGGATTACGTACCGCGAGATTGCGTTTGGCCAGGCCATCAAATGCAGCCGGTCCACCTAAATCGTGTAGCAAAAGTCGATCGACATGTAACAGTGCATTGCCATCTCCCAGATCTGCAATTTCATGTTCATCCCAGATTTTGTCGAACATCGTACGTGGTTTTTTTACTCTATCTTTCATGTATATTTTTTTTCAAGCTGACTGTAAACACCATGTGCAGCCACTGCAGGCAACGACCAACTCTCTGGTTATTCACATTATTTAACGCGGTGTTTTCGCCGATGATGCAATGCCCTCAGCACAGAAAGGATGGTCAGAAAAAAGATTGCCATCGCGATCGGGCGATCGAGGAAAAACGATAGCTCACCACGTGACAGTATCGCGGTTTGTCGTGCGGATAACTCAAACATCGGCCCAAGTACATAGCCAATCACGAATGTGATAAAGGAAAAATCGAGCAGCCGAAAAAAGTAACCCAGCACAGCAAAAACTATGACCAGTTTCAGCGCAAATGCACCGTTTGTCAGATAGGCGCCGGTTAAACAGAACAATCCAACCATAGGAAATATGATGCGGGCAGGGATGTAGGTCACGAGAGAGAAAAATCTTAATCCCGCATTCCCTACTATCAGATTGCAGATGTTGGCTATGATCATGCTGCCGAACAACCCATAGATCAGGCGCCCTTGCTCCTGTATTAGTTGCGGACCTGGCGCGACACCGTGAATGATGAAGGCGCCGAGAATAAGCGCAGCGGTAAGATTTCCAGGTATTCCAAGCGACAATAACGGAATGAAGTTAGCACCAACAACAGCACTGTTTGCAGCTTCTGCAGCTGCAACTCCCTTGATGTTACCTTTGCCGAAACTCTTTGGGTCTTTATCGGCACGCTTTGCCGCGTCATAGCCAATGAATGCTGCTGCGCTTGAACCTATTCCCGGGATGGCACCAATACCGGTTCCGATAAGAGCAGACCGCATGATGGTTGGGAAACAGCGAATGTATTCAATCAGACTTATACGTCGATCACTCGGTGATTTGCCACTTATCGGTAAATGGTTTTCATCAAGCTGATTACGCAATGCATGTATTTGCCTGATAACTTCGCCCATGGCCAACAATCCAATGGCGACTGCGGCGATCGGCAAGCCGTTCAATAGATCAACAACGCCAAAGGTCAGTCGATCAGAGGCGCCTTCAGGATCCAAACCGATGGTACTCAAAAGAACTCCGAACACCGCAGCAATCAATCCCTTGATCATGGATTTGCCAACAAGGCTGGCAACTATTGTCATGGCAAAAATCATCACTGCCATCATTTCCGGTGGCCCCATCCTCAAGGCTGCAAGCGCAAGCGGTGCTGATACTGCTATGAGTACAAAGTCACTGAAGGTATCGCCTGATACAGACGAGTAGAGGGCTATTTTTAAAGCTTTAAGTGCTTTGCCCTGTTTAGCCAGTGGATGACCGTCAAATGCTGTGGCAGCAGCTTCTGGCGATCCAGGTGTATTCATAAGGATCGATGCCATTGCACCACCTACAGTGCCACCCTTGTTTATGCCAATCAAAAAGCCAAGGGCGCCAAGGGGCGACATGTAATAGGTGAGGGGAACTGCTATCGCAATGGCAGTAATAGCGCTTAATCCTGGAATTGCACCAAAAACCTGACCCACCACGATGCCTAGCAGAATCAAACCAAGATTCGACAGGGTAAACGCATCAGATAGCCCAGCTAAAATTACGTCCATTTCAGTCTCAGGCGTTGCTTGACATGGTCGATTAACTGCATTGGACTACGGCAGATTGATACCCAGCAGAAGCTCGAAAAAAACAAAGAGCGCTACAGGTGTCGCCAAGGGAATCAGAAGTATTGGCACAAGTCGACGCTCATTCATGTAGAACATTAGCGCTGCGACAAGCAATGCTCCGCCGACGATAAAATCAACATTGATAATAATGGCAGCGCCCACAGAGAATATGCCGACTATAGAACCGATGTGAGCCAGATCCATCGCTGTAAACGGCAACGGCTCACCGCTGCTGGCATCGCTGAACAGTCTGCTCAAAAACAACAGCAGCCCGAGGATGCCGATCAGAACAACTGAAACGTTGGGCAGAAAAGCCGGCGATATCTGGGTGAAGTCACTCGGTTCTACATAGTTCGGAATGACCCAAAATACGCCAAACAACGATAGAGCGACTATCACCAGTCCGATGACCATCTCAAGTGTTCGCATATCTCATTCACTCGCGAAACGATTAAAAGACGCCAACCATTGAACATTAAACGTCATAGCAGTGCGCGCTTTGATCCAAGCGCAGGGCAATCAACTTACCGACACTATTGAGTAACCTGGACAGGGCTGCAGGGTTAGCAGCCAGAATAAACGTTACTGTCTGACTGCTAGT
The DNA here is from genome assembly GCA_964411665.1 of uncultured Granulosicoccaceae bacterium. GTDB lineage: Bacteria > Pseudomonadota > Gammaproteobacteria > Granulosicoccales > Granulosicoccaceae > CALFCE01. Next base: position 20,294 of record CAYPMR010000043.1, on the reverse strand, counting down.
TTGAGGTGTTTATGCTCATTGAGTTGATGAAAACAGTGCGGTATAACCGTCTCCCAGTGAGAACATCAATTCCTTGGTTTCTTCTGAGGAAAGCACAACGTTAGGCAGATTCATTCTCTCTTTAGCCAGTGTAGCTACGGCCTCAGAGGCCGCGGCTTTCTGAAAAAGCTCTGACATTGATTGTTTGATGTCGTCGGGAAGACCCTTTGGCGACACTAATACAAAATAGCCATCGATTTTGTGCTCGTATCCCAGTTCTTCCAGTGTGGGTACGTCAGGCGTTGTATCCAGACGAGCATCGAGTGGCACACCGATAACAGTTATCTGGTTGTCTTTAAGCAATTTCGTATGGGAACCAATACTAAAACCAATATCCATATGTCCGCCCAGCACACCTTTGACAACACCCTTACCACCTTTGACAGGCACGGACGTAATATTTATGCCATCCTTTTTTGCCACGTAGTCGAAATATTGCTTGACTACCGGAGAAGGCGAAGCAACGGTTAGTTCGTTACCAGCCTTGCCATAGGCGATCATCTCCTCCCATGTCTGGAATGGCGCATCGCTCTTGACGAAGAAGGCTGTCTGAAATCGACTGACGGTGGTGATGTACTCAAAATCGTCAACGGAATATTTGATTTTATCGGAGATCAATGGTGCTGCAGCGATTGACAGATCGGTCACCAGACTGATGGAGTAACCGTCCGCAGGCAGTTTTATCAATTTGGATGCTGCAACCATACCGCCGCCGCCCGGTACATTTTCAACAACGACCGGAATATCGTGTGTATCTTCCAGCGCTTTAGCAACCAAGCGACCAATAGTATCGGTAGCACCACCAGCACTAAATCCAATTAACATCTTAATGGGTTTATCCGGATACGCGGCAACGACGACTGGCGCCACCCCAAGACTAAGTGCAGCGACTACGGTTATAGCAAGATGCCTGATAACTTGTATATTCATCATGTTTTCCTCTCAAGGGGTCTTCAGTTGCAGCCCATTATCGTTTTAAGCCAATACCTGCTTTCAATTCGCACATCTGTGCAGGTGCCAACTTTGCTAAGGCTTTCATGGTTGCTCAGCCTTTTTCTTACATATGTAAGAAAATAATGCCAGCACTATGAATCTTTGTCAAACGATTTCAGTTTCTGCAGGCATTTTGAGGCAGGCTCTCATGATGGTTTTTTAACTCTATAAGCAGCAAAACAGCGATAGAATCACAAGCAACGGCATAATGATACCTGGGTATCATTCCGTTAAGTGCTTGTGTGTAGCCGCCTATTTTCGGTGCTAGTGTTTACCAGATGGAAAGCGCGTCGCTGAATTACTGAGCGAGTGCAGTGCGCTATCGAAGGTAAATACACCTTACGATTGAATCGCCAGCATCAATAGGCAGGTATAAACAGTTGTCTTTCTCTAATGAAAATCTACTGCAAAAATCGATTGTTTGAAAAATGGGCAAGATGAATAGCAAAGTACCCGCAGTCGGCTCTAAATCCGCTGCCACTCGAGAGCGAATTCTCGTTCGAGCAGCAGAATTGTTTCGCGAGCAGGGATACAACGCAGTGTCGTTGCGTGGAATAGCCAAGCATGCAGATATGCAGGCTACGAGTATCTATTATTATTTTGCTACTAAGGATGACATTCTTGCTGCGGTGCTTGGCCTGGGCTTGTCTGAACTAAACAAGGCAGTAGAAGTCGGGTTGCAGGATTTACCATCAGGCGCAAGCACACGCGAGCAGCTCAGATGTGCCATATATTCTCATCTGCACTGTCTCTCATATGGCGGCATTTTCCCGGCAACGTTCATGAGTGTTTATTTACACCTGCCACACAAGATGCGCTACCGAAAAAATCCGGCCAGAGAAAAATATTTCCAGCTTTGGCTGGATATTTTGGAAGCAGGGGTTGTCAACGGCGATCTGCGTGCAGACCTGGATATCACGCTTACGTGCAGGTTTATTCTGGTGTCCATTACCCGAAGTGTCGAATGGGGTGAGTTTAAAAATCATACACCCACGGAGCTGGCTGATTTTTTTACCCAGATGTTTTTCGATGGAATGGCCGGGTAGGCAGTTGAATTTATCGGTTAAAACTTTATCGGTCGTCCAGTGACACTGTCTTTATAGGGTTTAAAGCCGTTAAGATTTATCGTTTTATTGTAAAAGTTGTCTTGATGCTGATTTTTTCAGCCTCAGGACGGACTACGCTGCAACCCTCGCATCCGTTTTAGGTTCCAACCGGTCATCGTCATCGTAAATACACTGTTTACTTTGGCCAAGCCACGTACCTTTGTATCAATTTGCAGCAAACAGTGCTTTATGACCCGGGTAGATATCTTTGGAGAGCGAGTATTTTCTGACGCTGTCAAGCCATGGTCTACCGGCACGAACGCAATCGATAGCTTTTTCAGTATCGACAACGGCACTGCCGCCGACGCTGTCGACGCCGCGCAAGAATAATGGGTCAGGAAAACAACCGGCTGTCGGTCCGATGAGTTCTACTTTTATCTCAGGCTGGAACGTTTCAAGTAGAGGCTCAAGCGTATTGTTAATTAACGTCGAAGCAGTGCAGTAGATAACCTCGCAATCCTCCAGGACTTGCGGGTTTGAAGTAACCTCCATGTTGTCAGTGCTTTGGGCGAGTTGTTCATCGAGTTCAAGTACCGCGAGTGTGTTTCCCTGTCGAACCAGTAGTTGAGCCTGTTGAGCAAAAAACCCAACCATGCCAATCTTTTGAGGTGTGCCGGTATTCTCGGGTCTGGTTTTTGCCGGCAGTTTAAAGCCTGTTTTAGAAAAGGTAGCTGCGGTGCTGGCGTTTATGGCGCCAAGGGCAATGCCTCGAGTAAAAAGGTCATCGGAACCGAGATCATGCAGGGTGTCTGTTATTTGTTTTCCAGCTGTGCCTGTCGCCAGGCTGCGATAGTGTTCGACTTTGTTTGTCTTGACTTGCAGTAACCGATAAAAAAAACCAGCACTACCATCTTCGAGTACCACCAGGCCAAATTTATCGTGTTTGGCATTCGCTTCAGACTCGCTGAGCATTTTCTCTGGCAACACAACTTCTGCTATGCGCGGCAAAGCGAAGCACGAACAGGCATCGCGGGTTAGTGCGGCGAGATCATTGTCGAGTCGGCTCAGTGTCACGGTTTTTCAATATTAGCTGATGGGTATATCACGATCAGGTATTTTTGACGCAGAGTCAAGATACTGACTCCGGATCATGTTCATTTGCCCCTGCGGCATGATTACCGCCTTTGCCGTGATCCTGCAGGATGGCCCGCCAGTTGCACTTTATCGACGCAGAGTTATTACTATAGTGTCTGTAAGTCAACGTCCTTAAGCAAATGCTAGCCGGCCAGGAATTATGCAAGTTATAGAAACCAAGCTCGACGGTGTGAAAATTATTGAACCACGTGTATTTGGTGATTCGAGGGGGTTCTTCCTTGAATCATGGAATCGAAAAGGCTATGAAGAAGCCGGTTTGCCGGTTGACTACGTTCAGGATAATCACTCCCGATCTGCACAAGGTGTGCTGCGCGGATTGCATTATCAGATTCGACAGCCACAGGGCAAATTGGTGCGTGTGACGCAAGGGGAAGTGTTTGATGTGGCGGTTGATATCCGTCGCTCTTCAGCAACCTATGGACAATGGGTTGGTGTCAGGTTATCTGCTGAAAATCACCGTGTATTTTATGTGCCCCCGGGCTTTGCTCATGGTTTTTATGTGATGTCCGAGTCTGCAGATTTTCAGTACAAGTGTACGGAATACTATGCCCCTGAATATGAACGTAGTCTGCGCTGGGACGACCCGAGTATTGGAATTGAATGGCCATTGGTTGATGGGCAAGCACCCACGTTGTCTGATAAAGATGCTGACTGTCCGTTACTTGACGATCTGGACGTCTTTGCATGAGAGTATTTATTACCGGTGGTAGCAGCGGCCAATTATATTGTGAAATGTTGCGAAGCTGCCCTGCGGGGGTTGAGATAATTGATCAGGGAGAGCAGCGTCTTGATATCACTGATGAAGCCCTGGTTAAACAACTCATCAAGGAATCAAATCCGCAGTACATCATTAATGCAGCTGCCTATACCGCGGTTGACAAGGCGGAGGAAGAACACAATATCACTGCGGCCTACGCTGTCAATGAGCAAGGAGTAGTGAATCTGGCACAAGCGGCGTGCGCGTGTAATGCACGCCTTATACATGTGTCTACCGATTTTGTCTTTGGTCATACGCCAGCTACTCCGATATCACCGGATGCACCTAAAGATCCTGTTAGTGTCTACGGTAAGAGCAAGCTTGCTGGCGAGAGACGGCTTCAGGAAATAATGCCGCACGCATCATTGATCGTAAGAACAGCCTGGGTGTACTCCTCGTTCGGCAACAATTTCGTTAAAACCATGTTGCGCCTTATGAGTGAACGGGATGAATTGGGTGTTATTGCCGACCAGATTGGTTCACCAACATCCGCTAAGGGTCTAGCCACGGCACTGTGGCGAGCTTTAGATAAAAAAGGCACTGGCGTTATGCATTGGACTGGCGCGGGTGTTGCGAGTTGGTACGACTTTGCTCAGGCGATTATGGAAGAAGGTGTCGCACTAGGCCTCCTTGATAGGCCTGTATTCATTAATCCTTTGCGTACCGATCAATATCCAACCCCTGCAGCCCGCCCGCCCTACAGCGTTCTTGAGACAACTGTTACGCGCGCGGAGCTTGAATTAACGCCGATACACTGGCGTGAAGAACTTAGACAAATGTTGAGAGAATTATCATGAAGTCATTGATGGTTACTGGCGGTGCCGGATTTATCGGGTCCAATTTTGTTCACTACTGGCTGAAGCGATACTCGCAAGACCGGATTGTTGTTGTCGATGCACTAACCTATGCTGGCAATCGGGATAACTTGTCCAGTGTGTTGGCAGATGCAGATGCAAATCTGAGATTTGAGCATGCGGATATTAACGATACGGAACGCATGCAAGAACTGATGCGCGAAGAAGAGATCAACACTGTTGTGCATTTTGCCGCTGAAAGTCATGTTGATCGTTCCATTGAGGGGCCGGACGCTTTTATCACCGCAAATATACTTGGGACACACAGCTTGTTGAAGGCAGCTCGACAGGTATGGTTGATTGAAGGTGATGCACAGGGTAACCCGGTTAGCGATCATCGTTTTCATCATGTATCAACCGATGAAGTCTATGGTAGTCTGGAACCTGATGATCCGGCATTCGCCGAGAATACAGCCTATGCACCCAACTCTCCGTATTCGGCGAGTAAAGCGGCTTCCGATTTTCTGGTGCGAGCCTATCACCACACGTATGGGATGGATGTGACAACCAGTAATTGCTCAAACAATTACGGTCCCTACCACTTTCCTGAGAAATTGATACCGTTGGTGATATTGAATATTCTCCATGGAAAGTCACTGCCCATTTATGGCGATGGCAAGAATATTCGGGACTGGTTATATGTAGAAGATCACGCTTATGGTATCGATCTCGTGATTCGCAAAGGTAACGCTGGTGAAACCTATAACATTGGCGGCTGTAACGAGTGGACCAATATTGATATTGTGCAACTGGTGTGCAAGCTAATCGATAAGCGTTTTGCAACAAACGAGTTCTTGTCCAAGCGATTTCCGGATAGTCCGCCAGCCAATGGTGAAACTTCCGTTTCACTCATCGAGTTTGTTCGTGACCGCGCGGGCCATGATTTCAGGTACGCAATTGATGCTACTTATAGCGAAAGCCAGTTGGGATATAAGCCGCAAGTGACTTTTGAGGAAGGGATAGAACGAACTATTGATTGGTATCTGTCCAACGAATCCTGGTGGCAATCTGTTATGGACGGCAGTTATCAGGCATGGATTGAAACAAACTATCAAGCGGCCTAGATAGTTCAAACGATTGTCGGGCGGCTGTTTGATGTAATCAGCGCTTGTTGATCGGCCCTACTAACCAGGTAACTGTAGCAGTTGCTACACATTCATCTTGTTCGTTGAATATGGATGCGTCAACTGCAACAGCCTGTTCTTGTGAGCTACTGGGCGGTTGGCTATTGCAGGTCGCGCGCAGCCGACCTCTGGCTTTAATGTGGTAGGTAATATGTAACTCAACCAGTATAGCGCGTGAGTCTGGTGGTATGCCGGTTAGTGTGGCAAGCCCCGTGGTAAATTCAGCAACGTTTGCAAGTGCTATCGCATGGACTGAACGCAGATGATTTCTTACTCGCCTGCGATCTGGCAGGTAGACGACGGCATGTCCGGGTTCAATATGATCCACTAGCGGCTTCATACTGCCAGTATAGGGAATCACCCATCCAACCAGCCGACTGAATAGCCATTTGCCACCGGGCAATGGGGAGAGTGCGGACCAGAATGACATCGCAGTCACTCCCGCTGATTGATCCTTCTTTATAAAGATGATCTTGCTCGCTGTTGCAGAGGTATTAACGCTGTTGCAGAGGCGTTAATTTACTCACTCTATTTCCTGGAATGCTTCGCTTGCATCGATTATCTTCGCCTCCATTGCGTTGAAATGTCAATGGGGGATTGGCTCTTGGCCAGTTGCTATGTTTAAGCTAAATGCTCACTTTGAGCTAAATGCTCACTTTGAGCTAAATGTCTACGAACGGCTGTATCAGTTTTCCAACCAGACCTTTATAACGAGCAGGGGAGGTTGATGCTGTTAATGCAATGCAAGGTACACTGCTGTCGATTACCGGTTTATGGCTTACTTCAGGGCCAAGATCAGCAATGTCGCCCACAGCGAAGCATCCGAGCGCGTCCTTATAGGAACCATGCAGGATCAGTGTTAATTCGTGCCCGCCATGCGTATGCTCAATCAATTCAGTACCGGGTTGTATTTTCAGTAATTTGAAAGCCCCTTCACTTTTTTTACCATCTTGCAAGTCGAAACTTTGGATACCTTTTGCCATCCACTTCCATGGCAAATTGTCGAAATTGTCGGGTAGACGGTTAGCAAGGGGTTTAGGTATTCCTGCCATGTCAGCAGAGTTACCTTTTTGTTCCGTTGTGTGCGGTGCGCTTAATGAGTCAGTATCATCGGCTGACGACGTATTGCGGATTTTATCCAGCATTTCAATGGCGCTTAGTTCAGGCACTGCGGCTGTAGCATTCTCTATAAAATACCCACCCATTCCATCGGCAAAATTGGCTCTCTCGCGACAAGAAGGACAAAGAGTCAGATGACAAGCCACTACAACTTCCAGTGCTTCGATGAGTGCTCCGCTAGCGTACTCGTTCAGTGTTTCGTCGCTTAGATGATGATTAATCTGGTTCATTTTGCTTTTTATAATAGTAATGTGCCTGGCGTAGAAAAATGCAAAAAATTCGCAGAGCCGACGTACGGGTCTTGCGGAAATGTACATTTTCTACACCAAATATTCATTCTGTCGCTTGCTGCAACCAAGGGTTTGGAATTATCAGCTTTTAAGTTTTTCTGAGTTTGTTAGTAAATTGAATTCACTGTTTGAGCTTTAGATTTATCGATTAGGGATACGCAAACAACTGCGTTTCGGATTTTCGAAAACGTCACAATATCTTCAATAGCAGTGCCTACTAGTACTCAAATGGATCTCTATCAATATCACCAGCTTGCATATTTGTTCGTACGTTTTGCAAGGCCAAACGTATTCGCGACTTTACAGTTCCAACGGGCAGGCCGAGCCATTGGGCAATATCTCCATGAGACTGACCTCTGAAATATGACAAATGCATAACCTGCTGCTGTTCAGGCGGAAGATTTAACATAGCATCAGACAGCTTTTGAGATTCCTGCGCCAAGGCTGTTTTGTGCTCGAGAGTCTCACTGGTATTTTGGTGTTCCGTATCTCGCTCCAGCATGGCGTCATCGAGCTCGACTTCAACGCGCGAATTACCTCTCAGATAATCGATACGGCGGTTTCGTGCGATAGTAAATATCCAGGTACTTGCAACAGCTTTTGTTGGATCGTAGCTCTCAGCTCTTCTCCACACTATCAATAGTATTTCTTGCATTAATTCTTCGGCAATGGCGTCATCCATGCCCTTGCCGAGAAGGAACGACTTGACTCGTCCAGCAAAGTGGTTGTAGATAGTTTCGAAGGCGGCCACATCCTGACGACTACCGATATCAAGCAGGGCCTGACCAAGTTCTTCTCTACCTGGCTCATCCATTAGCTTGTCTCGCTGCAGATGCCTGTTGGCAAGCTCGCTCTGCCGAATGGAACCAGGAACTTGTAAGGCGGAGTTTTGTGATGAGCCGACAGGTATTGTGTCTTCGATTATTATGGGGTTTTCTGCCAGAATAGCGGAAGCAAGTGTCATGTAATATGTTACGCCAATCACCCTTGACCGGATCAAATGCCGTGCGCGTCTTTGTAGAACAAGACTCAAAAAATTGAGTAATTGTTGCAATCTGGCACGACACTGCCAGTGCAGCTGAGCAAAGTAACATCAATATACTGATGCCATGCCGTGTTAGTAGAATAGCACTGGGCAGAAAGCGCAGGATTCCTGGGTTGGATTTTAATGCTAACAATGGAGGCGACAATGTGCTGAGTACAGTCAAGTGATTTGTGGGTCGAAGCTCGTAGCGAACAGAAAAATCGTCAGGTTCAGGCATATGCCAATCTGTACCAATCTGTACTTAACCATTTTGTACTTAACCAATCTGTACTTAACCAATCTGTACTTAACCATAGTACGTACTACAGTGTATTAGAATTTTATGAATAACGGATCATGATAACTGATTCGCCTGTACTTGGTCACAAAATCCGCGGTGAAAACAGCAGTGCGAGCACCCATGGCAAGCCCCATTCTGATAGTGTCCAAAAACCGGCGCTGCCACAGTCTGCTGATCGCCTGAGCATCGCTGTTATAGGGAGTGGGGCAGCTGGACTTTCATCAGCCTGGTTGCTTAGCAAAGCACATGATGTCAGTTTGTTTGAAACGTCCAAATGGTACGGCGGGCATGCGCATACAGCGTTGGTTAATACCATCACTGGCAGATTGATCGATGGTATCGAGTCTCAGGAGCTCGATGGTCACTCAAGCTCTGCACGTTCATTAGGAATTGATACGGGTTTTATTGTTTTCAATCATCTGACCTATCCAAACTTTACAGCATGGTTGGAACTGCTTGGTGTGCCAACTCAAGCTACAAACATGTCTTTTGCTGTATCCCGCGAGGATGGCAGTTTTGAATATGCCGGAGGCACATTGTCGGGTCTTTTTGCGCAACCGGTTAACATCCTGCGCCCCAGATTCCTGAAAATGCTGCGCGATCTTGTTCGTTTTTACCGTGAGGCTGTTGACGAATCGAAAGTTTCAGCAGAAACGACACTCGGTGATTTTCTCAAAGCGAGGGGATATGGTCGTTCATTTATTGAAGATCATTTGTTGCCGTTTGGTGCTGCCATCTGGTCGACGCCAGCTGAAAAAATGCTCGATTATCCACTGCGCTCTTTCGTCAATTTTTGCGATAATCACGGTTTGCTGAAACTATACGGCAGACCTCAATGGAGAACAGTGTGTGGTGGCAGTATCTCTTACGTCAGCAAGGTTATTGACGATATCATGTGCCATCAGGGTTGTACTTTTTCCAACACGGGCATTGCGAAAGTGATTCGTCAGCCTGAGGGGGTTAAAGTGTTAACGGTCTCGGGCGAAATGTTGCGTTTTGATCACGTTGTTTTTGCCACCCACGCTGATCAAGCATTAAAGCTGATTGAAAAGCCGACAGATCTGGAAAAGAATTTACTCGGTGCCTTTGAATATGCGCAGAATCAAGCTGTGCTACATACGGACAGTCGTGTAATGCCCAAGCGCAGAGCTGCCTGGTCCAGTTGGAACTATGTGGAGACCGGTAACGTGAGCCAGGCTTCGAAACCGGGTGTTGTTTACTGGATGAATCGTCTACAAAATCTAACAGTTGAAAAAGACTATTTTGTTTCCTTGAATACACGTAGCACCATTAATCCGCAGCTCATTATTCGGCAAACAAACTACGACCATCCATTATTCAATCATGGCACACACGCGGCTCAACAATCCTTGTGGCAGCTTCAGGGAAAACATAACACATGGTTTTGCGGCAGCTACTTCGGTTCCGGGTTTCACGAAGATGCTGCCCAGGCTGGTTTCGCTGTAGCAGAGCGGCTCGGTGGAGTGCGCAGGCCGTGGCGAGTCAGCAATGAGTCTTCGCGTATTGTTTTGCCTGAGAATACCGAGACTTATTCCCCTCATGCCTGACAGCGACTTCATTGAATCGCCAGCCCGCGCAATGCCTTTTAATAGCCAGTTGTATGAAGGTTATGTCTTTCACAAGCGCTTTCGTCCGGCTCGGCATGCGCTGCGTTACTCGGTGTTCGCCATACTCTTCGATCTGGATGAATTGTCAACGCTAGACAAAAAGCTGCGTTTATTTTCTTATAATCGCTGGAATGTTTTCAGCCTGTTTGATCGTGATTTTGGTAAATCTGCAGGCCTGACCGGTGAAAGTCTTATTCGAGCCGAGCTCGCAGATATTGGGCTGGATTCGCAGAGCCTGAGTATCCGCCTGTTGTGCTATCCACGTATTTTTGGTTATGCGTTTAATCCACTTTGTACCTATTACTGCTATGACAATGAAAATCGTTTGATGGCTGTGATATACGAGGTAAGCAACACTTTTGGTGATAGGCAGTTTTACGCTTTTGCATTTGACTCCGCTTCTGGCGAATTTTTGCCACATCACTCCTGCTGCAAGGAAATGTATGTGTCGCCATTTACACCCATGAAGATGCGCTACGATTTTCGGACACAAATACCTGCTGGTGATCTAAGCGTCGCCATTCGACTTTATGATGACGAAGGTACAATGTTAACTGCTAATTTTTACGGGCAAGGTCAATTGTTGTCTGATCGCCGCTTGTTAAGGAATGCAATCGTCTACCCCCTAATGACTATAAAAGTAATAGTTGGTATACATTGGGAAGCTATGAAACTCTGGTTAAAACGCATACCTTGGTACAGTTACGGTAAAAGAATGGCACAGTAATACCGGATGTCTAATCGAAATTACACTACTTGTAAGCAATAGCTAAATATCAGTTTTGACTCATGCAACTCGATAGTACTAAAACACCTCTGTTAGAAACCGCGCTAGGGCCGATGCGCACAATGTTCAACTCTCTCGCTGGCACCTGGATTCGAGGTCGTTTCAACAAGATCATATCCGGTTTCCAAATTGGAAAGCTGCGTGTTGAATGGCCTGATGGTTCGATAACAGAATGTGGACATGCTTGTTCAAGTGATGAATTAGCGGGATTTGGTACTGAAGACAACCCTGTTGTTGTTTGTCTTGAAAGCTTTGATCCCATACGCAGAATGGCGTTACAGGGAAGTATTGGGTGGGGTGAAGCTTACATGGCGGGTACCTGGAGTACCAACAGTATCATTGGATTATTTTTGATGTTTTTGAAGAATAAAAATAATTTTCCGACAACAGTAAATGGTTCCCGAATGAGTAAATTGACTAACGTCATTACGCATCGGGGAAATAAAAATACGCTTGACGGTAGCAAGCGCAATATAGCCAGCCATTATGATCTGGGGAATGAATTCTATGAGCTCTGGCTGGACGAATCAATGAGCTACTCATCTGCTTGCTACGAACATCCGGATGAATCTTTGTCGAGCGCCCAACAGAACAAAATTAATAAAGTTCTGTCCGCTGTGGATCCGGTAAACAAAAGTAATATTCTCGAAATAGGTTGCGGTTGGGGGTCAATGGCCTGTGCGTTGGCGAAAAACACCAGGTGCGACGTAAAGGGAGTGTCTTTATCCAGAGAACAACTTGCATATGCTCGTGATATGGCAAGTAAAAATATGTCTGCTGGGCATATTAGCTTTGAATTTCGTGATTATCGTCAAATTGAAGGTAAATATGACCACGTTGTGTCGATAGAAATGTTTGAAGCTGTTGGTCAGGAGTATTGGACAGATTACTTTTCCAAATTACGCTCTGTTCTAAAAAGGGGCGGTAGTGCCGTTTTGCAGGTGATTACGATTTCTGAGGATCGGTTCGATGACTACTCGCGTAATCCTGATTTTATTCAGAAGTACATTTTCCCCGGGGGTATGCTCCCTACTAAATCATTGTTAGCCGAATTGGCCGAAACGCACGGATTTCAAATAAGTGATACCGACTTCTTTGGGGCCAGCTATGCAAAAACTCTGCGAGATTGGCGTGAACGTTTTGACAAATCGCTAGTCGATATTAAAGAGCAAGGGTTCGATGATCGTTTTTCTCGCATGTGGCGATATTATCTGGCTTATTGCGAGGCCGGCTTTACTACCGGGAGTACTGATGTGGGTATCTGGAAAATAGTCAGACAATAGTGCCTTTTTGTCTTCTCGGAATTTATTTGCCGCAAGATTTTTCAGTATTAACATAAATCAGTCATATAAATCAGTCATATAAATCAGTCATATAAATCAGTCATATAAACAACTGCATCGAATATAAAAATTTTGATCTGCACGGGAACGATATCCGTAAAGTTGATAAGACTCGACAGGCAAGCGACGCATGTACTTCAGTCATCTCTATAAGAAGCTAATGGCTGTGATGCCTGCTGGATTGTTATCACTAACGATCGTAACAGCGATTGCAGTTACTGGATGCCAAACTATGAATATAGATTCTGTTTCTAAATCTTCACCGGAGTTCGATTTCACCGATTTCTTCCTGAATCGAACAAAAGCATCTGGCTGGTTTACCGATCGTTTCGGTAAAGTGAAGAGGCATTTCTGCGGTGACTTCAACGGTCGTTTTGAAAATGATGTTTTTATCCTGGATGAAACTTTAAATTACTCCGATGGGGTTGTTGAGAACCGGGTCTGGAAAGTAATTATTGATGACAATGGAAAATTCGAAGCAACGTCTGATTCTCTTGTGGGTAAAGCAGCAGGGGTTCTCAAGGGAGATACGCTTAATCTGAAATATACCTTACGTGTAGATCTTGCTAGTGGAAAGCAGTGGGTTCTGGATATGAATGACTGGCTCTTTTTACAACCAGATGGCAATGTACACAATATGACTGAGGTGAGAAAATGGGGAGTCCGGGTGGGTACCGTGTCAACCCAATTCTTTAAGCCTCTATTGGAAGATAGTGCGCCGCTTTGTGGTGACACCGCTGCGTTAAACAACGTGATAGGTATTGCAGCGAATGGTTGATTCCGAAATGCGGTTGAGACCTACTGTCGAACTATAGTAGTCGGCGCGTAATCGCGAAATACAATCGGTAGGGTAATATTCGAAGCAATTTTAATATCCAGGCAAATCTTTTCGGGAACACTACTTCAAATTTTCCGGATTCTAATCCCGCGAACATCGCTCTTGACGCAGTTTCTACTTCCATAATGAAGGGCATGGCAAAGGAATTTTTATCAGTTAAAGGGGTTTTGACAAAACCCGGATTGACAACCGTTACGTCTATCCCCTCGGCATTGCATTCAAGTTTTATCGATTCTGCCAAATGTGTAAGAGCCGCCTTGCTTGATCCGTAAGCGGCAGCCCTTGGTAAGCCACTGTAACCTGCCACTGAAGATACAAAAACAACATGTCCACTGCCACGTACTCGTAATGCGGGAAGGATGCCTAGCATGCAACGTACTGTGCCATTGACGTTCACATCAAAGGTTGCCAGAAAATTATCCATCGTGATTTCATCAAGAGAGCAGGGTTGGTAGTAGCCGGCATTCAATATGACAGTATCCGGGGTACCGATGTCCTTGTTTAATTTTACGATTGCAGCGTCTACTGACATCTGATCGGTGACATCCAGAGTAAGCGGTATTATCTTACCCTTAAGGGCTTCTTGCGAGGCTTCGTCACGAAGCCGCTGCAGCTGTTCGAAACGTCTGGCACTAGCTACAACCGTGTGCCCATTTTCAGCATAGCGTTTCGCCAGTGCGTAACCTAAACCACTACTCGCACCGGTTATCCAGACGAGTTTTTTAAAGCCTGCCTGATTCACAGTAGTTTTCTATACCTCAGTGGTTGACCCGTGTTTGGATAACTTAGTGGTTTCAATGGTGGAAAAAGAGATATCCTGGTTTTCATTGAGATTCTTCCGGTGCATATTGATACAGTATCGTGCTGCCGTCCGATCCCTTGAAAGAAAGCTGAAGCCAGCGTCCGTCGTCGCCGTACCATGATTCTGCATCCAGACCTCCGCTATAGCGAAAACGCTCGGCTTTAACCGTTGTTGCAGCTGCGCCCCGGCCGATACTCAGTTCTTCCTTGCCCAGCGATTCAATAGTAACCTTGTTGACATTTCCGGTGAGCGTATTGAAAATTTGTTGACTGTTTACAACACCGGGGTGCCAGTGATTGCTGGTGTAGGCAAAAAGCTCGGCTGTGGAAGTCGACAGTTCCGATTCCCGGATGCCGGACTCAACCTCAAGTTTAAATCCGTCAGTCTGTCTTGATGCACTTACCCGTTTGCGATCGCCATTTTGTAGTGTTGTAGAAACCACACTGTCCAGTATATCGTTTTTCCATAGTTCAGTTGCTTGATAGTCAAAACTGAACACAGTTATTTTAAGCATCTTGATCTTGATAAGCGATGCTACGGACACTGTAAAGTTTTGGGCTTTGTTATCTGTGGATGCAGGTTTAATGGATAAGGTATGTGAACCAACGCGTTTTCCTTTACGCATAATTTTATAGACAGTCCGTTGTTCGTAGAGACTGCGAGCCTGTGCAGTACTGAAAAGGCCGATGGCATTGTTGGGTTGACTATCTGCTTTTACCCCGGTTGCCGGTAGCAGAAGTAGCGTAATCCGGAGAAACCATAATGCTGTCGACTTTAGCGCCGCTATTGTCATCCATTTTATGTTGATCTTAATAGGTATAGAGCTTGTGCTGTGGGGTGATCCGTCATTCCGACCGACGGTGGGTGCACATGTTGCTGCCATGGCAGTAGTGTGAGTTTGGGTTTGACACCAGTTCATATACTATTTCCAAAAGCGATTGTTTTCAAAGACGTTAATTTTCAAAAGCGTTTATTTCCAAAAGCGTTAATTTTCAAAATATCCAAAAGTATTTAGCCTGCTTTATTAAACAATTTTGATCATTTGGCCCGAAAGCTTTTTCTGGCTGTGATTGCTGTTGTTTATTGTTATACGATTCTAGCGCCTGGTGGATTTCAAAACGCTGACGGTTTCCCTATGGCGATGCGTGGTACTAACTACCTGGGTTTTCAGATATCATTTACGTAACCCAATTGCTGGATAAAATATGACAGAGGAACCAAATAAAAGTGTGAATCCCGAAAGTGTGAGTCCCGAAAGTACGATTCCCGCGTTACTTGTAAACGGGGACCCACCTGCCTTGCCTGCAGATGTTGAACAACGCTTCGCCGCACTAGGTTACCACTGTCAGACGATATCGCATTCACCCATGCGAACGGTTGAAGATTCTCGCAAGCACCGAAATGGAGTGCCGGGTGGCTACTCAAAAAATCTTTTTTTACGTAATAAAAAAGGCAAAATGTGGTTGGTAACGTTGCTCGAAGATCGTCAGGTCGATCTAAAACAACTTGGTCAGCAAATTGGTGCCGGTAGGGTGTCTTTTGCCAGCCCGCAGCGATTGATGCACTATCTCGGTGTGATACCAGGGGCGGTAACACCGCTGGCAGCGATTAATGATCACTCGAACAGCGTATCGGTGGTACTCGATGCCACGTTGCTTGAGCGTGATCCATTACACTTTCACCCTTGCGATAACAGTATGACCACAACTATCAATAAAGAAGGTTTGCTGGTTTATCTCAACGACTGCCAGCATGAACCAATTGTTCTGGACTTTGATGCGCTGGGTTCATGAGATTGTTGTGTTTATTGCAGCTTTTATCTTTATCCAAGCCTCTTGATTACCGCGCGGCGCTTAAATTCCAGCCTCGATCAGTCTCGTATGGCCTGCTTTGTTGGATGCGTTGTTATATTGATTGAATATATCGTAATTGACTGTATCCAAGGGTGTTGCACCGGCGATCATCAGATCCGTTGCCAGGGCTTTTGGCAGGTTCTGCAGTAGTGTCTGCAATTTTTGACCTAGGTGCTGTCGCTCTTGCTCACCGATCAACGATTTGTTGATTATGTATGGTAGACCAGGAGTGTACGGTCCCTGGCCAATCACGCGCAGTTTTTCGGTAACCTGTGTTTCAAAACGTTGGCACAGTGCCCAGCTAACAGGGTCGATTGCGCCAATATCTGCATTGCCTTCGACTATCCGTTTAATGGATTCGCGGTGAGCGCCGGATACCACCTGTTGAGTGAAGAATGGCCCAGGCAGATTATCGGTAACGAGCGCCGAACGCATGGCGTGGTATCCGGATTGGGAATCCTCACCATTGATTACCACAGTTGATTGGTAAAAGTCGGCAAGTGTTTTACGTGTGTCATCCGCGCGACAAACGATTCGGCTTGAATTGAGCGA
Organism: uncultured Granulosicoccaceae bacterium; assembly: GCA_964411665.1. Taxonomy (GTDB): domain Bacteria; phylum Pseudomonadota; class Gammaproteobacteria; order Granulosicoccales; family Granulosicoccaceae; genus CALFCE01. The sequence continues at coordinate 3,789 of CAYPMR010000043.1, read as the reverse complement.
ACCCTCGCAACCTTCTGCTGTGTAAACCGGTGTTACCAGTAAATTTGCATACTTGTTCACCGACTCGGCGTATGGCCAGCCACAGGTTTGTGAAAACACACAATCCGTGTGCTGCCACATTTCCCACATGCCCAAGGTTCTATCAAGCCGTTCTGGTGGTTGCAGATCGTGCTCGGCGATAATATTGGCGATCATTTGCCAGAGTTCATCTGTCTGCGAATTCAGCTCCGGCCAGTCGTACATGGGTAAAGAAGCTTTGAGTGATGCAGTCGGATTCATACGGATAGATCGATTTGTAGCCGAGTTTACGGTTTGCCGAGTTTACGGTTTGTTTAGGATGTTGAACAAATGGAGTAATCAGTTTGCAGGCTAGTGCGACGATTATTAAATTATTCAGTCTTGTGTAAATTTTTCTTGGGTAAGTTTTTTAAGTGCTGAGCGCAATAATATCTCCGACGCTTTTTTACCACCTGATAATTGACCTTTTGCATAGGTAGTAAAACTAAACTCAGCGTTGTGAATTGCATTCAGGATATCTGTTTCTGTACTGTCTAATTGCGTATTTGCAATCAAGTTACCTGATCTTGACAGATAATCAAGAATAATTGTTCGCGTGTCGTGGAAGGAACGCTCTCCGCACGCATATGCGCGGACAAATTCGAGATAATCCAGATTGTTATCGTTTTGCGATACATCTTCCAGTGTAGTGTTTTGATAAGACAAACTAACGGTATCAGTACTTGAGTTCCCTATAGTGTGTGTATCTGTATGCATGATCGCTGGGTCGTTGCGAAAATTGATGCGTAAGAGCGCTACCGCGCGCTGCAAAAACTGATGCATGGTTGGGGTAGTATTTTTTAGCGGTCTGAGCATGGCTATAGAGCGTTCACCACTACGGTTATTTTTCCGCGCACCCAGATGAAACGCAGAATATCCGTTAGATTCCCAGAAAGCTATAAGGTCGGAGTCTGCGCCATACAATGTGCCCGTGGCGGCAACTGGCTTTATCGTGTCATCTTCAAGTTGTGTATGTATCGATTGCAGCAATTGGCTGCCAAGGCCTCTTCGGTGCAAATGTGGGTGGACGGCAATACGTACGACACGGCCGATGCGATGTTCAAGGACAGCATCCCGCGCAATCCATTGCGCCAGTAGCTGCGGTAGTACATGTCCTCGCGGCCGACGTTTTCTGGCAACGATATCACGGCGTAGAGAAGGGTTATTGAATGGACCTTCAGTTGCCAGCAAGGCGAGAGCTACCGGGACGCTGTTGTAGTTAAGAAGATAGAGCTTGAGATTGTCTCCACTTAATAAATGATACAAATCCAGTGGTCTGGTCTGATAGTGGGCCTGCAGCAGGAGTGCAAAACAATGACCAAGCAGCTTTTCGTTGCCGATGAGCTCTTGCGGTGTTGCGCAGTGTAATTTGCAGGCGGTGTTTTCAAATGCAGCTGGCGCTGCAGGAAGAGTGGCTTTGAAATGAAAAATCTGATCGCAGAGTAACTCAAGAGGATCGCCCTGAAGCCAGCGTACTGGCTGCTCAAGTCCTAGCCAATGCGAGGAAAATTGCCCGGATTCAAGCCATTTCCTGAGCCGAATGGCAAATCCGCGACCTGCCCCCTCGTAACCGTGAACGGTAGTGGCGAGTATGACTTTGGGAAATTTTTTGAGAAGTTTTTTCAGGATCGGTAAGGGCAAGGCGGCAGCCTCGTCGATAATTAGAGTGTCGGACTCTGTCTTGGTTGATAACAGGATGTCAGGCGCCTGGAAAATGGGTGTTCTCTTGCGGGTTCTACTGGATGGTTTTTCGTAGCCATGCGCTGTGGCCAGCTTTGCTTCGAAATGTTTGAACACAACAGCCGCTGCGCGCTGTGCAGGTCCGGTAATAATTATGGGTGGTTGCTGGGAATTACCGGTTAGAACTGGCAGATCTGCCAGCAGCAAACCCAGCATCGCTGATTTGCCGCGACCTCGGTCAGCTGTGATTACAGAAACGAAGGATTGTCCAGTAGCTAATTGCTCTTTTAATTGCTTTATAAGCTGTTGCTGGCCTGGATTGGGTGTTGTAGACGTTGGCGTCACGCAAGTGGGAGTATTCTGGCTCGCGTACGTTTCCGGGTAGTGGATGGCGGCATTGGCGAAGTGGGAAGCTTGAATTTCGCGGGTCTTTAGTTGCCTGATACTCACGCCTTCGATACCGTTGTGCTGACTGGAGGATGTTAGTGGTTGCGTGTTTTCGCTCAGAATTCTCGTAAAACGATCGATGAATGGATTGTCACTGCCTTGTTGCGACTGCTCTGAAGCTGTTGTCTGGAATTCGGAAAACCCAGATGCACCTGAAACACGCCAAGTGCTTGAACTACGGCTAAGTAAATACAGGATGCCCGAATGAACAAGAGTGCCGCAAATAGCGGCAAAAGCGTTGACGTCGAACTTTTCCAGCGCATTGAATACGATGAATCTGTTTTCTGTACCCAAATAACGGACAGCATTCCCCTGTTCGACGTACTGGAGCTTGATGTTGGAGGCTCTGTCGCTTTTCGGCAGCTCTGCCGCCAATTGCTTATTCGCGTCGATATTTAGTGAATCGCCGACCCACAATACATCGATCAATGGTTGGTCTGACTGTTTTGCAACACCCTGAGACCGAAGCGATCCGCAAGCGTGCAGCAGACGTTGCGCCAGCGCTTTGCCAATCTGCGGATGATCACTGGCAATCCAGATAAGGGAGCGCTCGATAGTCACGGCGACTGATGATGTATTAAAACCAACATATCCAGTTAAATCAGGATCTCCAATGTTTGGTTGAACATTGTCGTTTGATTAGAAATATCTGACAAAGTCAGAATTTGTGCTATTACGTATGATAGGTAAGGTCCAATCGGCAGAGTATTAGAGCAATTGCAGTACGAGGCTCGGTAGCTACGGGCAGCTAATCTGGATCTTTCCATCGTATTTTCTGAACCTCCTCCAAGTGGTAATTGACGCAGGACGCGTGGCTGGTTAAGGATGACCACTTTTTTCTGCCCTCTACAACTTCCCGTTGAAGTGCACTATGTTACGGCTATAGGCGTTGAGCTTTCAAAGAAATATCTTTGAGAAATTCTATTTGTCACTCTGTCGCCTACATTTTGTGATCATTATCGAAGAATAAATCAGACCTGACTCAATTATATTGGATTGCAATCAGGAAAAAGCCTTCAAGTGGGTGCAGACGATCTTTACTATGACCGCTATCGAGTTGGAAGTAGTTCAAGCTGGGTCGATTTCAGGATTATAAATTTTCATTGGAATGTTTATGGTTCAATTTACTGAAAATTGGACTACTGTTATTCGTAAGGGCAGCAGGATCTCGTAGCTGGTAAACATGACCTCCTGCGAACCCGATGGATATTACCTGTCCGGTGTAGGCGGGCTTTTCCATTTAATGAACTAATTTGGAAAGCAAAAGGAACGGTAAACTGAGCTAACGGCAAGCGCAGTGAATCCATATTTATTGGTTGGGTTACCAGCTTTTTTTACACTGTAAGGCTGTATGCACCCTGACTATTTCGGTTGAGATAAGATTTTAAAGAGGAATAATTATGATTAGACGTTATCTTGGTTTAACCCTGATTGCGGGCAGTATGGCAATGGTAGGTTGTTCATCCAGTGATGATAATGATGATCCGGTAGGCGGAACGCCGGTGGATATGATGCCGGTTGACATGATGCCAGTAGATATGATGCCGGTAGACATGATGCCAGTAGATATGATGCCCGCACCAACGGGATTTACGGCACCAGCTG
>CAYPMR010000042.1:28727-33641 GCA_964411665.1 uncultured Granulosicoccaceae bacterium | reverse complement strand
GTGAAAAAAGCGTCTGAAAGGTACCGCGATCTATCGGCTCGTCGGCTTGTAATAATTTCAACGCATGCTGGACACGATACAGTGGCAGAAAAAAACTGCTTGCTGTGCGCGTGTTGGCAGCAGCATTAAGTGCAACCACATCACCATCGAAATCAATCACCGGTGAACCGGAGGAACCGCCCGAAGTAGATGACGCAGCTTGCAGATAAAACGTATTAAAGTCGTTGTAGCCGTAGCGCCCGTAACTCGGTGCTTCGCGATCAACCCGGGCAATGGTGCCGGTGAGAATCGACAGTTGTTCACCGCCATCACTGCCCAGTACACGGATGTTCAAACCGGTGGTAACTTTGTCGGGCCGCAATGGCAAGGACTCGGGTTTGGCGTACTTAAGAGCCGCCGGATCATAGCGGACAAAGGCAAAGTCGTGCACCGGATCGCGGTACAACGGCACAGCATCTACTCGCTCCTGATTTTGAAACGTCGCACTGAAACGGACTGGACCGGAACCGACAATGTGACGGTTGGTCAGAATGATACCGCGCTCGGCATCAACCACAAACCCTGTGCCGCCACTACCGCCCTGTCCGGAATCGTCAAAGGTTCGCAGCTGTGACAACTGTAGAGACACAACTGACTCGGCTATACGCGAGACGGTGCTTGCCCATTGATCATCGGTTGCATGAGCCGGCTTGATAGCTATCAACACGCACATCAATGTCAATGCAGCCACCAAAGGCATAGGTGTCTGTCTGCCCGGCATTAACTTGATGCCAGAGAATGGGGGTCGGTCCGAGGCTCGATTTTTTTCGTTGGCTTTTGCATGCCATCGTTGCGATTTTGTCAGAGCAGCGCTTTGGATCGTTTTTTCGATCGCTAGTATCAGCATGTTGTGCAAGTCGCTCATGAGTCTCCAGGCATTTGGGTTAACCAGCTACTGCCAGCAGTGGCCGGTGTAGAACGTAAAAAGTGTCGAAAAGGCACTAAACCCTGCCCTTCCTACGCCATCTGCGCCCATATGATCGCTAATAGCGATAGCAATTAGCATGGCCGCAGGTTGTTCGATCATCTCATTATAAAGCCGTTCACTAAATTGACGCTTTTGCTGCACTTGCACCAAAAGAGACTCGATGCAATAAGATCGCCAGTCAGTGGCTTCTGTAACCAACAATCTGCACATCCTTGCCATAGCGTCATCGACTCGGCACCACGCCAGGAGCCAACACGGCAGAAACACCGCTAAGGCCAGATATCGCTCCGTCACCAACCATGGAGACGAAGAATTGTGCAACAAGCCAGAAATTGTCTGTTGATTATGGACTCAGACTGGCAGCTGTTATATATACGTACTGCAGAGGATAAAGATCGCACCTCTCCCAAGCGGCGGCACACTATGCAAGGCAACACCACGAATAACAAAACCACCCGAGAAGCCAGCAACGGCAGCGAGGGCAGTGAACAGACACGTGCCCAGCCAAGGCGTTTGCCAACACATCGCGTTGTCAGCCGTACTGGCCCTGCCCTCAATGCCAACACACCTATCGAGTGGTTCCGCCAGGCCTCCCCCTATATAAAAGCCTATCGGGATACGACACTGGTGTTGCACATCGACGGCGCTTTGCTCGATAGTCCCAAACGCTCGATTATGGCGCAAGACATCGCCTTGCTCAGCCACCTGGGAATTCGATTGATTCTGGTGCCTGGCCTTCGTCAGCGTATCAACACACGTCTTGTTGAGAACGGCATCCAAAGCAAGGTTTGCAAAGCCCGACGCGTCACTGACAGTACGGTACTGGGCGTCGTGCGCAGTGTTGCCGGAGAAGTCAGAATCGAGCTCGAAAGTCTGTTGTCGATGGGACTGACAAATACACCTATGGCTGGCGCTCACTTAAGTGTGGTCTCGGGTAATTTCGTCACTGCCCAACCGATTGGTGTCAGTGATGGCCTGGATTACGGGTTCTCGGGTGTTGTACGCAAAATTCACCAACGTGCCATAGATGCACACACGGCATCGGGTCATATCGTTTTGCTGCCACCGTTAGGGTATTCACGGACCGGCGAGCTTTTTAATCTGCAGAGCGAACTTCTCGCGGCAGAGACAGCAGCAGCGCTAAACGCGGAAAAGCTGGTTTATTTGTCATCCGAAAAAATACAGCACAACGAAGATGCTCCAGCAGCCCAGGCACTAGCTGAAGCAACACCGACAACCATTCGCGAACAATGGAGCACAACAGACGATGCTGATACCGATCGTCTGGCATTACTCGGCGGTGTGTTACAGGCCTGCGATTCCGGTGTCAGCCGTGTGCATATCCTCGATTGTATGGATCCAAATGCGTTGCTGCAGGAACTCTTTAGCCGTGATGGTGCCGGTACACTCGTCAGTGCAACAGAATTCGACACCATTCGTCCTGCCACTATTGACGATGTCGGCGGCATTATCGAGCTGATCGAGCCATTGGAAAAAGATGGCACCTTGATACCGCGCTCGCGTGAACAACTGGAACTTGAAATCAATAATTTTCACGTTTGTGAACGTGAAGGAATGGTGACCGCTTGCGCGGCATTGATTTGTGCGCCCGACACAGTTAACTATCAGGGCGAACAGAAAAAAGTCGCTGAAATCGCCTGCCTGGTTACCCATCCGTCCTACCGTGAAGGCGGTCGGGCTGAGCAACTGTTGAGTCAGCTATCGCTTATTGGCAAACAAGAAAAGGTTGATCTACTGTTCGTACTAACGACCCGTACCGGTCACTGGTTTATCGAACGCGGCTTCTCGGAAGCAGGACCGCAATGGTTACCACAGAGCAAGGAGTACAGTCTGCAGCGCAATTCAAAAGTGCTGGTCAGAGAAAATGCTGATACCGCCAACTCGGCTCCAACACCTGTTATTGCGCGGCAATACTGAAGGACAAATCGTCCAGTGCTTTCAGCCTTAATGTGGTGTCGAAGGTATTGAGCATTTCGTACTTATCAGCGGCATCGATAGGTAGCAATTCAAGCAAGCGATTGCACACCCACTCAGCATCATCAAGATCGCGATCCGGAAACTCCATATGCGGCCCAAGGTGTTCCAGTATTTGCGACAGTTTGACTGACAGGCTTGAATACTCTGACGGCATGGAAAAACTTGTCCGCTGCGGTTGTAATTCAATCTGCCCTATCTGTAGCTTGTCCGACTCCATTTCCATATCGATCAGACGAAATTCCTGCTCTCCCTGCACGGTAATGTGCAAAAAACCATCACTACCCTGATCGAAATCAACAATTTTCGCCAGCGTACCGATGGGATACGGCTTTAAGGGTTCACCGTCTTCGGTTTTCGCACGAGCGAGGCAAATGCCAAAACCGTTCTCCTGCTTTAAACATTCAGACACCATGCGCAGGTATCTGGGCTCGAACAATCGCAATGGCAACTGACCGCCGGGGAGTACCACGCTGGGGAGCGGAAAAAGAGGAATTTTCAATCAATTACCTGCGAAAAAAGCACTAATGTTAGCTGGCAGAATACACAACTCGAGCGAGGATGGTCAAAGTGAAAGAACATTCAGAAAGAACATTCGGAACGAGCTAAAGAGCGAACTAAAAAAAAGCAGGCAGTTTTAAGCTGCCTGCTTTTTCAATAAGGATCCAACCTTGACGGTTAGTTCGTTGGTGAGACGACAACTTCGATACGGCGATTAAGTGCGCGACCTTCACGCGTATCATTGCCGGCTACAGGACGGAATTCACCAAAGCCTGAAGCGGACAGGTTTGTCGGATTAAAATTACCGGCACCTTGCATGAAGCTCACTGCATTGGCAGCACGTGCAACAGATAGCTCCCAGTTGCTCGGGAAAATCTGCTGCAACGATCCGGTCACAGGAATACTGTCAGTGTGGCCTTCGATCCTGATCGGATTGTCAGTAAAATTGCCTAGTGCCGCTGTTACACGTTGCATTAGATTACGCCCGGCAGCATTGAGTCGCGCCCGACCTGAATTAAACAGTGCTTCACTGCGCAGATTAATACCCACAGAGTTGTCATCACGTACATCGACCTGTGGACCGTCTACCCCATTGGCTTCCAGCGCTGCTACCAGTTGCTCACGCAAAGTCTCAGCACCCGATTGATCAGGCGCCTGGTTTTGCTGTGCAGCCAGACGTTCAGCAAGATTTTGCGCTAACTGCGTCTGCTCTTGTGCATTTGTCTGGGCATTGGCCAGTTGCGCCTGTAGATCCTGGGCCATTTGCGCCTTGGCACTGACTTCTTCCTCTTGCTGCGCAGCGTTTGCCTGTGCGGCATCCAGCTCGCTTTGCAGTGCATTGAGACGGTCATTTAGTTCCTGACCGGCAGCATCGGCATTGGCTGTCGCTGTGCGACTTGCATCAAGCTGTGCACTCAAATCCGCAAGCTTGCGATTTGCATCTATCAGCTCTGCGTCCTGCTCTTCACCGGATGCCATCAAGTCACCTACTTTGGTGTTCAGGTCACCATTTGATCCTTCCAGCTCACCAATCTGCGCCTTCAGATCACCAATCATGGCGTTGGCGTCACCGTTTGATCCCTGGAGCTCACCGATCTGCGCCTTCAGGTCACCAATCATGGCGTTGGCATCGCCATTTGATCCTTCCAGCTCACCGATCTGCGCCTTCAGGTCACCAATCATGGCATTGGCATCGCCATTTGATCCTTCCAGCTCACCAATCTGCGCCTTCAGATCGCTAATCATGGCATTGGCATCACCATTTGATCCTTCCAGACCACCAATCTGCGCCTTCAGATCACCAATCATGGCGTTGGCGTCACCGTTTGATCCCTGGAGCTCACCAATCTGAGCCTTCAAGTCACCAATCATGGTATTGGCATCAACACTTGAACCTTCCAGCTCTCCAATCTTTGCGGTCAGATCAGCATTACTTCCCTTGAGCTCGTCGA
>CAYPMR010000042.1:0-28627 GCA_964411665.1 uncultured Granulosicoccaceae bacterium | reverse complement strand
TCATCGCATTTGCATCACCGAGCTGTGCTTCCAGACCTTCACCGGATGACATCAACTCGCCGACTTTGTTGTTCAGATCACCCTTTGATCCTTCCAGTTCTCCTATCTTCGCGGTCAGTTCAGCATTGCTTCCCTTGAGCTCGTCGATCATCGCATTTGCATCACCGAGCTGTGCTTCCAGACCTTCACCGGATGACATCAATTCGCCAACTTTGCTGTTCAGATCAGTATTTGATCCTTCCAGCTCACCAAGCTTCGCCGTCAGGTCAGCATTGCTTCCCTTGAGCTCGCCGATCATGGCGTTGGCCGTATCAAGCTCGGTAGATACGCCAGAACCTGCTGTCCGCAGATCATTCAGCTGCGCGGTCAGTTCGGTATTGTCGGCGTCGAGTTCACCGATCCTGGTGTTTGCCGCTTCCAGTTCAGCGCTCAGACCGGCGCTTGATGTATCGAGCTCACCAAGTTGTGAAGACAGATCAGAATTGAGGCCTTCGAGTTCGCCGATGCGTACGTTAGCCTCGACCAGCTGACCACTCATGTCATTGACACTATCTTCCGATGAACCCAATGCAAGATTCATCTGATCGATGGCGCTATTAAGGTCGCCGTTAAGTGTGGTGAGACCATTAATTTGAGACATCAAATCACCGGACTTGCTTTCAAAGTCAGCAGAGATGCCGGCAGTTTCTGTTTGCTGCTCATCGAGTTTCGCAATCAGTTGATCGTTAGTACCACGCAGTTCCGTGATCTGACCATTGAGGTCATCGACTTCAACTTGATGGTCGGCCTTGATCTGTTCAACAGCTGATTTTGTTGCATCGTTGTCGGATGAGAGCCCTTCCAGATCACCCTGGAGAGCCTCTAATTTTGCGTTTAGCGCTGCAGTATCAGTGTCGTACATCACCTGCAGTTCAGCTTCGCGCGATTTGCCTTCCTCAATCATGTTCTGGCCGGTGCCCAGCTCGGCGCGCAGATCAGCGATTTCGCGATTAAGTTTGGCAGTGTCTGCTTCGAACGCATCACGCGATGCCGCAGCTGCTGCCGCTCGCTCGCTTGCACTCGCGCTTGCAGCGCTTGCTTCGTCGAGTTGCGCCTGTAAACCTGCAAATTCCGATTTCAGGCCATCGAGCTCAGCGCTCGAGTCGCTAGCGGAAGCTGCAGCAGCAGATGCTTCATCAAGCTTCGCTTGCAAGTCAGCTATCTGTGCTTCAAGTTCGGTTTTAGCAGCATCAGCATCAGCACTTGCTGTATTGGCAGCGTTAAGCTGTGCCTTCAGGTCTTCAACCTCGCCCTCGGTATTCGTGCTTTGATTATCAAAAAGCGTCTGTAATTCAGCGAGCTGATTTTGAGAAGACAGTAATTGACTGAAAGCGGTTTGACCTTGATCTGCCTTCGCCTGTGCTGCCGAGAGTTTGCCCTCAAGCATGCCAAGCTCACGACTCAGCGCAGAATTTTTATCAGTCAGGGAATCAAGCTGATTGAGCAAACCTTTTGAGCGATCATCAAACGACGCCTGCAGCGCTGCCAATTTCTCGTCGCTATCCGCTGCTGCTGCCTCTGCAGCTTTAGCTGCCTCTGCTTCCAACATTTCTGCCGCTACTGCCGCCTCTGCTTCGGCCGCCGCCGTCGCTGCCGCTGCCGCTGCCAGCGCTGCTTCTTCTGCACCGTCATCAACCGGCTCAGACAGCTGCGTTTCCATTTCCGAGATTTTGAAATTCAGGATATCGACTTCAGTCGTATCAGTGTTGGCAGCGAGTAAATCATCGATGGTGGCTTTAAGCTGATCAACCTTGCTGGTATCAGCAAGTGCAGCATCTTTCTCTGCCAATTGAGAGTTAAGTAAGCCCAGTTGTTGACTGGCCCCTTCCTGCTGGGTTGTGAGCTCAGCCTGCAGAGCAGCCATTTGTTCAGCAAGTGAATCACGCTCCCCACTGACAGCACTCAGGGCAGAGGCTGATTGGGTGCCACTTTCGTTCAATTCGGCAATACTCAGGTTCAGGGACTGGATTTCTTCCTGACCCGACTGGATCGACACTTCACGTTCGTCCAACTGGCTATGCAGTGATGCAACCTCCTGTTGAGACTGGCGGTAATCGGATTGCACACCGGAGCGCGACATCCACGCGATTATGAGTGCCAACAGGGTCAACGCAGCCAGAATCAGCTTTGTCATATAGGACTTTTGGCTAGGAGCATTCAACAGATCGTCAATCATGACTTTTTCCTTTTTTAGCCCGTCAAAAAGGCTTATTTATGAAAACTGTTACAAACATATACAGCTGAACGTATCGTAACCGAACGCGGTACGGGCCACAATCTTGCCGATGGCACATTTTACAAAGCTTGGCGAGTACAGCGTTGCACAGCGATAAAAGTGAAGAATTTGCACAACTTTTTTACACATCGGCTTAAAAATCAGTTAACTGAATGCCTGAACTCGTGACTTGGCCATAAATTTCCATAGCGCCTTCGAAAGCGAGTGATAATGCAAGGTGAATACCCAGAATGGGGGGTCAATCTGCTGTCTTATCCAATACTTGGCGACACTGATCGCCCGGTAAAAGGTAGAATGTTGTTTCCATTAAAAAGATTCATAAATAATCCCGCGTGAAGGTGCATTTAACAACGCTCGGCTGTCGCTTGAATGAGGCCGAAACGGAATTATGGTCCGGCCAGTTCCAGGCTGCTGGTTGGGGACTGTGTGCTGAGCCATCACAAGCTGATCTGATTATTTTTAACACCTGTGCTGTCACTGCAGAAGCCACACGCAAGTCCCGTCAGTTGATCGGCCGCCATAAACGTGTCAATCCAGCAGCACAAATTGTAATTGCTGGTTGTGTCGTGTCACTCCCGCACAACCCTGCGGATGATGATCAAGCACAAAAGCATACCCAGGCGGCACTGCCTGATGTAGACCTGATTGTGCCCAATAGCCAAAAGGATCAGCTTGTGCAATTGACCTTCGAGGCACTGTTCCCCCAATTTGCCACACCGCAAACCCGGCACAACGCCCGGCAAAACAGCGCTGACCGCAGCCATGAGCCACCCGCAACCAGCCTTGCTGCAAAATCGTTCACGTCGGTTTACAAGTCCGAAAACCCTGTCACTCGAACATCGCAGATCGGTGCCATGGATGCAGTGACCAGCAGACAGCGTGTGATCCCCCTTTATCCGCTTAAGACAAATACGCACGATTATGACCGCCTTGATGCCGGTGACAAGACTGCACAAAAGCATCAGCGCAGACGCCAGCGCGCCTTTATAAAAATACAGGACGGCTGCCGGTACAAATGCACATACTGCATTGTTACCAAAGCGCGTGGTGAGGAGAAAAGCCGACACATTAGGACGCTGGTTGATGAGGTTAATGCGTTACAGCGCCAAGGCGTTCAGGAAATCGTTCTCACTGGTGTCCATGTCGGTGGATATGGTTCAGATACAAACGAATCACTCGCAGCACTAGTCGACGCTCTGCTGCAGGATACGGCGATACCGCGTATTCGCTTCGCCTCCGTTGAACCCTGGGACCTGGAACCCTCACTACTGACCCTTTTTCACAACAAACGGGTCATGCCACACATGCACCTACCCTTGCAAAGTGGCTCTGACAGCGTACTCAAACGTATGGCCAGACGTTGCAGAACCGCTGATTTCAAACAATTGGTTGAATCGCTTCGAGCAGATTTCCCGGATTTCAACGTCACAACCGACATTATCGCCGGTTTCCCTGGCGAAACCGAGAACGAGTGGCAGCAGACTATGGCATTCGCTGAGGAAATGGCATTTGGCCACATCCATATATTTCAGTTCTCGGCCCGAGCCGGCACGCATGCAGCAACCCTTGGAAACCAACTGGCCGCCAGCGTGAAAAAAAAGCGTGCTCGCCAACTGGCGGCTATTGCTCAGCAGAGCCGCAACCAATACATGCAACAGTTTATTGGCCGCACCATGGATGTACTGTGGGAGACCAGTAAGGAGATACCACAAAGCGAGAGTCGATTAGAGAGCCAAGGTGAAGGAAAGATGGCAGCTAATGGCGATTCTCAGCGACGCTACATCGGCTACACGCCTAACTATCTGCGAGTCTGTAGCAACCTGATCAGCCCAGAGAAACAAGGCGCCGCACCTATTGATACAAGGCGGTCACTGGAAAACCTTATTACACCTGCCCGCATCGACAATATTGCAACAGATGACAATCAATCAAACAAAGCCACATGGTTCTCGGCTTCAGTATCCGCTATCACCGATATACAACAGCAAGGGCTGGTTTTCGGCTAACACCGAGTACAATTACTAAACTAGTTAAGATATCCGAATCAAACAGTAGATGGGCATCACCATCCCGATCGATTGAATGTTGAGATAGATCCTGAACAATGTCATTTACCCAAACACGATAATCACGCACTTATACATATGGCAAACACAGACGGTAGCAGCGCCACAACAGCGCAGTCGGACATCACTAATCAGGACATTGATCCTGCAGAAACCCAGGAGTGGCTGGCAGCCCTTGAAGCGGTTATCGAACATGAAGGCCCGGAGCGGGCGCACTACCTGCTCGAACAACTTATAGACAAATCAAGGCGTTCCGGCATTAACCTGCCGTATAACGCAAGCACCGCTTATTTAAATACGATTCCACCGCATCTCGAAAAGCGCAGCCCCGGCGACTCAGAGATTGAGCAACGCATTCGCGCCATGATCCGCTGGAATGCCACTGCCATGGTGCTTCGTGCCAACCGTGATAATTCCGATCTGGGCGGTCATATTTCCTCGTTCGCCTCTGCGGCGACACTCTATGACGTTGGTTTTAATCATTTTTTTCACGCGCCCACGCCAGAACATGGCGGCGATGTTGTCATGTTTCAGGGACATTCAGCCCCGGGTGTTTACGCTCGCTCTTTTCTGGAAGGGCGCCTGGATGAGAATGATCTCGACATGTTTCGTCGCGAAGTAGACGGTAACGGATTGTCATCCTATCCACACCCCTGGCTGATGCCCGAGTACTGGCAATTCCCGACAGTATCAATGGGATTCTGCTCACTGACATCCATCTACCAGGCGCGTTTCATGAAATATCTGCAGCATCGCGGCCTGGCAAAAACGGACAACCGTAGTGTCTGGGCATTTCTGGGTGATGGTGAGATGGATGAGCCGGAATCACTTGGCGCGATTTCGCTTGCCGGCCGTGAACGCCTTGATAATTTAAACTTCGTGGTCAATTGCAATTTGCAACGTCTGGATGGACCGGTGCGCGGCAATAGCAAAATCATTCAGGAACTTGAAGCGGTATTTCGTGGCGCTGGCTGGAATGTTATCAAAGTTGTCTGGGGATCCTACTGGGATCCGTTACTGGCCAAAGACACGAGTGGCAAACTTCAACAGCTAATGAACGAAACTGTTGATGGTGAGTACCAGAATTTCAAAGCACGCGGCGGGGCTTACACGCGTGAGAAGTTCTTCGGTAAATACCCGGAAACAAAGGCGCTTGTTGCCAATATGTCCGATGAAGATATCTGGCGTCTGAACCGTGGTGGACATGATCCACATAAACTCTACGCCGCGTATCACGAAGCCCAGGCACACAAAGGACAACCGACCCTCTTACTTGTCAAGACCGTTAAAGGTTATGGCATGGGCGAATCAGGTGAAGGCACCAACGCCACGCATCAGCAGAAAAAAATGGCGATGGAGTCGCTTAAGAAAATGCGTAGCCGATTCAATATTCCGCTGACTGACGAACAGGTAGAGAACCTCGAGTACGTCAAACCTGATCCGGAAAGCGAGGAAATCAAATACCTGATGGAGCGACGCAAGGCCCTGGGTGGATTTCTGCCGCAGCGTAACAAGTTTGCCAAGCCGCTGGAAATTCCACCGCTCTCTGATTTCAAACCCGTACTGGACGGTTCCGGTGATCGGGAGATGTCGACAACCATGGCGTTTGTACGTCTACTGACCTTACTGACGCGCGACAAGAAAATCGGTAAAAACATCGTCCCCATCGTGCCCGATGAGGCACGTACTTTCGGGATGGAAGGCATGTTCCGACAACTAGGCATCTATTCATCGGTCGGACAGTTGTACGAGCCGCAGGATCGCGATCAGATCATGTACTACAAGGAAGATAAATCCGGGCAAATACTCGAAGAAGGCATCACTGAAGCCGGCGCGTTTTCGTCCTGGCTGGCAGCCGCTACCTCCTACAGCACACACGGGGTCAATATGATTCCGTTCTATATCTACTATTCCATGTTTGGTTTTCAGCGCATTGGAGACCTTGCCTGGCTCGCCGGGGACATGCGCGCTTGTGGATTCCTGATCGGTGGCACTGCTGGTCGCACCACGCTTAATGGTGAGGGCTTGCAACATGGTGACGGGCAATCGATGGTACAGGCCAATATTATTCCGAACTGCAAATCCTTCGATCCCTGTTATGCCTATGAGATGGCAGTCATCATTCACGATGGCATGCAACGCATGTTCGAAAAACAAGAGAGCGTTTACTACTACATAACTGCGATGAACGAAAACTACGTTCATCCGCCCATGCCTGCCGGTGTGGAAGACGGTATTGTGCGTGGCATCTACCCGCTAAAAGTATCGGATAAATCTGGCAATCAGCGCGTCAAGTTACTCGGCTCCGGAACCATACTCCGTGAAGTGGAAGCTGCAGCAGCATTGCTTGAACAGGATTGGGATGTTGCTGCAGATGTGTTCAGCGTAACCAGTTATAACGAACTGGCCCGCGATGGCAGTGATACCAAACGCTGGAACATGCTTAATCCTCAGGAAACACCACGAAAACCCTACATCACGGAAGTACTGGGTGAATCCGAAGGCCCGGTGATCAGTTCTACTGATTACATGAAAGTTTATGCCGATCAGGTTAGAGAATATATTCCCGGTACGTTTATGACGCTCGGTACTGACGGGTTCGGGCGTTCAGACACACGTGACAAACTGCGCGACTTCTTTGAGGTGGATCGACGCTATGTTGTAGTTGCCGCTCTGCATGCGCTGGCTGAGGATAACAAAGTACCTAGCTCCAAGGTCACGGAGGCGATAGCGAAATACGGTATCGATGCAACCAAACCTAATCCAGTAACCCAATAGGAGAAGTCGACAATGGCGACAATAGAAATACGGGTACCGGATATTGGTGACATGGACAAGGTCGAGGTCATCGAGTTATTGGTTGCACCGGGCGACACGGTAGCGGTGGAAGATTCGCTGCTGACTGTAGAGAGTGACAAGGCAAGTCTTGAGATACCGTCAAGCGCTGCCGGTGTTATTGAATCCCTGTCAGTGGCCGTAGGCAGCGAAATCAGCCAAGGTGATTTAATTGCCGTGCTGACAGCAAATAGTGATGGGGCAACACCAACAGCATCTACTGGTGCACCAGCCGTTAACGCAGTATCAACGACTGACAGTGCGCCTACAAATTCTGCACCTGCTACAGATACAGCGTCAGCGGCGACTTCAACATTTGCCGTTGTCGTGCCCGATATCGGTGGTGCCACCGATGTAGAAGTTATTGAAGTACTGGTTAAAAGCGGCGACACGGTTCATGAAGAACAGTCACTCGTGACACTGGAATCCGACAAGGCTGGTATGGAAGTTCCAGCACCGCAGAACGGCACCGTTACCGACATTTTGGTCAGCGTCGGCGACAAGGTATCAGAAGGCAGCACATTGATGAATTTGCTGACACAAGCCAGTTCAGCAAACAGCACGGAGTCAGCTGACGAAAGCCACGTGGCAGCAGTTGACAACAATTCAGACTCGCAAAAAGCGCAAGTTGTTGAACATGGGAATCGTCCAGCTAACTCTCCCACGGCGCATATACCGGATGCAACCAGCAGCAACGCGTCAACCAAAATACATGCAAGCCCGGCGGTAAGACGCTACGCGCGTGAACACGGGGCTGACTTGCACAAGATCACAGGCAGCGGTCGCAAATCAAGAATACTCAAGACAGACGTAAAAGCATTTATTCGTGCTGCAATGGAAGGGTCTGCTGGTCGTACATCAGGCGATGGCACGGGCAGCGGTATCCCGACAGTTCCTGATATTGATTTTAGCAAGTTCGGCGAGATAGAGCAGGTACCCCTTGGGCGCATCAGTAAACTATCTGCACGCAACCTTCATCGTGCCTGGCTTAATGTACCGGCAGTAACGCATCACGACGAAGCCGATATAACCGAGATGGAAGCCTTTCGCAAGGCACTCAAACAGGAAGCACGTGAAGGTGATCCGAAGGTCACAGGTCTCGCTTTTCACATGAAGGCACTGGTGCAATCGCTCAAGGCCTACCCGAAACTCAATTCATCAATCACATCAGACGGCGAATCGCTGATCTACAAAAAGTACTACCACATTGGTATTGCTGTTGACACCAGTAAGGGACTGGTCGTCCCGGTGTTCCGTGATGTCGACAAAAAATCAATCACCGATTTGGCAGCGGAAATGGATGACATCAGTAAACGGGCAAGGGACAACAAACTAAAAGCAGCTGAAATGCAGGGCGCCAGCATGACGATTTCCAATCTCGGCGGCATTGGCGGGACTGCATTCAGTCCGATTGTAAACACACCGGAAGTTGCCATCCTCGGACTTGCGCGAGCACGTATGCAACCGATCTGGAATGGTTCGGAATTTATCCCGCGACTGATGTGCCCGGTTGATCTGAGCTACGACCACAGAGTTGTCGATGGTGCTGATGCTGCGCGGTTTGTCACTCACTACTGTAAGACCATCAGTGATATCAGAAGAATGTTGATCTAGGAACCTGCGCAGCAGAACTTAATTCGATGAAGGCTTCTTTTCAGATCAAATAGAACTCATGAGTGAATCACGCACAATAGCATTACCGGATATGGGAGACATCGACACCGTAGAGGTGATCGAAGTGCTTGTCTCGCCTGGCGACACAGTTGTCGAAGAACAGTCGATCATCACAGTTGAAAGTGACAAGGCTTCAACTGATGTACCCTCACCTGTCAACGGCACCATCACTTCGGTCAGTGTCAAAGTGGGTGACCAGGTGTCGCTTGGCAGTGAGCTTGTCGCAGTTGATGTTGACTCGGCTGCACAAGTCTCGGCAGATGATTCAGCGACCAGTAACGTTGCGAACTCTCAAACCACGCCGGGTGATGCGCCAGTACAGGCACCAGTTCAGGCACCAGTACAGGCGCCATCTTCAAACTCAACGGATGTGGCACCACCTACGCCACCCACAGATACGGATATGCAGACGGCGCTGGTTGTGATTGGCGCAGGACCGGGTGGTTATACCGCTGCGTTTCGTGCGGCAGATCTTGGTATGGACGTCATTCTTATCGAGCGCTACCCGAATCTTGGCGGCGTTTGTCTGAACGTTGGTTGCATACCGTCGAAAGCCTTGCTTCACACAGCAGCCATTATTGATGAAGCTGCTGATATGCAGGCACACGGTGTCACGTTTGGCGAACCGCAAATCGACATTGATAAATTACGTCATTTTAAAGAAGGCGTTATCGGACAACTCACTGATGGGCTGGCCGGTCTTGCCAAACAACGCAAGGTAACGGTGGTATACGGGGATGCGAGTTTCACCGGTTCCAATACATTGCAAGTGGAGAACACGCAGGATGGCACCTCTAAAAGCATTGGTTTTTCGCAGGCGATAATTGCAGCAGGCTCGCAAAGCATACGTATCCCGGGACTACCCTACGAAGACGATCGCTTGATGGATTCAACCGGCGCGCTAGAGCTAAAAGATATACCCAAACGCCTGTTGATTATTGGAGGCGGTATTATCGGTCTTGAGATGGGTTGTGTTTACGCCGCTCTCGGTAGCGCCGTTAGCGTCGTTGAACTCTCGCCCGGTTTAATGCCAGGCGCTGATACCGATCTGGTCAAACCACTGGAACGACGTTTAAAGAAAAAATTCGAGAAAATTTTATTAGGTAAAAAAGTCACTGCTATCGAATCAACCGATGCAGGATTAAAAGCTGTGTTCGCAACAGCCGATGATCAACCAGCAGGCGATGATACCTACGATCGCGTGTTACTCGCCGTTGGTCGAACGCCGAACGGTAATAAAATCAATGCCACAGCCGCCGGCGTGCAGGTAGATGAGCGCGGGTTCATCGCAACCGACCAACAGCAACGCACCAATGTTGCGCATATATTCGCTATTGGTGACATTGTTGGCCAACCCATGCTGGCACACAAGGCAACACATGAAGGCAAAACAGCTGCCGAGGTTGCCGCCGGACATAAAGCCTGGTTTGATCCAATGACCATACCCTCTGTCGCCTATACCGATCCGGAAGTGGCGTGGATGGGGTTAACTGAAATCGAAGCAAAGAAACAGGGCATAGCTTATGAGAAAGGCACATTCCCATGGGCAGCCAGTGGCAGAGCCCTGAGTATTGCACGCAACGAAGGCATCACCAAAGTGCTTTATGACCCGGAAACCAAAAGGCTACTAGGTGCTGGCATGACAGGCCCTAATGCTGGAGAGCTGATAGCAGAGGCGGTACTTGCACTGGAGATGGGTGCTGATATTGAAGACATTGCGTTAACGGTACACCCGCATCCAACCTTATCAGAAACATTGAACTTTGCTTGTGAAGTTGCAGAAGGTACGGTGACAGATATCTATGCACCGAAAAAATAATTTTTAAGCAGTAGCCGGTCGGCCAAAGGCGGTGACAGTGATAGTCGATTCAAAAAACACTTCTTCACCCTGATTGCTGGCAACGATATCGTTGCGCTCCATTTGCGACTGTATATCCGATGCTCCTGCAAGTCGCGCAAGTTCGGCAACGACAGGCTGCAACATCGACTCGGCCTTAGCAACTGCGGTTTCAAGATCGTCTATTTCGATCGGTCCTTCATCCGTATGCAGTTTCACACGAGCGCCGCCCACGGGTGTAATAGTCATGCTGCGACTCTGACTGACCGATCCGGCTACTGCACCAACAGCATTGGCCACTCCGGCAAGCTCGGGTACTTCAGCTGATGTTCCCAGCAGTTCAGCGACCCGATCATAATAACCCACTGCAGGTGCACCCAAGCCAATCAACGGTTGTTTGAGTTTTGCCTTGAGTGTCAGATCTGATGTGCCGCCATCAAAAATCGTCTGAATAAGATGTCGCTGTTGATCCGGCAGTTTGGATCGTCTGCGCCCTTGCCTGCTTTGTGCCAGATGGCTGCCGCTGGCCTTGCCACGAACCACCGGCGCATTGACTAACACGGTCTCAAGTACCGCAATCGCTGCGTCTCTTGCCACTTGCTCACGCATGGCGTTGGCGAAATCATCAACAGAGACCCATTCGGGTCCGAGATTCTGCTTGCTATAACGCATCAGCAATTTTGCCGCTAGCTCAGCTGCTTTCTCGTTAGCAGGTGGCATACCGGCCAATTGCCCTTGCAGTAAGAGCAGTGCATCTGTCGGCGTGAAACCGGCTACGGCAACATGACCGGATGCGATCAAGCGACGTAGCGGTAGCTCTAGCGTCTGATCTTCAAACAGTGTTTGTAGCGCGATTGGGCGACGACTGATGCGTTGCCACAATTCACGTTGCTGACCACTCAAACCGGATGGCATGGATGTGGATGCATCAGGATTTACCCCAGCATCATCCGCTTTTTTTTGCCTATCGCCAAGCAAAGAAGGAGCAAAAGCAAAACGTGCATTGTGGGTGTTACCAAAGGGTAAATCCATTTGCTTTTCAAGCTCGGACAATAGTTCCGGTAGATGCTGCAAGCAACGCGACACTGGTAAAACGCGTAACGGACCGACGGTAAAGGTTCGACTCTCACGATCAAAACCAATTTCACTATCACCACCTAATCCATAGGTGTGTATACGAATCGCTCGAACCATGGTTGTCCAGCCACCCACCGTTGCACCATCAGGATCGAGTGCCGGTGTACCGTTTTCAAGTACCGCTATATCAGTGGTGGTACCACCCATATCAGAGACCACCAAATCCTGTTCCTTACTCAGAAAGTTTGCACCGACCACACTTGCAGCAGGGCCTGACAAAATAGTTTCAACCGGACTGATGGCGGCTACAGCCTCACTAACCAGAGATCCATCTCCTTTAACTACCATCAGTGGTGCATCAATGGAGAATTCAGCCAGCATCGAGGATGTAGATTCGAGCAAGCTATGTATCAGCGGAATTAACCGGGCATTGAGCACAGCGGTTAGTGCCCGTCTGGGGGCATCGAGCCCAGAGCTCAATTCAAAACCACAGGTAACGGGCTTATCAGTGCGCTCTCGTAGCCAGTCACGCACGGCGATCTCGTGTGATGGATTTCTTACACCAAACATCGCTGACACTGCAAAGGCATCCACCCCTTGCGCATTCTCTGTCAGTGCTTGTTCAAGGGTTGCAAAATCAGGTTCTGTTAGAGCGTCGCCCGACGCATTGTGCCCTCCAGCAATAAATATTACGGGGTCACGACCCATCACCTCTGACAAACGAGCCCGTTTGAGCTGACTTTCGCTGTAGCCCACCAGAATCAAACAAACTTGTCGGCCATGTCCTTCAACCAACGCGTTAGTGGCGAGCGTGGTTGACATTGACACCAACGTTATGCGTTGTTGCTGTAACTGTTGACCAAGACCTGACACAGCACCGCGTAATCCAACGCTTAGATCGTGATGCGTAGTCGGCGATTTCGCATGCGATATAACTGTACCCGAGCCGTCCAGCAAAACCGCATCAGTGAAGGTTCCACCGGTATCAAGTCCGAGTTTGCAGGTGCCGGGGTTAGCTGCATTTTGCATTTTTTAAAAGCCAGGTCCGATCAGGTGATTGAACATCCGCCAAGCACTATATAGCGGCACAAAGCAGTCGTTAAAACGGTAAACAGGTATTGTGCATGATTCTCGATTTTTGACGATGGCATCACGTTGTCGATCGCGCCACACTCTTATCCATAAGTGTGCAAAAAAGTACTTTATCGACTTTATCGCCGAGGAAATTTGTTGCAAAAGTTAAACCTGTAACGCACTGAATCTCATCAATCACGTCAAGATAAACCTCGTTTAGGTCGATACAGGGGTCAAGAGAAATACCAACATCGATATGGATATCCATGTTCCGCCCTAGTTCCGAGGGCAGTAAGTTAGCAAGTAGTGCAAAATGATCAGTGTATTGATTTCCCAACAGGCATATTCGAGAAGTGCCCAAAAAGGTGACATGCATTTCAAGCATAACACCTGTAAATCATTTCAACCCGGCGTGGCAGGGTCTGTAGTTCGCGGATTCACACTCATTGAAGTATTAATCACAATAGCCATTATCGGCATTCTTACAGCAGTAGCTGCGCCACTGTATACCGATTATGTGCAAAAAACCCGTCGCTCGGATGCGCATCTGTCCCTGATGAGCGCAGCGCAATCAATGGAGCGCTGTAGATCCACACAATTTAGTTACCTGAACTGTCCTTTGCCAGCAAATTTACGGGAATCTGAGGACGGTCAATACGATATCACCGTCGCAACAACTCGCTCTACTTTCATGTTGACCGCTACTGCAAAAGCGGCACAGGCCCATGACGAGACGTGTACAACAATTACACTTGATGATATGGCGCAACAGGGTTTTACAGGCCCCGGTCCCTGTTGGTGAATAATTTTGCCCGCGCTGGAACAACGGCTGGATTGTGTTTGTTGACAACACGTGGTGACCAACAGCTGGAGTGGAGGCACCTTTGCTCTATGCGATGATCGCGGTGAAGAACACGCGCGAGTCATGCATCTTGTGCTCACAGGCGGTATTAGAATGGAAAGAACCAAGGGCGATGAAGTTCCTGAAGACGTCTACGGCGACCCCATAGTGTGCCCAACGCTTTGATACCTGCGCTCATGATACCGCGGCGTTGCAAATTCCGCGGCAATCCATCTGATTTAAGCGCACCTATATTTGCAGCGGGTCCGAACGGCCCTGTTCCAGTGATCGCAGCTGGCCCGGAAATCGAGCCGGATACAGGTTTCGAAAACCCACAGAGAAAACCTGGTGGCAGGAAGCGTATACCGACCAGTTTCCAATCGCCAAGCATCGGTTCTCGCATAACTTTTCCCGGCAATTCAGTAATCGGGAAGTTTCAGTGAATTATGCAGATCCGATGCGCGGTATATTATACTGTACGGCAAATCCACTCACCTGCGGACACTGCATTGGATAAACGCTTACTGGATATTCTTGTTTGCCCTGTCACCAAGGGCAAATTGATACAAAGGGATAAGGAACTCTGGAGTAAGTCCGCCAGACTTGCTTATCCGGTGCGAGATGGAATAGCAGTTCTGTACGAAGCCGAATCCCGTGAGCTAACAGTCGATGAGCTTGAATCACTGGAAGACGCGTCTTCCACCAGTTAAGCGGGGAGCATAGTCGCGGGGAGCATAGTCAGCGCTTCACTTTCAATGCACGAATGGAGACGCGCTGACTACATTTTTGCGGTTTTTTTAATTAACCTTTTATACCACCAGGACAGGCGTGTTACGGCTTTTCGACCGCCTTATCCTGTTAGCACCATTAGTTTCAAAGTTCCAAAGCAGATTACAGCTGGGTCAAATCAACCGGTAAGATATTAGAATGGGCTTCCAACCGCCCACCTTTCACACTCGCAATACGTGCCACTTGTAAATACACTTTACCACCCAGCAGTTTTGGATCAACCGCTATCGCTTCGGAAAGTTTGCGCCAGCGTAACTTATCGAGTTTGTTACTAGATGCAATTCGATAGTGATTAGCGCCGCTGTTCAATTGCGGCAACAACTGCACGCTGAAAGCGCTGTCACGTATGCTGACACCACTAATTCTTAGATTATTACCCTCTGACGCATCTACATAGGTGCTGCCCGCCTTACAACGTGGACCGGGTTTGCCGTCCTGAAGTTTGATTGTTTTCACGAGATTAAAATCACGTGCTGGTTCTGACAGACGAGTACCTGCAAACCGGGTTTTGGATACGGTCACGACCAATGGCACAGGAGGAACGTCCACCTGGACATCGCCATTAACAGAGGTGAACAACGCAGCGAACTTTTTGTAGTCACCTGCTGTGCCGATACAAACGGCCGCACCGGCTATGGGTTGACCCTCTGGTGTCACAACGCGAATACCAAATTTGGCAGCGTGTGCAGATGTTCCCAGCAGACACATAAGTGCTGCCACGACGTAGAACACGGACTTGGTTGTTAAGCCAGTTGTTAAATTTTTCATTCTCTCTAACCCCCTGATAAACAAGCCAGATACCGTTAAAAAATACATGTACAGATAACAAGTACCGCTAGCCATAGCATCTGACTACTCAAAATGTGCAACAGCATTCCACGGCCAGCAAGACCTGTGGGAACCGTTGATTTCCATGGATCGTATTGTCAGGGGTTGGTAGGTGATAAAAACGGAACGGGATCAAATTCAACACAGATCATTTGTGAACTGGTAGCGTACTTTATCGAACAGTATCTCGATAACTCACCAAAAGAGCGGTATCTGCAAAAGCATTCCAAAATTGTCCAGGGAACATGCGCAGCAGGTGAGGCTCTGCCGTGCAGGCGCTTAGCCTGGATTATTCGTGAAAATACAGTCGGTATTCCGCTCGTTCGCAAAATCCCCTGCGAACAACCGAAGCATTGCGATAATCGCACTTTCATGAATGGCCCAGGCTAGACCCGTTCTCTCTCCCAGAATCTCAGTGGCCCGGTATCAATATGGATGAAGTCACGTTTTTCATAGTAGCCAACACCGCCACGGGAGGACTCAATGGCGAGATTACGCAATGTGCGGGCAGGTACGCCCGGTAGACGAAAATCGATCGCCTTGCCCTGAATATGTAAGCTGTTACGTGCCACTTCGCTTGATTCCTTTGCCAGTGCGCGGTTAGTTTGTTCAGAGCGATAGCCTGACAGAATATGCAGAGGCTCGGTGGTATCAAGGCGCTGATAGATGTCATGCATAAAGTCGATGACATAAGGGTCTATTGGTCTGGCCTCACCGATACGAAAATCACGTAGCAAGTAGCTCAGCTGATCGAGAGCGGCCGACAGGAACCGCCCGTTTATCCAGTACGGACCTTCGTAATACTCGTCGGTCTGCACATTCCACAATCGCAGGAACCTGTCCCCGTCACCACTGGGCTGAACACTCCTGTCATCAGCATGTAAAAAATCCCCAATAGTCGCACGCGCGCGCGACTCAAGGGGATGCACATCGCGCAAAGAGTCAGCCTGTACTGACTGCCAGGCTGTTCTACCGACTGCTACCATGGATGTACTGGCGATCAGACTACGCTTGAGAAACTGACGCCTGCAAAAGGTTGTGCCCACTTGAAATCCTTCAAATAAAACGAGTGCATTCTTACCGGCGGACGCTTCGCGTGCGCCTCCTCACCTGCACTCAGGAAGGCTTCAGTTTATCGCGAATTGATCGAGATATATTTCATTTTTGACGATCAAAAGTGAGAATTTACGGAAGAATAACAAAACTTCCCGCCCCCGTGAGACAGTGGGCGATAAGGGACGGGTACGAAAAAGGGTCTGTTACAGGACCTGGCCGTGCGCCTTACAACGGGCACTGACTACACATACTTTACCGACAGAATTTCATATTCTTTGCCACCACCGGGGGTTACAACGCTTACGTCATCACCCACGGATTTCCCGATAATGGATTTTGCAACCGGCGAGTTGAACGAAATCCTGCCCGCAGCGAAATCCGCCTCATCATCCCCTACCAGCTGATAGGCAACCTTTTCATCACTATCGAGATCGAGCAACTCAACCGTGGAACCGAAAACAACCTTCTCACTCGGTTTGAGTTTGGTGACATCGATAACCTGGGCATGCCCGAGTTTTCCTTCAATCTCCTTGAGTCGCCCTTCGATAAAGCTCTGTTGTTCCCGCGCAGCATGGTATTCAGCATTTTCTTTCAAATCACCATGTTCACGTGCTTCTGCAATAGCTGCGATAACTTTGGGACGCTGAACACTTTTCAAATCAGTGAGTTCGTCACGTAAAAGCGCTTCACCGCGGACTGTCATTGGGTATCGATTGCTCATGCTGTTTCCTGGTGTAACTGCTGGAGACTATAGATATCTTCTTCCCCCGCCACAGACATGGCCCGACACATGGCGCGGGCTGCAGCGATGGATGTCACATAGGGCACATGTCCATGCAGTGCCTCCTTCCTAATATAATAGCTGTCGCGCACCGCTTTACTACCCTCCACCGTATTGATGACGTAGTCAATTTCACGATTTTTAAGTTGATCGAGCACATTCGGGCGTCCCTGCTGCAGCTTGTTAACAGCCGTACATTCAAGACCGGCCGCATGGAGCGCGGTACAAGTTCCGGTTGTCGCAACTAAAGAAAATCCCAGCTCCAGCAACTGCCCGGCAACCTCTACAGCACTCGGCCGGTCACGTTCCCTGACTGACAAAAAGGCGGTGCCTTTTTGGGGTAATTTAACATTGCTTGCAAGCGTCGCCTTGCCAAACGCCTCGCCAAAGGTTTTGCCCACACCCATAACCTCACCGGTTGATTTCATCTCCGGTCCCAGCACGGGGTCAACACCCGGAAATTTCCCAAACGGGAAAACCGATTCCTTGACGTTAAAAAAACGTGTCGGCTGTTCTTCAACAATACCCTGCTCAGCGAGCGACATGCCCGCCATGCAACGGGCACCGATACGCGCAAACTGTGCACCACAGGCTTTGGAAACAAACGGTACAGTGCGCGAAGCTCGCGGGTTTACCTCAAGAATAAAAATGGCATCGCGTTCCGGCGAAGAGTGATCCCCACGCTGTACCGCAAATTGTGCGTTCATCAACCCGAGTACGCCAAGTTCAAGCGCAAGTAATGAGACCTGGCGTTTGATTTCCGACTGCACCTCCTCGCTTAACGAATACGGTGGCAGGCAACAGGCTGAATCACCAGAATGCACGCCCGCCTCTTCAATATGTTCCATTAATCCGGCAATCACAACCTGTTTGCCATCGCAGACAGCATCAACATCGACCTCTATGGCATCGTCGAGAAAGTGATCGAGCAACACAGGTGAATCGTTGGAGACAGAAACCGCTTCGTCCAGATACCGAAGCAAGGATGCCTCACTACGCACGATCTCCATTGCCCGACCGCCGAGTACGTAAGATGGCCGTACAACCAGCGGGTAGCCCAGCGTAGCGGCAGCAGTCATAGCCTCGTCAACATTTCTGACCGTTGCGTTCGGTGGCTGGCGCAAGTCAAGGCGCTGCAGTAGCTGCTGAAATTGCTCACGATCCTCGGCCAGATCAATCGATTCGGGAGAGGTACCAATGATAGGGACACCGGCAGCTTTCAAATCTCTGGAAAGCTTCAATGGCGTTTGTCCGCCATATTGCACGATGACACCAGCGGGTTTTTCCTTGTGTACTATTTCAAGTACGTCTTCAAGCGTCAGTGGTTCGAAATAGAGTCTGTCGGAGGTATCGTAATCGGTGGACACAGTTTCAGGATTGCAGTTGACCATGATGGTCTCATAGCCGTCATCGCGCAGTGCCAGTGCCGCATGCACACAGCAGTAATCAAACTCTATACCCTGCCCGATACGATTCGGCCCGCCGCCAAGCACCATGATTTTTTTCCGATCACTTGGTGCTGCCTCACATTCCTCGTCGTAAGAGGAATACAGATAAGCGGTTTCACTGGCGAATTCGCCGGCACAGGAATCCACACGTTTGTACACAGGATGAATAGCAAAACCATGGCGATGTTGTCTTACTGATGCATCATCGCAACCGAGCAAATCGGCAAGCCGGGCATCGGCAAAGCCCTTGCGTTTAAGTCGTTTGAGTGTGGCTTCGTCAAGGCGCTTCCAATCCCCCTGACACTGTTCACGCAACGCATTTTCCTCGGCAACAAGATCCTGCAACTGCACCAGGAACCACGGATCTATATGGCTGCTCTCATGCACCTCTTGCATTGACCAGCCGGATCGAAAAGCATCAGCAACATAGCGAATACGTTCGGGACCCGGTTCACCAAGCTCGCGGGCCAACTCGGCCGCTATCGCTTCGCTGTCTTCTGAATCACTGAGCACACTGTCCAGACCATTGATACCAGTCTCTAAACCGCGCAGCGCCTTTTGTAACGATTCCTGAAAATTGCGCCCGATGGCCATGACCTCACCAACCGACTTCATTTGAGTAGTTAGACGCGAGTCAGCTGCCGGATACTTTTCAAAGGTAAAACGCGGCACCTTGGTCACGACATAATCGATGGCCGGTTCGAAAGATGCAGGTGTTGCACCGCCTGTTATTTCATTATCGAGTTCATCAAGTCGATAACCAACCGCCAACTTCGCCGCTACTTTCGCGATCGGGAAGCCAGTCGCTTTTGATGCCAGAGCTGACGAACGCGACACACGCGGGTTCATTTCAATGACGATCATCTCGCCATTAGCGGGGTTGATCGCGAATTGCACGTTAGAACCACCGGTATCAACACCAATCTTGCGTAACACATCGATCGATGCATTACGCATCAACTGGTATTCCTTGTCAGTCAGAGTTTGCGCCGGGGCTACGGTTATCGAATCCCCCGTATGCACGCCCATAGGATCAAAATTTTCTATCGAACAGACGATAATCACATTGTCATTGCTGTCCCTGACGACCTCCATCTCGTATTCTTTCCAGCCGAGTACGGATTCCTCCAACAACACTTCTGTGGTTGGCGACAGATCCAGACCGCGCGCCACGATAGTATTGAATTCCTCCATGTTGTAAGCGATACCACCGCCACTGCCACCCATGGTAAACGAGGGTCGGATTATGCACGGGAAACCGATCACACCCTGACCCTGTCTCGCCTCTTCCATGCTATGCGCAATGGCAGCGCGAGGCGTGTTCAGGCCAATATCAGTCATAGCCTGACGAAATCGTTCGCGGTCTTCTGCCATATCGATAGCGTCCCGTGTGGCACCGATCATGGTGACACCCTCACGCTCGAGTACACCTTCGCGCTCCAGATCAAGAGCACAATTCAGGGCGGTTTGTCCGCCCATGGTTGGCAGAATGGCATCGGGTTTCTCACGCTGGATTATCTTTTCGACCACCTGCCATTGAATCGGCTCGATGTAAATCGCATCCGCCATGGCCGGATCGGTCATGATGGTCGCCGGATTGGAATTCACCAGAATGACACGATAGCCTTCCTCGCGAAGCGCCTTGCAAGCCTGCGCGCCGGAATAATCAAATTCACACGCCTGCCCAATGACAATCGGACCCGCTCCGATAAGCAGAATTGATTGAATGTCAGTACGCTTTGGCATCGGTGCTTATAAGGTCGTCAGTTTGAACGCTGGTTGATTTGTGAACGTTTGTCGAGCAACAGGACAGAGGCAATCCATCAGGAGGACGCTCCGAGCATAGCGGTGAATCGATCAAACAAGGAAGCAACATCGTGAGGACCCGGGCTGGCCTCAGGGTGTCCCTGAAACCCGAAAGCCGGCACGTCGTTACGCTCGATACCTTGCACCGAACCATCGAACAATGATTTATGTGTGATGCTAAGGTGATTACCAAGCGTTAGCGCATTTACTGCAAAACCGTGATTCTGACTGCTAATCATCACCCGCCCACTGGCGATATCAAGCACCGGATGATTAGCACCGTGATGACCGAACTTCATTTTTTCCGTTTGCGCGCCCGAGGCGAGTGCCAGCAATTGATGACCAAGACAAATACCGAAAGTCGGCAATGAGTGTTTCAGCAACTCGGCAATCGTTTTAATCGCATAGGTACAGGGCTCCGGATCACCGGGTCCATTGGATAGAAATACGCCAGCCGGGGACAGCGCAAGTATCTCAGCTGCAGTCGCCGTCGCCGGTACCACCCGCACGCGACAGCCACGGTCATGGAGCATGCGAAGAATGTTGTGTTTGACGCCGAAATCCATGGCTACTACTAAAGGACGTTCGGCGTGACCTTGCTCAGGCTCAGGCTCCCTATAGCTGTCAGTTTGCAGCACCCAGGTGCCATAGCTCCAGTCATAGGGCGTTTTGCAAGTGACCTCTTGTGCGAGGTCCATACCGGCAAGACCGGGAAATTCGCGCGCAGCATCCAGTGCCTGTTGTTTTAACCGGGCAACTTCACCGTCCTCTGCAGAACCTGCCACAATCGCACCGGGCATCGAGCCATGCTGACGCAGATGCCGGGTTAAGCGACGTGTATCAATATCAGCGATAGCGACCACTGAATTGTCCTGCAGGTAAGATTCAAGAGAGCCGCTCGAGCGCCAACTGCTACTGAGCAACGGCAAATCGCGAATGACAAGACCAGCGGCATGGACCGCTTCGGATTCGGTATCAATCGGATTGCAACCCGTGTTGCCGATATGTG
The DNA here is from genome assembly GCA_964411665.1 of uncultured Granulosicoccaceae bacterium. Classification (GTDB taxonomy): domain Bacteria; phylum Pseudomonadota; class Gammaproteobacteria; order Granulosicoccales; family Granulosicoccaceae; genus CALFCE01. The sequence goes on along the minus strand of CAYPMR010000042.1, from coordinate 7,231 downwards.
GATAGGTCAGGGTAACAATCTGACTGGAGTAAGAAGGGTCAGTCAGAATTTCCTGATAACCCGTCATGGCCGTGTTGAAAACCACTTCACCGACACTGGTCCCAGCGACGCCAATTGACTTACCCACAAACGCCGTACCATCAGCCAACACCAATACGGCCGTCTCTTGAGCTTGGTCAGGGTTTGCTCTTTCTGTCATGAACGTTGAAGAATAATTACCCTTGTTGCGTGACAAGTGTGCCGGGCCAAAAAGTGACGTGTCGATCCGGTCGATTTTTATAAAAGCCGCAGTTATCCAGCCGGCAGGTCGTCGCATGACCGCTGGCAGCACTTGTTATTAAGGGAAAGCTGCGGTGGACGACTGATTATAACTCAGGGCCGCGAACATCGGCAACGACATTACAGTCGTTCAAAATAATCTCGTCCATCGCTGGGTCGACACACTATCTGATGAGTGTTTTCAAGAAAGCGCAGATGCGCCAGCGCCTCACCCATGGCAAACATCATTTGCCGGGGATCAAGCTCTCTGTTGAATAGAACAGGCAATAGATCACCAGCAGTTGCCGGTGTTTTGGTCGCCTCCACCAGACTTTCGAGGCGTTCCATGTGATGATCACGCAATGCCGCAATTCGTTCATGAAGTCCGTAAAAGGGTAAGCCATGCGATGGCAACACCAGTGTATCGGCAGGCAGCGCTTCAAAAGCACTAAAGGAGGCAAGAAAATCGGCCAGCGGATCGTTTTCGTTTTTGTACCAGTTGAGCGAAATATTGGGGGTGATGCGTGGCAGCACCTGATCCGCTGCAATCAGTACATTTTCCGTTTGCGAATAGAGAGTGACCTGATCGGGGGAATGACCACCGCCGGTAGTCACCTGCCATTCGGTGTCACCAGCTACAACAAGGGAACCTGTTTTTAATTCGACGTCGAGAGCCGGAATACCCGATACGATTTTACGATAGGAGTTTGACTTCGCACCGACCTCCTCAACGCGTTCCTCAGTTAGACCATGCTGTCGATACCAGGCACGCTGACTCTGCGAAAACAATTCATCACTGGCAGCAAAAGCGGCACTGGCCTGTTCAAATTCTCGCTGACTCATCATCACTTGAAGATGCAACTCCTGCTGCATCCAGTGCCCAAGACCAATGTGATCCGGATGATAATGAGTGATCAGAAGCTGATCCGGGGATCGGATAGCACCGTTAAACAGCTGTTGCCAGACGTCTGTCGTGTCTTTGGAACTAATGCCGGTATCGACAACCACAAAAGCATCAGATTCAGCACCCAGTAACCAGACGTTTACGTGATCAAGTGCAAATGGCAAGTCCAGACACACCCAGCCGACGCCACAATCGAGCTGTCTGATTTCGGCCTTTGCAGGTGCGCTGTCGTAGAGATAGTTAACAGTCAAAGCGTTTCAACTCTTGTGCTTAAATTTCAGCAAGATCACCCTTGCTCTCCAACCAGCGCTTTCTATCAGCTGCGCGCTTTTTGGCCAGCATCATGTCCATAATGGTGTTTGTCTGATCCCCGGGTTCGATCAGCAATCGAACCAGACGCCGGGTATCAGGATCAACCGAAGTTTCGCGCAACTGGCCCGGGTTCATCTCACCCAGCCCCTTGAATCGAGTGACCGAGACTTTGGTTTTTTTCTTTTTTGATTCCAGGCGTTGCATGATGGCCAGACGTTCATCTTCATCAACCGCGTAAAAAACCTCTTTGCCAGCATCTACCCTGTACAACGGCGGCATGGCCACATACACATGCCCTGCCTCCACTAAAGGCCTGAAATGACGCACAAACAAAGCGCACAGTAGAGTGGCAATATGCGCACCGTCAGAATCAGCATCAGCGAGGATACACACTTTGCCGTAACGCAGTTTTGAGAAGTCGTCACTGCCGGGCTCCATACCCACGGCAACCGAGATGTCATGCACTTCCTGGGAGCCGAACAGTTGCTCGCGGGCTGTTTCCCAAGTGTTGAGGATTTTCCCGCGTAACGGCATGATCGCCTGAAATTCACGATCTCGTGCCTGTTTGGCTGAACCACCTGCCGAGTCACCTTCGACCAGAAAAAGTTCGGTACGAGTAACATCGGTTGACGAGCAGTCTGCAAGCTTGCCGGGCAATTGCGGACCGGCGGAGACTTTTTTACGCTCAACCTTTTTACCATCACGTGCCCGTCGCTGTGCATTAGCGATTACGATGGCGGCGATAAGATCGCCACTTTCAGGGTGCTGGTTCAGCCACTGGGCAAACTGGTCTTTGACCACACCGGCAACAAAACTTGCGCATTCGCGACTGGAGAGCTTCTCTTTGGTCTGACCCGAGAACTGCGGATCCTGCATTTTTGTGGACAGCACATAACTGATGTTATCCCAAACATCTTCTGCACTAATTTTTACGCCCCGAGGTAACAGGTTTCTGAAATCGCAGAACTCGCGTAATGCATCAGTTAGTCCGCTACGAAAACCGTTAACATGGGTACCACCCTGAGCGGTTGGCACCAGATTGACATAGCTTTCCTGCACAGGTTCGCCGCCATCAGGCAACCACACAAGCGCCCAGTTCACAGCTTCTGTTGAACCTTCCATGCCACCCGAATACGGCGTCTGTGGCAATCGCGAAGTGCTGTTGACTGCGTTCGCCAGATAATCCGCTATGCCGTCTTCGAAACACCACTCTTCTGATTCGTTACTCTCCTCATCGTACAGACGCACAACCAAACCCGGACATAAAACGGCTTTAGCACGTAACAGGTGTTTTAGTCTGGCGAGGGAAAACTTCGCACTGTCGAAGTAGGATTTATCAGGCCAGAAACGTATGGCTGTACCCGTATTGCGCTGACCCACTTTGTTCAAAGGTTGCAGTTTGCTGGCAATCTCCCCCCCTTTGAACCCCATCAGGAATTCATATCCCTGTCGTTTGATACGAACCTCGAGTCTCGAAGACAGCGCATTAACCACCGATACACCGACACCGTGCAAACCACCGGAGAAGTTGTAGTTATCGTTGGAGAATTTACCGCCTGCATGCAATGTCGTCATAATCACTTCGACACCAGGGAGTTTTAATTCGGGGTGCATATCCACCGGCATGCCACGACCATCATCCCTCACTTCAAGAGACCCGTCTTTGTACAGGTCAACTTCGATCAATTGTGCGTGGCCAGCGAGAGCTTCATCGACACTGTTATCGACAACTTCCTGAGCCAGGTGATTAGGGCGTGTGGTATCGGTATACATACCCGGGCGCTTGCGCACGGGATCAAGTCCACTCAGGACTTCTATCGCAGCAGCATTGTAACTGCCGTTTTTTTCGCCGCTTTTTTGGCTAACAGGAGTAGAGCGAGTCTGGCCGGATACTTTTTTTGCTTTCGTAGTGGCTTTTTTCGTGGTCTTCGATTTGGCCGTGGTTTTATCCTTTGCCTTTGTTTTAGCCTTGGACGCGCTGGTCCTTTTGCGTGCAGTGGTTGCAGCTGCTGTCACTTTCGATCCCGCTCTCTTTTTGTTTTTACCAGCGCTGGCACCCCGGCTAGCTTTGGAAGATTTGCCGTCACGGCTCTTTGCTGTTTTTTTTACCGCCATTAGCTCAACTAGTTTAGCCTGTTTTTAGGGTGTTCCCGGAAATCCAGCTGGATCTGCAAGGCCTCGTTTGTGGCCTGTGCGCTTTGGAGGGTCGTGAGAGCTGATATTTTCAGGCTTATTTATACTTCTTTTGTGGGAGTTCGCCGATAATTTCGAAGTGCAGCAACGCATTTTCCGGCAGTATTGATATAATTGTACCGCACCCTCACCGACAAGGTTTCGCAGATCAGGCCCAGCCATGATCCGGAAAATTTGCAAAGCAGGTTCTAGCACCACAAAACGACAACACTGACCGACACCATGACTGATTCGCAATTTATAGTAGAACTGGATGAAAGCAACTTTGTAGAAGTTGTGGTTGAGGGATCCTCAACAGTACCGATACTGGTTGATTTCTGGGCAGATTGGTGTGGCCCCTGCAAATCATTAATGCCGATTCTCGAGAAGCTTGCTATCGAATACAACGGTGCTTTTATTCTGGCAAAACTTGATACAGAGAAATTTCAGGGCATTGCCCAGCAGCTCGGGATACGCAGTCTACCCACTGTGAAGTTGTTCAAGGACGGTCGTTTAGCCGACGAATTTATGGGCGCGTTACCCGAGGCTGAGGTTCGTACCTTCTTGTCCAAACACGTTACAGAGCAAGCAGCGGTCGAAGAAGCTCAAAACCCGGGCATGGAGCAAGCCATGCAACTATTCGAAGCCGGAGACATCAATGGAGCAAAGGCGCAATTTCAAATGTTGCAGGCAAACGATCCTGCCAATGTCGATATTCTGATAGCGCTGGGCCAGGTGAGTATTGCAGACGGTGACCTTGAAACCGCTGAAAGTTGCGTCAAGGCACTCCCGGATGAAGAAAAAGACGGTATGGCAGGAAGACGATTGTCAGCTTCCATCGCGTTGTCGCGCGAAACCATGGGTGATGAGAAAACTCTTGATCAATGGCGCAGCGACTTGGAGAAAAACCCTGACGACAGCGAAGCCCGCTATCAATACGCTATTCACACAGCTGCCGCAGGTGATATGGAGCAGGCTATCAACGAGCTGCTAACCGTGATGCAAAAAGATCCTGAGCACAACGAGGGGGCAGCGAAGAAAAAGCTCCTGAATCTCTTTGATGTGCTGGGTGATGATCCATTGGCTGGTCAATATCGGCGCAAGATGTTCGCTCTGTTGCACTGATTTTACTTATCAATTTGCCGGATTTTAATCAAGCAGGCTTAGACAGCAGGTTTATATAGAGTCATGTGATGGCAATAAAGCCTGACACGACCAGCAGTGAGTGAATCGCGAGTCGCTCTGCTCGCCACACTGGCGACACACCCTCGGATAGGCTTCCTTGTTCAGATTCAATTCAAATTCTTCAACCACCTCGCGGGCATTACGCCAAACTTGCGAATCCGGATCTTTTGATGCTCCGGCAGTCAGCTTGTAGTTGTCCTGCCATGCATATTCGATGTCATCGCATTTGACCAACACCTTGATCAAGCTGTCGGGCGGTATTTCACCTACAGCGCCAGTCAGATAGCCACCAAAGACTTGCGCTTCGAATCCGGCATCGACAAGCATGTCGCACAACAATTGCGCATCCAGTATGGAGGCAGCTGCATAGACCTCACGCAACGACACGGCTATTACTCAGCGCTGGAACCGGCAGTTATATCAGCCAATTGATAAGGCAGCTCCAGTGAAATAGCCGTCACCTTACCTACCCCTTCAATCTCAAGCTGTGCTGGATCGACAGCTTCCTTGACGACCGCCAGAGCGCGAATGCCATCACTTGACGAAGCTGCAGAGATGATTAAGCCAGCATCAGCCACGGTACCAGCACTGAGCTTTGTGCCTGCAGTGGGAATATCGTTCATCGAAATCGACAATCTGTGCATACGCTGCTTCAATTTGCCGAGGTATTGCATACGCGCAACGATCTCCTGACCGGGATAACATCCTTTTTTAAAACTCAGTGCATCGATCGCCTGCATATTCAACATTTGCGGAATAACCTGTTCCATCGTCTCGGCTGTCAGCACCGGTTCGCCTGCATCAATGCTTGCCAGGGTCCATCGGTTACGCCCGACTGGCTGCAGGGTGCCGGCAAGGTGTGTCCATGTGTCGGCAAGCTGCTCTTGCGGCACTACCAACATCCACCGATCCAGTGGCAGCTTAATCAACACCAGGCCGTTATTCTGTTCGCTGCTATAAGTTTGCACATCTGCCGGAGGATGGCCTGCCGGAAAAAGCCCAGCCAGTGCGTCAAGGACATTCGGACCACCTAGCCCGAATACCCGAACACCGTCGTCGCGATGGGTAAAAGACACATCAGCACGCAGTACAAACATGCTCAAGCGTTTTATAAACGAAGGGACTAATTCGCCAGGCAGGATCATTTGGAAGCGGGTCTGAGTATCAGCCGCGGCCGGATCGGTATTCAGAGCCAGCAAATGAAAAAGCGCAAGCAAACGACCCTTGGGGTTGCAGTAGCCATTCAATTGAGCGCCAGTACCGCTACCATCACCCCTATCCGGAGCAAGCTGCGCAACGTCGTTACAGAACTGCGCTTGCAGAAACTCACCACATTCGCTGCCAGATGCCTCAATGACTGCCAGATCCGCGAGATCAGTGATCCAGTTCTCAACCTTTGCCTCACTGCCAGGAGAAGCCTCACCAAAGCCACGCAAAAGGGGCGTATCAGGATTATCGGTAAAAACCGCACCTTTACTTTCTAAAAATTCTGTCCAGGTCTGCGATGAAAGATTCATTGAGTTATCCAGTGTTTGGGCTTGCACGGCCGGGAAATTATAGTCGATGCCTTGGCCGCAGGAACATCTGCAGCGAAATGCTGTCTAGTATTACCGCAAACCATTGTCGACCGCGGAGTCAGGCATCACACTGTGCAGCCCAAGACCGCAACCTGGCAAGCAAACATTAACAAGTTGCAGGATATTCACACTGTTTGCGAAAAACCTTGAATTAAGTCGTTGTATGGGTCGACGCCCTTCACTGCACGCAGACGATAGGACTGCGCTTAGCAAAAGGCCCGGTGAGTTAACAATAAACCATGCACAGATCGGAAAAAGACAGTTTTATGCAACAGGCAGCGTATAGTTCACATCTTGCAGAATGAGCGCTGATTGCAAACGCGCGGCTCAAAGACTGACAAACAAGAATCCGGTAGTGATAAAATGAGCGACGACAAACTCGACATCATGAAAAAGCCATCAAAACCGCAGCCTCAGAGCGCGACTGAAGGCCAGCCTCAGGAGAAAACAGAGCCGACTCCAGCTTCGATTCCTGAAGGTAGCGAGCAAGCGGCCAATGAGAACGACATTTCGACCGAGACCATAGACAAGAAAGATCCAACCCGTTACGGCGACTGGATCAAAAACGGGCGATGTATTGATTTTTAGCTGTATCTTGCCTGGACTCATCCCTACTTTGTCTGCTTATCGCCCCAGCGTGGTACTGGAGCGATACAACGAAAGGCAAACGAGGCTATATATAGGCAACCGGATCAAAAAATGCAGTGGATAACGGTTAGCAATAAATGGGTATTCGGTGAAAATAGCTTCTGACAAAACTGGATAAAACCGAACAAAACCGGGTAAATGCTTGACCGAATATCCAATTGCCCGATTACACAGC